>NZ_JANWTB010000007.1:0-276170 GCF_024919535.1 Lysinibacillus sp. A4 | reverse complement strand
CCTGGACTGAGCGAAGCGAGGGAAGCAGCTCGACCCCGCCCGCGGAAAGCGTCCGCCCGTAGTGGAAATCAACGGCTTTACTTTATTTTATTGTAAAAGAAAAAAGACTGTAGGCAAACTCAAAATTCATTGAGTTTGTCTACAGTCTGAAAGAAGGCATCCTCAATGGATGCCTTCTTGTTTTAAATACTTAACTTAATGTGTATGAACTGTAGTAGCTCGTAGTTCGATACGGCGAATTTTCCCTGATGTCGTTTTTGGTAACTCATCAAGAAAGACGATACTACGAGGGTATTTATAAGGGGCTGTTAACGCTTTTACATGCTCCTGTAGCTCCTTTGTTAACTCCTCTTCATTACATTCTTTGAAGCCTTCTCGTAAGATAACAAATGCCTTTACAATATGCCCCCTAATTTCATCTGGCGCAGCTACAACTGCACATTCTTGTACAGCTTCATGTTTGTTTAATGCATCTTCAACTTCAAATGGTCCGATCGTATAACCAGATGAAATAATAATGTCATCTCCACGACCTTCAAACCAGAAGTAACCGTCTTCATCACATTTTGCTTGATCACCTGTAATATACCAATCCCCACGAAATGCAGCTTGTGTGCGCTCTGGTTCTTTATAATATTCTTTAAATAAAGCTGGTGAAGATTTGTGAACAGCAATATCACCAACTTCGCCAACTGCTGCTTCATTCCCTTCATTGTCGATAATACGTACAATATTACCTGGAGTTGGAACACCCATAGATCCAGGACGTAATTCTGTGTTTTCGAGTGTACCAATTAATAGTGTGTTTTCTGTTTGTCCATAGCCATCACGTACTTTTAGTCCAAAATGATTCATAAATGTTTCGATAACTGGGCGGTTTAAAGGCTCACCAGCAGAAACGGCACTACGTAGAGATGATAGATTGTAGTCTTGTAAATTATCGATTTTCGCCATAATCCGGTATTCGGTCGGTGTACAACAGAGAACATTAACTTTTTCATCCTGCATTAATTGAAGATAGGTTTTTGCATCGAATCCACCATGATAGACAAATGCAGTAGCGCCCAGCATGATTGTTGATAAAAAAGGACTCCATATCCACTTTTGCCAACCAGGAGCAGCTGTTGCCCACACGAGGTCTCCTTCACGTACACAAAGCCATTTTGAAGCCGCAGTTCTAATATGTGCATATCCCCAGCCGTGTGAATGAACAACGCCCTTAGGTTTACCAGTTGTACCAGAAGTATAAGATAGGAATGCCATGTCATCGCGTGTAGTAGCTACAGCTGTAAATGTAGCTTGCTGCTTGCTTGCTAATTCATCTAAAGAAGTCCAATCTCCTTTCGCAGCACCAATCACTAGTTTATTTTTCAATGTGTCTACAGAAGAAGTAATTTGATCAACTTCACTAGTAAAAGCCTCATAAGCAATAACTGCACTAGCAGAAGAATGTTCCATCCGATATTCTAAATCGCTTGCACGTAGCATCTCTGAACATGAAATGGGTACGATACCAGCCTTTAAGCAGCCTAGAAAAACGAAATAAGCTTCTGGAAGTCGAGGAATAATAACTAATACACGATCACCTTTTTGAAGCCCCTTCTCCGTAAAAGCGTTTGCGTATTGATTCATTTTTTGGCTAAGTTCCACATAAGAAACTGTACGTCTCTCTTGTTGTGTATTCAACCAACGTATTGCTTGGCGATCACTATCTTGCGAAAATTTTTCTAATTCCTCTGTGATGTTATAAAATTCAGGTGCAATTAAATCATTTGATACCATCTTGAACATCCTCCCCCAGAAAATTTGATAGAAAATTCATAAAACTATTTTTATTTTAACAATTACAATAATATACAGCAAGAATATTTAGTACGTTAAATAGAAATATTAGAATTAATAGAGAACTATTATGCTTTCAGACGAATGTAGAAGCAGACTTCGACAAAAAATATAAAAATTTTCACAAAATGTGTTGCATTATTTAGAATGCTTGCTATAATAATAAATGTACTTAAGAGGTTGTTTAAAACCGAAGTGAATAGCATTGTTCCGAAGTAGCTCAGTTGGTAGTAGCACCTGACTGTTAATCAGGTTGTCGCAGGTTCGAGTCCTGCCTTCGGAGCCATTTTTTTGTCCTTTTTTCAATCACTATAATACATAAAATAATTTGTGAAAAAGCATTGCAATTATTAATTAAAAATGTTATTATAATTCTTGTCTTGTTGAGACGTAATATTGGCCCCTTGGTCAAGTGGTTAAGACACCGCCCTTTCACGGCGGTAACACGGGTTCGAATCCCGTAGGGGTCACCATTTAAAAATTTAGGCTTTATAAAGAATATAAACTGTGATATAACACCTGTTTCTATGGAGGATTAGCTCAGCTGGGAGAGCATCTGCCTTACAAGCAGAGGGTCGGCGGTTCGAGCCCGTCATCCTCCACCATTCTTATTGTGTTATTTCGGAGGGGTAGCGAAGTGGCTAAACGCGGCGGACTGTAAATCCGCTCCTTAGGGTTCGGCGGTTCGAATCCGTCCCCCTCCACCAGTTTTATAAATGATTGGGGTATAGCCAAGCGGTAAGGCAACGGATTTTGATTCCGTCATGCCTAGGTTCGAATCCTAGTACCCCAGCCATTTTTTCTTTTATGAGCCATTAGCTCAGTTGGTAGAGCATCTGACTTTTAATCAGAGGGTCGAAGGTTCGAGTCCTTCATGGCTCACTTTTTTAGAATAAAATTATTCAAAAGTGTTATATTAACTACAGATAACTAATCTCTTGCTGAAAACAGTAGGAGATTTTTTTATGTTATTTATAAATGAATAAATATACAACTTTTTGTCGAGTTGAGCCAAGTGGTATATAGGCTTTACAATATTCTTATAACTTTTAGGGGGTATAGAAACATGAATAAACTTAATATTTCTATTATTGGAGTACCAACAGATTATGGACAAACACGCCGTGGGGTAGATATGGGACCAAGTGCTATTCGATATGCAGGTATTGTTGAACGTTTAGAGGCTATCGGACACGATGTACAGGATCAAGGGGATATTCGTGTTAGTCAAAAGCTTGCAGACGGAGCTGTGGATGAAAAATTACTAAATTTAGAGGAAGTTGTAGAAGTTAGTACTGCATTAGCAAATAGTGTGCATGAAGTAGTGGAACAAAAAAAATTCCCACTCGTATTCGGTGGAGACCATAGCATTGCTATTGGAACATTAGCTGGATTAGGTGAGCATTACAAAAATCTTGGTGTTATCTGGTATGACGCTCATGCAGATTTAAATACACCTGAAACAACACCTTCAGGCAATATACATGGGATGCCGTTAGCCGTTAGTATTGGGCTAGGACATGAACGTTTAGTGCAAATTCGCAACTATGCTCCAAAAATTAAGCCAGAAAACGTGATTATTATTGGAGCTCGTTCAGTAGACCCAGGAGAACGTGAATTGATACGTCAACAAGGAATTAAAGTATATACAATGCATGAAATCGACCGACTTGGCATGACACGTGTGATGGAAGATGCACTTGCTTATTTAAAGGAACGAAATGTTGATGGCTTACATTTATCACTTGATTTAGACGGATTAGATCCACTTTATACGCCAGGTGTGGGTACACCAGTTCCAGGTGGAATTACGTACCGAGAAAGCCATTTAGCAATGGAAATGTTACAAGAATCAGGCATGGTAACTTCAGCCGAGTTTGTAGAGGTAAATCCTATACTAGATGAAAAGAATACAACAGCAAATGTGGCTGTTGCATTAATGGGATCTTTATTTGGTGAAACACTAGTTTAAAGAAAATTTGACAAAAAATTGCCTGTTGTCACATTGCATAAAAATCTTTTGCTATAATTGAATTAAAACGAAACTTTTCTTATCGGTGCTTCGTATAGTATAAGACAGTTGTAAAGGTGGAGAAGTCAACACAATGGATGCGTTAGTAAATAAGAGAATAAAACAAGTGCTTAAAGGCGATCAAAACGCATTTGCCGATATTGTGAGTCTCTATCAGCACAAACTGTACCAAGTATGCTATCGAATGTTAGGCAACAAACAAGAGTCTGAAGACATTGCTCAAGAGGCTTTTGTGCGAGCTTATATGAACTTGCATACATTTGATCAGAAAAGAAAATTTTCAACGTGGCTTTATCGCATAGCGACAAACCTCTGCATTGACCGTATTCGAAAAAAGAAACCGGATTATTATTTAGATGCAGAAGTAGCTGGTACAGAAGGGCTTGATATGTATTCGCAAATCGCAGCAGATGACCAGCTACCAGAGGAGCAGTTAGAACAAATGGAGCTGCAAGATCGCATTCAATATGAAATTGGACGATTGCCGGATAAATACCGTTCGGTTATAGTATTGAAATATATAGAAGAGTTATCGTTACAAGAGATTAGCGAGATTTTAGATATGCCGCTTGGAACGGTGAAAACGAGGATTCACCGCGGACGTGAGGCATTACGTAAGCAATTAAACAATCTGTAGGAGGGGGAGCGTCATGAATACTTGTCCAGAGCATATTATAGACTATATGCATGATTATTTAGACGGTGACATTAGTCGTGAGCATGAGCAAGAGTTGAAACAACACTTGCATACATGTAATGATTGTAAACAGTTGATGCAAGAATTGAGTGAAACAATCGCCTTTGTGAAGAGTGCTTCCCATATTACAGCGCCTCCGGGTTTTGAAGCAGCAGTTATGGCTCGTTTACCAAAACCAAAAAGTCGAGTAGGTATACAAAAATGGATTCGCCGGCATCCGTTCTTTGTGGCAGCAGCAGTATTTTGCTTATTCATGAGTGCTACATTATTGGGTAGCTTCATGGATGACCAGCATTTCTCAGTGACCAAGCAACCTAATTTAGTTGTGGATGGTCAAACAGTGATTGTACCTGAAGGGGAAGTGGTGAAAGGCGATATTGTTGTAAAAAATGGCGATTTGATTGTTGAAGGTGAAGTTGATGGTAACGTCACAGTAATCAACGGGCAATATATGGCATCTTCAGCGGTAGTTTCAGGGAGAATCGAAGAAATTGACGAAGTATTTGAATGGTTATGGTATACAATTAAAAATTCTGTTAAGACAGCCATGACATTTGAGGAAAAAGAAGAAACTAAATAACACTCTATACGTCCTAAAAAATAGTGCACGTGAGAGGCTGAAAGGTCTACTCTTCTGAGTAGACTTTTTATTTGAAAAAAGTTACATTTGATAAGAATGTGATATACTTGAATGTGTATGGATTCGTAATGAAAAGTGGGGGATGCCACGTGCAAATTATCGAACATTTCACGGATTTAACGCCTGTGAATATTGTTATTAACTTCATTGATGTACTGCTCGTTTGGTACGTTGTTTATAAAGTCTTAACCCTCATTAAAGGTACGAAGGCTGTCCAATTACTTAAGGGAATATTCGTCATTATTATTGCACGAATTGCAACAGACCTTTTAGGGTTACAAACACTTGGTTGGATGCTACAACAAGTTATTGAGTTTGGTTTCCTAGCGATTATTATTATTTTCCAACCTGAAATCAGACGTGGTTTAGAACAAATTGGGCGAGGAAAGCTATTCCAACGCTCATCTAGTCAAGAGGAAGAAGAACAAACAAGACTTATTGAGGCAATGAAGAAGTCTGTAAGTTATATGGCTAAACGTCGAATAGGTGCGTTAATTTCTATTGAAAAAGAAACAGGTCTTAATGAATATATTGAAACAGGTATAGGGCTAAATGCTGAAATTTCATCAGAATTACTGATTAATATCTTTATACCAAATACCCCGCTACATGATGGGGCTGTTATTATGCAAAAAGATAAAGTTACAGCAGCGGCTTGCTATTTACCTTTATCTGAAAGCCCATTTATTTCAAAAGAGTTAGGGACACGCCACCGTGCTGCTCTTGGTTTAAGTGAAGTTACAGATGCTATTACAATTGTTGTTTCAGAAGAAACAGGCGCAATTAGTATAACATTAAATGGTAATCTCCATCGAAATCTTTCTCTAGAGGAGTTCGAAACATTATTAAGAAAAATGTGGTTCGGATCAGTACAGGAATCAAATGCATCCTCTAAGTTGACTTGGAGGGGGAAAAAGAATGGATAAAATGATGGATAGCCCTTGGGTACTTAGAATCATCGCGCTATTTTTAGCGTTTTTGCTTTTCTTCTCAGTGCGTACCGAGTTGTCACCTTTAAATAAAGCTACCTCAAATGAACAAACGGATGTTATTCGTGATGTTCCAGTGGATGTTTATTACGATAATGAAAATCTTATTGTGACAGGTTTACCTGAAACTGTGGATGTAACGATAGAAGGTCCGATGGCATTGGTTTTAAAAGCAAAGGGAGCTAAGGATTTTTCTATATTTGCGGATTTGAGCAATTTATTGCTAGGAGAGCATGATGTAAAACTGCAATACGAAAATATTTCAGAAAAGTTAAAAGTGACATTAGACCCTGCAACTGTTCATGTGAATATTGAGGAAAAGGTCACGCAGGAGTTCCGAGTGGACCCTGAAATGAACAAACGTTTAATTGAAGAAGGTTTTATCTTAAAAGAAATGACAGCCAACCCGCCAACTGTTTATGTAACAGGTGCAAAAAGTGCTATTGAAAGCATTAGTTATGTAAAAGCAACTGTTACAGGAGAGCAGGGCTTGAAGCAATCATTCACGCAGGAAGCAGCTGTAAAAGTATTAGATAGAGATTTAAATAAGTTAGACGTGACTATTGAACCTGAAATTGTGAAAGTTCAAGTAGATATAGCGGAGTATAGTCGAGAGATCCCAGTTGTCCTTAACGAAACAGGGCAAGCTGCCGAGGACATTACCATTAACTCATTAACATTTTCACCGAAAATGATTAAAGTGTATGGAAGAAAATCCATTATTGACAGTTTAACATCCATTCCAATAACAGTTGAACTGTCAAAAATTACTGAGTCCAAAACTTATGAATTTGATGTAAAATTACCAGATGGTGTGACAAAAATATCTGACAAGAAAATAAAAGTGAAGGCAGATATTACAAAGGTTGAACAAGAAGAACAGCAGAAAACACCAGCTTCTACAGAGGAAACGCCACCTCCAATTGAAGAACCTGATGTGACAGATGAGAGTACTCCAACTGATAAAAATACGTCAACTGAGGAATCGGAAGATATTGATTCTTAAACAATATGTGACTATAATTTTATTTTGATTCTAAATCAAAAATCCAATCAGGTTTGTAGTTCAGGTTTCATCCAACAAACTGGCAGAGTGGAATATTAATAATTACCAATGAATGAACAAAGGCAGACTTTTCCAAAAGTAAGCGGACAAGTGTCTAATGCTTGATAGAAACTCACTAGGCACTGTCTTGCATTGAAGGAGAGAATAAGTAGAATGGGTAAATATTTTGGAACAGATGGCGTCCGTGGCGTCGCGAATAGTGAATTAACACCAGAATTTGCATTTAAACTTGGTCGTATAGGCGGCTATGTTTTAACAAAAGATGCAACTGACCGTCCAAAGGTTTTAATTGGTCGTGACACACGTATTTCAGGTGAGATGCTTGAAGGTGCACTTGTGGCTGGTCTTTTATCAATTGGGGTAGAGGTAATGCGTCTTGGTATTATTTCAACACCAGGTGTGGCATACCTTACTCGAATTATGAGCGCAGATGCGGGCGTCATGATTTCAGCTTCACATAACCCAGTTGCAGATAACGGTATTAAATTTTTCGGTCCTGATGGCTTTAAGCTAACAGATGCACAGGAAGCGGAAATTGAAGCGTTAATTGATGCGCAAGAGGATAAATTACCACGTCCTATAGGAGCAGATTTAGGATCTGTAAGCGACTATTTCGAAGGTGGTCAAAAATATATTCAATACTTAAAGCAAACAGTGGATGAAGAATTTGATGGTATCCACGTAGCGCTTGATTGTGCACATGGTGCAACTTCATCTTTAGCTACACATTTATTTGCTGATTTAGAAGCGGACATTTCTACAATGGGAGCTTCTCCAACTGGCTTAAATATCAATGATGGTGTAGGCTCAACACACCCAGAAGGACTAGCTAAGTTTGTTACTGAAAAAGGTGCAGATGTTGGTTTAGCTTTTGATGGCGATGGAGACCGTTTAATTGCTGTAGATGAAAACGGAAAAATCGTTGACGGTGACCAAATTATGTTTATCATTGGTAAGCATTTAAATGCGGTAGGGCGTTTGAAGAAGCAAACAATTGTTTCAACAGTGATGAGCAATATGGGCTTCTATAAAGCTGTGGCTGACAATGGTATGCAAAGTGTACAAACAGCTGTAGGTGATCGTTATGTTGTGGAAGAAATGCGTGCGAATGAATACAATTTAGGTGGCGAGCAATCAGGGCATATCGTCTTTCTAGATTTTAATACAACAGGTGATGGCTTATTGACAGGAATTCAGCTTGTCAACATTATGAAGGCGACGGGTAAAAAGCTTTCAGAACTTGCAGGTGAAATGAAAATCTACCCTCAGCGTCTTGTCAATGTGCGTGTAACAGATAAGCATGCTGTGACTGATAATGCGAAAGTAGCTGCAGTAATTGCAGAGGTAGAAGCTGAAATGGCTGGAAATGGTCGTGTTTTAGTACGTCCTTCAGGTACAGAGCCATTAGTACGTGTCATGGTGGAAGCAGCAACAGAAACGGATTGCGAGCGTTTTGTCGAGCGTATTGCAGATGTTGTACGTGTAGAAATGGGCCTAACAGAATAAGAAATAGAGTGTAAACCCGATTTCCGTAAACAGGAAATCGGGTTTACTTATTTGAAAGGAATGTTTTAAATAAGCGAGATGGGGAACAGTAATTAGGAGTCACAATAACAAGGAGTGTTTAATTGATATGGCTAAAATTGCTACAGTTATAACAGATATGTTTGAGGACATTGAGTTTACAAGCCCTAAAGAAGCTTTGGAAGCAGCTGGGCATCAGCTAGTAACAATTGATATCGAAGCAGGCAAGGAAGTTAAGGGTAAGCATGGAGAGTCCGTGAAAATTGATAAAGGCATTGATGAAGTAAAAGCTACAGATTACGATGCATTATTTATTCCTGGTGGTTTTTCTCCTGATATATTACGTGCGGATGATCGTATAGTAGCATTTGCAAAGTCCTTTATGGATGAAATGAAGCCTACCTTTGCCATTTGTCATGGACCACAACTTCTTATTACTGCAAAGACATTAAATGGGCGTGACGCCACAGGCTATAAATCCATCCAAGTGGATTTAGAAAATGCAGGGGCAATCTTCCATGATGAAGAAGTATTTGTCTGTCAAAAACAGCTTGTAACAAGTAGAACGCCAGATGATCTTCCTGCATTTAATAGAGAAATTGTTAAATTATTAGACAGTAAATAAAGGATAGGCACAAGCATTTAAAATGCTTGTGCCTATTTTGTATTATCAAAGTGCTTATGTATCGCTTTGTCTACATATTTGTCACGAAAAAGCTTTAGGGCTAGGTGTTTTTTATAACGAAAATTTGACGGATAGCATATGATTGAGTATGATGGAGAAGTTGAAGATGAGGTCCGACCTTGTCCTTTAACGAGCGCCTAAGGAGGGAAGAAAGCGCAAAATCGGAAAACAATTATAGCGCCTGAGCTGAAGAAATCGGACGAAAAGATCTTCAGCAGACGAGGTGGAGGTTTATCGAAAATTCGGCGGATGCCTCCCAATCGACATACCCGATTGTCATTTTCCATTTTGAAAGCATTTGAGTGATTGAATGTACAGAAAATGGAGAAGGTATTGTAAAAGCAATAGATAAATAGATGAAGCTTCACATATCGAAGATCTCTATTCAGGTGGCTGAGTAGCGTGAGTAGCTTGTGTGTATTGGAGTGCTTTATTTTTATAAAAATAAAGCATCGCTTGTGCATTCAAAAAATTCGATAGGATGAGGCCTAGTTTGTCATTGCATTAAATTGACATTATCGGAGGACGAGAATTATGTGTGGAATTGTAGGATATATTGGTGAATCAGATGCAAAGGAAATTTTATTAAAAGGCTTAGAAAAGCTAGAGTACCGTGGTTATGATTCAGCGGGTATTGCAGTACGTAACGAGGAAGGCGTAACGGTTTTCAAAGAAAAAGGGCGTATTGCAGATTTACGAGAAGCGGTAGATGAAGATGTTGCAGCGAAAATAGGGATTGGTCATACACGTTGGGCAACACATGGTGTGCCAAATCGTTTAAATGCTCACCCACATCAAAGTGCATCAGGACGCTTTACACTTGTGCATAATGGGGTTATTGAAAACTATCACTTATTGCAAAAAACATATTTAAAGGGCATTCCAATGAAATCTGATACAGATACAGAGGTTATTGTGCAATTAGTAGAGTTATTTGTGAAAGATGGTCTAAGCACTGCAGACGCTTTCCGAAAAACATTATCTCTATTACATGGCTCCTATGCACTGGCACTATTAGATGCAGAGGCAGCAGATACAATCTTTGTAGCAAAAAATAAATCACCACTTCTAGTTGGAATTGGTGAAGGCTTCAATGTTGTTGCGTCAGATGCAATGGCGATGCTACAGGTAACAGATCAATACGTAGAGCTTCACGATAAAGAGGTAGTTATCGTACACAAAGCAAGTGTGGAAATTACAAAATTAGATGGTACTGTAGTAGAGCGTGTACCATATACTGCTGAGCTTGATATGAGTGATATTGAAAAAGGCACATATCCACACTATATGTTAAAAGAAATGGATGAGCAGCCTACAGTTATTCGTAAAATCATTCAAGCATATGAAGGTGACAATGGTGATTTAACGATTGATGATGAGGTTTTAGAAGCATTACGAGCAGCAGATCGTTTATATATTATTGCAGCGGGCACAAGCTATCATGCGGGTCTCATCGGTAAACAATATTTCGAAAAAATGGCTGGTATCCCTGTAGAAGTGCATATTTCTAGTGAATTTGGCTATAACATGCCATTACTTTCAGAAAGACCATTATTTATCTTCATTACACAATCAGGTGAAACAGCAGATAGCCGTCAAGTACTAGTAAAAATTAAAGAGTTAGGCTATCCAACTTTAACGATTACCAATGTACCTGGCTCTACGTTATCACGTGAAGCTGACCATACCTTGTTATTACATGCAGGTCCAGAAATTGCTGTAGCTTCTACAAAAGCTTATGTGGCACAAGTAGCAGTCCTGGCATTAGCAGCCTATGTGACAGCAAAGTCAAATGGCAAAGGCTTAGAATTTGATTTAAAACAAGAGCTCGCGATTGCCGCTAATGGCATCCAAACAATAATTGATTCTAAAGATGTGCTAGAAGACATTGCAGAAGATTACTTAAAAATCGCACGTAATGCATTCTTCATTGGCCGTAATATGGACTTCTATGTCAGCCTTGAAGGTGCCTTAAAACTAAAAGAAATCTCGTACATCCAAGCAGAAGGCTTTGCTGGTGGAGAACTGAAGCACGGAACAATTGCCTTAATCGAAGAAGGTACGCCTGTATTTGCACTTGTCACACAAGCATCAGTAGGATTAAACATCCGTGGTAATGTCAAAGAAGTAGCAGCTCGTGGTGCATATCCATGTATTATCGCGATGGCAGGCATTGATGAAGACGGCGACCGTTTAGTCATTCCGCATGTTCATGAATTACTAACACCACTTGTATCAGTAGTACCTTTACAATTAATTAGCTACTATGCTGCACTTCACCGTCGCTGTGATGTAGATAAACCACGTAACCTAGCTAAATCGGTAACTGTTGAGTAGGAACAAAAATTAGATTTAATATGTTGTTGATTTGAAATAAAGTCATACCGTTTGTAAAAAAATCACACCATTTTACCCCTTTGGATACTATTAATCTAAAGGGGTGTTTTTATCCATAGCGAAACACCCCTTGAAACAGAATAGGAGAGCAACATTTCAAATAATGTCCCTTGATATAATTCTCTATGTAATCTAACTATGATTGAACAAGGAGATGGAAGCATGGGTAAGTTAACAGGCAAAATCGCTTTAGTTACAGGATCAAGTCGAGGAATTGGCCGTAGTATTGCATTGCGTCTGGCACAAGAGGGAGCCTTTGTCGTCGTTCATTATGGGAAAAGACGTAATGAGGCAGAAGCAGTTGTTCACCAGATCAAACAAAGCGGAGGAAATGCTTTGGCGATTGGTGCTGACCTTAGTACACTAGATGGTATTCAAGATTTATTTACTACTTTGGATGATACTATTCGGGAATATATGGGCTGTTGCGGATTCGATATTCTTGTCAACAATGCTGGAATTGGTCAAATTATCAGTTTAGAAGAGACGACGGAGGTATCATTTGACGAGGTAATGAAGATAAATGTTAAAGCACCACTTTTTATTACTCAGCAAGCTTTGCCACGTTTAAAAGATGGGGGACGTATTATTAATATTTCATCTTTTGTGACACGTGCAGCTTCACCAAGTGTCTTCACGTACAGTATGTCCAAAGGTGCAATCGATACGTTTACGCGTCTTCTAGCCAAACAACTAGGGAGCCGGAATATTACGGTAAACGCCATCCAGCCTGGGATTATTAATACAGAAATGAATGCTGAGACTTTGAAAAACCTTGATGGACAAAAATATGCGGCTGGTCTTTCAATTTTCAACAGATGGGGAGAGCCCGGGGATGTGGCAGATATTGCCGCCTTTCTTGCTTCATCAGACAGCCGTTGGGTAACTGGTCAATTGCTCGATGCAAGTGGAGGATCACATCTATAGAACATTAATTATCAAGCTTTGTATGGCATAATCCTCCTCAATCAGGCGCTATTGTTGTATAGGCTGTTCTGTTCTTCTTGAATTCACGGAGCGGCGGATTGTTAAGTTAATTAAAAACAAAGTAAAAGCGGTCCTCCACAGATATGATGTGGAAGACCGCTTTTTTGTTATAAGCACATTCACCATTTATTATTGGTTACATCTGATTCGCTTAATCGTATAGTAATAGATTAAGAGATCTATTTAGCTTACGAAGCATTACGCAATGATTTCAGAATTAAACTCAAAATGAAAACTAGTATAATTGCTCCAATGAGGGCAGGGAAGATATAGAAATCAGAAATTTTAGGACCCCAACTTCCAAGAAGCATACCACCAATCCATGCGCCGATAATACCTGCAATAATATTACCAATAATTCCACCTGGGATATCTTTACCCAAAATTATACCTGCAAGCCATCCGATAAGCCCGCCAATTATTAAAAACCAAATGAAACTCATACTATCCATCTCCTATTTTGTATTTTAAATATTTTGTTATAGTGTTTTATAACCTTTATTGAACTCTTTCAAACTATAAGGAGAGAAAAAATTTGTGGAAGTTTCAATGGGGATGATTTTTACTTCTATAACTGTTACAGTAACAGTACATGAAACTACTGAGAAGTTTGCTGCAAGCAAATATCCTCATTTATTTGCTTGTTCCGACTACAATTGTTAAAAGGAGGTGTTGATACATCAGCTCATTTTACATTATTTGTTACACGCTATTATCATCGGTTTAAATATTAGTTAAGGCTGTAACTACACATAATTAATCTCTAAATCTTCCCTGTTAGATAAACAAAGTATCTGAATATCTAATAGGTGTTTTTTATATTTTTAATATATAAAAGCCTCCCGATGTAAGGGAGACTTCTAAGGTTTTAATGAATTCTAGGCCCCTTTGAATTATAGTATAATCAAGAAATTAAGCAAAATTTAAACAAGGCCTTCCTTTGCTATTTTAGTAAATTCTTAAGATTTTTCTAATCAAAATAATCCTACCATTCAAATTACAATCGGTTCGCCTATACTACTTAATCACTATTAACCTTTTGATTAAGCACAGTGGGAAGCTATTCTGCAATTAAAAGGAAATTATTAAAATAGGAGAAAGGGGTATGAAATATGAAAATCCGTAAGATTGATCATGTGGGAATAATCGTGAATGATCTTCCTGCAGCAAAAGCATTTTTTCTTGACTTTGGCCTTGAGGTGCTAGGGGAAGGAAAAGTGGAGGGTGAATGGGTGAAGAGGATGGAGCGAGTAATAGGGCTTCATGATATCAAAGAGGACATTGCAAAATTGCGAACGTCAGATAGTGACGCAAATCTAGAAATAGTAATGCTGCGAACGCCAGACGGTGAGACGAATATTGAACTAGTAAAATTTAACGCGCCATCAAATGAAATAGGCATCCAGCATCCTTTAGCAAATACTTTGGGTATCCAGCATATTGCCTTCAATGTTGAAGATATTGAAGCCCTCGTTAACAAATTGACAAGGAAGGGCGCAGAACTTATTAGTGACATTTATAGGTACGAAAACGCTTATAAATTATGCTACGTTCGTGGGCCAGAAGGAATTATTTTAGAGCTCGCTGAAGAAATCAAATAGAATAGTAATCAACAGCTTGTTAATATGAAAAGAAACCACTGAAATGGTTTCTTTTTTTTCTATAGGGAGTTAATACTTATGCTTACATTTCACCATTTTCTCTCTTGAGATTCTAAATTGATCATATAGTCGAAATAGAAAGCACCATTAAAATGAATAATTCTTCACTAAAAATGAAGATAAAAAAGCAAAAGGCTTTCATAATCCTGATTATTGACATTTATCCAAATAAATTATTGCGTTTTTTCCATTGTTTCGCCCTTTCATAAAATCTATAATAACTCTGTAAATGATAATCATTTTCAATTGAAGTAAATCTGAAAGGGGCAACAAATATGAAGCAGTATATTGGAAAGCGAATTATACTATGGGGGAGTTTCCTCCTGTTGTTATTGATATTAGCGGCATGTAGTTCTAATGGCAACACATCTGATGCGCAGAAAAAGGAAAACGAGAAAATAACTCAATCTGATGTGAAAGCAGAGGAAAGTGAGTCAATTGTTCAATATACAACGATTACAGGTGAACAGGTTGAAATACCTGCAGATCCAAAACGAGTCGTTTATATTGGTCAGACAGTTGGTGATTTCTTGGCGATGGATATTCCGGTTGTTGGTAATAATCTTCCTAAAGATTCTCCTAGTTACTATGAAGGTAAACTTGAAGGAATCGTTGATATTGGTAATCCAGCTGATTTAGAGACGATTTTGACTTTAAAACCTGATCTAATTATTAATGGCTATTACAAGGCGGATCCAAATCTTAATGAAGAATTGTCAAAAATCGCTACTACGATTCCCTTTAATCCTGCTCTTCCTTATACAGAACGAGTAAAAGAGATGGGGAATATCCTAGATAAGCAGGAAGAAGTAGCTCAATTGCTTGCTAAGTTTGAAACAGAGTCTAAACAAATGTTTGACAAGTTTCAATTAACTGAAGGGGAAACCGCAACAGTTTTCTATCAGCTAGGAAAGACGCTTTATGTTATGGGTGATCGTAGCCTAGGTGCTATTATTTATGGGAAAAATGGCTTTGCTGTCCCACCAGCAGTACAGAAGAATATTATTGATGTAGAAGGGGTATCTTTCCTAGAGGTTTCCGAAGAGGTGCTTCCTGAGTTTGCTGGTGATCATTTGTTTGTTATTGTACAAGAGGATAGTGAAAGTGAAGCAGAAGCTGATCGGCTGCTACAAAGCCCGATATGGGGAACTTTGCCTGCTGTCAAAAAGGGGAAAGTTTATGTTGTTCCTAATGAATGGAATACAGATAATTTATTAGCTTTGGAGCAATTGTTCCAAAAGCTACCAGAGTGGATGCGCAAACAGTAAAAATTGTATCCGTGCAATCAATTTTTAAACCGCTAGTATTCTAAATACCACATACTCGAACAATCGTTGATAGTGAGTTATTATATGTTACAATAACGATAATGAGAATCATTTTCAATATTTGGAGAGTTGCTTATGAATCTGGCATCCTTATATATTAGACTACAACACTATGATCGATTTCAAGTTGATCGATTAATGTCAGCTAGTAGCCATAATGAGGGAATAAATAATTATGAAACAAATTTAAGCACGTTATTGATAGCACTTAGTCATGACATACGACTGTATGTAGACAAAATGGCAATCGATCTACGCCAAGGAAGCTGCACGCTCATTTTACCTGTACAAAGCTACACGGTAGAGTCAAGTAACAAAGAGGCACAGCTTGCTCGCTTTACCTTTGAAACTTTTGAAGTAGAAGGAATGACTTTGAACCGAATTGCTCATCCACCCTTGCTTTATGGTTATCCCTATCATCTGTTATTTTCTCAAGTCAAGCAGGTATTAGGAAATGAAGCATCGAACAATAATCAATTTTGTTCCTCTCTATCCACATTAGAAATGGCCATGTTGCAAGGTAGACTTCAGCAAATACTAGCTATGATGGTTCAGTTAGATGAACAAGCTAACCAGATACAGCACGAAGAAAAGACAAAATTGGTTCAACAGACTGTACAGTACATAGAACAGCATTATGATGAGGACTTAACAGTTGAACAATTAGCTAACATGGCTGGTATGGTAAGATGGCAATATAGTCAAAAGTTTAAAATATTGACGGGTAAAAAGCCGACGGATTATTTGACTCATGTACGGATAAACCAGGCAAAAAAACTTCTAAGTAATTCCACTGAGCCATTGAGAAAAATAGCTCGACAAACTGGGTTTAAGGATGAATATTATTTTAGTCGATGCTTTCATAAATTAACTGGAAACACCCCACGTGAATATGCAAACATTCAACTTCATACTCCAGAAAGAACAGTGATCGATTCATTTGGTAGAAAGATTCATGTTCCTAAAGATGCAACACGTATTGTGACTGATGGCAAATTTACACTTGGGGAATTACTTGTTCTAGGCATACCTCCTATAGGGGCGGCCATCTCAATCATGAAAGATAACGTGGTTTATCACAATAAATTAAGGAACATTCATAGTATTGGGCATTGGGTAGATCCGGATAAAATCGCACAGCTGCAGCCAGAGTTATTATTGCTTAGCTATTTTCATCCTGAACATGATTTGCAGAAACTAGATGCGATTGCTCCTACTATTATACTGAATAGCAAGTTTAGTCTATTTGAGCGGTTACGATATATCGCTAAACTATTTGAACGGAGTAAAGCGGCAGAGAAGTGGATTTCTACATATGAGAACAAAGTAAGATTGGTACGTAGGCAATTAGCAGATGTTTATGTTGCTGGGGAGACGGCTACTGTTTATCTCAAGTTAGATACTAAATATTATGTTATGTGTCAGACTGGATTGGCTGCAAGCTTGTATGAATCTCTTGGCTTTCGTCCTACTCCTCAGGTAATGCAGCTAATCGAGCAAGGGCAAGCATGGATAGAAATTCAGCAGCATCAAATAAATCACTATGCTGGAGAGCGTAATTTTATTTTGGCTTCCCCCCAAGAATTACTAACGATTACTCACTGCCCACAAATCGCCACGTTAATCGAGCTAGCTCCTGGTAAGACTCATTTCATAGATTTTATATGGAATCATTGTGATCCCATTACACGTGAACGGTTATTAGAGGTTCTACCGTCTATTTTTAAGAAGAAAGTTATTCGATAATTAAACAGTAAAACTCGATTCATTAATTGGATTGAGTTTTTGCCATTAATCGTATAATTGCTCACATATAAATTTAAAAAATATCCTGATATAAAAATCTTTAAAGGCTGTATGAAATTTCTGGTATAATTACATATATCTATGTTTATTTTAAGGAGTGATTTTATGAAAAAGCTATTTATAATAACTAGTTACTTAGGGTTTTTTATAGTAGGAGGTTTGACTTTTACCTACTTTTCAACAACGGAAGCAGCAAGTGACATGAAAAAAATTAGCGTGTTTCAGGATCCAATTAATTACTATGTAGATAAGGTTGAGAAAGTACCGCCAGAAGGTCAATTTGGATTTAATTATCAAGGTACGATATATGTCCCAATGCGATTTATTGCTGAATCTTTAGGTGAAAAAGTAACATGGGATGGGAAAACAAAATCCGTTTATATTGGTGATGTTCCAAAATTCATCGCTTTAAAAGATGTAAAACCTATTGGAAGTGATGAAGACCACTTCTTCCACAATCCAAGCTCTGTCATTATTAGTACAGGTGAAAAATTTGAGCGATCCTATCAGCTTGGTGGTTATCATGGAGGAGGCGCAGTTCAAGACCATACAGTTGAATATTTAGCTAATGGAAATTACAAGGGATTCGAAACCTATTTGGCACCCATTAAAAAATTAGCAGCTAATTCCTTCGGAATAGGTTTCTTGAAAATTTACGCAGATGGGAAATTAGTTTATGATAGTGGAGCAATCAAAGACAAGGTAAAGGTTCATGTTAATTTAGATGGAGTTTCAAAAGTGAAGTTTGAACTTGAAGGCAGTGGTTTAGGTATATTAGATCCTAAATTTATTCAATAAACCTTCTCTACTAATAAACAAAAAAGACGATGACATCATAATTTGTCATCGTCTTATTAAATTTGACCTCTTCATAACTATTTCAAAATAGAGAAATGCCAATACATATTTGTCAATATTTACACTTTTACTTATAAAATAGTTGGATGTTATATGGTATAATTTCATACGATACTGATACATAAAATAGGAAAAGGGAGAGAAAAGAATTTGATGAAAAAGATGATGAAACGAACGAGTGCAGCATTGCTTGGTGCCTCATTAATGCTGACGACAGTTGTTCCTGTGATTCATGCTGAGGAGCAAACAACACCCCTAGTACCGTCGATAAGCGAATGGGCGATAGAAACATTAAATGAGGGCGAAAAATACGGGATTTACTCAACTGAATGGTACTTTGATGGTTTCCTTCAGGAAATTCCAGTGGACAAAGTAAATGAGCTACTAGCTTTAACAGAAAAGAAGGTTGCCTCTCTAGGCTTAGCTGAAAATAAACAATACAAGCCACTAAGTGTGAAAAACGATAATACACGTGGTGATATTGTCAATCGCTTGTATAATATTGTAGCGCGGTATGATTTGCCTGTTGGTACAGATGCTGTGCAATTTATGAAAGAGCAAAATATATTACAAGGCTCTCCAAATGGACTGCAGCTAGAGAAAAAAGCAACCACTCAACAGGCTGTTTTGCTAGCCGTTCGTTTCATTCAGAGTACATATGCACTTGCAGAACAAGGCTCTAAAGGGGTTGCCTGGGTAGTAGAGGACGAGGATACGCTTATCTACTTATTAGGCTCTATTCATTTAGGAACACCAGACTTATATCCATTCGATAAAAAATTAGTAACGGCATTTGATGAATCGGATGCACTGCTGGTAGAGGCGAATATCTTGGATACGGAAGCACTTGAATACTATTCAGAGAAAGCAATGTATACAGATGGCTCAACATTGAAAGATGCTGTTGCACCAGAAACATATGCGAAGCTTGAACAAGTGGCAAAGCTGTATGGTCTACCAATGGACCAACTAACAGTTCAAAAGCCATGGATGCTTTCTAGTGCATTATCGATGCTAGCTATGGATGATTCATTTGGTATGACACCTCAAGAAATGGCTATGCACGGTATCGATATCTACTTTTTATTAAATGCACAGTTGCAGCAAAAGCCAGTGATTGAATTAGAAGGTACAAGAGCACAGGTTGATATGTTTGAAGGATTATCACCAGAGGCGCAGGAAGAGTCATTAGTCGCTGTACTGGATAGTATCATTCATCCATCGGAAGAAAATCAATCTGAAGTACTTCAAGAGTGGTTTACAAGCTGGAAGCAAGGAAATGTTGAAGAGTTTGCAAAAAGCTTCCAAGCAATGGAAGGTACATCGTCTGAATTTAATGAAATGCTATTTGGTCTACGTGATGAACAAATGGCCAAGAAAATCATGAATGTATTGGAAGAAAAAGAAGGTAAGTACTTTGTTGTTGTTGGTTCAGGTCACTTCCTAATCGATAAAAATATTCGCTATCATTTGGAGAAAAACGGCTACAAGGTAAAGCCATTTTATCAATAAAATAGATTCCCCTCGTAAAAGGATAGATTATTATCTGTCTTTTACGAGGTTTTTTTATTCATGTAAGACAAAAATGGTTATTTGATTCTAACTATCTAAATAATCGGATTATTGTTGCAACGTAAAAAAAATCGTGTTAGTATAAGTAAAACGTTTTACTAAAACGTTTTACTTATGAAGGGGATGAACATATTGGCAAATAAACGAATTGCAACGATTGGAGATGCAATGGTCGTTTTTAATCCATCTAAGACAGGTCCTCTACGTTTCGTTCCTTCCTTTGAGCGAGCTGTGGGTGGTGCAGAGTTAAATTTTGCGATAGGTGTTACGCGTTTAGATATGGAAGCAAAATGGATTAGTTGTATTGGAGACGATGAATTTGGCAAATTAATTTATAACTTTGCGCGAGGTGAAGGGATTGATGTATCACATGTCTTACGAACACCACATATTCCAACGTCTATCTACTTTAAGGAGATTCGGGAAGACGGTGCAGGTAAATCGTTTTACTACCGCAACCCATCACCTTTACTTGAGCTGACAGAAGATCGTATCGATGAGTCAGTATTGGATGATGTGGACTTATTACATATTAGCGGCGTGTATTTAGCGGTATGTGAACATAACATTGAAGTTGCATTGAAATTAATTGCTTTAGCACAAGCAAAACATATTCCAATTTCTTTTGATCCAAATTTACGTTTAAAACTATGGACTATAGAAGATGCCCGAGCAGTATACGAAAAAGTGTACCCATCTATCAATCTTCTTTTAACAGGACAGGATGAATTTGAGCTTTTATTTGAAGGGCGTACAGTTAAAGACATTCAAGAGAGTTATAAAATAGATGAAATTATTGTGAAAAAAGGTGAAGAAGGCGCCACGGTTTATACAGCCTCTCAACAGTATAATCGAGAAGCATTTTCCATTCGTGCCATTGATACAGTTGGAGCAGGGGATGCATTTGATGCTGCATATGTCTATAGCTATTTAAATGGTGATGATATTGTAGAACGCCTCCGTTTAGCCAATGGTGCAGGTGCATTGGTAGCAACAATTAAAGGAGATAATGAAGGGCTTCCATCCCTACAAGAATTAAGGCAATTTATTGGTGATGAAAAACTAATTGAGCGTTAGGAGTTGTTAGGAATGCAAAAAATCAAAATTTTGAAAGCGTTGTCAGATGCGAAAATTGTAGCTGTTATTCGCGGAAATTCACCTGAAGAAGCGACGGAAATTTCAAAAGGTGCTATCTCAGGTGGCATTCGAGCAATTGAAATAACGTATACAACACCTTTCGTTGAAGAAACTTTTAAAGCCTTACGCAATAGCGATGCAATAATTGGAGCTGGCACAGTATTGGATGTTGAAACTGCACGTCACGCGATTTTAAACGGTGCCAAATTTGTAGTTAGTCCAAGCTACAACGCTGCAATTGCAAAGCTCTGCAATCGCTATAGCATTCCATATTTACCAGGCTGTATGACCATTACAGAAATGGTGACAGCACTTGAAGGGGGAAGTGACATTATTAAACTATTCCCGGGAAATCAATTTGAACCAAACTTTATTAAAACCGTTAAAGGGCCTCTACCACATATCACAATTATGCCTACAGGTGGTGTTGGTTTGGCTAATATGAATGAATGGTTAGAAGCAGGCGCAGTTGCAGTTGGGATTGGAAGTGATTTAAATAAAGCATTTGCAAAAGATGGCTATGAAGGTGTAGTTGAACGTGCCAAAGCATATATCGAAAATCTATCAAACTAGGAGGTAATGACGTATGAATATGACATTTAGATGGTATGGTCGTGGCAATGATACAGTGAAATTAGAAGATGTGAAGCAAATACCAAATGTAAAAGGTATTGTTTGGGCACTCCATCACCTACCAGCAGGAGAGGTATGGACTAAAGAGGCTATTCAAGATGAAGTTGACTATATTCAATCGTTCGGATTCCATACAGATGTCGTGGAAAGTGTCAATGTCCATGAAGATATTAAATTAGGATTGTCCACACGTGATCAATATATCGAAAACTATAAACAATCGATTCGCAACCTTGGTGAAGTGGGTGTCAAAGTTATTTGCTATAACTTCATGCCCGTATTTGATTGGACACGTACAGACTTATTTCATCCACTAGAAGATGGCTCAACGGCTCTCTATTTTGATAAGGAAAAGGTCATGAACTTAGATCCACAAGAACTAGTGAATGAAGTAAGTGCTTCTTCAGATTTAACCCTTCCAGGATGGGAACCAGAACGATTAGCTCGACTCTCAGATTTATTTGAACAGTACAAAGAAGTAGATGAAGCCAAACTTTGGGACAACTTAGCTTACTTTTTACAAGCCATTTTACCAGTTGCGGAAGAGGTAGGTATTCAAATGGCAATTCATCCAGATGATCCACCATATACCATCTTTGGCTTACCTCGCATTATTACAGGAGCAGAAAGCTATGAAAAATTAATTAAAATCTCTGATTCAAATGCAAATGGCTTTACGTTCTGCTCAGGTTCAATGGGAGCAGACCCACAAAATGATATGGTAGCCATCGCTGAAAAATATGCATATCGTGCTCCGTTTGCTCATATCCGCAATGTCAAGATTATGGAAAATGGTAGTTTCTTTGAAACATCACATTTTACATCGGATGGTTCAATCGATATTAAAAATATTGTACGTACATTAAATGACCAAAACTATGAGGGTTATGTACGTCCAGATCATGGTCGTCATATTTGGGGAGAACAATGTCGTCCAGGCTACGGCTTATATGATCGAGCACTTGGCATTATGTATTTAAATGGACTTTGGGATGCTTATGAAAATCTGAAGAAATAGGTGACATGTATGAAAGCACTACAAGTAATCAAACCTTTTGAAATGGCTTTAATTGACGTAGCAGAACCAGTAATAACAAAGTCAACAGATGTCCTTGTTCAAACAGAATATGTTGGTATTTGTGGCTCAGACATGCATATTTATCATGGCTCGAATCCATTAGCGACATTGCCTCGTGTACCTGGGCATGAAGTTGCTGGCCGAGTGTTAGAGGTTGGTCAAGACGTACAAGGTTTAAAAGCTGGTGACAAGGTTGTTGTCGAACCAATTCGTTATTGTGGTGAGTGCTATGCTTGCCGTAAAGGACAACCAAATGTCTGCGAACAACTTTCTGTTTTTGGTGTTCATGAAGATGGAGGCATGCGTGAGCGTTTTGTTGTTGCTGAAAAGCAATTGCATAAAGTAGCAGACAACACCTCTTTAGAAGAGGCAGTCTTAATTGAACCTTATACAATTGGCGCGCAGGCAGTATATCGTGGTGAATTACAGGCTGGTGAGACACTATTGATTCAAGGGGCCGGACCGATTGGCATTTGTATTTTAAAGATGGCTAAATTAATAGATGCACGCGTGATGATTTCTGATCTAGATCCAGCAAAGCTCTCTTTTGCAAAAGAACTTGGTGCAGATGTAGTTGTCAATGTAAATGAGCAAGATTTATTAGAAGCTGTTAATCATTGGACAGATGGAGTAGGTGTCAATGTATCTATTGATGCAGTTTGTATTCCACTAACATTTAAGCAATCTATCGATGCTGTTTCAGTTGCTGGGAGAGTAGTTGTCCTTAGCTTTGGTGAGGAAGCCATTGAGCTTGCCCCACTACCGATTACGAAAAAGGAATTATCGATAAAAGGCTCACGTTTACAAACATTTCAATTTGAAAATGTAGTGAAGCTTGTTGATGCTGGAAAGTTACAGCATCAAGGTTTAATTACACATACTTTCTCACTACATGAAGCAAAAGAAGCATTTGAATATATAGAAAAAAACCAAAATGAAGTACGTAAAGTTATTTTAAAAGTAGGTGAGTAAGGTGCATGAAGCATTGCAAAATAAAGTGGCTGTTGTAACGGGTGGTAGTGGTGTTCTTTGCTCAGAGATGGCAATGGAATTGGCTAGGCAAGGTATGCGAGTTGCTATTTTAAATCGTACGGCGCAAAAAGGAGAAGCAGTCGTCCGATCGATTACAGAAAATGGCGGAGAAGCAATTAATTTTTCTGTGGATGTTTTAAACAAAGAGTCGTTAATAGCAGCGAGACAAGCAATTTTACAGCAATATGGTCAAATTGATGTACTGATTAATGGAGCGGGCGGCAATCATCCAGATGCCATTACGGCTGATGAAGTATATAAAGAACAATCGGCTACACCAAATTTCTTTGAATTAACACCAAACGGTTTTGAAAGCGTCTTCTCGAATAATTTTACAGGAACATTTTTGGCTGCCCAAGTTTTTGGTGAAGCATTACTGAGAACGAAGGGGACAATTATTAATATTTCATCCATGAGCTCCTATGCCCCTATGACAAAAGTGCCTGCATATAGCGCGGCAAAGGCAGCGATTAATAACTTTACGCAATGGATGGCGGTGCATTTTGCAGAAGCAGGTTTACGTGTTAATGCCATTGCACCTGGATTTTTTATTACCGAACAAAACCGTAATTTATTGCTAACAGAGGATGGTTCATTAACTGCACGTTCAGAAAAAATCATTACAGCTACACCACAAAAGCGTTTTGGAAAACCACAAGATTTATTAGGAACTTTATTATTTTTAGCTGATGATACATACTCAGCATTTGTCACTGGCGTAACAATTCCTGTTGATGGTGGATTTATGGCTTATTCAGGCGTTTAACAAAGGGGATTTATTTCAAATTTAGGGGTGAATGATATGAAACAACAAGGTATTTTTGGAGATGGCAAAACGGTTGTTATTGTCATGCTATTTTTAGCAGGTGTCATTAACTATTTAGATCGTTCAGCCTTATCAATTGCAGCACCATTTATTCAAGAAGATATTCATCTAACGTCAACCCAATTAGGGATTATCTTTAGTAGCTTCTCTGTTGGGTATGCCATTTTTAACTTCTTAGGTGGAATGGCTTCCGATAAATTTGGTGCCAAGTTAACGCTATTTGTAGCAATGATTGTATGGTCTTTATTTAGTGGAGCAATGGTTTTAGTCGTTGGGTTCGCATCGTTGATTATTGTTCGTATTGTATTTGGTATGGCGGAAGGGCCATTGTCATCAACCATAAATAAAATGGTGAATAACTGGTTTCCTGCTGATAAACGTGCCTCTGTAGTAGGGCTAGCCAATAGTGGTACGCCACTTGGTGGTGCAATCGCAGGTCCAATCGTTGGTTATATTGCATTAGCATATGGATGGAAATATTCATTTATTGCGATCATGATCCTTGGATTTATTTGGGCAATCGTATGGTTTAAAGTGGTGAAAGAAAAGCCAAACAAAGAAGACAGTGTAGAATCAATGGCAAACTTAGAGATTGCAGCAGAAGATATCAATCATAGTCGTGGTCTATCTTATTATTTAAAACAACCAACAGTATTATTTACTGCTTTTTCGTTCTTTGCCTATAACTATATCCTATTCTTTTTCTTAACTTGGTTCCCAAGCTATCTAGTAGAAGCTCGTGGAATGGCTGTAAAAGATATGAGTATTGTAACGGTTATTCCGTGGATTTTAGGATTCCTAGGTTTAGCATTGAGCGGAATTGTCTCAGATTTCATTTACAAACGCTTTATGCGTAAGGGAGTTTTATTCTCTCGTAAAGTCGTTCTAGTGACATGTTTATTCTTAGCAGCTGTATCGATTGGCTGTGCAGGTATTGTAACAACAACGGTTAGTGCTGTTGCGCTTGTTGCTACCTCTGTTTTCTTCTTATATTTAACAGGGGCTATTTACTGGGCAATCATTAATGATGTGGTGGAATCTAAGTATGTTGGATCTGTTGGCGGCTTTATGCACTTCCTTGCAAACACAGCTGGTATTATTGGGCCAACTTTAACAGGTTTCCTAGTAGACAGAACAGGAACATTCTCCGCAGCTTTCCTACTTGCAGGCGGCTTAGCGGTTATCGCTTCATTAGCAGTTATTAAATTTGTTACACCAATAGTTCATAAAGAAATAGCTTAGAAATAGAAAGGATGGATTCAAATGAACAATCAATCAGTTATTAAAATTCATCCGATGGACAATGTTGCCATAGCCTTGAGTGATCTTCCTCAAGGCTTTTTACTTCCATTGGATGGAAAGGAAATAACGTTACAGCAACAAGTACTACGTGGGCATAAGATTGCCATCAAGACTCTTTCTAAAGATGCACACATCACGAAATATGGTTTTTCAATTGGTCATGCGACAGAAGAAATCCTAGCAGGTGGCTGGGTTCACTCCCATAACATGAAAACCAATTTATCGGGTGAATTAAGCTATGAATTTAATCCAAAAACACATCCCGTAGCCGAGTCTCGTCATGCACAGCGCATGTTCAAAGGGTATCGTAGAAAAGATGGTCAGGTTGGTGTCCGAAATGAAATTTGGATTATTAATACTGTTGGATGTATTAACAAAGTAGCTGAAAACTTGGCGAAGTTAGGCAACCAATTATTGAAGGCTGACAATTTTGATGGTGTACAGCATTTCGCTCATCCATATGGTTGCTCACAACTTGGTGATGATTTAATGTATACACAAAAAATCTTAGCTAATTTAATTCATCACCCTAATGCAGGGGCAGTCATTGTATTAGGGCTAGGATGTGAGAACAATTATATTGAGCTCTTTAAGAAAACAATTGGTCATTATGATGAACAACGCGTTTCCTTTTTAAATGTTCAAGAATCAGCAGATGAAATGGAAGAGGGTCAACAACTGCTTGAAAAAGCCTTTGACTATGTGACGACATTTGACAGACAAACATTACCTATTTCAGAACTGAAAATTGGTTTGAAATGTGGTGGTAGTGATGGTTTCTCTGGCATTACCGCTAATCCGATGATTGGTGTATTTTCTGACCAGTTGATCTCAGCTGGAGGTGCAACGGTGTTAACGGAAGTTCCAGAGATGTTTGGTGCTGAACAGATTTTAATGGAACGTGCAAAAGATGCCTCTGTTTTTGAGGATATTGTGCATTTAGTAAATGACTTTAAACAGTATTTTATGAAATATAATCAACCTGTCTATGAAAATCCCTCTCCAGGAAATAAAGCGGGTGGAATAACAACATTGGAAGAAAAATCACTTGGCTGTATACAAAAAGGGGGCTTTCAAGAGGTAAAAGAAGTGCTTGATTATGGCGAACGTATGACAACAAAGGGGCTACATTTACTAAACGGTCCAGGAAATGATCTTGTTTCAACAACAGCACTGGCCTCAACAGGCTGCCAAATCGTCCTTTTCTCAACTGGTAGGGGAACACCCTTTGGAGGACCTACACCAACAGTCAAAATTTCAACAAACACACCACTTTATGAACGAAAAAAAAATTGGATTGACTTTAACGCAGGGCAGTTAGTGGATGGGAAGCCGATGGATATATTAGTCGATGAATTTATGGATTATATAGTAGCGCTAGCTTCAGGTGAAGTGCAAACGAATAATGAGAAATATGGATTCAAAGAAATCGCCATTTTTAAAGATGGCGTGACGATGTAGGAGAGAAATGACATGAAACATCCTATTAAAATTATGCAAATAGGTGATGGGAATTTTATCAGAGGCTTTTTTGACCTAGCAGTTGAAAAACTACAAGTCCCTTGCAGTATTGTTTCTGTCGCAGCAACAGCAAGAGGAAAAACAGTTAAACTGCTAGAAGAACAACAGCTGCAATTCACTGTGATGGAACGTGGGCTAAAAAACGGTGAGGTCGTAGAAGAAGAAACCACTGTTAAGATTATTCAAGATACTATTCATCCATATGAGAACTGGCCTACATTTTTACAATATGCACAGTCTGAGACATTAGAAATGATTGTGTCTAATACAACAGAGGCAGGGATTTATTATGAAAATATTCCTTATCCAACGGCTTGTCCAACAAGCTATGCAGCAAAGTTAACCGTCTTTCTAGAACAATATTACAAACATTTTCAAGGTGAAAAACAAGTGGCAATTGTGCCTTTGGAATTAATAGAACAGAATGGCTCTACATTAAAAACAATTTGTCTACAGCATGCTAAAGACTGGAAGTTGCCTACAGCATTTAATGATTGGCTTGCGACGTTAACTTTTTGTAATACACTTGTAGACCGTATTGTAACAGGTTATCCACAGGATTATCAGGGGGAGGATGCCCTTTACACAGTTTGTGAACCGTATTTCTTATTTGTAATTGATCAAAAAGAGCCATTTAAACATTGGCCAACAAGTCATGATTTCCCTTTTGTCTTTGATGATTTAGACATGTATCGAAAACGCAAAGTAGCCATTTTAAATGGTAGTCATATTTTGCTTTCAGCATTCGGCAAGATTTTTAACTATAAAACTGTAAGAGAGGCATTTTCTCATGCTGGTGTTCGAGCCTTTATTGAAAAAATAACAAACGATTTTACCCAACGCTTCCAAGTGGATGAGTACTATCAGCAAGATGTCTTTGAACGTTTTTTAAACCCATTTATTGAGCATCAGCTATATGATATTCAATTAAATGAGTTATCCAAGTGGCAAACACGTATTGCCCCTTACGCTGAAACAGAAATATACTATCAAGCTTTAGCAATAGGGATATATGCAATGAATCCAACACGCTTTTCCGTGCGTGAATCTGATCAAATTATTGAAAAACTGACTGAAATCCATAACTATTTTGAACAAGGTCAGTCAGAGCCAATGCAACAATTTATCGAACAATATTTCCAGTGTGATGCAGCAGAGGTTATTCAGCAATTATCTACAATTACTAGTTTATTGGAGGCAATAGCATGCGACAATTAATCATTAATGAACCGTTTCAAATGGTGGAACGTGAAGTAGACAAGCCTAGTATTGAAGGAAGTCATGATGTTTTATTAAAAATCACGCATATTGGTGTATGTGGAACAGACACACATGCTTTTGCAGGTGAACAACCATTCTTTAGTTATCCACGAGTGTTAGGCCACGAACTAGCTGCTATTGTGGAAGAAGTCGGTGAAGCAGTTAAGGACATCCAAGTAGGAGATCGTGCAACAGTTATTCCATACATCCATTGTGGAGAGTGTGCTGCATGTCGTCGAGGTCAAACAAACTGCTGTAAATCTTTGGAAGTATTAGGTGTACATATGGATGGTGGTATGGGCGAATATATCGTAGTTGATGACAGTATTGTAATTACTGATAATGCTGTGTCAGGTGACCAATTAGCTACTGTGGAACCATTAGCTATTGGTGCCCATGCAGTACGTCGTTCGGAACTAACAGAAAATGATACGGTACTTGTTATCGGTGCAGGGCCAATTGGATTAGGAGCAGCACGTTTTGCTAAGTTACGCGGTGCAAAAACAATATTAATGGATTTGAACGAAGAACGTTTAAAAGAAGGACAGGCATGGTCGGAAGCGGATGGTGTGATTGTTGGTAGCCATGACATAATGGCGCAGTTACAAGAAAAATGTAATGGTGAACTTCCTACGGTTGTCTTTGATGCAACAGGCAATCAACAATCAATGGAATCCTCATTTCAATACGTAGAAAATAGTGGGACATTAGTGTTTATTGGTTTAATGAAGAAAACTATTACATTTAATGATCCTGAATTTCATTCAAAGGAATTAACATTGAAAAGCAGCCGTAATGCTACGTTAGAAGATTTTGAGACGGTTATGAACTACATGCAGTCAGGAGCTATAAAGAAAGGCTATGTCACGAAGCATATTGCATTCGATGAAGCGATTTCTTACTTTGAGGCGAAACAATACAACACAAATAAAGCACAAATCTATTTTAAATAATGAGGAGGATTTTCAATGAATATTTCTGTACCAGCATTAAAAAAAATAGTAGTTCAAAAATTCACAACTGAAGGTGTTGAAGCTGAAACAGCAGCGCAAGTAGCAGATGTTTTGATTTATGCCGATTTACGAGGTGTCAGTTCTCACGGTGTTATGCGCGTGGAGCATTATATCACACGTTTACAGGCAGGTGGCATAACGAAAAATCCTCATTTTTCAGTAGAAAAAAGAGGCACAAATCACCTTCTTTTTAAAGGAGATAATGGCTTTGGGCATGTTATTTGTAAGGAAGCGATGGATGAAACCATTAAAGTGGCTAAGGAACATGGCTCATGTACAACGATTATTCAAGAGAGTAGCCATTGTGGGGCACTCGGCTATTTTCTTGAACAAGCCACGAGTGAAAATTTAATTGCTATTATGTGCTCTCAAACGGACTCCGCAGTTGTTCCTTTTGGCGGAAAAGAGCCTTACTTTGGTACGAATCCAATTGCTTACGGTTTTCCAACCAACGATAAACCGATTATTTTGGACATGGCAACAAGCAATGTAGCGCTAGGGAAAATTCTATATGCACGTGAAAAAGGGGAGACAATTCCAAATACATGGGGAGTTGATGCACAAGGAGCACCAACTACAGACCCACACCAAGTAAAATCTTTAACACCGTTTGCAGGGCCAAAAGGATATGGTATGGCACTTGTAGTAGATGTTCTTTCTGGAATTTTAGCAAGTGCAGCTTTTGGTCCACACATTTCAAAAATGTATGGTGATTACGAACAGAAACGTAATCTAGGACAATATTTATATGTATTAGATCCAAATATTTTTGGAGATGTAGATCAATTCAAAGCAAATATCTCACAAATGATGAACGAATTACATGATGCGCCAACCGCACCAAATTTTGATCAGGTACTAGTGCCTGGTGAAATTGAACAGAAACGTAGTGTGGAAACAATGGATAAGGGAATTGACTTACCTGAACAAGTCTATAACTATTTGACTAGTTAATTTAACCAGTAAAGTATGCTATGCTACATAATACCAAGGAGAGTTTTCATATTATAGGTAGGAGATTGATTTTAGTGAAAAAAACAACAATTGCCGATGTTGCACAATATGCAAATGTTTCGAATAGTACAGTATCGCAATATTTGAATAAGCGATATGAATATATGAGTGCAGAGACTCGTAAGAAAATTGAAGAAGCTATTGAAGCATTGCAATATCGTCCGAATTTAATGGCTCGTAGCTTAAAACAGAAATCTACCTTTACAATTGGTATTATTGTGGCAAATATTATCCATGACTTTTCAACAAAAATAATAAATGCATTGGAAGCAGAGTTCGATAAAGAAGGCTTTCATATGATTGTGTGTAACTCAGCGGATAACCCTAAAAAAGAGAAAAAGCATATCGAAACTTTACTAGAAAAACAGGTGGATGGCTTAATCGTTTTTCCAACAGGAGAAAACAAAAATCTCTACATAAGACTTCATCAACAAGCAATGCCAATCGTTTTTATTGACCGTTTTATTGAGGGAGTAGATATTCCTGCAGTGTTGCTTGACAATTTTTCTGCCATGGATACGGCAGTAGGGACATTTCGAAAACAACCAATAGCCTTTATCACTACTTCTTTAGCCTTACCGATTACTCCTCGTGTCGAACGTTTAGAAGGATTTCGTCAAGCGCTCAGAAATAGGGATCTGTTGATTGATGAGCGCTATATAAAAAATGGTGAGCCAGCTGAGATGACAGAGATTTTTAATCAATTATTTACATTGGAGCAACCACCCAGGGGAATCATTGCGGCAAATGATCGTATTTTTCAAGAATTAATGCTTTATATTAAAAAAAGAAACATACATGTGCCTAATGATGTACAAGTAATCGCTGTGGATGATGTACCATATGCCAACTTTTTAACACCTTCCATTACAACATTGCAACAACCCATTTTACCAATGGCACAGAAAGCGGCATCATTGCTCTTAGCAAAAATAAAAAAAGAACATCTAGCTGATGATGACCAAAGACTATATCGCTTCAAACCGATATTAATCGATCGAGATTCAACTAACTAAAAAGGCAACCCAAAGCTATGAACTTAGCTAAGGGTTGCTATTTTTAGTTGCACCGATATTCTTCAATAGATATGATTATCTAAAGGAATACTTTTATGTCAAAAAAGACCAATCATTCATTTAGGTGATAGAAAGGGGACTTATGAGCATTGCTAAGAAGTATTGGCTCATTCTATTTGGCTTTGGTTTCTCGTATTTAGGAAATTGGGTGAATCTAGTCGCCCTCAATTTATTAGTTTGGCATTTAACAGAATCGCCTACTGCTATGGCGAGTATATTTATTGTAGGACCGATTGCTCGAATTTTAACAAGCTTTTTTGCAGGCTCCATCATTGATCGATCGAATAAACAAAAATTAATGATTTATAGTGATATTATTCGTGGCATATTGATTTTATTGTTACCTTTTACGTCCTCTCTTTGGCTCATCTATTGCGTTTTATTTTTATCTAATATAGCAAGTAGCTTTTTTGGGCCAAGTAGTACCTATTATATTTCGAAATATATACCAGATGAAGATAAACAATCCTTTAATGCCATATTAGGAATGTTTAGCTCAGGCTCATTTTTAATTGGTCCCGCATTGGCTGGGTTTATCATTGCCATTTCCGATGTATCTGTAGCGTTTTGGTTTAATGCATTGACGTTCTTTATCTGCGCGCTCTCCATTTTTAAGCTTCCCACAGTAGAAGATCATCAGAATATGCACCGAAAACCCATTACTTGGAGGATGCTAAAAGAGGATTATGGTATTGTCTACGCTTATATTAAAAAAGAGTATGTCTTTGCCAAAGTATTTCTTTATTTTCAAGTTGCCTTGATGATTGCCTTTGCATTAGACTCACAGGAAGCTACATTTATTAAACAAAACCTTCAAGCTTCGGATAGTCTATATGGTGTCATCGTTAGTATCGCTGGAATTGGAGCTATTATTGGTGGAGCAATGGCTGCTTGCTATGCTAAAAGATTTTCAACAAGACAATATATTGTCTATGGTCTGCTTTTGACCACACTTTGCTATACATTGTTTTACTCTTCACCGAATGTGACAATGGCGATTATTAGCTTTATAGCATTAGGAGTATGTATGTCATTTTGTAATGCGGGCTACAGCACCTTTTATCAAATAAGTGTACCGACATCAATTATGGGCCGTTTTGGTAGTGTTTCAACGATGGTCATTAATGTGCTACAGATTGTCTTTACGTTAGCCTTAGGGTTGCTAGCGGAATGGCTCTCCCTACAAATGGTCTGCATTGTCTTTGGAATTGTAGCTATTTTCCTCTCCATAGTTTTATATGTATTGATGCATTCAAAATCTGCCTATGAAGGTTTGAAGGAAGAGATTGTTTAAAAATCCTGTCAGGTGGAAACTTAATTGCTTTTAATGAAGGTAGAATTATTGGATAGATAGCGTTTAAAGGATGTTATTTTAGTAAAAGTTAGCACTCATATAATGATAAAATCATTCCAAAATAACCTTATGTCATAATTTGAGGAGGTTAACATGGCTAATTCAAGACATCGAAAATCAGATGATCGCTCCAATAATGTTGAACGCATCCGTGATATTGTTAAAAATACTGAGGAGAAAGTGCAGGAAGCAGAAATTAGTATGGAATTTGCAGATCCTCTAGAAAGTAACAGGCTAAAGGAAAAAAATAAGCGACGTAAACAGTCAATTGAAGCTTTAAAAGATGAAATGAAAGATGAAATGACAGCACGAAAAAAAGGTGAAGTTTAAAATTAGTTTCTAGAAGAATCAAATGTGATTCATGATATTGCCTTCGCTCACCATTTCCCAATAGCCAAAAACAGATGGATTAGATGTTCCATAACGGACCTCTATTGCCATCTGTTTTTTTTTGCACATTAACTGGATCTTTTTACATAAACACTAAATTAAAAAAGTACGTATATGAATTTCTTAAAAAAATGAACCTTTTCAAGTAGTCATTTGTTTATAACGTAGAACCATCAGAAAGGAGTGCCTTGGATTGACAGAACGTGAATTATTCGATTCATACAACAAAGATGTTTACCGTACCTGTTATTACATGCTACGGAATGCCCAAGATGCGGAAGATCTCTGCCATGATGTATTTGTCACCGTCTTTCGTCAGGATTGGAGAAGTGTAGAGCATACACGTGCTTGGATTTTACGGATTGCGATGAATCAATGTTTAAATTTGCTTAAAAGAAAGCAGGCTCAGTTAAAAAAAGTGAGTCAGGTACAGTTGCTACAGGAGCAAACTACGGCATCAGTTAAATCTGTAGACACCATTGTACTGGAGAAGGCAGCTGAGGAGGAGTGGGAGGCACTACTCAGACAGCTACCAGAAAAGTTAATGGCTGTTGTCACCCTCCGCTACATTGGTGAGCTATCATTAGTGGAAATTGCGGAAACGCTAAAGATTCCAGTGGGAACGGTGAAATCGAGACTCCATAAGGCATTGAAAATCATGCGCAAAAAACTAGAACAAAAACAAAATTTATGGTTGAAGGGAGAGAATCAATTTGGAACGCATTGAAAAGAAATTGAAAAAAGAGATGAACGCAGACCATAACATGAAGTATCCTGACTTTGAACAAATGTGGAATGGTATCCAGCAGGATGAACTAAAAATGGTAAATGAACCGATCGAACTTCTACCTCGAAAAAGAAAGAGATTTGTTTTAGTTGCAGGATTAGCTGTCGCTCTAATGGCTACACCTGTCTATGCAGCACTGAACTATGATTGGTCAACTATTCTATCTTATAGAGCTGGTATTCAGTCTGCATTAGACCAGGGCTTAGGGCAGACGATTGAACAATCTGTTACGAAGGATGGGTTTACGTTGACCGTACATACGGCGTTTATCGATGATAACAGAACCTTTCTTTTGTATAGTTTGAAACCTGATGCCTCTTGGGATGGAGAGGATATAGGCTTTGAACATACCGGGCTTAAAGATTCAAAGGGTAACTTTATTGAAGGGAATTATACACATTCTTGGAATGAGGAGCTTGGTACCTTTCAGGGTTATTTTGAAACGGATTGGGTTGCTGAAGGACAGATGACAGATGTGGAGCTTATGATGGAGAATATTCAATTCATCAGCGATAAAAAATATTCTATCGACTATAATCCAAATGACTTAACTACGCAAGTGTTCCCTATTCAAAAGGACGGAGTTGACACAGTGTCTATTCAATCTTTTGCACAAGATAAGGGTAAAATATTGCTTAAAACGGCAGTTACACTTACAGATTTAAAAGTCCGAAATACAGGGATATTCATTGAGGCGATTAATAATACGAATCATTCAATTGAAACAGGGAAAAAATCTTTCATGGGAAGACAGGGAGCAAAAGGAGAATATTTTAGTCAGCAACTATTCGAGTCTGAAGCCTTACAAGAAGAGGGAACTAAATTCCAAATTTCTTATAACCGCATACTAGAAACAAAAGAAAGCACTTGGAATATGCAACTAAATCTCTCTAAAACACAACTGGAAAATACATCATTTAAGCAAGTATTAGATATTCCAATTGACAATGTGCCTGGTGGCACTAAAATTCATGAAATGACGGTTACACCGACCCAAGTTCGATTAGTTCTTACTCAAGAAAAATACGAAACTTTCCCTTATATGGATTATCAACTGGATATAGGTGGAACATTATTGACTGGATATATTTCGGGTAAAGTTGGAAATCCTAATGAAACAGAGCTGCGCTTTGAAATAGTTGGACTAAATGCAGCTTCTTTGGAAAATCAACCTTTAACTTTCGTTGCTAAGAACCGTGTTGAAGGTTTATACGGAGACGATAATTCAATCCAATTAACGAACATATCAGCAAAGCATCAAAGTGTAACATCTAATATAGCAGGGTATCCAATTTCATGGACGTATTATATGAAGGACAATAACCTTTATGTGGAATCATTAAGCCCTGATCCAGGGTTTGCTGGAGTCAATCAAACCTATTATTTAGAGGGTAAAGAAGAAATCTATGGGACGCCTGAATTTATGGGCATTCTTGAAAATAATAAAAGAATGGATGTTTATGAGAATTTTGACAAGGAGGAGCTAGAAATTCTCATTTATAAATATTTAACTAACAAGCCAAATGATGAGCTACGTATACCCCTTACATTTGGAAAATAACTAAATTAGTAATCCCATCTATTTGACTCTCACTAGTCAAATAGATGGGAATTTTTGTTATAAAGATTAAAAAGCTTTACATAAAAAGAAATGTATCATATAGTTTAGTTAACTTAAATAAATTAATTATTACAGGAGAAGATACATGACCTCTAACGAAAGAACACAAAAATCTTTTGCTTATAAGCTTGGATTAGGCATTATTATCTTTTCACTTTCTTTATGGTTAATCCCAATTATTACACCTTTCACACCGATACCTACAAAAGTAAAGGCAGGGATTATACCAGGAAGTATTATTATGGCTGAAATCTTATTTTGGCTTGGTGCTTTACTTGTTGGAAAAGAAGTAGCCAACAAATTTAAAAGCTATCTAAATCCTAAAAAATGGCGAGAAAAAGGTGACACTCAAAAAAATGAAGAATAACCAGGTAGCAGAGCAAATAAATCAAACCATTGAAGATATTTGGATCATGCTTGAGAAAATGGAAAGGGCTTATACTAATTTCTCCTTAAATAATCAGCAATATGTTCTTTTAACATTAGTAATGCGTCATCCATCCTGCTCGCCTTCAGAACTAGCAGATAAAATGGCTATTACAAAAAGTGCAGTGAGTCAGCAATTAACCAAGCTTGAACAGGATGGCTATATAATGAAAAGGCAGCATGAGGAGGATAAGCGTGCCTTTTCTGTCGAATTAGGTGAGAAGGGTCTATTATATAAACAGGAAGTCGAAGCCTTTAATCAACAGATTACAGAAAAGTACCATGCTCACTTAACAACTGAAGAGTTAGCTGAAATGTTAGCTACTCTAGAAAAAATGAAAAAAATACTGTGTGAATTTTAGAAAAAATTTGACATTCTATTGGGTGTGTCTTATAGTAACCCTTAATAAAAAAGGGGGAATAAACATGGTCATTACTCTTGTCCAATCATTCACAATAAAACATCATCATCATCACTAGTCTTGCTATCCTTATTAACTTATTAATATTGAATAGGAAGACTATTTCTCATGTAATCGTATAAATAAAGCTGATTTGAAGCTTTATCGTTATACGGTTTTTTTATTGCTCAAAAAATGAGGAGGAGCTTATGATGAAAAAAATGGACTATCAGAATGTTCGAGGAACACAAGATTATTTACCAGAGCAAGAGGCTACTCGTCGTGTGATACGACGTACGTTAGAAGATACATTTATAGCCTATGGCTGCAAGCCGTTAGAAACACCTATTCTTAACTATACAGAGTTGATGGCTTCTAAATATGCTGGTGGTGCTGAGATTTTAGAGGAGATGTATACATTAACAGATCGAGGTGAGCGAGATTTAGCGTTACGCTATGATTTAACAATTCCATTTGCAAAAGTTGTAGCGATGAATCCAGCGATTGCTATGCCATTTAAACGATATGAGATTGGCAAAGTGTTTCGAGATGGCCCCATCAAGGCTGGTCGTTTTCGCGAATTTACACAATGTGATGTAGATATTGTTGGGGTAGAATCACAGGCTGCTGAGGCGGAGCTAATGATGATGGCGATAGATGCCTTTGATCAGCTTAAACTTAAAATTAATCTCCAATATAATAATCGCAAGCTTTTAGTTGGTTTACTGCAATTATTTGAGGTTGAACAGGAACAAATGAATCGAGTTATTTTAACATTAGATAAGATTGAAAAAATAGACGAGAAAACAATGCTCGCAGAATTGAAGGCATTGGGGTTATCAGATAATAGTATTCATAAAATAAAGCACTTTTTAGATGAACGTCCTCAAATAAGTATGGCGTATTTTGAAGGATTCGCGACCGAGAATGTCTTTTTACAACAAGGTTTACAGGAATTAATGGAATTAACTTCTTATTTAGAGGCACTTGAAATAAGTGACCAATGTATTTTCAATCCATTTTTAGCGAGGGGACTTGAAATTTACACAGGAACAATTTATGAAATTTTTTTAGCAGATGGAACAATCCGCTCAAGTATTGGTAGTGGGGGACGCTATGACAATGCTATTGGTGGCCTTTTAGAGACAAATCAAACCTATGCTACTGTTGGTATTTCATTTGGTTTAGATGTCATCTATACAGCACTAGAGCTTTCGGGAAAAATAGAGCAAAACGCTCATAGCGTGGATATTTATATTATTCCTCTGGGAACAGAAAAAGAGGCACTAAAGCTAGCAACTGCATTACGGCGAGAAAAATATAAGATAGAAGTTGAGCTAAGTGGGAAAAAAGTGAAAAAGGCGATGGAAAAAGCCAATCGTGAAAACACACCGAAGGTTATTGTATTAGGAGATAACGAGGTCAATCAAAATATGTATAAAATAAAAGATATGAAAAGCGGTGAGGAAGAAATCGTTGCATTTATCTTTTAAACATCATGGCATGGAAAAAACGGCTGATCCCACTCTATTATAGGATTTGAGCCGTTTTTTTGGTTTATTTTTTCGATTTAAAAACCAGTTTCCATATCAAGATGTTGATGAAGAAAAGCACAATGAAATATATAGTAGAGCCGTATGTTATCTGACTAGCTATTATATAGTGCAGCCCTACAAGTAAACCTAAAGGGAGCAATAACAAAAGAATCTTCCAGCCTTGTGCATCATTAACTTCATCATAGGGTTTGGTAAAGGGTAATTTGTTTGTCATCATGACGAAACAAAGGATGGTATATAACCAGCTTGTTACCAAAACAGCTAGTAAATCAGGGATAATTCGAATACTATAAATATAGCTAAAGACTATACTTAGTACTAAAAATAACGGAGTATACAATTTAATTAAAAATGCCTTTAAGCTACCTTTTTGTAAATCTGTATAATCTTTAAGCGGTAGCGTTTTATAAATCCATGCAGCCTTATATTTAGCAGAGTGACCAAGCATAAGGACAGCGGATGGTATAATCATCATACTAAAATAGATATTTAAATAGCTCATACTACTAGCATAATCGACTTCTTCCCCTCTGCTAAAAGTAAACATGAAAATAAAGGGAATAATAAATGAAAAGCCTAAAGATGGGTAGACCTTTAGCTTAAACTCTCGCTCTTGCTTCATCATCAGAGCTGCGAAGCGATAGAAAGCTCGTTCCTCGTGTGTTCTACACACAATGGTTAATAAAAACGACTTTAGTCGATTGTTCTTTTCCTTTTTAGACTTACTTGTACTTAGCAGTTTTTGGAGATTGCGTTCAAAGGTTGGTATGAGTTTAATATAGATCCAAATCGAAATAATAGGTACAATCACTGCTAAGATGGTATAAATGACGGTCAATAAGGATGTGTCACCATGCAGTATGAGTTCATAAGGGGCAGCGAACCACATCGGTATTAAGAAGAGGTTCCACCAATGAAACGACACTACCATATCTAAATTGACAAATTCAAAGGATCGAATAAGAACTTGGTAGCCAATCATCAGCATTAGAGATAAAGCGATTTGTACATAATTAATCATATCCTTCAGCTTTTCACCATCGAAGAAGCGTAAAATGGCAATATATAAAATGGCTGTGATGGCAACTATAAATAAATTCATTAATAGAATCTCAAGACCTGTTAAAATAAAAAACACAATACCTTGAGTAAAAAGGCTGACTATTAGAGGGATGGCTGTTAGGGCCAATGTTAAATAGGATAAATAAATAAAAATATGCATAAATTTTGCTGCATTAATTGTTTTAGCTGAAATAGGCTTAGTTGAAAGTATGCTTTTATCTCGTACATCTAAAAGCACAGAAGAAAAGTCAGAAATCAATGAAGTCATAATCAAAAAGATGATCATTGCAAAGGCGATACTCATCTGAAATAGAAAATTTTGACCAAATCCCATAAGCGGGATGAGTATAAGCCCGAATAACATATAAATCCATAGAGACTTAATGTAGCCATACTTTTGATTGTCTTTCTTTTTGTTTTGATTAAATAGGGTAGGTACTTTCCGTTCATCCATTGTTAATTTTATATGGAGGATTTTTCTCATCATGTCATAATCAATGCCCATTTTTATAAAAAGCCATCGGAACTTATCAAGCAATCGTAGCGTTTTGAAATCTGTCATAATTGTCCCCCACGAACGACGGACACAAATTTTTCTCCGATTTCCTGATGTTCATGAAATCCTGTTAACTGGTTAAAAATTCTTTCTAATGTTCCTTCAGTATTATCTGCTTGTAATTGGGCAAATGTTCCGTCCGCTGCAATTTTTCCATCATACAGCAAAATGATGCGGCTACTGATTTTTTCAACGACATCCATAATGTGTGATGAGTAAAATATAGTCTTTCCATTGGCAGCTAGTTGCGTTAAGATTTCTTTAAAAATCATGACACTGTTTGCGTCTAGGCCATTGATTGGTTCATCTAAAAATAGCAGGTCTGGATTATGTATAAGGCTTGCAATAATTAGTAGTTTTTGACGCATGCCTTTAGAATAGGAAGAAATTCTAGAATGGTATGCTTCACCAACTCCAAACAGTTCCATTAGTGATTTGGATTTGTCAGCCGCCTCCTCTAGCTCTAATCCATATAGCTGGCCGATGAAGGTTAAATACTCATAGCCTGTTAAGTTATCATAAACATCAGCGATTTCAGGGACGTAACCAATTCGCCGTTTATAATCAATTTGGTCTTGTCCTATGCTTTTCCCAAAGAGCTTAATCTCGCCACCATAATCACCTTCTAGCCCTAGAATAAGTTTTACAGTTGTACTTTTACCCGCGCCATTGGGACCGATATAACCGATGATTTCACCTCTAGCTGCGTGAAGGTCAATCCCTTTCAAAATTTCCTTGTTTCCATAACTCTTCGTTAAATTCGTAATTGTTAAAATCTCTTCCATTTTATAGCCCCTTTCAATTATTTTGGAAAATTAACCATAATTACACTATATCATATTAAAAGAGATAATATTCCTTATGCTAAAATGAAACCAGTTCAATCAAATATAGAGAGATCTTCTTATATAAAGGGAAATTTAAAAACGAAATAGATTTATTATTTTAAGGTAAATACGCTTTATTTATAGTTGGCTTATTTCAAAAAAGTGAGGTGAATGACACATGAAAAAAATTGAAGTGGTATTGTCTGACTATGATCCAAATTGGGAAGGACAATTTTTAGATGAAAAAAGGAGTATACAAGAAGCTATTGGTCCTGCAATATTAGGGATTGAGCACATAGGTAGCACATCTATCAAAGGTTTAAAGGCTAAGCCCATTATTGATATTCTTCTAGGAGTCCAAAGGATAGAAGGAGTCTCGGAATTAATAGAGGCTTTAAGAATAATTGGGTATGAATATGTTCCTAAACCTGAGCTAATGGATAGAAGAAGATTTTTTAGAAAAGGGCTATGGGGCCAAGGAACATGTCATTTACATATATGTGAATATAACAGTAGTGAATGGATTGACAAATGTCTGTTCCGAGATTATCTTCGATTAAATGCTCAAACGGCGGATGAATATGAAACGTTAAAAGAACAGCTTGCTGTTCACTTTCAGTATGATCGCCAAACCTATACCAAGAAAAAGGAACCGTTCATTCAAAATACTATTGCTAAGGCGAAGAATAAAGACTTTCTATAAAAGCCACTCTCAACAATTTAGAGAATGGCTTTCTTCTATATTATGGGCTATTTAGAGAGTTCGACAACAGTATCATAAAAAATATTAGTTGCTACAACAATATCCTCATCTGAGCTGTATTCTAATGGATTATGACTAATGCCGTCCTTCGAGCGGACGAATAGCATTCCAATCGGGGCAATTTCAGCTATATTCATTGCATCATGCCCAGCACCACTTATGAGAGAATAAGGACGTATACCTTGCTTTTCAATACTTGTAGTAAGTTGCTGTTGTAGTAAGGCATCGGTTTTTGCAGGCTTAATGCGCTGTAATACTTTGGAAGCCAATGAGACATGTCTTCGTTCAGCAATTTGTTGAAGCTGTTGCATAATTTCCTGCTCTAATGCACTTACTTTATTTTCGTCAATATCACGAAGATCAATCGAGAACGTAACTTTACCTGGTATAACGTTTGTCCCATTTGGAGAGACCGTTAGCTTACCAACCGTTGCAACGGAATCTGTTGTATTGTTTAATAGTTGCTCAATAGCTAAAATCATTTCACTTGCTGCAGTTAGAGCATCCTGACGAATCGGCATAGGTGTTGCACCAGCATGTTCACTGACACCCGTTACGGTTACCTCTAGCCATAATGGGGCTGCAATACCTGTGACAACACCGACTGGTAGGTCTTCATTTTCTAACACTTTTCCTTGCTCGATATGCATTTCTAAATAAGCTTTTATGTCATTACGATGCACTTGTGTTAAAGGATAAGGTGATAAATGGAAATCTTTCATGGCTTCTTCGATGGAAATGCCAGCTTCATCTGTATGCTGTAATTGCTCCTCTGTTAAAAGACCAGCCATTGCACTACTGCCAAGAAGCCCAAAGCCAAATCTCGTGCCTTCCTCATCCTTAAAAGCGACGACTTGAATTTTTTTAGAGGGTATCAACTGTTGCTCATGCATAGTATGTACCACTTCAATAGCTGCTAGCACCCCTAATGCTCCATCATATTTGCCACCCTCTGGTACTGTATCGATGTGAGAACCTAGCATAATGGTTTCATTTCCTTCACCATATGTACCAATAAGGTTTCCAACTGCATCGATTGTGACATTCATACCTGCTTGCTCCATATAAGTTGTGACTAACTCAATTGCCTGCTTTTCTTCTGGTGTGAACGAGAAGCGGTTAATGCCACCTGTCTTTTCATTACGACCAATTTGACTTAAGTCTTGAAGATGCTGTACGAGCCTAACTCCGTTAATCATGACATCACTCTTTCATTTGGAATTGGAAGTGGCACTGTCCTTCACGTAAAACAAATTGATCATGTACCACCTCTAGGCTTTTATTGTACCCTTTAGCAATAGAGGGGTCGATGACTTTACAATACAAAATGCCGTATTTACCCATATCATCATCTGCCCATTGTTGACCTAATGGGCAGTGAGTAAACGTTTGTTCAACCTCATTTTCCTTATAAACTGTATCGATTTCAAACAAATCACTACGACCCATATCATAGTTAGTTAAATAATGCTCCACGGAATTTTCTAGACCGTTTGTGCGAGCACGTTGAGCAATACCTTGGCCTCGTTTATGACCAAAACGTTCTACTGCCCGCATAATCACTTGTTCACCAGCTTCACCATATTCATCTACAACTTGCTTGGCAATCTGTGCAAACATTTTAGAAAATCGAGCAAACGGTGTTAAATCGGCAAATTTCTCTTCACCTACAACGATTTGGGGTAAGTATTCAAAGAAAGTATGATTTTCCCCTTCTGCTGTTGCTTTTTTCGCCATTGCTTCAGCATCCTTTAAACCAAACGCATCTAAGCCTTTTTGTACTAATCTCCGACCATGCTCGCCATACTGCTCTGTAATGGAGAGATGTAATTCTGTAAACATTTTTGCGGTAATTATGTCCATAGATAAAGCCTTCATCATTAATTTGTCCTCTGCCATTTTATGAGCCCCCTCATTAACAAATCATATTGATTTACTTGGATTTTATTTTTATTATAGAGGTGGCTAGTAATTTAAATCAAATGAATATTTACACAATCGAATATGAAAAAAAATCATAAAAGGAGCAGAATAGCATGGCTACATTAGCACAATATATTGCGTTCCATACACTTATCGATACAGGAAATTTTACAGAAACAGGCTTAAAGCTCAATCTCACACAGTCTTCAATCAGTCATACGATTAGTAATTTAGAGGCAGAATTAGGGCTTTCTCTAATTATTCGAAACCGCAATAATATTGTTTTAACGAGTGAGGGGAGAATTGTTTACGAACACATCTCAAAAATATTGCAGCAACAACAGCAGCTTGAAACCTCTGTAGCAAATTTAAAGAATCTCATTGGTGGGATGTTATCGGTTGGTATTCTACCAAGTGTTTCCTTGGTCTTATTACCAAAGGTTTTAGCGTATTTCGAACAGCATTATCCAGACCTAGAAATACGTTTGATGGAGGGAGATTATGATCAAATCGAAGAATGGCTTCATAATGGCGTTGTAGATATCGGTTTTTTAGTGCAGCCAAATTCTAAATATCTTGTATTCGATGCGATTTTTAATGATGAGCTTGTTTGCATTATGGCACAGGAACATCCATTGGCGAAGGAAGAAAGGCTCTCTCTAGAGCAATTGCAGGATGAACGTTGGATTATGCCTAAACGTACGATTGATCGAGATGTATCAAGGATTTTAGCTAAACATAAAATCCATCCCAATGTAGTCTATGAATTATCAGTTGATCAAGTCATTTTGACAATGGTCAATGAAAATTTAGGCATTTCTGTTGTGCCCAACTCCCTTTTACTACATGCACCAAGTAACCTGATTAGAAAAAAATTTTATCAAGCATATGTTAGACAGGTTGGAATTGCACACAAACACAGTATTCATCTTTCTCCAGGAGCTTTGAAGTTTGTAGAAATATCGAAATACTTTGCCTCCTTTTTACAAAATTAGTTATTGACAATTAAAAAAACCCGAACTATTATCTGATAAAACCAATTGGGATTGTTTAGATTAATCAGATGGAGGACTTTGGGTATATGCATACAATTGTTTATGTTGAAATATTTGTCTATTTACTCGCTATGCTAGGAGTAGGGATTTACTTCAGTAAAAAAGATTTATCACATAATGATTACTTTCTAGGGGGAAATAAACTACCGGGCTGGGCGTTAGCCTTTTCAGAGCGCGCAACGGGTGAATCCGCCTATATGTTTTTAGGGGCAATTGGCTTTATTTATGTGGCTGGGCTGTCAGGCATTTGGATTTTATCTGGCATGCTTTTAGGCGTTGTTGTGTCATGGCTATTTTTATCAAAGCGCTTTATGACAGAGCAACAAAAATATATGGTGAATAGCCTAACAGATTATATTGCTGTTAAATTTCCAAAGCACGCAGATATAATTCGTTGGTTAGCTTCTGCAGTAATGGTATTATTCTTTGTTTGCTATTTAGCAGCTCAATTCTCTGGGATGGGTAAAACGATTTATTCATTCTCAGGATTCAACATCACATGGGGAACAATTATTATTGGAGCAATAATAATTGCCTATTCATGTATGGGGGGGTTTATGTCCGTTGTTTGGACAGATACAATCCAAAGTTTTTTAATGCTGATCTCGTTTGTTATTGTTCCAATTGCTGCTTATATGGAAATTCAACATCAAGGTTTAAGCATTTCAACAGAGCTAGCTCAAATGGGCAATGGTGCAGATAGTTGGGTTGGAGGCTTAAATGGACTTGCCTTAGGGGCGATGTTATTTACAAATCTATCCTGGTTCTTTGGCTGGCTTGGGGGGCAACCTCAATTGAGCTCTCGCTTTATGGCTATTACGACTGAAAAAGAGCGAATTACTGGCCGTAATATGGCGATTATTTGGACATTAATTGTCTATGTGGGTGCCTTTTTATCTGCGATTTTCGCCTCAACTTTGTATAAGCAAGGTTCTATTGAAGATCCTGAAATGATATTGCCACATATGGTATTTGAAATTTTACCGCCTTGGGTTGCAGGAATTATTGTGGCTGGTATTTTAGCAGCTATTATGTCAACGGCTTCGTCTCAATTGTTAGTCATCACAACATCGATAAGTGAGGACATAATTCATAAAACATTACGTTGGAATATTTCTAGCAAAAAATTAGTTCACCTTTCGCGTCTAGTGGCTGTTATTAGTGGGATTGTGGGTATTATGATTTCACTCAAATCAGGTTCTGTAATTTATAGCTTAGTATCCTTTGCATGGGCAGGGATTGGCAATACATTTTCGGTTGTGATCCTTTTAATCTTTTTCTGGAAACGTGTGTCAGGCATTGGGGTTATTGCTACAATTATTGTCGGTTTTATTAGTGCGATTGTATGGTCCCTGTCACCTATGGAGGCTGTAGTGTCAGCCAAGGCAGCGACATTCTTTATTTGCTTAATTGTTGGAGTTGTGGTGTCCTTAGTATGTCCTGATAAAAAGGAAAACGGTCTGGATGATATTTTAAAATAATAATAAAACTCCTTTTTTGCTGATATATTTCTCAAAAGAGGAGTTTTCTTTTTATGCTTATGACCATATTGAAATATGATAGAAAGAAGAGCAACCACTCTAACAGGAAATTACATAATGTGTGGACCTTTTTGGTTATCAGGGTTTATGCAAAAATGAAGCAAGGGGGTTAGGAAGTGTTTAGTGATTTTAAGCTTATGGATGAACGACCAGTTTATGTACAATTGAAGGATTATGTTCAAGACATGATTGTCAAGGGGCATCTGTTGGAACATCAAAAGCTTCCATCTACCCGTGAACTTAGTAAGTTATTAGCGGTCAGTAGAAACACGGTGCTGAACGCATATGCCGAATTAGAGCTAGATGGCATCATCTATGCAGTGAAAGGAAAAGGGCATTTTATCGGAAAGGTTACTACATTGAAAACTTCTTCTATTGAAATAGATTGGAAACAAAGGCTGAATGAAACAACTTTATTAGCTGATGAAATTGATTTAATACGACAAGATATACACTGGAAAAAAGGCATGATTTCATTTACTAGTATAGCTCCAGAAGAAAAGCTTTTTGATGTTGAAAATTTCAAAAGGGCATTTCTCACAAGGATGTCCATTGAAGGAGATATTGTCTTAAACTATGGCTATGCCAAGGGCTATAAGCCCTTAATTGACCACCTTCTTAGCTATATGGAGATGAAAGGTGTGGACATTTCTAATAAAGATATTTTAATTACAAATGGTTTTACAGAAGGTCTAGATATTTTATTGTCCTCTTTAGCTAAAAAATCAGGGCGTGTACTATGTGAAAATCCTACACATCATGCAGCATTGAAGCTTTTCCGTTTGCATGGGTTAGACGTACATGGCATCGATATGCAAGATGACGGGATTGACATGGAACAGGTGGAAAAAACATTAGCAGATAAGGACTTTGATTTTGCCTATCTTATCCCGTCCTATCATAATCCAACAGGAATTGTCACTTCCTCCGAGAAAAGGAGTGCTATTTTTCAGCTTTTTTCCAAATATCAAATACCCATTATAGAAGATGGCTTTAATGAGGAATTAAGGTATTCAAGCTCGCATTTGGCACCACTAATCGCTTTTAGCGGTATAGGTAATAACATTGTCTATATTGGTAGCTTTTCTAAAATTCTTTTCCCTGGCTTACGTGTTGGCTGGATTTTAGCAGATAGGGAGTTAATTGATAGCTTGGAAAGTATGAAAAGAGCTCGAACAATTCATACATCAACACTGGATCAGGCAGTGTTATATCAATATTTACAGGATGGTTACTTTGAAAAATATTTAAAGAAAGCAAGATTTGTTTACAAGAAAAAATATGAGCTTGCCCGTCAAGCTTGTATGCAATACATTCCCTATAGCAGGATAACAGGGGATGGGGGGCTTCACCTTTTTATAGAACTAAAAGAGGACGTAGATGCACGATTGTTGCTTGAGAAATGCTATGACAAGGGCGTGGTATTTTATCCAGGTGATGTATTTTATACAAATGGAAGAGGTAGTCATACATTTCGTTTAGGCTTTTCTCGTTTAGCAGATGACGATATTGTTCGAGGTATTCAAATCATTGGTGATACATTGAAAAACGTTATGAGGAGTTGAAAAAATGAAGGTTGGCGTAATTATGGGTGGTACTTCCTCTGAAAAGCAGGTTTCCATTATGACAGGTAAGGAAATGGTCACTCAATTAGATAAGCAAAAATACGAAGTTGTGGCCATCACATTAGATAACAACAAAGAGGTAATTGACAAGGTGGGTGATATTGATGTGGCTTTGTTAGCACTTCACGGTAAGTTTGGGGAAGATGGTACGATTCAGGGGGTGCTAGAAACGTTGGGTATTCCTTATACAGGAAGCGGTCTTCTAGCAAGTAGTTTGTGCATGGATAAAAATATGGCTAAAAAAATCCTTCGATATGAAGGTGTTGCAACGCCAGATTGGGTGCATCTCATAAAAGGAGAGGAGTTGCCCTTACAGGATATAGAGCTTATGGGTTATCCACTTGTAGTTAAGCCAAATGCTGGTGGTTCTAGTGTGGGTGTTCAAATTGTCCATGACCGGAGTGCCTTATTAGCTGCAGTTACAGAGGTATTTAAGTGGGATAACGAAATCATTATTGAGCAGTACTTGATTGGCGAAGAAATTACATGCCCCATCCTTAATGAACAGCTATTGCCAATCCTGTCAATCAAACATACAGCAGTATTTTTTGACTACCAGGCAAAATATGACGATGCTTCTACAGTAGAGGAGCCTGTGGAACTACCACTTGCAATTCACGACCGAGTTGCAAAGGCTGCGATGATCAGTTACAAGGCTTTAAGATGCACTGTCTATGCAAGAGTAGATATGTTAATTAAGGATGGCGTTCCTTATGTGTTGGAGGTTAATACATTGCCTGGCATGACGCAAAATAGCCTCCTACCAAAAAGTGCCCTTGCAGCGGGGATCAGCTATTCAGCACTATTAGACAGTATTATCGAAAGCTCCTTACAGATTGATAGAAATAGGTAAATAGAAAAACAAAATCACCAATAGAATTTTTGTGAAAGGTGAAAATGAATATCCGTTCCAAGCTACTTCTAATTGGGGAACGGAAATCAACCCTTCGCTTTGCCAAAGGTTCTTTTTCTGCTAGTGAAATCTTTTTCAACAATATAAAACACCTTTTGTTGTTATCTACAAAAGGTGTTTTGACTGTTTTATGATTTTGCTAATTCAATAAAGCCTTCTCCGAAAACGTCCCTTACATCATGAATGGCAATAAATGCGTCCTTGTCTACTTCCTTGACAATTTTTTTAAGCTTTACAACTTCTTGCTTACTAATAACAATATACAGGATTTCCTTTTGTTCCTTTGTATAATAACCATGACCTGATAGTACAGTTACCCCACGATTCATATAAGCAGTTACCTGTCCAGCAATGTCTTCTGGTTTTTTGGAGATAATGGTAACTGCCTTTTTAGGGTTAACCCCTTCAATAACAAACTCCATTACCTTTGTACCAACATACAGCATAACAATTGTTAGCATTAATGCCTCCGCACCAATGATAAAATAAGATGAAAAAGCAACAATTAAATCGAAGAATAAAAGTCCATAGCTAATACTCCATCCAAGATATTTGTTAGTGATTCTCGCTAAAATTGTAGAACCTGCTGTTGTACCACCAACTCTTATAATTAAGCCAATACCGACTCCTGCAAATACGCCACCAAAAATTGTATTGACGATAATCTCATCTGAAGAAATAGACCACGTTTCTGTTAAATGTAAAAATAAAGAGTGGAATGAGACCGCTATGATTGTATAAATTGTTGTTTGTCTATTTAAAAATTTATAACCAACGATAAGTAAAGCTGCATTCATAACAAAGCTGACAATACTTGGCGACCATCCGAACAGATAATAAGCAATAATCGTTAAGCCTGTTACGCCACCTTCACCTAAATCATTAGGAATAACAAATAAGTTAACTGCTAGGGCAAAAAGCAGTGATCCAAGCATAATCATTAAAATATCGATAACGTATTTCTTCATTCACATAACACCACCAAATCAAATTTTATTTTTTCTTAAATTCCATACTATATCAGGTTTTCACCAAATGATATACTTTTTGGAATGTTCATTTGTGATATATCGACAGTAATTAGTGTGTCTTTAGAGAGAACTTTGGAAACTTGACATATTATAGCTAAAATTTATAATAGTCGTAACACTGCTAGGAGGGTTATTAAAAAATGACACATGCTATGAGACTACGTTTCCCAATGTTGAACCAGTAACTGAATAGGGCCAAACTCTGTTTTGTACACCAGAGTAAATGGGATAGTCTGTCCTTTTTTAATCATCTTCATCATCATGAGAAAAAAGACGCTTGTCTTACAATCAATCTCTTTTACTTTACATCACAGGCAAATTGTCTGTGTTTTTTTATTGAATGTAGGGAGGAAAGTGAAATGTATAGTCTATTATTCTTTTGATACGAGCTTTGATTAAAAGCTCGTATCGATACCATCGCTATCGATACGGAATGATCAATTTCGGGAGGTAGCAATATGGAAAAGGTTTGCTTTGAGTTAGAGAATGTAGTCGTTACTTATTTAGATAAAGAACTATTAAATATTGAAAAATTAGCTGTGCATCAATTTGACCGGATAGGTATCGTTGGCAAAAATGGTGTAGGTAAAAGTACGTTGATGAAGTTACTTGCTGGCAAGATACAACCGATAAGTGGGAAATTGAAAAGTCATGTTCATTTCGGATATTTTGAACAGATGAAGGCACCAACGTTAATAGAGGCCGATCCACAGTTATTAGGGAAATTAGCAGTACCTACGTATTCTGAAGGATTAAGTGGTGGAGAGCAAACAAGATTAAAGCTAGCACAATTATTTACTTCTTATGAGGAAGCTTTGCTTATTGATGAGCCGACAACACATTTGGATCAACTTGGAATTTCATTTTTATTAGATGAATTACGTTATTATTATGGGGCCCTCATACTCATCAGCCATGATCGTGCTGTACTAGATGAGCTGGTTACAACGATATGGGAGGTAGATGGTGGTAAGGTAACGATCTACTCAGGAAATTACAGCAATTATGCCATGCAAAAGCAATTAGAGCAAGATCAACAAAATCAGGCTCATGATCAATATTTGAAAGAAAAGAGCAGACTTGAAAAAGCTGTAGATGAAAAAATGAAAAAAGCTGAAAAGATTGCTCAGGCAGGCAATATGTCTAAAAGAGAGGCTAACGCTAAACCTAATCGTATGTTTATGACAAAGTCCAAAGGCACAAGTCAAAAAGCTGTACAGCGTGCAGCAAAAGCTATCGAACATCGGATAGGGAAGCTTCAAAAAGTAGAAGCGGTGCAGGAGGAAAGAAAAATTGTTTTTCGGCAATCAAAAGCCTTGGCATTGCATAATAAGTATCCCATTATGGCAGATCGATTCACTTTATATGCTCAAGATAAGGTACTATTACACGAGGTCAGCTTCCAAATCCCGTTAGGTAAAAAAATTGCGCTTAAGGGTAAAAATGGTAGTGGTAAAAGTACATTACTAAAACATATAGCTAATACTGGTGAGGGAATAACTATTTCTCCAAAGGCTAAAATAGGTTATTTTCATCAGATGAGCTACCAATTTGCTGGTGAGGAAACAGTGCTACAATTTTTAAAGAATCGCTCTGAATATGATGAAAGTTTATTACGAAGCGTACTTCATTCCATGCAGTTTGCTGGCACTGATTTACAAAAGAAAATTACCACACTTAGTGGTGGTGAGGCCATACGCCTTCAGCTTTGTCGCCTATTTTTAGGAAATTATAATATTTTGCTGTTGGATGAACCAACTAATTTCTTAGATATTCAAGCACTCGAAGCCCTTGAACAATTTATAGCTGCTTATGAGGGAACAATAATCTTTGTCACACATGATAAAAATTTTATCGACAATGTAGCAGATATTCAGTTGACTGTTCATAATAAAAAAATACTTTAAGTGAAAAGGTGCGATTCCATTAGGAGAATCGCACCTTTTTTAGTGAATTTTTATTAGGAAGGAAGGTTAATGGAAAATTTCGGCGAAGGTGTAGATAGACAATATGAAAAAGGAAGATGAATGATGATAAATACGGATGTGACGACGAAACTAAAAATCAATCAACCAGCCCATAAAGTATTTGAAGCCATTATTTCCCCTACTGAAATCGGTCATTATTGGTTTTCTAGCAGTTCCGAAAGATGGGCAGAAGGTAAAAGAATCACGCTTAAATATGAGGAGTATGGTGCAGAGGGTGTGATCACTGTGCTTGAAATGGAGATGAATAAAAAAATTGTGTTTGTTTGGGGAGAAGAGCATGGTGAAGTGACAATGGTTACCATCACTTTTGAAGAATCAGAAAGTGAAACAATTATTACTGTTGTAGAATCTGGGTTAAATGCACATGACCCAGAAATTGTGACAAAAATGATGGGCCAAAAAGAGGGTTGGGTCTATACATTAACGTGCCTCAAAGGATATTTAGAAAATGGGGTTAGCAATTTACGAGCTTCTCTAATTCATTAAGGAGGAGAGTATGTCAACGATCGATATCATCGAGCAATTGGAGCTGAATTAGTTTGTGCTAAGAAGAGTTATTCGAGGTGAATCAAGCAAGGGATTCTGTATGCATACTTGTTGAAGTGATGCCTCCAGAAATAAAAACAGAAATAGCATTACGATTAAATAACCAGTCGTCTACAGTATTACAGCAATGGTTGTTAGAAGCAGCTGAATGATGGAGGGATGAATATGAAAAAGTTGTATTGGATGATTGGCAGTGTTTTGGTTTGTATAGGTTTTGTATGTAGCATTATTTTTTGGAAGTTTCAAAAAGAAATCAAGAAGAACGATCCTGAATATATCGTGCAATTTATCAAGGAACATAAAGAGGATAAAAATATTTCTGTAGCCATTCAATATAATCAACAACATTGGGTGGAGCTAAACACCAAGGAACAGCTACCGTTAGCAAGTACGGTTAAAATAATCGTAGCCATCGCCTATGCGCAACAAGCAGCTGATGGCCGTATTAATCCTAAAGAGCAAGTAAATCTAAAGGAGTTAGAGGCATTCTACATTCCTAAAACAGATGGCGGCGCACATAAAGCATGGTTGGCGCAGTTAAACCTTCAGGGTGCAGATAGTGTACCTTTAAGTGAAGTAGCAAATGGCATGATTGCCTATAGCTCCAATGCAAATACGGAATATTTAATGAATGTATTAGACTTTCAAATATTTAATGATGTGCTTACACAGTTAAATGTAGAGGATCATGAACCTTTGTATCCAATTGTAAGTGCACTTTATATTCCCATTCACTTGATGGAGGAAAAAAATTTAACGAAAAAAGCAACATTAACTGCTTTGCGAAAAATGGATATGGTTGAATATCGTGAGCGTGCATTGGCTATTCATTCGAATTGGATAGAACATCCTTTAACAATTGAGGAGAAAACAAAAGCTCAAAAAATGCTCAATATGGATTTTCAAAAGATATGGTCTGATCGTTTAATAAGGGCCACAACAAGTGATTACATCTCTATTTTAGAAAAATTGAATGGTAAAAATTTCTTTAGCGCAGAAGTACATAAATATTTAGATCCCGTGTTGGAGCAATTGATGCAGAATCCTAGAAATCAAGCATGGTTAAAACATGCTGGTCAAAAGGGAGGATCGACGGCATTTGTGTTAACACTAGCAGCCTATGCGGAAGATAAAGATGGAAATCAAACAGAAATAGCCTTTTTCGCTAACAACTTAAATACAATGGAGCAGATTAAGCTCTCAAATAGTATGAATAGTTTTCAATTGAAATTTCTTACAGATGATAAATTTCGTAAGCGTTTGAAAGAGGAATTTTCCGAGTTGTGAGTTGCCCATAGATAAGGCAACTCATACTATTAACTACGCTCATCAATCAGTTTTTCAAGAAATTCTGAGAAAGAAGAGGCATATTCATAGATCATGTCATTCATTAAGTCATAGCACATAACTGGAAATTCGCCGTGTTCATCTTTAGACGAACGATCAAAGAAGTACAATTCGTCAGAGTCTGGAATAAATAAATCCAATCTATTCGGAAATTGTTTACACCACTCCTCGTCAGCCAAGTTAAGACGATGTATATAGAGAATATCATGATCATTGATGTCTCTGTATGCTGGTGGGCCGATTGAGAGAATAGATCCACCATTCAGCTGCCCATTGCCATAATTTTTTAACCACCAGCAATAGGATGGTGGTAAATCGAATCCTAACTCTGCTCAACGTGTCCAGAAAACCATTTAATCGCAGGATTACCTGCAAGCTTTTTTGTTAATCTAGCATACACTGTATCTACCTCCAGTCTATATATAAAGATTACTCAATTAAGTCACACTACATGTGAGTACCTTCTTTCATTCAGCTGCATACTATAGCGTTATCATGCATGAGAGGATTGAGATAAATGTACCACCCTTATTACGGTAATTATCAATCGTATCATTACGGTTATCAACCTGTTTATTGGGCCTATCCAAATCAGGCAGAACGAGCGCCAAGAAGTAATGTCCAGAATGATTTTGGACCAACACCATTTGTTATCGACATTGAAGAGGCTACAAAGCGCAATAAAAATTATCGTACAGTATTGTGGACAGGGTCAAACTTACAAGTAACGGTGATGAGTCTTAATGTCGGAGAAGATATTGGTTTAGAAGTACACCCACATGTGGACCAATTCATTTGTATTGAGGAGGGGCATGGATTAACTCAAATGGGGCCAACTAGAGATTATTTAAACTATCAGAGACATGTCGCAGAAGATACGGCTATTATGGTACCAGCAGGAACATGGCATAATGTTACGAATACAGGGGATAAACCACTAAAGCTTTACACGATCTATGCGCCACCAAATCATCCATTTGGGACTGTACAAGTAACAAAGGCTGATGCTCTTGCTGGAGAAGCGGGTTATGGACAGCATGACTAGGGATCATAAAAGCGTGTTTTCATACAAAACATGCTTTTTTCTTGAATTATGATAGAATGTGTTTTAATTGCAGATAATAAAGGTCCTGAATGAAGGGTGATGAATGATGAAGTATTCAAAAGCAACAAATTATGCTTTACATACAATGGTGTTTTTAACACGCAATCCTAAAGGGAAATCAATGAGTGTAGAGTCTTTAGCAGAAATGCAAAAATTATCTCCAACCTATCTTTCCAAAATATTAACTAAGCTTGTGAAGGCAGGCTTAATTGAGTCAAACCCAGGTGTCAACGGTGGTTACCGCATTTCTAAGCGCCCCCAAGAAATTTCGTTTTTAGAGGTTATTTATGCGATTGAAGGACAAACCTCATTATTTAGTTGCTCTTCTGATCACGAAGATTCCTTCCATCATCAAGGCTGTCTCATTGAGCAAGTGATGGTGGATGCTGAAAATAATATGAAAGAAGAGCTTAGTAAGAAATTTATTATAGATATAGCTAATAAAATGGAATTAAAAGGATAGCAGCTGGAATAGGAACTAGGGTTTCGCCCCTAGCTCCTTATTATTTTAATTGCATGAGTGCGCCAAAATATTGCTGTGCTGTCGTGAAGCAAATAAATGCTAGTAGCTCACTAATCTCCGCTTCTGTTAAATAGTCCTTTAATACAGCCGTGACGTTGGGGGCGGTGTGCCCCTTAGCAGCTAAGAATGCTTCCGCAAAACCTGTGCATACTGCCGTTTTCTCATCATAGTTCTGGGGATCAGGCTTGCCTTTTGCCTGACAATACTGACAGCCATTTTTTTGAGCTAAAGTTTTTCGAACCTCTTCTTTTAATGAAGTGGATAGATGCCCGTCTTTTTCGAGTACCTCCCCCAACTGCTGCCAGTGCAGCTGAATTCCCTTGTTGTAGCCTAATAATTGTTGAAAGGGTGTTAAGCCCTTGTCATATAATTGAATAAGTGTCATCAATCATTCCTCCTTCTATTAATTAGTGTAAAATGTTCATAACGAAGTTAACATATCAATTCGAAGGGAAATATGATTGTTTTCCTTCAAAAAGAAGGGGTATTTACAAAATGGATTTCATTAACGAAATGATACTTAAAGAATTAAAAGAAGATAGTCGAATTTCTATGAGCGAGCTAGGAAGAAGGGTTCACTTATCTGCACCAGCAGTTCGTGAAAGAATAAGACAATTAGAGGAACAGAAGGTCATTAAGAGATATACGTTAGCTATTAATAAGAAAGCATTGGGTTATCCAATTGAAGCGATTGTTGAGGCGACAATCAAAAATAACCGCTATGCAGACTTTAAAGAACATCTGAAGGTTTATACAAATATAGACTTCTGTTATCGCATTTCAGGTGAGTCATGTTTTTTATTAAAGGGGCATTTTCAATCTTTTCCTGATGTAGAGCAGTTTATTGATGCATTACAGCCATATGCACATACAAAAACTAATTTTATTTTTTCAGATATATGTGAGGACGTTTAGATGAAAGGAGATATGTATGGAAATAAAATTATTTGAAGAAGAAATTGATGATTTAGTTCATTTATTAACGCAAAATAGATGGTTGTATCACACGAATTCCTACATAAAAGAAGAGGCTATTCGAGCTGCATATGCCGAAGGATACTATCAGAACAATCGTGAAACACATTGGATACTAGAAGATGGAGAAAAAGTTGGCGTTATCTTTATTCATGATATAGACGATACGATCCCTCTTTTTGATCTCCGTTTAGAGGCAAATTATCGAGGCAAAGGATATGGTGTCAAAGCACTTCATTGGCTACAAGAATATCTGTTTGCCGAAAGAAAGAAAATTCGTATTGAAGGCTACACAAGAGTTGATAATATAGGAATGCGAAAATGCTTTAGTAAAGCTGGCTTTGTGAAGGAAGGGTATTTAAGAAATGCTTGGGAAAATGAAGATGGTACTGTGACAGATAGTATTGTCTATGGTTCTATTAAAGATGATTGGGTAGTTGGGAAGTCAACACCAATAAGAATGGATGAAGTCCCATTTTAACGTGTTTGAAAGGAGTTTTTGCATGGAAAAAGATGTATTAAATGCCTTAAGAAAATCATGGTCCATTCAATCAAGTTCTAAATGGAGTGTGGACAACCCTGCAAAAGGACAATGTGGCGTCACTTCATTAGTTGTGCAGGATATTCTTGGCGGAGAAATTAGGAAGACATTTCTTGAGGAAGGCTGGCACTTTTATAATATTATTAATGGAGAAAGAAAGGATTTCTCCGAGGAACAATTTCCATATCTAATCCACTACCAAGATATTGATTCAAATAGGGTAGAGGCTTTTCAAGATACTAATGATAGTCAATATCGTTATCTAAAAACACAAGTTTATAAGCTTTTAGGGGAGGCAGAGAATTAATTATCTCTGCCTTTTTAATTTTCAAAACAAAGTTGTTGACGTTTATAAAAATATCGTGTTATTATTATCTCGAATTCAAGATAAATAAATTCAAGATAAATGAATTCGAACCTTTAGCTTCGCCAGGAGGTACAATTATGGGGTTTTTTAATAAATTATTTCGTACAAAAAAAGAGGAGGAACAAACAATGGCAGAATTAAATATCGGTATTATTATTGGATCAACTCGTGAGGGGCGTGTAAGCCCTCAAGTAGCACAGTGGGTAAAGGAAATTGCAGATCAACGTGGAGATGCCAATTATACAGTGATTGATATTGCTGATTATAAATTACCATTATTAGGTGAGCCAGGACAGGATGCTTCAGGAGCACAAGGTTGGTCAGAAATTATTGCTAAACAAGATGGTTTTGTATTCATCGTACAAGAATACAATCACTCTATTACAGGTGCATTAAAAAATGCACTAGACTACTTACGTGTTGAATGGAATAACAAAGCAGCTGGAATCGTATCTTATGGTTCTGTTGGCGGTGCTCGTGCAGCAGAACATTTACGTGGGATTATGGGTGAGCTTTTAATCGCAGATGTGCGTGTTCATCCAGCACTATCATTATTCACAGATTTTGAAAATGGCACAGAATTTAAACCAAAAGAAGTACAAATAGATTCAGTAAACCAAATGTTAGATCAATTGATCCCATGGTCTAAAGCGTTGTATACAATTCGCTAAGCTTTTACAGATTGAGGTAGGTATAAATAGGGCATAGTATAGGTGAGAAATATAGTCATGAAAGGGCTTGTTAACATGAAAAAACATACAGCAGGTATACACCATATCACAGCGATCGTAGGACATCCGCAAGAGAATATTGATTTTTATGCGGGAGTATTAGGCTTACGTTTAGTAAAACAAACAGTAAACTTTGATGATCCGGGCACATATCATTTATATTTCGGTGACAAAGGTGGGAAACCAGGAACAATCATTACCTTCTTCCCTTGGGCTAATGCTTATCAAGGACGTATTGGTGATGGTCAGGTTGGCGTTACAACGTATGTTGTACCAGAAGGAGCACTGCCATTTTGGGTTAATCGCTTAGCGAAATACTCGATTCCTTTCCAAAAAGCTGAACGTTTTGGTGAGCAAGTCATTCAATTCGATGATCCACATGGTTTGCATATTGAACTCGTGGCACGTGCGAAAGGCGGGCTCAACGAATGGTCATTTGGTGAAGTAACACCTGAGGTTGCTATCAAAGGATTTGGTGGAGCTACACTATTCTCAAGTCACCCTGAAGAAACTGCCAAAGTTTTAACAGAAGTAATGGGTCTTGAAAAGGTAGCGACGGAAGGTGACTATACGCGTTATACTTCTAGTGCAGAAATCGGCAATACAGTGGATTTAAAAACAGTTGCAGGTCAACGTGGCCAAATGGGTGTAGGAACTGTGCATCATATTGCGTGGAGAGCTCAAGATAATACAGATCATTTAGAATGGCAAGAGTATGTGATGAATCATGGACAACATGTAACAGAAGTAAAAGATCGTAATTATTTTAATGCGATTTATTTCCGTGAACCTGGCGAAATTTTATTTGAAATCGCTACAGATCCTCCTGGATTTGCTCATGACGAGACAAAAGAGACAATGGGTAGTCAATTAATGTTGCCACCTCAGTACGAGCAGCACCGTGAACAATTAGAAAGAACATTAATTCCGATTAAAGTACGTGAGCTTGATTAAGCAGGCTTGCAGGATCAAACTAAGCTAAAGTTGGAGAGATTTTTGAGAGCCTAGCCCATAAAAAATTTGTGTGATAGTAATAATCAAACCAATAATTGATTGATCAATAGCAAAATCATTCGATAATTCATCTAGCAGCGGCTGAGCAAAATAAATATTGGCAACAGACATTCCGCAGGCTGTAGCGAATAATAATGTTACAGCGCGGGATATAGAAGATGATTGATTTATATGAATCGCCTCATTTGCAGTGAGCATCAACTCTATCTATCAGTAATTTTTCAGGAGACAATTGAACGGGGAATTCAATCAGGAGAACTAGAGGCGAACACGGATTCAAAGTCTTTAGCGCAAGCATTAATTGTTGCGTTAATAGGGTTAACAGTTATGCTGAAATCGCAGCCACAACGCTCGTTTGCTGATAACGCTATTGCAACGACGCTGACATTACTTAAATAATAAGGCAATACCCCTTTAGCACTGCTAAAGGGGTATTGAAAAATAAAAAAAATGCACAAATTTAGTTTATAAAACATAGGATGAATTTATAAATCCTTACAAGCCCATGCGTCAATCTCAACCTTTAAAGCTGGCGTAGCGAGTGCAACGACATACATTAATGTTGTACATGGAAGATGTTCCCCCAAGAAGTCACTGATAATTTCCTTTCGTTGAATAGCATCCATATCCCCCACTAAATAAAAGACGAGCTTTGTAATATCTTGAACTTCCATATCGGCACTATCTAGATTTCTTTTAATATTTTCAAGTGCTATCTTCAATTGAGCTATTGCATCTTCAGGTATAGATCCATCAGCTATCATGCCGATTTGTCCAGATAGTGTTAACCATCTCTGAGGCCCCGTCACCTCAATTTGATGAACATAAGGAGCAACGGGTGGATGAATGTTCTGAGGGTTTCTCGCAATTTTCATAGAATCAGTCCTTGTCTCTGTTTAATTTATATCTCTAATCAAAATAGCATAAAGTAATAGTTGATAAAAGTTCTATACAAATACCATTATAAAAGAACATACAAATTGGATATGCTGGTTTAAAGGGTTATAATAGATTTATAGAATTTTGGCTAATACGCTGGTAAAGCTTTCACAAAGGATAAGAGTTTCGACTTTTTAATTTGACAAGACATACAATTCACTTCAACCCCGCCTTAGGTTTTATACAGACACTTCTAAAAGAAACATATATTTCGTCTTATTTTGAAGGTAGATGGCTATACTCATTAAATGAGAGGGAAATTTTTACATAAGAATGATGCGTATTGTTATAAATCAATTTTATAGTGTAGCCCTAGGTAGCAGAGGCAGCGAGGCCGTTTTGTAGAAGGAGTGAATAAATGAATAATTTCTTTCGGAGTAATGGATTTAAGCGTTTTATTATTCTAGTTGGGATTGCTCTTGCATTATATTTAATGCGTAGTATGATCAATCTAATTTTACTTACGTTTATTATTACTTATTTGATGAACCAGCTTACTACCAAAACAACGAAAAGCATAAGAAAATATACGCCGATGAATGAAAAAGCTGTGACGGTAACATTATATCTTTTACTTGTTGCGGGTATTGTAGCTGTTATTTACAAATATTTACCGATTGTGACCCAGCAGATCACACAGCTTTTTGACCTCATTGCAAGTTTTAATCTCGACCCAGATGACAATGAGATTGCGAGATACTTAGCACCGACTTTTGAGAAAATAGAGCTCGGGAAATATTTAGAGCAAGGTGTGGATTTAACTCTTAAAAATATTACGAATATTGGTAAAATCATTATGCAAATATTGATTTCTCTAATTTTGAGTTTATTCATCTTGTTAGAAAAGAATCGTATTATTGAGTTTACAGCTAAGTTTAAGGATAGTAAAATTGGACCGCTTTACGATGAGCTTCATTATTTCTCAAGAATATTCATCCGCTCATTTGGTAAAGTAATTGAAGCACAATTTATTATTGCTGCTGTTAACTGTGTGTTATCCGTCATCGCCCTTTCTATTATGGGCTTCCCACATTTGATTGCACTTGGGATTATGCTCTTTATTTTAGGCTTAGTTCCAGTCGCAGGCGTTATCATCTCATTAATACCATTAAGTATTATTGCATATAGCATTGGTGGTTTGATGTACATCGTCTATATTTTAGTTATTGTTATGGTTTTACATGCCATTGAAGCGTATTTCTTAAATCCAAAGCTTATGTCTGCCAAAACAGATTTACCGATTTTCTATACGTTTATGGTCATTCTCTTTTCTGAGCATTTCCTTGGTGTATGGGGACTAATCATAGGTATTCCACTATTTATGTTCCTGCTTGATATTCTAGGTGTAACCTCCTCGGAAGACCCTGCGAAGAAATCGGTGAAGGTACACACTGAAAAACAAATGGAATAGTTCTAACAAAGGAATCATCTACATACATGATGATTCCTTATTTAATGCACAAGAGGTGTTTATATTGATAAAAGGTCAACAGGTCTATTTAAGAGAAATACGTGAAGATGATTGTGATAGTATTATAAGATGCTTTCAAAATGAAGAAATCATGTATATGACAGGAACACGGAACATCTTAACAAAGGAACAAATCAAAGAGGCGATCAAACGCTTTAAAGCAGATTCTTCTCGCTATGATTTTGCTATTTGTTTAGTTGATAATGATCAGGTAATTGGTGATTTGGCGATTATGGAGGTTGATTTAGATAATAAAAAGGCAGTGTTCCGTATAGCTTTACATAATATAGAGAATTGTGGCAGAGGTATGGGTTCAGAAGCAGTTAGGCTTGCTCAAAGATTTACATTTGAGGAGCTAAATCTGAATCGCTTAGAATTACAGGTATATTCACACAATAGTAGAGCAATTAAATCCTATGAAAAGGTCGGCTTTAAAAAAGAAGGTGTTTTGAGGCAGGCCTTGTTTATGAATAATACATTTTCTGATGAAATCATTATGAGTCTGTTGCGTGATGAATATATGAAAATTCAAAAGTAGAAATTTAACCAGCACAGATTTTTGTGTTGGTTTTTTTTCTGAACACAAGTATAATTGGTAAAAATTTCTGTGTGTGAAGGACAGAAATAGTGTTGAAACTTTCATAGCTGTATTTTTAGTTAAAATGCATTCTAAATCTGATATAGCAAAACTAATTAAGAGACCCAAAATCATCTTGTTGTTGTAAAACAATTATTTTTTGCAGGCATAAAGGAGAGATGGTAAATGAAAATACAATATCCTACTTTAAAAACGCCTCTTACGATTGGCGTGACAGCACCCTCTAGTGGAGTCGAACAGCATCTTCATCTATTAATAACAGAAGCTGAAAAACAATTAATACAAAGAGGAATGAAAGTTATTATTGGAAATACTACCTGGACGCAGCTTAAAGGTAGAAGTACAACAAAAGAAAAGCGAGTCTCTGAACTTATGGACTATTTATTAGATGAGCGAATAGATGTCGTCATGCCACCGTGGGGAGGCAGTTTTCTAATGGAGTTATTACCTTTAATCGATTGGGACGAATTAAAAAAAGCGGGACCCAAATGGATATTAGGGTATTCAGATATTAGTACTTTATCTTTTGTATACACAACCATGACGGGGTACGCATCCGCACATGGGGTGAATTTTACTGAATTATCTGCACCTCAATGGGATGAACTTTCTTCTAAATGGATAGACGTAATTACATGTAAGACTGGTCATTCAATAACTCAAAGCTCTTCTCACTATTTTCAATCGAGCTGGGAGCAAGTTTATAAAAATCCTGCTACAGGATTTTATTTTGACAGTGAAACCGAATGGAAAGTTCTAAACCAAGAGCGTAGTAATCGTATGACAGGTAGGTTGATAGGTGGCTGTTTAAATACATTGCAAATTCTTATAGGTACGCCCTTCGATTACGTTCAATCATTTATTAACGAATATTGCTCTGAGGAAGGAACAATATGGTATTTAGAAAGTGTTGGTATGGATGCAGCAAAAATCTACCGAGCTTTATGGCAATTAAAGTATAATGGTTGGTTCAATAAATGTAATGGTGTTCTAATCGGACGAGCAGGACTATATGAAAATCTAGGGGACTTTACATTGGTGGATGCATTAGGGGATATTTTTGACGAGATGGGAATACCAGTTTTCTATGAAGTAGATATTGGACATGTCCCCCCTCAATTAATTCTAGTGAATGGAGCAGTTGGGGAAGTAATAGTAGAAGAAGGAAGAGGTACGCTAAAAATGCAATTTTGTTAGGCAAACATATTAAAAGGGGACCTTGATGAGGTCCCCTTTCATTTAAGCATGGTCAGGAGATGAAAGGGTTCTTGGATTTTTCCTAATGAACAAGTAAATAAGCAATGCTGTAATTCCTTCTGCTACTGGGAAGGTCCACCAAATAGCCTGCGAGCCAAGTATCTTGGGTAGTATGATGAGAGTAGGGATAAATAAGATAATACTACGTAGTAACATAATTGTTGTAGCAATACGAATTTTTTCAATGGATTGAAAGAATTCTGCGAACACCATGTTGATCCCTAAAAATACATAGCCAATGGCAAAATGTACAAAGCCTTGTGCTGCCATACTGCGAATTTCAAATGAGCTATCTCCAAATAACGCCATTAATTGAGAAGGGAAAAGAAGAGCTATAAGAGCTGTTGTTAATCCTAAAATAAATGCGGTAGCTAAACCGATTTTCAATAAAGCAGTTAATCTTTCAAGTAATCTTGCCCCGTGGTGATAGCTTACTAATGGTTGTAGAGCCATACCGACTCCAAGGAAAATAGTCAGCAAGACAGTATGGATATAATTGACCATTGCATAGGCAGTAACGCCATTCGCACCTAAATAATGTAAAAATGTAACGTTATACAAAATAACGATAACTGCAACGGAAGCTTCAACAATAAAGCTAGGTAAACCTATAGCAAAAATTTTTTTCAAATCTAATAGATTTAAAAATGAAGTGACAAATTTTAACTCAGATTGAGGACGGAAAAAATGAAGACATAGCACAGACGTACCTATAATTGTAGCTATTGCTGTCGCTAAGGCACAGCCAGTCACGCCATAATCTAGTACGAAGATGAAAACATAATTTAAGAGTATATTCAAAGCCGATGTTGTAATTAAGCCCAGCATAGCCAATTTTGGGTTGCCATCATTCCGAATAAAAATACTTAATAAATTTTCAATTGTGTAAAATATCCCAAAGAGCAAAATTACATGTAAATATTCCTGCACATACGGATACGTATCATCGCTCGCTCCGAATATATAAGAAATGTCCTTTAGATTTAACGCGAGAAATCCAATAATCGTTATCACAACCACTAGCATTGTAGAAAACGCCAATGTAAATAGTTGATGGGCACGTTGCTTATTGCCCTCTCCTAGAGAAATCGAGAAAAGAGTAGCTCCTCCCATGCCAATCCATAGAGAAATAGAAAGCAAAATAGAGAAAATAGGAACAGCTATATTAACTCCAGCTAAAGCTGTAGGTCCCACGCCATGACTAACGAAAATGCCATCTACCAATATATTGACGGACATTAAAAGCATCCCGATCATTGCAGGGAATAAGTATGATAAAAATAATGGTTTCAGTGGCTTTGTTTCAATTGGATTAATGGTTGTCATAACCATGCACCTCCAAAACCATCACTTTTTCCCCTTTATCATCTAGCTCACCATTAAATATAAAACCAAATTGTTTATACAGCTGGATAGCTACAGCGTTATTGTCATAAACACTTAAATATATCTGAAGACAGTTGAACTTTACTGTTAAATATTGAATAAGTTGCTGTAAAAAATGTTTTCCCAAACCTTGTCCTTGGTATTGTTCTGCAATTAGATAGCGATCAAGCCATACTCGTTGACTGTAATCATCATGAGGGAATAAGCCGTACATAGCGAAGCCTATAGCGGTGTTATCTTTATACAGACCTAAAGGCGTAAAGCGTCGATCCATTTCCGCCTCTGCTAAGCATTGTTCTGTAGATTCAATAAAATGTTGCTGATTGTCAGCGATGCGTAATGCTAAAATTTCTTTCTTGTTAAAAGCTGTAATGTCACGAATCTCCGTGAACATAATGTCAAAACCTTTCTATTTTTATTTTGAATAGGTACAATCTAAAGTATATAGTAACTATATAGTCAAGGGAGGAAACTCAAAAAATGCTTAATAAAAATGTAAAGTATTTTACAACTGGTGAATTTGCTAAATTATGTAAGGTGAATAAACAGACACTTATTTATTATGATCAAATTGGTTTATTATCTCCCATCATGAAAGATAGTAAGGATTATAGGTATTATTCACTTGCTCAATATGATTTTTTCGGTGTTATTGAATTATTAAAGGCAGTGGGGATGTCCTTAAAGGATATTCAGCATTATATGGCAGAGAAATCACCTGAAAATTTTTTAGAATTGATGCACCAACAAAAAGAGCATGTTGCGAAGAAGCGTAGAGAACTAGAAATGATTGAGAATATTATTGATGTCAAAATCAAAATGACAGAGGAAGCACTGCATCTAAATTTTAAAGATATCACGATTGAGTATTTTCCTGAAGATACATTATATTTGAGTAAAAATATTGAGAATTCTACAGAAGAGCAGTTTGTGAAGGCTGTATCTGACTTTATTGAGGAATTGGATCGCTCTCAATTAGATACGGGGTATCCCATTGGAGGGATAACAAGAAGAGAGCAAGTGTTAGCTGGGAATTACGATAACTATAGTTATTTGTATATTGAGCAGCCTCATCCAAGAGAAGGGCATCCTTATTTTAAGGCGATAGAGGGTGAATTTGTGATTGGTTATCATGTAGGCCCCTCCTCAAAACTTGGTGAGACATACACACGGCTATTTAATGTCATGCATGAAAAGGGTTATGAGCTAGGTCAGTATGTATACGAGGAATACATTTATGATGCCGTAATGAAAAATCGAGAAGAAGAGTATGTAACCAAAATTATGATGGAAGTAAAGAAAGTAAAATAATTCATTAAGACGTAATAGAAAAGAATGAATATAGCTGAGACATTTATCATATACGAAGGTTTAGATGGCAGTAAAATAATAGCATTTTGTCATTCTGTTTAAAGTTAGCCTAATCAGTAAATGATTTCCTGACGATAAATAAGAAGTATGACATCACATGAGCCTTATATGGAGGTTAGAGACAATGTGGATTGAGCGTTGGAATCATTTAGTAGAGCGATTGAAGCAGCAGGGAGCTTGTGTACATCCGATTGAAATGCGGCCAGTCGCTACCGAGCAAGAGTTACAGCAGGTTGAGGAAAGACTTGGTGTACAAATCCCTAATGGGTTTCGTCAACTGTTGCAAAATTGCTCAAAGCAAGTAAGTATTTATTGGTCATTACCAGATGAGGCGATACTTCCCACTGAATTGTTAGATACGCCTTCTGGTGAATTTGGCTGGAGCCTAAAAGCTCTAGACTTTCCTTACTTTGGAGAGAATGATGAATCGTATGAACAGCAATATTTACAATTTTTTACGGCCGGTAATGGAGATGCCCTTCTCCTTAAGCTTGACGACGAAACGGTTTGGTATTGGAGCCATGAAGAAGATGAGCTTGATTTGCTTGCTGCCAGCTTTCATTCTTACGTTGATAATATGACGGCTTTAGGCTGTATTGGCGTAGATTGCGGCCAGCATCGTCAATTTTGTAGTGAAAATGGATTGGATATTGAATTGGCTAGCTCACAATTATGGCTAACTTGGCTAGAACAATATTTAAGCTCTAATTTACAGCAGGCTCAATCCAGCTTAGCATCTTTACTTCATTATGTTTCCATGCATGGGGTGAAAAAAACAAGCGTGCAGGAGGCATTTTTGCATTTTGATGGAGTACAGGTGTATCAGGCTCTTCGACATAAGTTAGAGCGAGCTCAATCTCAATCAGAACAAAAGGCGTGGAGTGAAATTTTAGTCAAGATATGTCCGAGTGAGGCGGGAAATTGGGCGAGAGAACTTTGGCAAGGACAGAATGACGTACCTGACTGGCTGCGTGATTATGTAACAGTACATTGTTTGCCAGTTAATGAAGGACAATCTTTTATCTTAATGGATATCGAAAAAGATAGAATTGATGCCTATACTGCCCTATATCGTCTACGCCAATTTCACCATCCAAATATTATAGACTGGATGAGATCCTATGTCACGTTTCCTATTGATGGGTGGGATACACTTTTAGCTGAGTCACAACCAAGTGCAGAGACATTATACGAGTGGTTAAATGGCAACGAAGTAGAGAGGCTAACATCCATCCGAGCTGTTTGTCAGATGATGCAGCGGGGAATCACACCTACAACTATGATAGACGAAGAAAAATGGCGTCCTTTGCTGGCATATTGGGTTGAACATGAGGTGCTACGGAAAAATAAACAGCTGTTTAGCCAAGCGCTTAGTTGTTTGGAAAATTGGTTATTAAAATGCTATATGCGACTAAGGAGAGAGTAGATTGAACCATTTTACGATATTCGCTTCCAAAAATGATACAGATGATATTCAGGATAAACTATCCGATGTATTGGCAAAAAGCTTCATTATTGAAAAAGATGAAAACGAATATTTATTAAAATCAAGAGGTTTATTTAATAAATATAGATGTTCTATAAACATTTTAACTGAAGATACGCACCCTGATTATTTTGCAAAAAATATACCTGGGATGATGGGCTTTTACGATAAAATTCCATTTAAAGATGAACAGCTAAAAGAACGTATAATGATTCAAATATCAGTGCTCAATACTGTCGTTGCAATCGAAATGAACAAAGAGATGACAGAAGACCATATGCAGCAATTTATAAAATTACTAGCAAGCATAGGGGGGATTGGTTTCCTATCAGATGGTACTTTGCTGGATCAGAACGGTATGGTTATTGTTTATCCTAATGGAGAATCAGGTCCATCTGATTTTCAACCACATGCTTGTACAAGAAAGATACATGCACAAGAGGTCACATCAGCGCAGGGAGAGGCACGAAAAATTAGAACGATAGCCTTTTTAAAAGAGAAGAACATACCTTATGCGGCATCGCTTCCTCAGCTACCACCAGTAGAAAATCTTCAATTTAAAAGCCAAGAGGATATTGCAAGAAGAGCAGTTGCCCTGTTGATTGTTATTCAATTCGCTTGTGATGTAGCACAGAAGGGTGATATTGAGGAGTCTAGAGAGTTCTTTACCAATATGCTACACACATATGAGGTGCATGAATTTTTAACGGAGCATGAAAAATTCTTTCTTGAGGCTCAGCATCCTGGTGCTCAAGAAGCTGTCAATATATCATGGCAATATGAAGCCTATTGGACACTTATTTGGGCATTGGGACTTGTGGAAGAGCTAAATTTCCCTGACGATGTATGTGATTGTGAATATGCAATTCAAGTAGTTTCTCGTTGCGAGACATTTGAGCAATTTTATGGTCAAACGGTACTGCGCAGTAAGGAAGATATAGTGGATGAGGCGGATAAAATTTACAGATTACATTGGGCTTGTGTAGATAGCCGCATCAATGGACAAGAAGCTCCTTTAGCATTAAATGAAAGTGTTGTGATGGAAAGACGGAGAGGCTTATTTTGGATGATTGGATATCAAGACGAAGAATGGGATACTATATCGATGGATACTTAAAATAATAGCAAACTAGGAAATCTAGTTTGCTATTGTTTAATAAGAGAGATTATTTGATATAAGTTGGTTTATTCACCTGATCTATTAAAAGTATACCATCGTATTGGTCGCGCGGAACAAGACTTTCCTGTATCATTCCCCAACTATAGGATAAGCGTGGTTCAAACATCCATGAGTTGCCTCGTTCATTTTGTCGATTGCGTAAATCGATGAATGTGTAAGGTTTATTTGTTGAAGACAGAATATCTTCAATAGATCCTTTGACAGGAGGTAAAACAGGCATAGGTTCTCCCATATTATTAGCTGTCTCTCCACTAGTCATGTATAGACCTAATACATAGCTATATTTCTTATAGATATCAGGTAAACGTTCCCCCATTAATTTAACTGGGTAAGGAGATCCCATTACATCCGATTGTGCTTTACGAATATGATCGTTATGAGCCCATACAATAAACTTTTCTGTAGGGTACACCTCTTCAGCTAACCAAAGTAAGTTCTCCATCATCGCTTGATCTCGCCATTCCATAGTTTGCAAAAATGATTCTATATTATTTTGTTCAATGTCGATATTGGACTGAATTGTTAACTCTATATATTCGTCTGCTAGTCGAATACGATCTGCTAGAGTGCGATCCATTAGTTTTACAATATGAGGCTCTTTTGGATAAGCTGCCTGTAGCTCTTTTTCTTTGAATTGTATTTGTGATTTTACCTGTTTATATACATCAATTATAGTAGCTTTTACTTTTTGATAGCCCTTCAAATCTTTTCCCGAGCTCCATTCAGCAAGTTGCTTCTCAGCTTCATTGAATTGCTGAGCCAACTTAGGGTTTTGCAGCCAATCTCCGTTCGTAAATGCTCCTTGTTGTTGAATATCGAAGCCAGTAAGTACAAGAGGTTGCTCTGTTGCTTGAGTCGATTTTGCATAGTCAAACAGAGGCAAAGTTTCTTTTGTCCACCAAACGCCGAAAATGGCATCCTTCATTGTTTGTAGAGCTGCTTGTTTATCAATTTGTCCTTGAGCATTCATCACATTACCCATACCACTTTCAAAGGCAAGGACATTATAGCCCATATCTTGATGTAAAAATTGTATTAAACGTGTTTTCGCTAGATTGAATTGCGCCACTCCATGAGAGCTTTCCCCTAAAAAGACAATACGTTTATCATGTAATAAAGGTTTTAGCATCTCTAAATCGTCAAATTTGTTAGCGGGAATTTTTTGTCCGTCAAACGTTTCAGGCTGGATGGATGACAGGCTGTATGCATGGTCATTCGCCCATTTTTTCCAATCAAGTAATGTTTCATTAGAAGTCCTAGCTTGTTTGACAGCAGAATCGTTTTTAATAATCTGCTCATTTACAGGGACAGCAGCAGAGACATTTACTACTCCACTTACTGTCATTAAACTTGCCAGTGCAAAACTTAATAAAACCTTATGTTTCCTAGCTTTCCTCATTAATTATCAGCCCTTCACTTTATATTGATACTAATTATAGAAAGGCAAGTTTAAAGTTTAGGAAGAATTTGTTTAAAATTAGTTTAAATTTAGTATGTAAAAAAGAAAAACACCTCCAATTGATGGAGATGTTGGAATGCTATTTATAGTGATACGTACTTGCTCTTACATGGTTACGTTGAATTTGGTTAAACCATGCACGATCCTTTTCTTCTTGTTTTAATGTCCCAACAATGGAGGAAGAGCAGCTCACGCAAATTTTAGCTTGCGTAATCTGTCCACATCGTTCGCATGGAGCCCCTAAATTAGGAAAAATGGAGTTCTTTAATTTTCCTGCTTTTACCCATTTGTAAAGCAGCTCAGATGATACGCCTGTTAGAGCGACAACCTCTTCGTTTGTTAGGTAGCGATTATTTTTTCTTAATAAAAAATGATGTAGCTCTGAAAATATATCCTCTTCTCTCACATCAATTTTCTTTTGAAATAGCAACATAATTAATCATCTCCTCGTCCCATTAATTAATGATTTCATTAATTGTTATGGGTTGTTCGTCATATTTATAATTTTCCCAACGATTGCGTGCAAGCTTGCGATATTTTGGCGAAACATTTCGATCAGCGATTAAGCGTGAAAATCCTTTTTTTGCTTCAGGAATATCACCAAGTCGAAGGCTTAATTCAGCATGTAAAAACTGAATTCTCTCTCCGCCTTCTTGATTAGAGGCAAAGGATTTACTATAAAAGTCTCTAGCTGCAAAAAGATAACGCTTTTCGGATTCTTCGTCCTTTTTTAATCGATAGAGCCAAGCAATTTTTAAAGCGAAATTCGCCATTAAAAGAGATTCTTCCATTGATGCACGGGATACTAAATAGGCGAGCTTAAAACTGATAATGGCATCATCAATTGTACGTTCCTGACAGATATCCATAGGTTTCTGGAGCTCTTTAATGTATAGTTCATCAATGAGTAGCATGAAAGGTCCATATGTCCGTGTCATAGATTTATGGTAGGCATAACCACAATGTGGACATACGGCAACTTCATATAGCAAAGGGTTTAGGCCATCGTAAACAGGCATGAAATCCGTCTGTTCTTCGATAATTTTATATCGATTAGGGCGAACTTTATATGTTGTAAACTGCTTTTTGCAAAATTTACAATCCACACTACTTTCATAGTAGTAAATGTTAAATGCCATAAGAATCAACTCCTTTGCGTGCACTAAAATTTTATTTCTTTTGTTCTATTTATACGTAAAATTTTATCGTTCAATGTATTTAAGATATTATCTTTTATTTTAACAATTTTGTGTTCTTTGGTATACTCCTTTAGAATTATTAAATAAAAATATTCAAGGAATTTTTAGTTAAATATTATTATAAATACGCTTGTAATAGTTTTTATCGGTGGTGCAAAAGGAAGTTATATAGTTTGCTTAAAGTTTGTCAAAATACTTTCACATATTTCATGGGAGAAAAATTATAAATTGGTTCTAAATGACTATGAAGGAGTGCTCAAAATGAAGTATAATATCGTGTTTTTTGATGTAGACGGCACATTGATTAATTACGAGGATGGCTGTGTGGAAGAAAGTACAAAACAAGCTATTCAGCTATTGCAAGAAAAAGGAATCCATCTTGTAGCGGCTACTGGAAGACCCTTATCTATGTGCTATGAGTTAAAAGCGCTGGGGATTGAAACCTTTATTACTGCAAATGGGGCCTATGTGAAACATAAGGATCTTGTCATACATAAAACTCCGATTGCCAAAGAAATTGTCCACAATGTACAGGCGTTTGCACAGGAACAGCAGCATAGCCTAACATTTTTTACAGAGCAGCTATCCATGAATAGCATACAAAGTCCAGTAGCTTTAAGAGCGATGCAAGAAACTTTATCTTTACGGGATTTTCCACATATAAATGAAAAAATTGTAGATGAAGAGGTTTTTCTCATGTGTCTATATGCGGATGAGCTGGCTGAAAAAAGATATACTAGCCAAGTTTCGAATATATTTTTACAGCGTTGGCATCCTTATATTGTGAATGTATTACAGCAGGATGTTTCGAAGTCTATAGCTATTAAAGCGGTGCTTGATCATTTCAATATTGACCCTAAGAATGCGATTGCCTTTGGGGATGGGGATAATGATATTGACATGTTGGAATATGTAGGAGTAGGAATTGCCATGGGAAATGGTAGTAAAGCTCTAAAAAGTGTTGCGAATTTTGTTACAAAGACATCTACGGATGGCGGTATCAATTTTGCTTTACGTCAGCTTCAAGTCATTTAGAGCGCTGAGGCTACACTATATATAGCAGGTAGATTTTAATAAATTTTAGGTGGGATGATTTATGGCACATCACGTGCAGTCTCTAATTGAACATTACGGATACTTTGGAATTATCGTGATTCTAATTGGAGGTATTGTAGGGGTGCCACTTCCTGATGAGGTGTTTCTAACTTATGTAGGCTATAGTGTTTACCGAGAAAGTCTTGAACATATTCCTGCTTTAGTCAGTGCAATGATTGGTGCGGTTGGAGGCATTACCTTAAGTTACTATATTGGTTATCGTTTTGGCTTACCGTTATTGCAGAAATATGGGCCTAAAATTCATATTACAGAGCAAAAAATTGACTTTACGAAAAAGATGTTTACAAAAATAGGACCTACCCTATTATTAATTGGCTATTTTATCCCCGGGGTACGTCATTTGACAGCGTATATTGCGGCTATTAATAATTATCCTTATAGAAAGTTTGCGCTTTTTGCCTATACAGGGGCATTTATCTGGACGTTCACATTTATATCATTAGGAAAGATGCTTGGAGAGAAATGGCGATTTGTTGGATACTATCTGACTCATTATAGTATCTATCTTATCCTTTTATTTATTGTAGGGATGCTCATTGTTTACTTTCTATTCAAAAAAAGAAATGGACAAACATAAAAGTCGGTATACGCTATACCGACTTTTAAGTTATGGCAAAATAGCAAATGAGCGCACAGGGAAGCCAGATGCTTTTTCTGGCTTAGGTACGATATTGAAGATGATAGCGCCTTTCGCAGGTAGCTTGTCCAAATTCGTCATTAGCTCAATTTGATAGGTGTCTTGGTCAAGTACAAAATATTCGCCATCTAGCTTGCCATTTTTACGAAAATCAGCAGCAGAGTCCGTATCGAAAGTTTCATGACCAATTGCGCTTACCTTGCGTTCTTTTAGTAAAAACTGTAAAGCTTCTAAACCCCAGCCAGGGATATGGTTATGTCCATCTGCATCCTTATTACTGAAAGCCTCTTTATCTGGCCAGCGCTTACTCCAATCTGTGCGTAATGCTACAAAAGTTCCTGCTTCAATTTCTCCATGCTTGTCCTCAAAATCAAGAATATCTTCAACACTTAATGAAAAATCATGGTTGCTCGCAGCCTCTTGTGATTTATCAATAACAACAAGGGGAAGAACAAGCTCTTTTAGTTCTAATTCTTCTAAGTAGCGAGTATCTCGCACAAAATGAATGGGTGGGTCGATATGTGTGCCATATTGACCAGGGAACGTGAATTGTTGAGCGAAGAAACCGTCCTTATGAGAAAATAACGTTTCAAATTTAGCGTCCTCAAACATAAAAAAATGTGGTGAATTAGGGCCGAATGTATGTGTTAAGTCAACCCACTGTTTCGATTTTAATAATTGCAATGCTTGTAAAAGTTCATTAGACATCGATTTCCCTGCTTTCTGTAAAAATAGTTGTAAATAAAAAGGAGTCCCCTAATAGAAGAGGACTCCTGCTGCAACAACGGTAGTTCTTCTTCTCATCTTCAAGGCTGATCATTTTGCCAATTGGAATTAGCACCATACTGTTAGCTGGTTGCTGAGACTTCATCGGGCCAATCCCTCCGTCTCTCTTGATAAGAAAAGTAATATAAGAATTTTCAGAAATAACAATACAAACACTTTAGCATAGTTTTTTATAGTTTACAAGTTCACTAGGAATTTTCACCAATTCAAATTTAAGGTGACTCCACAACAATCATTATCAATAAGACGTATTCTAAAACTGTCTGGTGTATAGTTTGTTTCAAATTTCATCTTAATGCCTGTTGATGTGATTAATTTTTCAACCTCTGTTTTATTTGAAAGTTGAGCAGCATTCATTAAATCATGTGCGAATTGTTGGGAGCTATCTATTTTATCCGTAAGTAATTGGGCTTGCTGCATCATTGCCTTTATCCGTGATGCTGAAGCTTTTAATTTGTGTGTATCGACAGGTGGAAAAGGATTATTGGTCGGCATTGCTAGATGTTGCGAAAAGGGTCTAATGGCAAAATGATTAGCGATAGGCGATGTTGGATAATGATAGGGATGCACAAAATACGGATAAGGATTGTAATACAAGGTCATTCCTCCTATCCTATAACTGATATCCTATCTTATGTAGCAAAACGGCTTTCGGTGTTATTAGCAGTGCAATGTTTGTCCTAATCATTTAAAAAGGAAGCTAAAGTAAGCTTCCTTTTAGCCAAGTACATTTAAGACATCATCAATTTTTTTACTATGTGATAAAATGCCATAATTCATCCATGTTAAAAAGTCTACTTCATAGACACAGTTGCTTTTAACGGCAGCTAGGTTTTTCCAAGTAGGAGTTTTTAAAATAGCACGTTCCTCATTTTCATAAATGGAATGTTGTTTATCAAAGGTAATAAATAAATGATCAGCATCTAATTGCAACAATTGAGCAAATGTCAGTTGTGCTTTACGTTGATTGTGCGGAATACTCCATACTAGTGAATGTGGCATTAAACCTAAGTCACGATATAAAATGGGGCCCGTATAGCCACATTCAGGACCCGCGTATAGAGTAATGCCAATGGCTGAAATACGGAGAAATGCTACACTTTGCCCATAAACAGATTTGCTAAGAATTCCTTTTGCTTGTTGTACTTTATCTTCATATTGTAGGATTACGTCTTGCATCAAGGAGGTTTTTCCTGTTAGATCTGCAATTTTAAATAAAGTAGATTGCCAATTCTCTCCAGGGTGTGAAAGATGGCAGACGGGGGCTACTTCATCTAAGTGCTGAAAGGATTCCCAACGCTCTACACCAGAATCTAACATAATTAAAGTTGGCTTATAGTAAAAGAGTCGATCCATTTCTCTATTTTGTACATCGATATCTGGCACTTTCTGTAGACCTAAATAGTCTTGTTTCCCCCATTTTGAATGACTGAATTGAGCAATTGGCGTAATCCCAAGCGCAACAAAGAAATCTTCTAAGAATGGTGCAAATACACGTATATGGCTGCTTTGATTTCTTCGATATTGTCCTGGAGAGATGCCAATATGTTCTTTAAAACGACGATTGAAATAATACTCATTATTAAATCCGACAGACTGGCTAATTTCAAATACTCGATCATTTGTTGTCATTAATAATTGCTTAGCTTTTTCAATACGAAGTTTAGTTAAATAGTGAAGAGGAATTTGTCCCGTAATATCTTTAAAAATGCGCGTATAATTCCATCTTGGTACGTCAGCTAGCTGTGCTAGCTGCTCAACCGTCCACTCTTTTTCAAAATGTTTATGTAAATGGTTAATGGACTGCTCAACAGATTGTCGATCATTCTTTTGCATCTGCTCGGGTATGGTTTGATGTAAGAGTAATAACATCAGCTCTTGAAAGTGTACATGCTGTTCAAAAATCGTGTGTTCATCCTCCGCTAACCGGTTCTGATAGATGACTTCTAGCAGTCTATGACATTGTGAAAAGGGGAGAAGATGTCGTTCGCTGATACTTGTAAAATGACTATATGAATTCTGACTATTGCTGAGATTGACAATGTTGAATTGTAATTGATAAAAACAAAGGTGCTCACTTTGAATATGGATACTAACCGTGTTATTTGGCGGAATTAATATGCACTTTTCTTCACTAAAATGAATGGTGTCATGATCTATGGCTAGCTTTCCGCTACCATCCATTACGATGAAAAGTGTATAGAAATCACTACTAATCAATAACTTTTTTGATGATTGAATTGAGTAAGAGATATTTTGTAACGTATAAACATGTGTTAAGTTACCCATTGATAATTCACCCCTTTTTTTGAATTGGCAGAACAACACAAAGAAAGTCCTCATTAAGAGCTTTCTTTCATGTTGTTGAAAAAAGATCATGTGACTAGTAGAAAAAGCCCCTTTAGCAAGGCAAGGGGTTGATTTCCGCTCCGCCAGCGTCCTTTCCGGGGGGCGTCTGATGAGCCGCTTCACTCACTTGCGTTCGCTCCAGGGTCTCACCTGTGACGCTAAATCCCCTAGGAGTGACGCTGGCTCCACTCCAATCAACCATGCTGCTAACGTCTTCTTTCGTACTAGCAGTAGGGAACAAAAAAGTCTATTAAAGAGAGGTTAGGCACTTATTGAGTGACAACACCTATCCATTTTCTCCTTCACAAAAGTGCTATTGATTATTTTGTTTTTTAACACTAAGCCAAAGAAAGCCCTCATTAAGAGCTTTCTTTGGAAAATTATTTGACGAACCATTTCTCTAAATCATCATACTTTAGCAAGTTGGCTGTGATTGCGCCAGATTGCCAATATGTGCGATCAGCAATATAAACATGCCCATTTTTTACAGCAGGGAGTGTTTTCCATAGTGTACTATCTAACCATTTAATGGCTTCTTGGTTTTCTTTAGACTCCCATGTTCCGTTTGAAGGGAAAAGGATGATATGATCCGCATCTAATTCCGTGATAGCCTCTTCTGATAAAACCTCGTGAAACTCTGTCATATCACGGGCTAATGGATGTGGTGTTAAGCCTGTCTCTGTGTAAATATAGCCAGAGTAGCGATTTTTAATACCAAATAACGCTAATGTATTATCTGCTACATTTAGTCGTACAACAGCAACTGTTTCGTCTTCGATTGATTCATCTAGTTTTGCTTTTAAATCGGAAACACGTTGCTCATATTGATCAACCATTTCTTTTGCTTTATCGGAAATATTTAAAACATCAGCTATTGTTTTCGCAATTTCACGTGGATCTTGTAGAATATCTTCTTTCAAGCGGTAAGTAGGCGCTACCTTTGAGTATTCATCATACTTTGCCTTGTCCGCGGCACCATCTACAATGATTAAATCAGGCTTGGCTTGTAATAATGTTTCCATGCTACCAGTAATGTCGAACTCAGGAACATCTAATCCTAAATAGTCCTGTTTTCCCCAAGATGGGTGATACCATTGCACAACGGGTTTTACATCCAAAGCAGTTAAATAGTCTTCCAAATAGATAGCAGCTACACGCTGTGGATTTGTAGGAATTTCTACTTTTCCAAACTCGTCTTCTACAATTCTTGTATCTTTAGATGATTGTTCTTCTGTAGCTGTATCCTCTTTTACTTCATTTGAGCCACAGGCACCTAATACGAATATAAGTGCAAAGAAAACTACAAATGAAAAATATCGACCTCTACGCATTTTATTCACTCCTATAGATTTACTAAAACAGTAAGGGTATTCCCTTAAATTAGAATGATAATCATTCTCGTTTGGTTCAAGTAAATTATAGGATACTACATATCAACAAACAATACACATTCTCTACTACTTTTTTATACAAAATGAAATTCAGAGAGTTATTGTTTTTTGTTATCGAAAAGTAACCATAAAAGTGTAACAATTGCAGCTAGCATAACCATCAGGAATCCGTATATAGGCGTATGCGCCAACGATTGGTGGCGAATAATAAAGCCTCCGATATATGAGCCTAAAAATATGCCAATATTGAAAGCAGAAATATTCAATGCTGAGGCCATTGAAATTGCTGATGGTATATATTTTTCAGATAGTAGAACAGCATATAGCTGCAATCCTGGGACATTCATAAACATGAACAATCCCATTGTCAGCACCATTATTAATCCCATAATAGGTGATTCAAGAGTAAAGCCAATGCCAAGCAATGCCAATGCAAGTCCAACAAAAATAATAAAGATGGAACGTAGCGGATTATGATTAGCAAAATGACCTCCAAGAGTATTACCGATAGCTACACAAATACCATAGACAACTAGAATAATGACGACTGTATGTGGGGAATACCCCATATATTGCTCTAAAATAGGTGAAACATATGTGTAGACAACAAAAGCACCGCCGTATCCAATTGCGGTAATGAATAGTATTAAGATCATTCGAATATTGCCTAATACTTTGCCAATATCACGGATAGAGATGGGGTTGCCTTTCGATAATTGGCTAGGTACTAAAAATGCATTACTAATTAAACCGACAATTCCAATGACAACAATAAAAATGAATGACATACGCCAATCTGTTACTTGTCCAATAAATGTACCGAGTGGGACACCTGTTACAGTAGCTAATGTTAAGCCAGTAAACATAAAGGCGATAGCACTTGCTCGTTTATTTGGTTCCACTACATCTGCTGCTATAACAGAAGCGATGGACATAAACACACCATGTGCTAATGCTGAAATAATACGTCCGATTAATAGTAATGCGAAATTAGGAGCTAAAGCGACTGCTAGGTTACCCACTATAAAAATGGACATGACAAGCAATAATACGGTTTTTCGACTAAGGCGGGATGTTAAAGCTGTTAGTAAGGGAGCCCCAACAGTTACCCCTAGTGCATATATAGAAACGGTTAAGCCAGCTGTGCTAAGAGAAATACCAAAGTCATCTGTAATTAATGGTAAAAGTCCGACACTGATAAATTCAGTGGACCCTATACCAAATGCACTGATAGCAAGTGCTAGTAAGGTAAGTTTAGCATTTGGCTTTTTTGATTTTGACATTTTACTACTATCTCCTTTGATTTTTTTTATTATGTGTAGTAATATTCATACATACCAAAAAGATATGTAGAGTACTTTTAGTTACTTTTGGATATTACAGGAGGTTTACGATGCAAAAAGTTTATAATATTGGTGTTGAAGCTACACTAGAAGTTATTGGTGGTAAATGGAAACCAGTTATTCTTTGTCATTTAAACCACCATGGTAAAATTCGAACAAACGAATTTCGACGATTGATCCCAGGTATTTCACAAAAAATGCTCACAAACCAATTAAGGGAACTGGAGCAGGCTGGGTTAATCAATCGAAAGGTCTTCAATCAAGTACCACCAAAAGTTGAATATTCATTAACAGCCTATGGACAAGGAATGGAACCAATTCTGAACATGCTTTGTACGTGGGGTGAAAAACATGTTGAATTATTACAGGATAAAGGTGAAGATGTACTGTTAAAACAACGTGATGATGATATTGCCATGCAGCAAACATCATAATGAGGGGAGAAAGAGACTGTCATATACAAGACAGTCTCTTTCCTCTTTTTAATGCTTATAGAGCAAAGTCAAATTCATCTGGATTTGGTCCAACACGTTGTTCACGATTCATCTCATTGATTAATGCCATTTCTTCGTCTGTTAAAGTAAAGTCAAAGATATCAGCGTTTTGCATCATACGCTCTCTACGTACTGATTTTGGAATTGTAATCACTCCATTTTGTACATCCCAGCGTAAAATAACCTGAGCATTTGATTTTCCGTATTTTGTTGCGATTTTTGAAATTGTTTCATCTTCAAGAAGTCCACCTTGCATTAAAGGTGCCCATGCTTCAAGTTGAATTTGGTGCTTGTCACAGAATGAACGAAGCTCCACTTGTTGTAAGCGTGGGTGGAATTCCACTTGGTTCACAACAGGTTTAATATGAGCAAATGATAATAAGTTATCCAAGTGTGCCACAGTAAAGTTACATACACCGATTGCTTTGATCTTGCCTTGTTCATATAAGTCTTCAAGTGCTTTCCACGATTCAGCATATTTATCTTTACCAGGCCAATGAATTAGATAAAGGTCTAAATAATCTAATCCTAATTTTTTTAGGCTCTCTTCATATGCTGCAATTGTTTCATCATAGCTTAAACCATCGTTCCATACTTTAGATGTGATAAATAAATCTTCACGACGTAAGCCAGTAGATGCTAGAGCTTGTTTAATACCTTCTCCTACACCTGCTTCATTGCCATAAATAGCAGCAGTATCGATGCTTCGATAGCCAACCTCGATAGCATTTTTAACCATTTCTGCAGTAGCGTCATTTTCTACTTGAAAAACCCCTAAACCCATACCAGGCATTTGTAGGCCATTATTTAAAGTGATTGTATCTTGTAAATGAGTAATCATTTTTAGTCCTCCATGTTTTGTGATTATTGGATTGCTTACTCATTATGCTGCTAATAAACTCTCAAAAAAAGTACGTACTTTTTTGTGTCATAGAAACGTAGAGGTAACTTTTGTGAGCTGGCAATGATTAGAGGAATAAAAATATTTATTGATGATGAACGATTAAATAAAAATGTCACACCTGATTGGTCTTAACTACTAGTAAAAAATATCGAGTAGTCTACAAAAGGCTTTGGAGACAATTAAACAAATATTTTTCTTGCGGTAATAAAAGGAAATATACGTTCGGTAGAGAATTAAAGTAGTAATACTTTAAAAAGGGGATTTTGAAGATGAATCGTTTAAATTTAATTACATTAGGTGTTAAAGATATGGTGGAATCTCTAAATTTTTATCGAGAGGGACTGGGTTTTGAAGTGGTGGTATACGGAGAGGAGACGAATCCCGATGTCATGTTCTTTAATAATGGAGGAACAAAAATATCGTTATTTCCAATTGAACGTTTAGTCAAAGATATTAATGAATCCAATCCACCAGAAATTAGCCAAGGCTTTGGTGGAATCACGCTTGCCTATAATGGTAAATCAAAAGAAGAAGTAGATCGAGTCTTTGCATTAGCAAAAAAGGCGGGTGCAGAAATTATTAAGGAGCCCGTAACTGTATTTTGGGGTGGCTATAGTGGATATTTTCAAGATCCAAATGGCTACTATTGGGAAGTTGCCTATGGCGACATGTGGCAGTTTGATGAGAATGATATGCTGATTATTCAATAACTGTTCAAAAAGAGAGCAAACTAACGTTTCTAATTTGTTCTCTTTTTTATTAATCGTTAACAATAATACTTCCCCATTAAATCCACAAAGTTTTGAGCGGCTTTAGATAAATAATGATTCTTCAGCCATACGAGTCCTACTGAGGTGGATAATTCTGCTGATGGAATTTTGTATGTATGAAGTGGTAAATCTCCATATTGCTTTAAAATAGTTTCAGGTACGATAGAGGAGCTAAAGCCAGCAGCAATCAAGTTCATTAACAGTGCCGTATCTGAGCATTCTCCAACAATGTGGGACTGCAACTGGAAGCGAGAAAATGCTTCTAATATCGAATAATGTACGCCTAAGCCTTCAGTGCTTGGTAAAAGGATTGGCCAATTTTGTATGTCAACTAAAGATACATCGTGTTCTAAGAAGTCGAATTTTTTGGATTGTATAAAGTAAAATGGTTCAGTGTACATATGAAGAACAGAGAAATCATCTAATTCTAAAGGTAAGCGAATGATGGCAAGTTCTAAACACGGTCCCTTACTAAAGAAGATTCGTTTTGTTGAATTTTATAAGTCACCTTTGGATAATATTGTTGAAATTGTTGTAGTAATTGAGGTAGCTCAACAACTGAAAATGTATTAATGCCCAATGTCAATAAACCATGAAGGCCTGATCCAATATCCTTGACCTCTGCTTCTGCCTCTTCCATTAATTGTGCAACCTGCAATGCATATTTATATAACGTATTTCCCGCTTCAGTTACTTCAAAATACTTGCCGCTCCTTTCTACCAACTTTGAACCGAGTTCTTCCTCCATCGTTTTGAAATGCTGACTTAATGGTGTTGAGAAATATGTAACCTTTCAGCCGCAGCAGAAATCTTTTTTCCTCCACAATTGCTATAAAATAGATTAGCTGTCTAATATCCAAACATAAACACCCCCTCTATTATAAGGAAAACCTAAGTAAATTATATTTCTCTAATACTCCAATATAGTTAGGGCCATGTTAGCATATTTATCAAAAAAACAAGAAGTGAAGTTTCTTTTTTTCCAGCACCTAAATGTGAAGCGAGCAACATTGATGGAAAGATATTTCCATTTTAGGGGTATATGATTCTTCCCATGCTTTGAGGCTTGCCTTGTAATACAGATTTCCAACACCTTTTTAAATGAATTTGAAGCATGTGATAAAGTAGCAGCGTATACTATAAAAGAGCAACTTTTAGTAGTTGCTTTTTTTAATTAGTCAACGTTTTTGAATTTCCTAAGAAAATAAATAACAGTTCCCCTATAATAACCATGTATGGAAATTATAAATTTTTTATTACAAGTTAAATGTATCAAGGAGGATGAACATTGATTCGTATATTATACATAGAAGATGAAAAAGAAATCGGACAATGGGTAAGCAAAGAATTAACTGAACGAGGCTATGATGTGACATGGCTAGAATCAGGGGAGGGGCTTGAACAACATATTAACTCAAAAGATATTGCTATATTAGATGTGATGCTACCTGGATTGGACGGTTTCTCCATAGGTAAAAGAATTAAACGGGAAAATAAAGACCTGCCAATTCTAATGTTATCAGCACGAACAGCTGTTGAAGATAAAATTGAAGGGCTGCATTTTGCTGATGATTACTTAACAAAGCCATTTCACCCTGATGAGCTCGTAGCAAGACTGGAAGTATTATTAAGAAGATATCAAAAAAGTGATGATGTACTGACATTGCAGCACCTTAAAATTGATACGAAAGATATGCAAATAATCAATACGATTGATGAAGAAGAAATTCTTTTGACAGGAAAACAATTTTATTTATTACAGTATTTTATTCGTCATTTAAATCAAATTTTAACGAAGGAACAACTCTATGAGGGTGTTTGGGGTGAGAGCTATATAGAGGGTGATAAAACACTCATGGTGCATATTCGTTACTTAAGAGAAAAAATAGAAATCAATCCTGCAAAGCCTATGATTATTGAAACAATTCGAGGCATTGGCTATAGGGTGAAACAATGATATTTTTTCGATCATTATTAGCAAAATATATGCTGATTATTGTATTAGCCATATCTATTGTACAAATCTCCTATCTGGGTGTTGCTATTTTCGTATTAGGCATTACAAAGACAGGGACAGGAGAATTTTCAAGTGGAGTACTTGTAGAAAGTGATATTGAAGAGCAATGGCATGCACAGGCTAAAAATATGACCAATGCAACAGATGATGCGATTACGCAGTTATTTCAAAAGTGGCAGGAGCAATTTCCAACGGCTTCTATGTTTTGGGTAAGTGAAGAGGGGAACTTACTGACTACATTGAATGTGAAGGATCAGTTACCAGCAAAATGGACACCAGCCTATACAACTCAATTTATAAAAGAACGTTATGGAGACGATCCATTTACTGTTATTGCCTTCTTAGGTGATGACATATCAAATGGCTTTATTGTATTAGAGATTCCAAGGGTAGCATTTAATCCTCCACTTATAAAGGTCTATGATAACTATGGTAACTTTTTATTTTTTGGTGTTATTGCAGTTATTTTATTTTTTATTGTAGTGTCGCTTTTATTTTTCAAGGGAATTCGAAAAAGACTATTACATCTGCAAGAGGCTATGGAAATACGTGATGTAGATGGTCTACCTATTGAAATTCAGGTGAAAAAACGAGATGAGATTGGGCAATTGGAGCATAGTTTTAACAGAATGGTTTGTGAACTGCGAGACAGTAAACAACGTCAACAGAAGGAAGAACAGCTAAGACGTGAACTGATTGCTAATCTATCACATGATTTACGGACGCCTTTAACGAAGGTAAGAGCTCAATCCTATACAATTAGCAAAGAAGTGTTATCTGAGGAAGGGAAGCAGGCATTAAAGGCTATGGACGCATCCATAGTGAATATTGATGCTTTAATTGAAAATTTGATGTCCTACACATTGCTTATGGCAAGTAAATATAAATTTGAACCGAACGACATCAATGTTATCCGATTTGTAAGGGAACATCTAACGACATGGTATCCAGTTTTCGAGCGAGAAGGTTTCATAATCGATATTGAGCTACAGCCATTTGAACCTGTTGAATGGCGTGTTGATCCATTATGGTTAGGGAGAGTATTTGATAATATTTTCCAAAATGTACTGCGCCACGCGAATAGTGGTAAGTATATAAGTGTGAGAACGCAATCGACGGAGTATTATACAGCATTTATTGTGGAGGATCATGGGCAAGGGATGAAAAATGAGTCGAATGCAAAGGGCGCTGGTATTGGCTTATCAATTGTTGATGTCATGATAAAGGGCATGCATCTTGAATGGGATATTCATTCCGATCACTCTGGTACAAAAATTATCATAAAAAAATCTGCGAAGCTTAAGAAATAAATGCCTCGCAGATTTTTTTTATGATAGAAATGAATTTTTAAACAAAATTTAAACTTAGCCCATACTTTTTTTAAACTTCCCTTTTTAAGATAGTTAAAGAGGTGAGGACATTGGAGTATATCGTACAAACACAAAACTTATCAAAAAGCTTTGGGAAAGAGCAAGCTGTATCAAATTTGAACTTGCAAATTCGCAAAGGTGAAATATATGGATTTTTAGGTCCGAATGGGGCAGGTAAAACGACTACAATTCGAATGCTTCTAGGTTTAATGAAGCCATCTTCTGGAACAATTAAAGTCTTTGAAAAGAATATTACGAAGGAACGTATCCAAATTTTAGCTAAGATTGGTTCGTTGGTGGAAAACCCTTCTTATTATCCACATTTAACGGCTTATGAGAATCTAGAGGCACTAAGAAAAATACTAGGTGTACCGAAAACTCGAATCGATGAAGTTTTGGAAATTGTCCGTTTGAAGGAAGCTGCCCATAAAAAGGTCAAAGGTTTCTCTTTAGGAATGAAGCAACGTCTTGGTATTGCTGCTTCTTTACTACATAGTCCTGAATTACTTATTTTAGATGAACCAACGAATGGCCTCGATCCTTCAGGCATTATAGAGATTCGTAATTTAATTAAAAGATTACCAGAGGAATATGGCATGACCATTATAATCTCCAGCCATTTATTATCAGAGATTGATCAAATGGCAACACAAGTGGGGATTGTTTTGAAAGGGAAATTAATTTTCCAAGATTCTATTGAAGCTATGCGTCGATTTGCCCAACCAAAGGTTATCTTTAAAGTAAGCAATGGTGAAAAAGGATGGCGTTTCTTATTAGCAAATGGTATTAAGGCAGATTATCAGGGTGGTGTGATTTTCTTAGAAGAGTGCTCGGATGAAAAGGTTGCTCATATTGTCCAAGTTCTTGTTCAGGAGGGTATATCCGTATTCCGAGTCGAGGAAGAGAAACGCTCATTGGAGGATATATTCTTGCAAATGACGATGGGAGAGCAGGGGATATGATGGGGCTTTTAACTGCTGATTTCTTAAAAATCAAACGTAAAGGATTATGGCTTCTAACGCTTATCGGCCCTTTAGGAGTGGTTGCTCTGCAAATGGTCAATTATGGCGTAAGAAAGGAGTACCTCTTACAGCAAAGTGAGGATGATTGGGGCTATTTCTTATTAAATGTGCATTCATTTACACCGCTTGCCATAGTCTTGGGTATTGCCATTCTTACGTCATTCATAGCAAGCATTGAAAATGAGACCAATGCTTGGAAACAACTCATTGCATTACCTGTTTCCAAAATAACCGTATATTTGTCTAAATTTACGCTGTTAGCTATCTTACTATTTTTCGCTTCAACGTTATTAATGTTTTTTACGCTGAGCTACGGGCTGTTTTTAGAATTAGGTGACACGGTACCTTACATGGAGCTTGCAAAATATAGCTATTTCCCTGCGTTTGCAGCATTACCTATCTTGGCACTTCAATTGTGGATAGCGAGTGTAAGTCATAATCAAGGGATTCCGATAACTGTAGGCATTTTTGGGGTGATTTTTGCCTATTCTTCCTATGTTCTTCCAGATTGGATGATATGGAGATGGCCATCATTGATGAACCAATGGAATGAGCCGATGATCAATGTCTTATTAGGCGTAGGAATTGGTATCTTACTCTATATTATCGGCATGGTTGATTTTGCAAGAAGGGACGTGAAATAATGATTGCTTTACTTCAAGCTGAGTGGTTTAAGTTACGTAAATCAAAAATGGTACCGATTATTTTAGCAGGACCCATGATTGGACTTTTTATAGGCCTATCCGCTAATTTAGAGGACAACATGCAGGGGATTGAGATCAATGAGTGGTATGTATCGTTATTTTCGATGAATTTAACATATGCTCTATTATTTTTACCACTTATTTCTGGTGTTTTTACCAGTCTTATTTGTAGGTATGAACATCAGTCTGGTGGATGGAAGCAGCTTTTAGCATTACCTGTAACAAGAGGGAAGGTATTTGTAGCTAAATACATATTGATTATGCTGCTTGTTTTAGCAATGCAGATATTGTATTTAGGTTCGGTCTTTGCTGTTGGGATGGTAAAAGGCTATACAGATTCTTTTCCTATGGAGATTGTTTGGAAAAGCATAGTGGGAGGCTGGGTAGCGACATTGCCATTAGTAGCCTTGCAATTGTGGATGTCCATTATGTTTAAAAGCTTTGCTGCTCCATTTGCTGTTAATGTCATATTTACTTTACCATCAATTTTAGCAGTGAATTCTGAAAGAATTGGTCCGTATTATCCTTGGGCACAACCCTTTTCGATGATGTATATAGGTGGCAATACAGACGATGTATTCTTTGTACCGTGGGAGCAATTGTTAACCGTAGTAGGTGGCGGATTCATCGTATTTTTCCTCGGAGGATATTACTATTTCCAGCGAAAATCCATTTAACCTAAAAGGAGAATTGACATGAGAATGATGAAACGTAGCTTACGTTTTTTAACAGTATCGATGCTATTAGTAGCTTTAGTAGGATGTGGACAGAGAGAGATTGTAAAAGATGCCACACAATATACGAATGAAATTAAAGATATCAACATTCCTGATGATGTAAAAATTATTGGTTTTGGGGAAGCAACACATGGCAATATCGAATTTCAAACATTAAAAAAAGATGTATTTGAAGCGATGATAAAAAATGAAAATGTCCATGTTTTCGTTTTAGAAGGAGATTTTGGTGGAGCCCAGCAGATAAACCAATTTATCGAAAACGGTGTCGGAACGGCGGAGGAAGCTATAAAAGCGTTAGACTATGGTATCTACAAAACCGAACAAATGGTAGAGTTTGTGCAGTGGATGCATGACTATAACCAGACAGTTGATGATCAAGAGAAAATTTATTTTTATGGCAATGATATGCAGCGCTATGATTACAGCAAAAAGGGGTTACTTGATTTTTACGCCAAGGTACATGCTGACAATGCACGAAAATTCACGACTAAGCTAGAGCATGTTTCCAACAAAACGATGAGAGATTTATCGGATAGTCAGCTACTTGAGCTTGATAAAACGATTGATACAATAATCAACGATTTACAAGCAAACAAGGCGATGTATGAGAAACAATCTTCAAAGGATGAATTTGCATTTGCTGTTCAATATGCGCAAATTATGAAGCAGCGTACGCAATTATTTTTAAATGATGGTAATTATATGAATTTGCGGGACGAATATTTAGCTGAAAATTTACAATGGATTGTTGAATATGAAGCAACGCAAGGTCATGATAAGGTATTAATGTCTGCTCATAATGGTCATATTGAGAAAACTTCTGCTACGATGGCAGGCTATCAATCGATGGGGCATTATTTAAGTGAGATATATAAAGATCAATATTTTGCGATTGGCACAGACTTTGTGAAAAATACATTCCAGGCACAAAATGGGTCTGGTGCACGAAAGGAATATTCGATTGAGCATCACAATGCTTTAGTGGATGCCTTTAGTGACATTGATAATAACATCTTTTATGTGAATTTTGAAGCTGCCAAACAATCGAAGGAGCTGGCGAATATTCTTGCCAAAAAGCAAAGAATGGGCAATATCGGCGATGATTTTCGTCCGTGGTATAAGCTGACACAAATGCTGTACACCATTAAAATGACACCTGAGGAAGCTTATGATGGTCTCATCGTTGTGCAAGAAGCAACACCAACAAAAATAATTGATTAAGCTAAATTTAGCAACCTCCATCAAAAAATCTGTTTCCTTCTCCATTATGATAAAGATGAGGTGAGTAACATGGAGTATAGTCAAGCGACGCAAAGAACTATTGCCTATATCGAGGAGCAATTGATGGGAGAAATTTCCTTTGAATGTCTTCCTAATACTGCTGGCTATTCGAAGTACCATCTAAGCCGAATTTTTAAGCAAGAAACGGGATTTACGATTGGTGAATATATTCGTATACGTCGGCTAGCTATGGCAGCGAGTTATTTGATGTACTCTAATGTATCGATATTAACGATTGCTGTTACACTTCAGTTTCAATCACAAGAGGCTTTTACAAGAGCCTTTAAAGAAGTTTATGCTTTACCACCAGGGAAGTATCGAAAAGTAATGCAATCATTAAATATGATGGAGGAGGAACATTACATGGAAACAGTTGAACAGGTTAAAGGTTGGGTGTTGAGTGGTGCTAATCCAGAATTGTATAAATTTCATACAGATGACAAGGTATTTCATTCAGGGAAGCGTTCAGGAGTATTGTATTCCACAACTGCCTCAGCAAATCATGGTCAATTTGCTACAATGATGCAGGGTTTTCTGGCAGCTGACTATAAAGGGAAACGCTTGAAAATGTCATGCTACTTAAAGACGGCAGATGCTACAAAGTGTGGTGCATGGATGCGTATTGACAATGGTACAGGTGATACGATTCAATTTGATAATATGGATCAACGCCCTGTGACAGGTTCTACTGAATGGAATCATTATTCGATTGTCTTAGACGTACCTGAAGAAGGTAATTCCATTTATTTTGGTGTGTTACTAATTGGTTCGGGTAAAGTCTGGGCAGATGGCTTCCGTTTTGAAGAAGTTGACAACAAGGTACCCTCAACAAATATGCTTACGCAGGAACATTTATCAAATCATCCTACTAATCTAGACTTCAGTATGGAGTGAATCAGACAGCTCTTACAATAATTGCGAAGTGACTTTTTTGAATAACGTATTGATTACCTCTAATTTGTTAAAGATAACAAAGAGGAGGTGTGAGACGATGGCACAAGAAATTCTTTGTGAAGTCAATAACTGCACATTTTGGGATTCTGGTAACAAATGCACAGCTGAAAAAATTTATGTTGTCAGCCAAAAGGGACAACATGCTTCCAACAGCGAGGAAACAGACTGTAAAACATTCGAACCTGAAACGCATTAATGTCAAAAGGGTAGCCATGTATTATGGTTACCCTTTTTCCTGGTCTTGATTAATAAATATCTACCTTTTCTTTGTTAAATAAAAGAGCATGGGCATTTTTCACTTTTTCCTCTACATAATCCAGTGAGTATTTACCAACAGAATCTGTTAAATCCCCAATTGCCCGCGACAAGTTATCAATAATCGGAATTAATTTGTGCATTTCTTTGCGATGCTTTTCTTTGTGCATCTCATCCATAATTTCATATGCAAGACGTTGAATCTTCCTTAGTCGCAATTTCTCAGATTGCATTGAATCCTCCTTATTGAACCAATTTATGATGTCTAATTATATGAGCTACAATAAGGTTTCATGAATAATGTGCTTTAGAAATAATTGCTCGTGTTATGAAGGGCTAGCGCGATTTCCCTTATGCCAACATCAATCTTGAATTCGTCTATATTTGATACATTTAGTTTGATAATACGTTCCCGATAAAATGCATCTAAATAATTACGTTTAATAGGATCTAACAAAATATTTTGTTGTGCCAAATGATCAATAATCTTAGAAGTATTCACCTGTCTCGATAGAATGATATGGCTATGCATACAGATTTCCTTAGAGGATTGATTTTGGCAGGGGTCTTATTTTTACAGGAAGATTTCCATCTATATCATCTTATTGGTGGCGTCATGATTATTATTGGTGTGATAGGGACGAATTATTTTGGGCGGAAAAATGTAGAACAAGTGAGATAATGAATAGGAACATTTAAATCGTAGCTATTTAGTAAACGGGGTATAATAATCGTTTATAAATGACTTTCTAAACGAGGAGGTATGTATGGGGAAAATTTATGTCATTAGACATTGTCTCGCACAAGGACAATCACTAGATGCACCCTTAACACAGAAGGGAATAGAGCAAGCAGATAGTTTAGCTGAGTTTTTCAAGGATCTAAAAATTGATCGAATTGTATCTAGCCCTTTCTTACGAGCAATCCAATCCATTAAACCATTAAGTAGTAGAGAAAGTATGACGATTGAAATTGATGAACGTCTTTCGGAGCGCCTTTTAAGTACTAGAGATTTACCAGATTGGTACGAAAAATTACAGGCGACATTTGTGGATAAGGATTTAAAATATGATGGTGGAGAATCCAGTAATGAAGCGATGCATCGAATTGTAGACCTTGTAAAAGATGCATTTGCACAGGATGTTGATAATACATTAATCGTGAGTCATGGCAATATCATCTCTTTGCTACTGAAGTATTATGATAAGGATGTTGATTTTCACTGTTGGAAAAATTTAAGCAACCCAGATGTTTTTCTACTAAGCCCTCAGCATAATGAAGTAATGATAGAGCGAATATGGGGAGCATAGTAAAGTGAAGGCTAATATTAAGTGGTATGGTAGGAATTGTTTCTTGCCATACCTTTTATAGTGAAGGAGAGTAAGATGGAGACGATATTAAAAGAAATTTTAAAATGGGTTAAACAGGCTGATAATAAAATCATAATCGGCATTTCTGGTCATGGTGCTGCTGGAAAAACGACATTTGCCAAAAAACTTATACATGCTTTAGATCAAGATGAAGTGAATTATTTGAATACTGATCCGTATATTGTGAATTCGGATATTCGCAAGCAAACAATACTTAATTATACATATCAAAATGAGCATCATCGTTTTAAAATGACGGCTTGTCATCCCGCTGCTCATCATCTGCCATCATTGGAGCGAGATGTTCAGATGATAAGAGCAGGGCTCGATTTTATGACAATCGATACAAATTATATGAAAAGTACATTAATTTCTTCGAAAAAACAGATCACGATAGTAGAAGGAATGTGTGTAGCATTTATAGATCCGCAGTTACTCGATTTAAAGATTTATTTTTATACGGATGGGGCTACAGAGCTTAAGAGAAGATCAGATCGTGATGTGCTGGAAAGAGGGACAGATATAAATTATTTAAAACAATCACAAGATGAGCGACGTATTCAATATGAATTATTTATGCATCCACATTGCCAGCATTTTGATATGGTTATTAAAACTCAGGATGATGAAATCCGTATTGAAAAAAATACACTTGTAAAATAAATGAGGGCCTTCTGCACTTTGACTAGCGGAAGGCTCTAACTTTAGTATTGAAATTTTACACGAACAGTAGCATCAATAGCAATTTGTCCCTGTTCTATAGGCGTAATTCCCGAGGATACAGCCATAGAGCGATAAAGGATAGGTGTGTTAGCCTGCTCTTCCACAATCTCTACAGGGAATGGCTGCAAAGGCAGGTGCATAGTTTCTGCTATTGTTTTCGCCTTCAATTGAGCATTCTGTAGCGCTAAACTTAATGCTTGCTGATAGTAAGCATCGGTATGGTCCATTTTGAACTGAATATTGGTTATTCGATTTGCCCCATTTTCTATAGCCGTATCAATGATTAAGCCCAAATCATTGGTATCCGAAACGTTGACCGAAATGGCGTTGACTACTTCATAGCCATTAAAAATTTGTTTGCCATCTTCGAAATTATATAGTGGTGTGATGGTATAACTAGCCGTTTGAATTTGTTCTCTTGGAATACCAAGTGCGAGAAGTGATTGCATAACTTCATTCATGATTGCCGCATTTTCCTGTTGAGGACCTTGTACATGGTTGCCCTGTGTTTGGACTTCAATTTGTAATTGTACAGAGCTAGGTGTAGCCATTACCTGTCCATAGCCGATTACAATCATAGTACGTGATGGATGATGTGTTTGTTGATTGACCTGTGCATAGTACATCTAATACCACCTTTCATTGGTTATATAATCATGCTATGCAAAAATATTTACGATTTGTTTATTCTTTTTAAAAATTTATCATGGAGCTTTGTGAATAGAAGTAAAGCTAAAATAGCTCCCAGCAAGGCTAAAAACATGTCCCATTGTGCATCCCATTTATCTCCCTGCATGCCTAAAAAATCCTTTGCTCCTTTACTTCCCTTCGAGATTCTTGTACTTAACCATTCAATGATTTCATAAAAAGCGGCAATTGCGAGTAGAATACTGATCGTAATACCTGTAAGCCAAGCTCCTTTTGTAAGTGGTGTTTTCCTAATTAGTATTTCCCTTATTACGATGGCTAATAAACCTTTTAAAAAGTGGCCAAAGCGATCATAGTGATTACGTTGTAAATGAAACTCATCTTTTATCCAATTAAAAAGAGGGACTTCCGAATAGGTATAATGCCCACCTATAAATGTCAGGATCGACAAGAGAGCAATAATAAAATAAGAAAATGTGGTGAAGCGGAATTTACGATAAATGCAAACAGCGACTGTTATTGCCACAATTCCAGGACTAACTTCAGCTAGCCAATCTAAATAGGAGGACGGCTTTATAACAGACCAGATGAAAACAATTAAAACAATAATAAGTAAGGTGGCGTGTATTTTAACATGTTGCCTACTATTCATACTAACAACTCCCTTTGTCCCACAGTATGGGGAATGGGGAAATTGCTTATTCAAATTAGGTTAACAAACAAAAAAGAAAAGCGTCTAGTTGACGCTTTTTTTAGCCAATTAGATCATTTTTAAAAGTGCTTCTACACCAGTCATTCCTTCTGTTATACCAAGCTGTTCTGCTTCATAAGTTACAGATTCTAATGGAGCTGTTAATAGCTCGTCAATTGTTTTCACGCCTACTGCACGACCAGCAATAATTTTTCGATCAACTAAGCGACTATTTAATAGGCCGACATCTAAAGCACCACACATAATGTAGCCTGTATCATTAGAAATAGTTAGTAATGTTGTTTTAGGTAATTGAACAACTACTGCAGTGAAGAAATGCCCTTTAATCATAATAGGTTCAATTGTCACCATTGAAATCACTCCTTTTCTCTATATACATATGGTGAAGGCTAGCAAGGTGTTCGACATTTTTAGGAAAAAATCATGGCAACTAACTAAATATGTTGTTAGATGTATAAGGATGAAAGGAATTAGGAGGGACTTTATAACAAAAAGGAATCTACTCAAATGAATAGATTCCTTTTATCCTTTATTATCTTGTATAAGAAAGCAAAGCGGTTTGTTTAAATTTATGTAGTGCATTTGTTGCCTCACGTTTAGAACTATACTCAAACATACGATAAGTGTTTTCTTCAAATACTGTAATAATCCACATATATGTCATCCCCTTTGTTGTGTTGCATAACATTTATATATTTATAATAACTGTTATATATCAGATTTGATTTAATTTTACACCAATAAATAAAAAAATAAAGTACTATTCAAAGATTTTCACATATTGTTCAAAATTAAAAATAACGTTTAAAATTTTCCTGAAATAATTAAAAGGAGAAAACAGACAATCCTTCACAAGTATATTTCATGGCAATTCGTAAATAGTAAGTTGACGGAGTTCTGTGATTTCGGACTTGGGAGGTGATGCTATGACACGTATTTACGTATTCATTTTTATGGTTTTCTTTTTAATCATCTCGGGATTTTTAGTGCAGGAAGGCTACGCAGATAAAGGTCGTCCCTATTATGAGGAGACAGGGGAAGTTGTTTGGGATATCAAAACAAAGGATAAAATTGTTGCACTCACCTTTGATGATGGTCCACATCCTAAATACACAGCGGCTGTGCTAGATTTATTAGCAAAATATGATGCAAAAGCCACCTTTTTTATTATTGGAAAAAATGCAGAAAAATATCCAGAGCTTGTTTTACGTTCTTATACAGAAGGCCATGAATTAGCAAATCATACGTATACACATCCATTTAAAGTTTCCATCAAAAAATTGCAAGAGGAGCTTCAACAGACAAATGACACGATTTATAGTATTACTGGTTTTTCCCCAGTTTTATTCCGTCCCGTTGGTGGAAATTATACGGATGCTATGATTAATGCGGCTGTGAAGGACGGCTATAAGGTAGTAATGTGGTCCTGGCATCAGGATACGCAAGATTGGAAAGAGCCTGGTGTAAGGAAAATTGTGCAAAAGGTAATGAAGGGAACAAGGCCTGGAGATGTTATTTTATTTCATGATGGTGGCGGGAACCGTACACAAACAATTCAAGCACTAGAAGAAATACTACCTGCATTAAAAAAGCAAGGCTACACATTTGTTACAATATCCGAGCTGATTGAAATCAAACAGCAACAAGAGCAAGTTCAATAATGAAAAATGAGCCATCTCAACAAAGTTTGAAATGGCTTCTTTTTCACTTAAATAAAAGGTTTGAATTAGAAGAAAATAATTGGAGCTAGTGCAATACCTAAAATTGTTCCTAGAGCAATTCCATAGCCAAAACCTTCTCCTCCATACCCTCCAAATCCCCAAAACCCTAAACCATAACCACTATATCTTCTATCAGGTAGAATCCATACCTGTCTTCTATCTACCCTTGTGATTTCTCCAACATGTACTTTACCAGATGAATCTGAGATTCGAACACGTTTACCATGATATTTACAGCAAAGACTATAAGCATCAGCTGGATTCACACATATCCCTCCTTTCAATGTCATTACAAGCTAATATATGCGATTTGATGGATTTATCACTAGCCGATTGTCTATTCAAGGCATATGCTGTGAAGAGGTGATAATATGGCAGTTGTGTCAACGGATAAGTGGTTAAATGAATTTGTAAGTGCTAGAAAATCAACTAGAAAGGATGAGCGAACAAGCTTACAATGCTCCATTCTTTGTGATCGATTGGTCAAACTATTTCAAGATGGGCTTCCAGAAGAAATTCACTATACATTACAGCAACAGGGTCTTTTTTTACCTCATGAGGAAGTCGATGTTGAAAAATTAAAGAGGCAAAAAGTATGGGCCAGTGTACAGCAGGAGTTCCTATACCTACAGAGGAAATGGAATGGCCCATCAATACCAATTTATATTTTCCCAATAACTCAGCAGCAAACGATAACCAATAAAAATGGTGTCGCTTATCCTCATTCGCTTTTTTTATTTGTGGGTGATTTAGATAAGCAGGAGCTTCAAGCATTATTTGCTCATGAATATAACCATGTTTGTCGTATACACATATTAAAAAAAAGTTTAGACGATATGACTTTATTGGATACTCTCATTTTAGAAGGCTTAGCAGAAGATGCGGTGAAAGATTTATATGGGGAAAAGTGGATTTCTCCTTGGTTGCAATTCTACTCAGATAAAGAACTTTTAGCTTTATGGGAGCATCATTTTTTACCGAATTTACAACTCCAAGGAATCGAACAACATCATCCATTTCTATACGGGGGGGCCCTTCCATCTTGGATCGGCTACTGTATAGGCTACAAAATTGTGCAGTCATATAAAATGAACCATTCATGTCAACATCCCTTGTTCATTTCAAGCCAAGATTTACTTGCTGGTTCGAATTTTCCGTTACAATAGAGAAAAGGAGTGATTGTTGTGTCCAATGAATTAAAAAATATATTATTACCAATTGTAGACCCATCAACAAGGGTGCTCATTGTTGGATCCATGCCAGGAAAACAATCGTTAGAGAAACAGCAGTACTCTGGCAATCCACGCAATCACTTTTGGCCTATTATGGGTAAGTTATTAGAGATAGCGATTCCAAATGATTATACAGAGAGAATAGCCTTATTAAAAAACAATGCAATCGGTCTTTGGGACACGATTGCAACTTGTGAACGCGAAGGAAGTTTAGATGCAGCGATACGCAATGAACAGCCCAATGATTTTCAAACCCTTTTTAAACAATACCCTAATATCCAATTAGTGCTTTTTAATGGAGCGAAGGCATTTGAGGTTTTTAAAAAGCATATTGGCTTAGGGCTTCTAGAAGGACGAGCCTATAAAAAAATGCCATCAACAAGTCCAATACCAGGGAAAAATATTAAAACGTTCACTGAAAAGCTAGAGGACTGGCGGATTATCCAATCCTATTTAACTTAATCAACAGGGCGAGATTAGCGTGATGAAGTCGCTGCTTTGGGGTGAATACTATTCCTTGTGCTTTTAAACCATTGATAAAAGAGAATATACACAAGAAGGATTTCAATAGCATCTCCACCGTAGTACATGATCTTAGCACCTAGTTCTGCCTCTGTGGAGGGTACATGACGAGGCGGATTTGCAAAAATAAATTTTGCCAATATGGCATGAGCGGCCAATGCTACTACTAATGTAAGGGATCGAAAAACATAAGAGTATGAATGTGGAGTAGGATCAATATAAATAAAGGCAATAGTAAACAAATAACCCGCTAGAAAAATATGGAGATGAATGAATACATACAGTAGTATATGTTCATGCATCAAATTGAAAAGTGAGGTTGTATAGAGTAACCATAGACCTCCTACATTTAGAATAGATGCAATAATTGGATGACGTATAAAACGAACATACGGATTTTTTAGTGTCCGAGAGAGAAAACGTGCCTTGTTTACTGATAAGGTTCTTAACAGCAGAGTCATGGGTGCTGCTAAAGCCATAAGTAATGGTGCCAGCATGCCAAGCAATAAATGTCCTATCATATGTGCGTCAAAATGAATATGACTAAGAGCAGCCAATGGGCCGATTAATGTAATCAGAGCACAGACATTTCCAACAATCCAACAGATAGTACGGAAATGAGGCCATTGTTTTTTATATTGATTCGAAATAATAACAGCGAGGATATAGCCTATAAGAGCTAGAACAAATGGCAAGGCCAGTAGAAGCTGAACTATAATAGGAAAGTTTTGAGCATGAACATCGTGAGAATGCAAGATGCGCCACCTCCTATCGATCTTTTTGATTTGTTTGGAGCAGTAAGACAATACCGATAATTATTAATAGCGCCGCCAATATGTTCCAAACGATATCATAGGGAAGTATTTCAACATTGTAACGAATTTGGTGAAGTTTCATGAATTTATGTTGTATAATTCCATCGTAAAGCTGAAATGAGCCTGCTCCAAGAAAAATACCGCCTAGCCATCTTTTTAGCCAAAACCCATGTTTTCTATGTAGATCAGCCAATAAAAAAGCAGATCCAATCGTAGCAAAAAAGCTGAATGCATGAAATAAACCATCCGAAACTAGTCCAATAGCTGCTGTAGACTTATCATAGAAATGATGCCAGTGTAATAATTGGTGAAAAATCACCTCATCTATGAATGCCACCACCCCAAGCCCAAATAAAATCCCAGTCCACATGTTACGCTGCTTATATTGAAAGCGATTTTCATGCTTATGTTTTTGTTCTTCATACATATTCGTCATATCCAATCCTATCACCTCAAGCTGATTTTCTTTTAGTCTACCCCTGAGATGAGCTCTTAAACAAATATCCCTCAAAACAGTCGTTTGTCAGAGGGAAGTAAGGATGATTGCCAGCTATTATAGTAAGAACCAGCAGGACTGTAAAAGAATTTGAAATGATGCTTCTCAGCTAATGCACGGCTTTTTGCTTCTTCTTCAAAACCAATTGCCATCACCTGTGTACCAAATTTATTGCGTATGTGGACAAGCTGTTGCATCATATCGAGTGACCATTTATCTTTTCCTACCACAGGATACGAAAAATCCTCCCACATAATAAAATCAACATATGGTGCTGTATAATCGGCGAGTGTTTGAAATCCCCAATTTTGAGCAACAGATATATTTGGATGTCGTTTTTTGATTTGTTGGATAAAAGATAACATGGCTTCATTTTGCCACTTTTGTTCATCTTCAGGTAAATAAGAATTGATATTACCGACCGTATCTAAAAACACGCCGTCTAAGCCTTTCTGAACAATTTGCTTCTTGACTTCTGCTAGTAAAATGTCTTGATAGTGCGTAGAAGTCATATCCATTAAATAAGAATCCCATTCGGCAAAATACATTTTTTCACCCTGTTTGTCTCGATAAAAGTCTTCTTCTTTCAATTGATGATAAAGTGCTGTATTCCATTTGTCTGCCTCCATAGCATTTATATAGCCGTACACTAAAGTACCGCTTTTTTGAGCATTGATGATATACTTCTGTTGCATTTCAATTGGTTCTACAATCACTAAATCTAACTTCATCATGCTCTTGCCAATGGCATCATTGCCTTTATCTAAGTAGTATTTGTAATCTTTTACATCAGTAAGTTTAGCTTGGATACTAGTGGAAGGAGATACTGGATTTTTAGCAAGCAACATCCACATCCCCCCTGCGATAAGCATGGCTAGTAAGGGTAATAATAATTTTTTCATAAGTACTCCTTTTTGAAAAATATCCCTTCCATTATACAGTAATAGGAAATGGATTACCTTCGATAAATGGGCAATGGCTCAACGGTGAATCGCACTTTTACATATATTGAATAATGTAAAAGGAGGGTTTGTGTGTATAATAATCCATTTAGAGAAGATAATTTTAGAAGACCTGGTTGGGGAGATTATAATGATTTTGAAACAACGTCATTTGGGCCAAGTCATTTCGGACCCCCTCCAGCAGGACAAATGCCAATGAGCACACCGCCAGGTTTTTCGCCACCTATTCCAGCTTGGCGAGTAGGATCAAGTGGTATACGTTCCTGTTTGTTTAGAAATACGTATATTTGGATGAATAGTGGTAGAAGTTTTTGGTTTTTCCCAACAGCTGTAGGAAGGGAAATCATTGCTGGCTTCCGATGGAGTCGAAGATATGGCTGGTATTTCCGTACCATTTCAAGAAATCAAATTCGCTCCTATGAATGTTTTAGATAGACTAGGGAGTTTAATTTTAAAAAAAATGATGTTACAATGACGGTAACGATAAATGAAGGGAAGATGGGTGGCTAATGAATAACTAATCTTAATTTTTGTATAGGAAATTTTATATTTCACGAACAACAAAAATAGGATTAGTCTGCCCATTTTTCATAATAATTGCTTTATATTCGCAAACAACTGCTGATGTTTAGCTACTCCAAAGATTGTTTTCACAATAATTTTGGAGCTTATTTGTGTATGATATTGTAGCGACTAATCCTTCCAAATGAATTGGAGGGATTTTTTTGTCCCTCCAACTGGAGAGGATGGATAGTATGAAGGAACTTTTAAAATTACAGGATGTACGTTATGAAATAAAGGATATGTTGTTATTTGAGCATGTGACAGGCACAGTAAAAAAAGGCGAAGTCATCGGCATTATAGGGAGGAATGGTGCTGGGAAATCGACATTATTACAATTGATTCAAGGTACATTATCACCAACTATGGGAGTAATTCAGGGAGCACAGGCTTTAAAAATTACATTTGTTGAACAGGAGCTAGCTCATTTTGACAAACTAGAAGTATCCGCAAGAGAAGCTGATCTGCTGGCTAAGTGGCAGGTACCTAATGTGTCATTTGCAGCGTTAAGTGGGGGTGAAAAGCTGAAAATGCGTCTTGCAGAAGGTTTTTCCCAGAATGCTCAAATTTTATTACTTGATGAACCAACGAATCATTTAGATGAACGAAGTACCGCATTCCTCATCAGACAAGTACAAAACTATAAGGGGACAATCATCGTGGTATCACATGATCGCTATTTTTTAGATAAGGTTGCCACAAAAATCTGGTCTATTGAGGAAAAAAGCCTGATTGAACATGATGGCAATTATACAAGCTACATGGCTGATAGGGAACACCGACGATTAACACAGCAACGTGCCTACGAGAAGCAGCAAAAAAACATTGAACGAATTGAGGCTCAAATGTCGGAACTGACGTCTTGGTCACAAAAGGGCCACGCCCAGTCAACAAAACTGGAAGGTTTTAAGGAGTACCATCGTGTGAAAGCAAAGCGTTTAGATTCTCAGGTGAAATCTAAGAAAAAGCGATTAGAGGCTGAACTTGCGAAGACAAGAGTGGAAGCAGTGGAGCCAGAAGCAGAGATTCGTTTTTCTTTAGGCACGAATCAACGAGTTGGCAAGCGCTTACTGGAAATCAAGCATTTATCTTTAAAATTTGGTGAACGCATACTATTTAACGATGTGAATATTACGGCTCAATTTGGAGATAAGATAGCTATCACAGGAAAGAATGGAAGTGGGAAAACAAGCTTTTTAAAAGTTCTTTTAGGCAAGCTAGAAGCTGAGGGTGAAGTATGGGTATCACCAGCTGCAAACATTGGTTATCTGACACAGGAAGTATTTGATTTACCACTTGATCAGACACCAGAGCAATATTTTTATCAAGAGACATTTGAAGAGCGTGCTAAAGTGCGCAACTTGATGAAGAATTTAGGGTTTACACTGACACATTGGACATCTCCCATAGGCAAAATGAGTATGGGAGAACGCGTAAAGTGTAAGCTGATGGCTTATATTTTAGAGGATAAAAATGTTCTTATTTTAGATGAGCCGACAAACCATCTTGATCTACCTTCTCGTGAGCAGTTAGAGCATACTCTTACTCAATATAATGGAACATTGCTTGTCGTTTCACATGATCGATACTTTCTAGAAAAAGTCACGAACAGTGTTTGGGAGCTTCACGGTCAGCACATCAAGAAAAAGTGGACAGAAGTCACACCGAATAAAGTGGATGATACAGCGGCTCTCCGTTTAAAGCTTGAAACGGAAAGGCAAGAGATTTTAGGCAAACTGAGCTTTCTAACAGTAAAAGATAAGGACTACGCACTGCTTGACCAGAAGTTTAATGAGCTGACGAAGCTTATTAATGAGCTGAAAGTCAAATCCTAACACGACTTAAAATAAGACATCCTGAATTAATGGATGTCTTATTTTTATTTGTAATTATTGAAAGCATTAATGCTGAAAAGTTAATCCTAAATAAAAAAAATAATATCAAAAGTGCTTTTGATTATAAAAAATAGTGCACTTTTATAGTTAAATTATTTAATTAGGAAAAAAAATACTCTTGAATGAAAATAAACTATTATTAATTTACAAGGTAAGTCAAAACTATTTAAGCATATTGAAATGGGGAGGAAAAATGTCAATTAAAATATTTGATTACTCGTCTAGCAAATTACAATTAATGAACAAAATAGATAAGTTGATTTTGGAACAGAATATACTTGATTATTATTTTGATACAGATTGGCTGAACGGTCCTAGTATTGTTATTAATTTTCGAAGTATAGAAAGTGAAATGGATATTTTTAAGAAAATACAGGAGATCGTCAGTGAGTATAAGCGAAACAATCCATTATCAAATACAGAAATCCTAAGAAAAATGAAAAAATATGAAAAAGAACAAAAAAGACTTACGGATTTAGAGTTAAGAAATACTAAAGAAGTGGAAATGAAAGAGGATGGCACAGTACTCATAGAAAATAAAACGAAATCAGGAATATACAACTCTCCATTTCATGAAAATAGATTTTTAGAATACAGATACCAGTTACAGCCTATTCACAGTAAAATTCAAAAACTATTACCAACAATGGATGAAAAAAAAATAATGCACTTTTTCATTGAACAATTTAAATATATTTCTTTATTTTTTAATGGTGAAATAAAGGATGGATATATTTCCTATGTCTCACACGTAATTGGCTTTTTTTCTCGACTAAAGCTAGAAAATAAAAATTATGATCTAAAAGGGTATTTTGATTCGCTCTATTCAAATCTCTATAAAGAGACTCTTATTTTTACTTTAGAGGAGAGTTTAGTTTTAGAGGAATGGAAAAAACGTTGGGCTGAGGTCAATCTTCAGATGATAATGGATATTCCTTTTTATAAAGAAAGTGATACTAAATATTTAAACCTAGAGGATCAATATGAACATTTTATTAATAACATTAGTGAATTAAATAGCCCATTCCATAATCTTCTCTTAAGAAAAGATAACTTAAAAGAATTTATACTCTCTGATCAGATGCTTCATTATCGAAATGTAGTAAACCTATTTTACGTAACCCTGCCTTTATTCGAGCAAAATATGCTAAAAAAACACTTTTATGGATATTGTGTGATAAAGGATGTTCAAAAAGATTATGAGGATTTATTAATTCGTATTTAGATATGTAATGGAGGAATAAAATGGGGAAATTAAATCCATTTATTTTAGTAAGAAAAAATTCACTACCCAAAGCTTCAATCGAATTGAAAAGAGAAGGAAGTATAACTTTACTATTAAATAAAATAGAGAAAAATAATTCTCTTTTTCTAAAAAATAAAGAAAATACAATTGAACTACTTGAAAATCAAATTGCTTATTCTTTTGACAATAATCTACTGAATTTGAAACGTGTTATATATAACGAGCAATATAACAAATTTATTAACATTTTGAATAAGATTAAAGTTAGTTTAAATCCAGAGATGGAGCAAGCTCTTAAAGAACTTCATAAGTATTGGGAAAATAAACACCTATTAAATCAAAACTATAATCAATTATTTGAAAATCTAAGTGTAGAGAGTCGAGAGATTTTGCACGAGGCATCAAATAGTAAGATTATTCAAGATTATCTATTAATGATTCAACCCAATATTTATAAAAAGCTACAGTCATATAAAGAAATGAATGCAAAAGATCATAAGAATAAGGAAAGAAAGCTTGATGATACATTATATAAAGTGTTAGCTAGAGCTTCCTTAAAAACAAGTCCATTTGCGAATATGACAAGAGTTGGATTGGTAGAAAGAGCAAGTTCAAAAAAAGAGAAATTAGAAGAGGTAAGCGCAAATATAAATTTCTCGAATGAAGTTAAGATTAATTATACTTTCTTAAATCGATTGATTTTCGAGTTTCTCTTAAAAGAAGACAGCTTCTATTTTATTACTAATTATCGAACACCACCATTGTCAATTGAAATACAAGATAATGCTAATATTGTAAATTTTGTATCCACACAAGACGACAAAAAAAGCGTAAAAATCTTTGAAACAAGCGAGATTTTAAAAAAGCTTAAAATCCCTACAAAGTTAGCCGCTTTTTTAAAAGATAATAGTGTTAAGAAGAATTTCAATTTAAATGATATCTCATTAGTGTTAGACAATAAATTGAGTAATTTAGAGCTAATTGAACTTGCCAAGAAATATGTTGAGATTGGATTATTAGTTCCTACAATTGGATTTTCACAATTAGATGATAATGATTTCTTTTTGGAAATGAATGAGATCGGGAAAAAATTTCTGAACAAAGATAGCTTTAATAGACTTAATGACATCATTAATCAGCTAATTTTAACGAAAGAAAAACTACAATTTGTTGAGACGATTGAGGATAGAGATTGTATTTACAGAGAGTTGGAAGAATTTTTGGATAGCATTGAAGAAACAAAAAACATTAGTATGTCTGTAAATCATATTTATTATGAAGATGGTGTTCTTACTAATGAGTTTCCAGTGAACAATCTCTGCACCCAATCTGATATCAATATTCTTAGTAATATACAAAAAATTACGTTGTTATTTGATGTTAGCCTGCGAATGAGGTTGGAACTCGGGGAAAGAGTTTTTCTTAGTGGTGTTCAATCGTTAAATAGCGATTTCTTTACAATATTATTTGAAACCTCTAAAGACATACTTTCTTACTGGTCAGATCCTCTTTACATAGGGAGCAATATCAAATCTAGTTGGATAAAAAAATTGGATTCATTAAAAATTAGATTTATTAATGATTTAAGAGAGTTAACCTCGGTTTCTAATCAAACTATTGATATTACTAATCTCATCAATGAATATGTAGAAAAAATACCTAAGCAGTTAATTTTAAGAGCTGATCTATCTTCCAGTTTTTTTGTTCAAAAGAATGGTGAAAAATTGATTATTAACAATATTTATGATGGTCAAGAAAAATATAAGGCGAGGTTCATGGATTACTTTAAAGAGTTCCTTGAGCAAGATGCAGAATATAAAAAGTTTGAAGAAGAATATTATATGGATCAGGGTTACCACGAATATACTGAGAATTTTGGTTTTAATGGGAATGTTAAATCAATATTTTTACCAAATAGGGTAACAACAGTAGGGACTGGAAGAAAGAGATTTTCCACTATTGCAAAGAACTATTTAGAAATAGAGGAGTTAGGGATTAAGGTTGATCCGATTTGTAATTTTATTACTTTTTTTGAACGATCAACAAAAAAGGAAGTTAAAGTTTTGTACAGAGGATCCTTAATTCCAACTGCTATGCCTGGTTATATTTCTACATTACTACAGCTTTTTTCATCAGGAAGAATGACCTTTAAGTTCTCTGATCTTTTATGTCATGAGTCGATTCCAAAACTAACAATAGGAAATATAGTTTTGAGCAGAAAGAAGGAGAGCTTAAGTAAATATAAGAATCTATTTTTAGCTAAGGATTTAGAAGCAGCAGAATACCATAAGAAGATAAACACCTTTTTCTGGAAAAATGATTTACCAACAAATTTCTTTGTGGTTGCAAAAAGAGATCTCTCTGATAAACAATTTAGATTTGTAGATTTTAAACCATTTTATGTTGATATAACTAACCCTGTATCTTTGAAAATCTTTGTTAAGGAAATTATAAAGAAATATCAAGATGAAGATTTTGAAGGTCTTTATATAGAGGAGAATCTAGGTAATGAAGGAAATTTTGCTATTGAATATGATCTAGAACTTTACAAAGTAGGTGGAAAAATTTAATGAATGAGAACATTTGTGTTTTAAATAGACAAAATGTGATGGTTTATAGAAAAGAGAGTGAAACAGTTCTTAAAACGAGCTATAAAAGCTTTAAATTTAGTATGTCGGATGACAAGCATTTAAAGTTATTAGATCTTCTAAATGATTCTATTATTGGTATCCCGTTAGAAATGGTGAATGATGAAGATAAAAAACTAATTAAAATGTTGAGTAAAAATGGAGTTTTACTTGTCTATAGAAAGGGAGGAATAGTAGATAAATGTAAGTCTTTAAAGTGGTTTCAAATTTTGTCCCAATATCTCCCGCCTGATTTTGATTTAGAGATAGTGTGTAAAGAAATAATGAATACTACAATCGTTTTAAGAAATTCTTTGAACGATAAAATACCAAAAATTAAGGAAATTTTTTCAGAGTTCGATATGTCTTTAGTTTTAACAGATCAAAAATTTTCGAATAATAATAAATTGTGCGTTTTGACAGATAATGAGCTTGATCCAAATCAAGATTGTGGGATATTAATTCAAAAATTCAATCAAGGTATTTCAGGTACAGTTCTTAAAGATTTGTATTATGAACCATTGGATAATGACTTATCTAGAATGATTAAAATATTTAGTCCTTTATATATTTTAATTTATACTATAAAAAAATTAGCAGGTTTCGGGTCTAATACATTTTATATGAATGAAGTAGGTAAGTTTACTGAAAATGATGTACAGCATCACATAGTGAATGTTGTGAGTACTTCTCAATCCCCACTTGTTCTACAAGAACAACAAAAAGATATTGAGAGAATTGAAAAATTTGAAATGCTTATACAAAATAAATCTTTAAAGATGAAAATAGCGAATCAATATACTGAATATTCCGATTTATTCCAAAGTGGTTTATCTACTTATGCCATTATTGATGAATTCCTTAATAAAGAGTACGTTATTGCAGGGTTAAATTTCGAAAAATCCGCTGTTGAAGCAATTAAATATGCAGTTAGATTACATTTTGAAAATGTCTCAGGTGGCAAGTGGCTAATTACCGAAAATGAAAATTATTTCTTAGATAAAATACTTCTGTTAGTTAATAGTCTTCCTGAAAAAGGTATTTTTACAAAGCTTAGTGGTGCTATTATGAACAATTTGAAAGTATTTAGGTCGTATGGTGCATTTTTAGATAATATAGAAATTTATATAGAAAAATTCGAAAAATCAAATTCCTATAAAGTTTATTTGAAAGATAATGATGGAAAAATGTTTGGTGACTCAAAAAAGTGTATTGATTTGTCTAAAAAAATAGAAGAAACTATTTTGAATTATTTGCTACATTATCACAATGATTTAGGTAGCAAAGTGAAAACGCCTTACTCGTTCTATGATAAAAATACAACTAGCCAAAATGATTGTGAAAATCTGCGAGAAATCCCATATGTATCTTCTCGATTATTTATAGAAAATGCGCTCAAACTTTTCAAAGAAAATGATATTCGATATGAAGAATTTGCATGGGATAGAGAATTTGAATTGCAAAGTTTAAATCTCTGCGCTCGGAGAATTGATGTTGGATCGTACGGAGGGTAGAGCTGTCATGAAAAATAGGGTTAACGAAATTATTTTAATTTCAAAAGAAAATGATTGGGAAAAATTTATTAAGAGTCAAATTATTAACAACACTAATTTTGAAATTGAAGAGAATTATCTCCCAAAAAATTATTTAGATAAATTATTTACTGAGTTACTGGATACTGAGTTGGCAGAGGGCTCTTATTATACTTTCAACTTGAATTCAAAAATATTTTCTAAGAGAAAAGTGTTGGATTTATCGCTTGTTACAAATGATGTTGATAAGTTTGGTGAGTTGAACAAAGTTTCAAAATTCGAATTTAGGACAAAAGAGTTTAATGAAATTGCGAAAGATCTAAAAGCCAATCATAGTTCTTTAGTTGACCCACTTGTAGGGATATTCAAAGGGCATTATAGAGGTATTGCGGATTCAATGCCTTTAATCGCCTTCGATGCAAAACTTGGCACTAGAAGCTTTGATGCATATGGTCGAGCAAATACTTATAAGAAAGCATATTTTACAGGTTTACTAGAGGGATTAGAGCGATTTCATTCTGTTGGTTCTATCCATACTCAAGCAATAATTGCTAGTGAAAAGGAATTAATAGATTCAGGTAAAGCTTTTGTGCCGTTCCAAAAGTTCTGTCATTATACATGGGAACATTACCGTTCCAGACATTTTGAACTTGGAATTTACTCACCAGAAAAACCAATTAGGTGGATTAATACGTATTCCGTAAAAGAAGAAAGGGAAATTCTAATTCCAGAACAAATAGCTTATTTTTCATCTGAACAAGTATTAATTGAGACAGATGAAGAGAAGTATATTTCTGAAACATCTAATGGTACAGCGGTAGGAAGTTGTTGGACCGAAGCGGCTATTGCTGGCATATTTGAATTGATTGAGAGAGATAGCTTTTTAGTCTATTGGTATACGAAATCATCCCCAATTAAAGTAACTAATTTGATGGAATGTCAGGATAAAGAGATCAAAATGATTCTGGGTTATATCAATATGATGGACTATGAACCTCATTTATTTGATATAACACTTGAATCAAACGTTCCCACTTATTGGCTTTTACTAGAATATAAAGGGGATGATCCCGATGCTCTTAGTTTCTATACAGCTGCCGGATCAAATTTAAATCCATACTCTGCTATTAAATCAGCGTTTGTAGAGGCAACAACTTCAATTAAAGTTTTCAAAGAGTATATGTATAAAAAGTATTCTATTGAAGAAATGGAAAAACTAAAAAGGGATTTTAATGAAGTGAAAAAGTTAGAAGATCATTTGTATTTGTACTCTTCAGAAACAATGAAACAGTATTTGGATTTTGCACTTAAAACGGGAAAGAATGAAGAACTTAAAAGTAATATGATGAAAAGACTTCCTGATGATAAGGAAATTTCACAATCTAAATTATTACATGATATAGTAAGCCGCATTACAGAGGATGAAAATGACATTTATATCACGGATTTAAGTACAAAGTTTTTAACTGATATCGGCTTATCATGTGTTAAAGTTCATATTCCAGAATATCAAAATATCGGGTTTGGTAGTCAATATCAAAATGTCAATCTTGAGAGGTTAATGAACGCTATAAAATTGAATAATCTGGATGGAAACTTAGATGATATTTATCAAGCACCACATCCTTTTCCATAACGTTGGAGGTAGATTATGAATAATATTGAATACGATTATTATAAAAGATATTCTGCATTAAGATATGATTTAGTGCATTTTACTCACGCTACTCCTTATGTGAAGAAACAATATTCTTTAAAAGGGGAATTTCTAAAGATTGAAGATTCATCTTTGTACAAATTAGTTTCAGGGATAGCAGAAGCAAGTTTAAAAATTAATCGATATGAAATTCTTTCAAGGTATCAAGACCATAATAATTCTCCTTCAACGAGGAACATGCACTCTTGCCAATTAATATTTATTATTGATAGTAAAATATTTTTCTATGATATGTACGAGGATAAATTCATTTTGCTTAGTTCAGAGAGTCAAAGTACCTTTTTAAAAAGTAAAATTTATATTATCGGATTTTCAGATATCTTAAATATCTCAAGATATTATGGAGAATTCTCTCTCTATTTAAGTATGTTAGATGCAGGGCATGTTTTAGGAAACATAAAAAATTTTTTAAGCTTTAATAAATTATCTTGGCAACAACACTTGTCTTTCAATTACTCAATTGTTTTTAATAAGATTCTTAATATAGATGATTGCGTATATGGATCCTTTGTCATTGAATTAGAGAGGCCAAATGGTGAATTAAATTTGGGTCACTTTGAAAGAGGTATTGAGAGAAAACGGATAGCGGAAACAAAGTTTTTCAATGAAATCAAATGCTCAAAGCATATTACAGAAATTATTAGCAGTATAAACAATGGGGCGACTGACTTTCAATGTAAGCAGTACTATCCAATTGATTGCAACTTCCATTCTTCAGTTAACAGGAATTCTGCTCATAATATGGTAGGTAATTTCAATTTAAATTCAGATGTGATTTTAAACAAATTTGAAGTAGCTACTTGTCTTTCTAGATTAAATAAATTCAGGAATCTAATTAGCATGAACAAGATCAATTATTGTATTTTGGAACACCATCAAATAACTTTCCAAAATGGAGTCGTTTGGGACAAGGAAGTCGAATTTTCTAAGGTTCTTTATAATGATCATCAATTTTTTGATCTTAATACATTTAATAAAGTTGTTGTCTTTTACACAGAAGATAAAAATATAGTTCGGAAAGGTCTATTACCGATTCTTCTCTCAGCTGGAGAATTGATGCAAGGCTTTTGTCTATACGCTGCAGAAACAGGTAATGCTTTTCGACCAATGAAGAATCATCATGACTCATATTTAAAAAAGTTATTAGAGTTAAATGATGATTCAGAGATTAATTATATTGGAGTGCTTTGTAGCTCACCTATTCAACAAATAAAAATGACTACTTAGGGTAGAGCGATCTTAATAACACAATATGATGGGAGAGGTGAAAATCATGTGGCATTCATTCCATGTATATATTCATGATTACAAATTATTAGATGAATATTTACAAAGTGAATTTGAACATCTTATCTGTAATAATTTGCAAAGTGATATTGACTATTTTTTTATTAGATATTGGTTAGGTGGTCCTCATATCAGATTGAGAATCAAAGAAAATGTAGACTTTGATGCAAAGATCTTTTTAAAAATATTAAAAAAATCGGTGGATAATTTTTTGTCCTATAAAACGCCAGTACTAATTGATAGAGAAAAATTTTATACACCTGAAATGCTAAAAGGAGAGGGGATCACAGAGGTATTCTGGAAACAACACGGTACTGTGGAATTGGATGAGTATAAACCAGAAATTCCACGATATGGTGGTGAAAGAGGGATATATTACGCTGAAAAGCTATTTGTACAAAGCTCTAAACTTGCACAAAAATTAAATAAGATGAGTTTTTCCAAAAGGTTATTTGCAGCAATCGATCTCCTATATTTCTCATTTGAAGTAAAAGATAAAACTGAAATGGCACAAAAATATTGTGATCTATGGGAGATATATCATAAAAATGAATCGAGCCTAAAAATGATTACCTCCTTAACTTCCAGAAGAGTTTCATATCTCAAAGAAAACCGAGATAAAGCATTTAAAATATATGAAGAATATATCGACTTATTGAAGAATAATCCGACTAAAATAATGTTTTCTCACATTCATATGACAAATAATCGAATTGGTGTTTACCCAGAATTAGAGTATTGCATTGCTAAAAGCATCCAATTAGCTTAAGGAGTTAAAAATGATGAGAAATAATATGAATTCGACAGTTTTATGGGATACAGAGGTTGACAGATCTTTATTAAGAAGAACATTTCATTCAAAAACAATATCTAGAAAAGATTACACCTCAGTACAAATAAAGAAGGTCAAAACAAAAAAAAAATGGGAGACGAAACCAGGGATTTTTCTTCATAAGAGAGCTCCTCAAAACGATATTGAAAAGCTATTGGTAAATAGAAGAACACGGAGATATCCATCAAATAGAGAAATAAATATACAAGATATCTCTGAGATATTACAATTTGCTGCTGGGATAACTGATGAGAAAAACAAATACTTTTCCTATCCCTCTCCGGGTGCTTTATATCCATGTACTCTTTTTCTTAGTATTAATTTAGCTGGTTTCAAAGAAAAAATTTATAGATATAACCCATATAAACACCAATTAGAAGAATATGCTGACGCATCAATAAGAAGTGCCGATTCAATTATCATTGACACCAATCTAAAGAAATTTCCTGTAAAGATTTTCTTTACAAGTGATTATCAGCTCTTAGAAGAGAAGTATGGGGAATTATCATATCGTTTATTAAATCAAGAAATAGGACATATCGCACAAAATATTTCGTTATATTCAGAATTTGTAGGGTTAAATACTACCTGTATTGGTGGATTTTATGAAGAAGAGTTTAAAAGATATATTCCTGAATACGACCTATTATATGCAATGGTGGTGGGCTAAATATGTATATGGTATTAGATTCTGAATATCGTTTATTCAATGATTTTAATAAAATTTATATTGAACATATATTTAATAAGAAAATCATTGAATTATCCCTTAAAGAAAAAATTAATTTAGATTATTTTAAAAGAACATTGTATTTTGGTACAAATTTAAACTTTTTGAGTAACTCAAAAAAGAAAGAAGATCAATTAATCATTTATTTGTTAAAAAAAGAAAATCATATCTTCTTATTATCATCAGAAATAAAAGATATCAATCGCGAACTTAATTGTAGAAGTCTTTATATGATCTGTGACGAGGTAGGGACCTCCCGTGAAAAACTTTTAGATTTTAAAAACACTATGAGCAACACTGGCATTGATATTATCGGAGATAGTAGTGGTAGTCTATCTAGTTATTTGAAAGATAATGGATTCTTGGTTAATAAATCTAGAATCGTTGGTTATAACAAAATATTGATTGTAGAGAGAAGCTCAATAGTAGCACCAGTAAAAAGTCTTTTCAAAGATTACAATTGTATACTTCCATATTCTGTTGTCGACATGTCGATTGGTCCCTGTCTATTTAAGAATGATCAGAATCTTGATGATTATAATCTTTTAATTGAGGATAGTGAAACAAATAGAATTCCATCTCAAGCTAACTTAACATCCATGTACTCACTAATAATAAATACTGTTTTGTACTTAATAAATAATGTTCATCAGGAATTATACATCGATGCGGGTTTACCTATTAATAGAAAATTCAAATTTAGTCTACCCGACATGGGATTGAGGGCTTTCTCGCAAGATTAGGAGGTAAAAAATGAATGTAATAGAGATTAAGAATGTTTCAAGAGAAATAGAAGGTAGAAAAATACTGAAAGATATCAACCTAGATATAAAAAAGGGAGAAATAATAGCAATTTTAGGACATAATGGTGCAGGTAAAACTACATTAGTTAATACAGTTATGAAATTAGTTAGACATTCGGGGGCTATTGAATATTCCTTTAACGAAAAGGAGTTATATAAAAAAATAGCATATCAGATGCAGACTTCATCATATGAAGACGAGGCTAAAGTTCTGGAAGTGTGTCTTCTCTATAAACAAGTCCTTCAAAGCAAAATCGATATACAAGAATTATTACGAGAATTTGATTTAGATAAATTTCAGCATTCTTATATTAAAAATCTATCTGGTGGTCAAAAACAATCACTCTCAATTTTGCTCACATTAATAGGTGAACCAGAGGTGCTCATTTTTGATGAATTAACAACAGGTTTAGATTCACTTAAACGAAGAAATATTTGGGATACTATTAAGAAAATTAATAAGTACAGTGGTACTACGATTATTCTAACAAGCCATTTTCTTGACGAAGTTGAGTATTTAGCAGATAGAGTTGTAATTATGAATCAGGGGAAAATAGAACAAATTGGAACTGTTTTTGATATAGTGAATGTCCAATTTAAGGATACTAAAAAAATGGAATTTGAAACTGTGTTTCTAGAAAATCTGGAAATCATTTTTGAACGGAAAGTAAAAGTTTCTAATAATAAAGTTTCTTTTACGTATAGAAGTAACGAGGAAGAAGATATTTATAAAAAAGTGAAGAAGATAGCTGGAACTAATATTGTTATGAAAAACTTTTCATTCGAAGATGCCTTTTTGCAAATGTTAGGTTATAAATTGGTGAATGGAGGAGAGATACTAAATGACTAATTTATTAAATCTTTCACAGTTTCAAATCAAATTACTTTTTCGAAATTATAAAGGATTGATCTTGGGATTTTCTCTACCCATTATAATGTTTTTTATATTCGGTAATTTATTATCAGAATATTCTATTTACGATGGCATGCCATTAAATAATGCCTTAGTTCCAGCGTATATACCTATTATTATTATTAACGGAGTATTGGTCATTTTCGGACAGAATTTTCTAGTTTATAAAGAACAGGGTAATCTCTTGAAATATAGGCTTCTAGGAATTAGCGAAATTACTGTAGCTACCAGCATATATATTGCCACATTTATTTTCCAAGTATTAGCAGCGATAACTCTAATTATATTTGCGTATTTAACTAAAAATGTAGAATTTCCTTTTGAGAGTATACTGAAAATTTTGTTAGCCTTTGTGATTATTAATTTTTTTGAATTTGCTATTGTGTATTTTGTTACATCTTTTATTAATAAGAGCACTACTTATCAGAGCTTATCATTAATAATTTTTTATTTCCAAATTTTCTTAGGAGGTCTTACTTTTCCTCCAGAGATGTTCCCATCTTTTTTAAAGGAAGCTGTTTATATTTTTAATCCAATTATTTATGGGTTAGAAATGATGCGAAGTTTTTGGTTGCTAGATGGATCAATCTTGGACAATCTTAAAGAAATATCTGTACTAATTGGATGGGCAATATTCTTTATTACTTCCGGAATGATTGTAAATTATAGGAAGAAAATAACGTATAAAAGTAATAAATTGTTAATATTTCAAGGTGAATAAGTCAGGAATAATAGGACTTCAATCAAACTTCGTATTGTTGTTATTGATAAATATATGACATGAATTTAGTGAATGTAAAAAGCAAGAGTGCTACTAGAAACTGTTATTAATGTTAATGGCTGCTCAACATATAGCTCTAGCTCATGTTGTTCATCATAAATAAAAAAAGTGGAGGAAAGACTTATGAAAAAAGAAACACTTATGGAAGAATTATTCTCAGATATTGAGGACATGGACTTTGTAGAAATCAATGAAGCAACAGCACTACCAGAAACAGCGGCAACAAGCGGATCAATGATAAGTAATGGCTGCTCAACATGTGGCTCTAGCTCGTGTTGTTCATCATAAATAAAAAAAGTGGAGGAAAGACTTATGAAAAAAGAAACACTTATGGAAGAATTATTCTCAGATATTGAGGACATGGACTTTGTAGAAATCAATGAAGCAACAGCACTACCAGAAACAGCGGCAACAAGCGGATCAATGATAAGTAATGGCTGCTCAACATGTGGTTCTAGCTCGTGTTGTTCATCATAAATAAAAAAAGTGGAGGAAAGACTTATGAAAAAAGAAACACTTATGGAAGAATTATTCTCAGATATTGAGGACATGGACTTTGTAGAAATCAATGAAGCAACAGCACTACCAGAAACAGCGGCAACAAGCGGATCAATGATAAGTAATGGCTGCTCAACATGTGGTTCTAGCTCATGTTGTTCATCATAAATAAACTATCAAAAACACTAGCTCAAAATTTAGGCTAGTGTTTTTCTTTTTGTCAAAAGAAGTTATTAAATATGAAGTAAAATAATCGAAAAGTTATAATTACTCATTGTAAATAATCACACTTTATACTTATCACCATTATGTTGAAGTGTTTACTTTTCATCAAATACAGACTATAATAAACGGAAAAATGAGAATAGTTTCCATAAAAATATATTCCTTACATTGTTTTTGATTTGGATTCTTCTGGTTAAAGGTGAGTGAGAAAGTGAACACTATTTTTTCGGTTGAGTTTGTAGGACTGTTTTTACAATATTTTTTTATTTTTTTATGTGGTGGTTATTTAATAAGAGTAGCGAACAAAAAAATATACATATTAATTACCTTTATATCTGTATTTTTTATAAGTATGGTTTATTTTAAGCTAAATGTACTTGCTACTGGAGTTCTATGGGGAGTACTATCATTAATTTTAATAAGATATTCTAGAAAAATTGATTTTTCCTTTTTTGCATCATCAATGTCCATTCTATTATATATTTTATCGGATTACATAATTGTTTACCTATTAAGTTCTTTTGAATTAATGACAAATCTTGTTTTTCGTTTCATAGTTGGGACATTTCTCTATCTAGGTATTATTTATTTATTAAAAAAGATCATAGATAAATATACATATTATTTTAAAAGTACTAGTTTCCCTTTGATGATTTCCGCTGTCGCTTCTTCATTAACGGTGATAATTTATTTGGTGATAATTTCTATAGAGAGAGCTATAGAAAGCGGGATCTCTATGGAAAAGACAAATTCAGTGTTCATTGTTGCGTATGCCCTTGTTTCAGGTTTAGTTTGTTTAGCGATCATTTACGCAAAGAATAAAATGTATGTAGCAAGAGAAAAACAAAAAGAGTTGACATATCTCTTAGAATACTTAGATCAGATAGAGAGTAATTATAATGAAATGAGAAAATTCAAACATGATTATATGAATATCTTGATTTCAATTGAAAGCTTCTTAGAATCTAATGATATTCAAGGGTTAAAAAAGTATTATTATAATGAAATAAAATGGACATCACAAAACTTTGATCGAAACTCATTTAAATTGTCCCAATTAAGTAATTTACAAGTAAAAGAATTGAAAAGTTTATTGGCCAATAAATTAATGGTATCGCAAGAAAAAGGTATAGATACCGAAATCGAAATGAGAGAAAAAATAAAAAATATACCGGTTGACTCCGTTGTTTTAGTACGTTCCTTAGGGATTATCCTAGATAATGCCATTGAAGCTGCTGAGGAAATAAATAATGGAAATATCAGAGTTGCTATAGTAAAAGATAATCAAGTTATAAAAATAATAGTAGCAAATTCTTGTCATAAGGACATACCTAAACTTTTTTTATTGAAAAAAGAAGGTTTTTCTACAAAAGGAGAGAATCGTGGTTTGGGTTTAGGTAACCTAGATCAGTTATTGAGTAAAGCTAAAAACATAATTCTTGAAACTAAAATTGAAAGAGATGTATTTACTCAAATCCTTACTATTAATGGGGAGGTGAGAGTATGATAAAAGTATTTGTGTGTGAGGATAATGAAAAACAAAGAAATATTATATCTAATATAATTCAAAATTATTTAATAATGCAGGATTATGATATGAAGTTTGAACTTTCAACAGAAAATCCTAATGACATCATATCCTATTTGGAGCGTAATAAACTAAACAATGGCTTATATTTTCTAGATGTTGAGTTAAACTCAGAAATGAATGGAATTTCTTTGGGGGTAGCAATTAGGAAGTTAGATCCTTCTGCAAAAATAGTTTTTATAACAACTCATACAGAATTAACATATTTAACTTTCCTCTACAAAGTAGAAGCAATGGATTATATACCAAAAGATAATCAAAAAATTATGCAAAATAAAATTATTGAATGTATAGATGTTGTAATGGAGAGATACTTAAATTCAGGGGCTTTGATTGATGATAATATTGTAGTTAAAGCTGGTGAAACGAGTATAAGATTAAATGTAAATGAAATTTATTTTATTGAGTCTTCCTCTGTTCCACACAAGCTAGTTGTTCATCTGAACAATAGGACAATAGAGTATTATGGAAAGATAAAAGAAGCTGAAAATTTAAGCCCCAAGTTTTACAGATGTCATCAATCTTATGTTGTAAATATTGATAGTATTCAAGAGATAAATAAAAAAAATAGAACAATAACGATGAAAGACGGAGAAACGTGCTATGTTTCCACTCGATATTTAAAAGAATTACTTAGAAAGTTTGAATCTTCTATAAAAGAATAATAAAAAGTGCACTTAAATTTTCAAAAGTGCACTTTTTTATTTGTTTAGATAACACTTTTTACTTTAAATATATGTTTTAAGAAAATTTAATCATCATTAAATAATACGATGTAGAATCAGTTTAAAGAGAAGGGGGAGGCTAATGAGGAATCTATCGATGGAAGAAAAACTATCATGCTATTTAACAGATATTATCAATAAAAATATTCAATTAAGTAAAATGGAATTAGCAAAGATAAATTATGGCATAGCCACTCTTTTGATCAACCTAATAAAGGTGAGCTTAATTTATAGCGTATCTATTATGTTAGGTGTTGTAAGTGAAACCTTAGTTTGTCATTTGGTTTTTTGCATAATGAGAAGATATTGTTATGGGCTACATGCTAAGTCAAGTATTGTCTGTTCAATAATCGGAGTATTGTACTTTTCGATTGGTCCTTTTATTGTACTAAATTACTCGTTTAGTATTACTCGAGAGTTAGTAATATTACTCGGAATTATTTTTGAAATTATTATTTATTATAAAGTTCCAGCTTATACGAATAACAGCAGAGTTGGTGACTCAAAAGAGAAAAGAAAGAAAGCGTTGATTATTAACTTCCTTATAATTTGTGGAATACTAATGTTAAATGATGAACAATTAAGGCTTATTTCATTTATGGGGATTTTTTTATCAATACTTCTTACAATACCTATAAAAAAAGGAGATATGACTAATGTTTGAACTAAATGCTATCAAAGTAACAAAGGAAAAATTGTGTTTGTTTTTTGCTATACTTGCTATAAGTATTGGAGAGATGGCTATAAATAACTGTTGTCTTTTAGGGATCTATGAGCCTTCATTACCTGAAGAATTAAAAAAATAACGATTTATTCTGCTAACGGATAGTAAGTATCTAAAATATTTACTGAAGCGATTAGGAGGTAAAGAAAGCTGAAAAATAACAAGAAGAACCCATATTCTAATGAGAAAAGAAAAAAGAATAGAGATTTAAAGTTAAGTATTACATATGGTTTAATTAGTTTTCTAGTGATCATAACTAGTTGGACAGTTGTAATTGCGATAACTAATGGCGACATTGATATGTTACAGATTAATTTTGATAGATTACTTAAAAATATAAGCAGTTACACTTTGATGTCTTCTTTATTTGCTGGATTAATCATTAGTGGAGTATTTTATTTTTATATATTTCCAAGAAAAACACACAACTCAAAACAACCCGATAAGTAAAAGGTAGATTTTGTAAGTATCATGAGAGATACCTATATGATAAGATTTTGATTAAAAATATAACTCCTGAAGCATTTTGCTAAAGGAGTTTTATACATTATAGATTTAGATTTTTTCAGTCTTAATCACAAGTTGCTTATAGTTTGTAAAACATTTTTGCCATTCTTTCATCGGAAACTCTTCATGTATAGTTCCGCTTAAAAAGTCTGTTAGTTGGTTTAGGCATATATGCCACCCTGCTAAATCCTTCGGTGTATGCTCTGTCAGCTCTTGAAGTGTCTCCACTACTACCAATAATGAACCATCGTCAGTAGAAGATAGTTCAAATCTCACCGTATCTGTTCCCCAATCAAATTCTAGTACTTCTTTCTCAGCATAATCTGTGATGGTTATTTCCTCAAAGGTACCTGTTCCATCATTCATATTAAAATGTATTTTCCCGTTCTTACGAAGATCAATGATTTCTAGATTACTCATCCACTTTTGTAGGCTTTCATTGTTAGTAAGCACTGCCCAAACGGCATCTACTGAATGTGTCAGTGGTCGTTTGAATGTTGCAACATGACGATTGGATTGTTTTTCAATAGTAGCTAACATAGACATCCTCCATCTTTATTGTTTTGACTTCATTATAGGTGTTCTTCATTAGCTGTCCAAGCAGAAGGTCATTCAACAATTATTATTTCTAAGAAGTCAATCTTAGGATAATATTGTTAAACAGGGGGAGTGAAGATGACACATCAACAAGCATTGGAACATTATATCCAAGCAACAAATACCCATGATTTTAATCAAGTAAAGGCTATTTTGCATCCACAAGCAATTTATTGGTTCTCTGATAAAACATGCACAACAACAGAGGAGATTGAGGCTTATTTCAAGCATGCATGGAATGTCATTAAAGAAGAGGTTTATTCAGCTACTGATGTAAAATGGTTAACCGTTGATGAAACGACGGCTACCTGTCTTTATACATATCACTATGAAGGCTATCATAACGAAAAGTTTGTATCAGGTAGCGGTAGAGCAACTAATATTTTTACATTAGTTAACGATCAATGGAAGGTAATTCATGAGCATTTGAGTAGTGGTCATTAAATTATTTTCAATGTAACTTGAACAAGCAACAATATAATAATCAATGTTAGTAGTGTTTTGGCTATTTTTAATGGAATGTATGGGAGCACTATAAGACCTAATTGGGAGCCTATAATGGAGCCAATTGCCATAGCAATTGCATAGTGCCATTGAATAAAGCCAGTGTGATAAAACACAATAAATGCTCCTGTACAGCTCCCGAAGAGGAGTACTCGAGTGAGCTGTACAGCCTTTATGTAAGTATGATGAGTACGTAGATAGTGTAAGATGCTAAATGTCGAAGAGCCAGGGCCGAAACCACCATCATACATAGCGATGAAAAATGGTTGCCAAAAATGAGGTGCTTGATGTTCTAGCGAATCAGGAACTTCCGTCCACGCCTTATTTTTCAAAGTTACGACTAAAGCCAAAAGAAGTAGTACACAGGCCATATAGTTCATAGTTTGCTCAGACAGCGAAACCGCTAAAAGTGAGCCGCAAATCCCCCCAACAATAGCAAGAGCTATATATTTGATGATAGATGTGAGATGTAGCTCCTTCTGATAGAGTAGAAAAAAAATACTGGATAAAGATGAAATGCCTGTCGAAAATTTGTTTGTGGCAATACTTGTTTGAATAGGGATACCGACAAGCATCATGGCAGGAAGTGTAATTAGTCCACCACCCCCTGCAAGTGTACCGATAAAAGCAGCTACCATCCCGATACATACGAGTGTTAAAGAAATGTTTGTATAGAAAAGTCCAACTAAGCTAAGTAGTACAAATAACAACAGCATGATCATTTTATTCATAAGCTTCTCCCTTTCTTTTATTAGCTTTAGGGTAAATGGTGTTAATGTATAAATCTAATATATAATTTTTAGTGATTTATAAATTTAATTTATATTAATGGAGGCTGACAGAATGAGGTTGCTTCAATCGGAGGAAGAGCTGAAGAACTTAATTGCATCTGATGACTGGATGATGAGCATTTTATCCACAGTAGAAAACTTGCAACTACCAGATTGGTGGATATGCGCAGGAATTATTCGCTCAAAGGTATGGGATTACCTTCACAATAAGGAGGAAAGAACACCAATTGCTGATATTGATGTGATATATTTTGATAAAGAAAATTTAGCAGAAGAAGTAGAGAAGCAGTATGAGCAAGAACTGAGAATGTTATCTCCAAACGAGCCTTGGTCCGTGAAAAATCAAGCACGAATGCATGTCCTAAATGGTAGTAAACCATATCAGTCTGCTGTTGATGGAATCTCTCATTTCCCAGAAATCCCAACGGCAATTGGAGTAAAATTATCAGATGGGGTACTAGAGATTGCAGCACCGTACGGTATTCATCTTTTAGGAGCAGGCATAGTAGAGCCAACATCGTTTTACCTAGAAAATAAGTATGCCTATGCGATTTATCGTCAAAGAATTCAGCATAAACAATGGCATTTATGTTGGCCAGAATTGAAAATTCATCTTCAATAAAAAAAGAAAGAGGGGGAACAATTGCAACAAGATAAAACCTATGTCATTAAACACTATATAAAATCTTTAGATTGGATAGATAATTTACGAGGGTTATCTGAGGCACAATGGCGTATGCCCATTGAACCTGGGAAATGGTCGGTTGCAGAGGTAATTGGGCATCTTCCTCCATGGGACAAGTTTGTGCAAAAGTACCGAATTCCTTTTCTCTTTACAGATGAGCGTCTGCCGAAAGGGCCAGATGTAGCACATTTGAATACGATGGCAGCTAAGAAAAGCCGTGAACAAACAATGGAGGAAACATTGAATGATTTTATTTCCACAAGGCGTCAATTATTGCAGGACATTCAGCAATGGACAGATGAGCAATGGCAACAGTCATTTAAAATTGGGCAGTCAGAAATGACTATAATCGACTATTTTGTAGGATTAATCAATCATGATTTACATCATTTTTCACAGATTCAGAATGTTATACATGTATAGGAGTTAGCATATGGATATCAAGTATTTAATTGATTACTTTGCACATGCTTCTGTAAAATTTACAGATGTTTTTACTAAAAAAATGGAGCCAGGTGAAGTAGATGCTGGTAGAACAACAGCTCCAGAAAAGTGTGGTTTAGTAGTGCCACTTGCAGGGAGTGCGATCTTTAGCTTTAATGGAACCCCCTATATGATGGAGCCAGGAATGATTGCCCATGCTGGCCCCCAGATGCCGATAGAAGTGAGAGCGACTGGCCATAAAGGTTGGGAGTATGCAGTTGTTCATTACAGCCTACCTACAGAAGAAATAAATCTATATCCACTAGCCGAGCAACATTTTCTAATCAATACAGGCTTTAACACACAAATTATTAGCCATGTTCAGCAATTAGTAGAAAGCTATTCCTTTCCTGGTAATATGGCTGTATTCAAGTCTAAGACATTATTTATGAATTTGTTGGAAGATATCCTTGTAGCGGCAAAAATGCAGGTTTTAGATAGTGCCAGCGAATTAATGGAACAGGCATTACAGTATATACATGAAAATTATGCACAGCAAATCTCAGTATCAAATATCTCGATGGAATTGGGCATTGAGCGTCGTCGTTTTGCTTATTTATTTGAGCAGCATACAGGTATGAATCCAAGTACATATATAACAGAATACCGTATACGACGTGCGAAAGACTTACTAGAATATGGTGGAATACCTGTAGCTGAAATTGCAGAATGTGTTGGATATGTAGATTGTTTTTATTTTAGCAGAGTATTTAAAAAGTGTACGGGTTTATCTCCCTCAGCCTATCGCAAGTTAAAAATAGAGGAAGCCAGATATGTATAATTGACTGTTTCTTATAAAAAAGAAGCAGTTTTTTTATTGCTTAAATCGGCAAAAATCCATGTCATTTTCGAAATCGTCCATTCACAATCTATTTTCACTTTGTTAGGATAGTATCCGTAAATGATAATGAGTATCAATTATATATTGACTTATATATGAAAACGATTATCATTATCAATATGAGCTCGTTAGGGGAGAATATCTATGAATAAATATTTTAAAATGTGTGCACCAGCACTATTAGCATTATCACTGGCTGCATGTGGAACAGACAAAGCAGAGGAAGCAACATCAACAGCTAATACAGCAGAGACAAGTGCAACAGAATCACAGACAGAGCAAGCTAAATCAACGCAGACCATCACGTACTTAGGCGAGCAATATGAGCTACCAGCCGAAGTAAAGAACATTGTCGCTGCCAGTCTTGAATCAATGGAAGATGCGGCAATGCTTGGTATTAAGCCAGTAGGTGTTCTAGAAGTAGGTGGAAAAGTTCCTGTCTATCTAGCAACAGATTTTGAAGGAGCAACACTTGTAGGAAATAAAATGGAGCCAAATGCAGAAGCCATTCTTAATCTGGATCCTGATGTAATTGTGGGTACTTCGAAATTCCCTGAAGAAACGGCTGAAAAGCTCAACAAAATTCAAACAATGATTCCATACTCACATATTTCAACAAATTGGAAAGAAAATTTAACATTGCTTGCACAATTAGCTGGGCAGGAAGAGGATGCAAAGAAAATCATCTCTGACTATGAAGCCAAAGTTGCTGATGCCCAAGTAAAATCCAAGGAGCAATTAGCAGATAAGCAAGTATTAATCATCCGTGTTCGTGGTGGAGTGATGTACATCTATCCAGCAGGCGTTTATTTAAACCCTGTTCTATATGAAGATTTAGGAGCACCTGTACCAGAAGTTGTTACAACAGCTAAGGCGCAAGCGGAACTATCACTTGAAACATTAGCACAAGTAAATCCAGATGTGATTTTCCTGCAATTCGAGGATTCAGAGAATAAGGATACGCCAAAAGCTTTAGAGGAGCTACAAAAGAATCCAATTTTCACTAGCTTAAAGGCAACACAAAATAATCAAGTTTTCGTCAACACAATTGAGCCATTAGCACAAGGTGGTACTGCTTGGTCTAAGGTGAAATTCTTAGATGCTGCGGCTGAAAAATTATTTAAATAGTATAAACAGGCTGGTAGTAGATTTGGTGATATCACCGGGCTATTACCAGCCTTTTGTAAGATGTGGCATTTTTCATTGCAGGCGTTGTTAAGGGTATACACTTAAGTGATTGATATTGTGTACCGCAAAATGGATAAAGAAAAAGGTGTGAAAGTTGAAAAAAACAAACATAGTGTCGTTTTCAATATTAGCGATATCTCCTTTCCTTATTGCCCTTGTGGCACTTATTTCTGTTATGTATGGGACAAAAGATATTAGTGCCATTACAGTATGGCAGTCGATGACAGCATTTGATCCATCAGATGTCGATCATCAAATTATAAGAATAGGCCGTATTCCAAGAGTTGCCGCGGTATTACTAGTTGGAGCATTTTTAGCAGTTGCCGGTGCAGTCATGCAGGGGATTACACGAAACTATTTAGCCTCGCCTTCATTAATGGGTGTCAATGATGGCTCTGCATTTGTCATTACATTAGCCATTGTTTTTTTTCCAGGGCTACCAAACTATCAAATGATTTTATTATCGATGCTTGGTTCTGCATTGGGAGCTGGTATTGTCTTTGGTTTTGGCTCGTTAATCCGCAATGGCTTATCTCCAGTAAGGCTAGCCATAATTGGAACGGTCATTGGCACATTTTTAAGTAGTATTGCTACTGCTATTGCGATGTATTTCCAAGTATCACAAACAGTAAGTGCTTGGTATAACACAAAGGTACATATGGTAAATATGGATATGCTGATTCTTTCTATTCCATTTGGTTTAACTGGGTTGATCTTGGCTTTATTATCGGCAAAAGCGATTACCATTACTTCATTAGGTGAAGATATTGCCATGGGGCTAGGACAGAAAACAAAAGCAGTACGTATTATTAGCATGCTAGCTGTCGTATGTTTGACAGGGACAGCGGTTGCACTTGTAGGGAAAATCGCCTTTGTAGGGTTAGTCATACCACATATTACACGCTTCCTTGTTGGTGTTGATTATCGCTATATTATTCCTTGTGCAGCTGTCATTGGAGCCTTTTTCTTAGCGCTTTGTGATGTCCTGAGCCGCGTTGTCAATTATCCATTTGAAACGCCAATTGGTGTCTTAACCGCATTGGTCGGTGTACCATTCTTCTTATATTTAGTTCGTAAGCACGGAGGTGAAAAACGTGCATAAAAAAACCTCAAGTGTATTCTTTTTAACCATGCTGTTGCTTGTTTTAATGATTTTAGTTGCGAGCTATTTACATATTACAAATGGTGTTTTTGATATGTCTGTAATGGATGTCATCAAAACATTGCTGCGGATCGAGTCAAATTCAAAGTTTGATCTTGTTATATTTGAATTCCGTTTACCTCGGATTGTCATTGCTGGACTTGTCGGTATTGGCTTAGGTATGGCAGGAGTTGTATTACAGGGAATTACACGCAATGGACTAGCAGATCCAGGAATATTAGGGATTAATGCTGGAGCTGGTGCAGCAGTCGTACTATTCATGTACTTCTTTCAAGTAAAGCTAGTAAGTGCAGATATGAACAGCTGGATGTCAATTTTAATGATGCCACTATTCGGTTTTATCGGTGGAACAATTGCAGCTATCCTGATTTTTTCATTTGCTTTAAAAAATGGTCATCTGGATATGCAGCGATTAATCTTAACTGGTATAGCTATCAATAGTGGATTTGGAGCTTTGTCCTTGTTCCTATCCTTAAAAATGAGTGCACAAGATTTTGAATCAGCGGCTATTTGGATGGCAGGTTCAATTTATAATGCGAATTGGATCTTTGCGCTTACGATGCTACCTTGGCTTTTGATTTTAGGAATATATGTGCATAGAAAATCATATTTACTCGATTATTTTCAGCTTGAAGAGGATAGCATCACAAGTTTAGGAATAGCTGTTGAAAAGGAGAAAATGAAGCTGTTACTAGCCAGTGTAGGTCTTGTCAGTGCTTGTGTATCTGTATCAGGGAGTATTGGCTTCATAGGTTTAATGGCCCCACACATTGCCAAGCAGCTTGTTGGTATTCAGCACCGTTATGTTATGCCAGTGAGTGCTTTAATTGGTGCAGCTCTGTTAATCCTCGCTGATTTTATTGGTAAAACCGTTTTTGCACCATCCGAACTGGCTGTAGGTATTGTCGTTTCAATTATTGGGATTCCGTATTTCTTGTATTTACTGGTGAAATCTAAGGCATAGGAGGAAATGGCGTGCAAACTGCATTTAGAATGGAAAACTTGGCTTCAGGTTATGAGCAGGTACGTGTCTTTGAAGGATTAAATTTAACGATAGAAGAGGGCAAAGTGACAACAATCATCGGTCCGAATGGTTGTGGTAAATCTACACTCCTTAAGACGATAGGACGTATTTTAAAAAAACAACAAGGTACGGTATATTTGCAGGAGCAAAATATGCAAAATTTATCGACCAAAGATATTGCCAAGAAACTAGCAATATTATCTCAAACACCGATAGCTCCTGGTCAATTGAAAGTGGAGGAGTTAATTGCGTATGGTCGCTATCCACATCGCAACAATGTCAATCGTTTAACGAATAAGGATGAGGAAATGATTGAATGGGCTTTAACGGTTACTAATACGATGGAATATCGAAATAGGGAGCTTGCCCAGCTTTCAGGTGGTCAGCGTCAGCGTGTTTGGCTAGCTATGGCCTTAGCACAAGAAACAAATATCTTGCTATTGGATGAACCTACTACTTATTTAGATATGGCGCATCAGCTAGAGGTATTGGACATTGTTAAAAGTTTAAATGAGCAGCACAGCTGCACAGTAGTGATGGTTCTACATGATATTAACCACGCGGCCAGATATTCAGACCATCTTATTGCAATGCGTAAGGGTATTATTATGCAAACTGGCACGCCACAGGAAATTTTAAGTGCTGAGGTAATGCGTAAAGTATTTAATATTGATGCACGCATTATGGAAGATCCTGTAACCAATACACCTGTATGTTATGGCTATGAAATTTTGAAGGAGGATATCTAATGAATACAACTAAAGTAGACTACATTACACAACAAATGACTTCAAAATTGACAAATTATGCGTACACGATTAACATCTATGTGCCAGAGGAGGAAGCACCACAAGATGGCTTTCCAGTTTTGTATGTACTTGATGGCTCATCCTATTTTAACCTTGTAAAGGAAGCGGTGCGTCTACAAAGTCGTAATGCACCAAAAACAGGTATCCTTCCAGCTATTGTTATTGGAATTGGTCATGGCGACGATATGCGTGAAAGAAGATTTTATGATTTTACAGCACCTGCGGAGTCTTATATTTATCCAGCAAGATTTAAAGGAAAAGGTCATGAGAAGCTTGGAGGAGCAGTGGATTTTAGTGGCTTTATAGAAGAAGAGCTAAAGCCGACGATTGAGGCACAATATCCAGTAAATCAAGCACAGCAAGCTTTATTTGGTCATTCCCTAGGAGGTTACTTTGCACTGTGGCAACTATTTCACCACCAATCCAGCTTCCAACGCTATCTAGCTATTAGCCCATCCATTTGGTGGAATGAGCATGAATTAGTGCAATGTGCTTCAGTATTTCTGAACGAGCATCAAGACATGAACGAAACTTTGTTTTTGAGCGCTGGTGAACTTGAAACCTTTATGGTGGATGATGCGCGCCAAATGGCGACAGTATTAGAAAAAATAATGAATGTTGAATTTTATGAGGCTTTAAACGAAAATCATGCTTCGATCGTACCCACTGTTATGAGTAGAGCCATACGTTTTATGCATAAATCACATTAATAGTAGACCGCATTGTCTTTTGATAATGCGGTTTCTTTTTTATTTATTAATAAAATTAACGAATGATACGCATAATAAAGGAAATTTGGTCATCTGTCTGGGATAAATGGAGGCACTGTATGCAAAATAAAATTTTAAAAAACCCAGTATTTCTGATTTCTAGTGGTGTAATATTTCTTTTGGTCATTATTGGAGCAACGATACCAGAAAAATTTAAGAACGTAGCAAACAGCGTATTTCATATGACTACGGATTATTTCGGCTGGTTTTATTTATTGACAGTCTTTATTATCGTTCTTTTTTTATTCGGACTGGCAATTAGCAAATATGGCACTATTCGTTTAGGGACAGAAGATAGTCGACCTGAATTTAGCTTTCTAACATGGATTTCCATGCTTTTTTCCGCAGGACTTGGCGTAGGCTTGGTCTTTTGGGGAGTAGCTGAGCCAATGAGTCATTACTTTTCACCTCCATTCAGTGACACAAAGCCTCTATCAACGGATGCAGCCAGACTTGCGATGGGATATTCATTCTTTCATTGGGGATTAAGCCAGTGGTCTGTTTATGCCATATTGGGCCTTGTTATGGCCTTTGTACAATTCAATAAAAAAAGAAATATGCTCATCTCCACTGCTTTAGAGCCTGTCACTGGAACAAATCGAGTCGTTAAAGGAACGATCGATATTCTCGCAGTAATTGCTACCGTCATGGGGGTAGCAACGTCTATAGGGCTAGGCGTATTACAAACAAATGGAGGTTTGACATTTGTCTTTGGTTTGCCAGATACATTTATCTTGCAAGTGGCCATTATTCTTATCATGTTTATTGGCTATATGTTATCAGCCACAACAGGTCTACAAAAAGGGATGAAGATTCTGAGTAATGTCAATATGACTTTAGCAATCGTCTTACTCTTATTTGTTTTTATTACAGGCCCAACAATCTTTATACTTGAAACCTTTACATTAGCTATTGGTGATTATATTTCAAATTTTATTCAATATAGTTTAAGGTTGCAGCCATATGTTGGTGGAACTTGGGTGAAGGATTGGACAATCTTTTACTGGGCTTGGGCGATTGCTTGGTCACCATTTGTAGGCTCCTTTATAGCTCGTGTATCCAAAGGCAGGACTATACGAGAATTTATTATAGGTGTATTAATTATTCCGCCCCTCATTGCCTGCTTTTGGATCGCGACCTTTGGAGGAACTGCGATGTGGTTTGATTTACATCAAGATGCACAAATCGCTCAATCTGTTCATAATGATGTAACGGTTGCTCTTTTCCAGCTTTTTGAACACTTACCACTTTCAATGATTGCATCCACAATTGGAATACTTTTAATCATAATATTTTTAATTACCTCTGCTGATTCCGCCACCTTTATTATGGCAAGTATGACGACAAAAGGATCTTTAAATCCCACCATTTTATCAAAGTTTGTATGGGGTGTTTTGATGGCAGCTATTTCAGGTGTTTTATTGTATACAGGAGGTCTTGAAGCATTACAAACGGCCTCGTTAATTGCTGCATTACCCTTTACAGTGGTGTTACTTTTATTAATGATTTCTTATATTAAGATGATGAAGGAAGAGATTATTCCTCTTAAGAAAAAGGATATCCAACGTTTGAAAATAGCGAGAAAGCATATTGAAAAGGAAGCAAAAGTGAAAGACAAACATACTAAGTAGTAGGCCGTATTCGAAATAATACGGTTTCTTTTTGTTTTAATATGCACTATTATGAATAAAAAACGATAAGAGGTGGTTTAGGATGGAAATTGTTTTAGCACAGAGCAAGGATGCCCCAGTTATACATCAGGTGATGCTACAGGCGTTTCAAGAATATGAAAAAGCTACTCCACCATCCAGTGCACTAAGTGAAACGGTGGATTCTATTGAGCAGGCAATGCAGCAAAGTGAACAAGCGTTTATTGGCTATATCGAAAAACAGCCAGTTGCCATGGTAAGGTTTACCCTCAGTACAAAGGGAATTTATTTTTTTAGACTTTCAGTGATCCCAGAAAGACAGGGACAAGGTTTAGCTAAAACACTAATTTCTTGGCTTGAACAATATACACTATCGAAGGGGATTACAATTAGTCAGTGCAAAGTACGTATGAGTGTTCCACGTAATATTGAGTTATATCGTTCTTTAGGTTATGTTGTAACGAAAGAGGAAATGGTGAAGAATCGTAATGGTAACTCTCTAGTAATAGCAACAATGGAAAAGAGACTTTCCAATGAGGAGGAGTTTAATTGAGAAAAAAGGTCGCCTGCTTGCATGCTCATTATTCCAATATACAATACATTGAGCAGGCTTTTCAAAGCGCTGAAGACATAGAGATACTTCATTTTGTAGACCCGGGCGTGATACAGCACGTGTCTAAAGGTAGTGATGGTTTAGCACGTAAAGTTAAGGAGCAAATTGAATGGATAATTAGCTGTGATGTGGATGCCATTTTAATAACGTGTACAAATTATATTGCTTTATTAGAGGATGAAACTTTGTTCGATCCCTCGATCCCTATCATAAAGATAGATGAGCCCTATTTTGAAAGTATATGTAAGCAACAGCCTCAATTTATTCTTTTTACAAATCCTGCAACTGTCGAAGGAACGATGGCAAGACTTCACCAATATGCTAAGCATCAAGGAGTATCAGTAGATGTAGAGGGAAAAATTATTGAGCATACATTTGATCTCATTATGCAGGGGAAAAAGGAAGCCTATGATGATGCTATTTTAAGGGCTTTGCATACTTTGTCAGCTGAAGAAAAATCCATATCGGTTGCCCAGCTATCGATGGTGGATGCAGCACAACGATTTGAAGATCACACGGCGATTACAATTCTCCATCCATTAAAGTCATTAGTTGATATTGTAAAGAGTACGATAAAATGATAGTTTCGTAATTTACAGAATTATCTGTAACAATATGGTTAAAACAAACGTTTCATAAGAAAGGGGGATGTTATGAAACGAGTTGTATTTGTATGTATATTGCTATTATTTTTAGTGGGTTGTACAGACAAAGCAAATGTTACAATGCCAGAGGATCTACCTGATTTTGTGCAAGAAAGTGATATTGCATCAGTTGATTGGAATCAAAAGGCACAGGAATTTGGTGAAAGAGGCATTATTGGTAATGCTGATAAGTCGGGTGTCATTGGTGCAGATATGCCAAGTTTAAGCACACAAAAATGGATGTGGCATCTATGGGGAATAGATGAAGTACGAGATACAGAATTAACGGTTATTGGATACCATAGAGACTCTAAAGTCATACAACCGATTTTAGTGAATGGTTGGAGCATAGGTCTCGGAGGACCTGTTAATGGAGCAGATGCTCATACACCTTCTCATGTGAAAGTTCCTAAGCCTGGTGAATGGGCTATTCTACTGTATACAAATGAAAAATACTTTGATACGTTGATATACGATATCCAGGAATAATAGTAAACCCTTATTTTGTAATTATTTATACTTATAAAATAAGGGTTTTTGATGTTTGTATATGTATTGGGAAAGGAGGTGTATGGTGTGCGCGTGTAAGCTTGCATTGTGTATTGCTTTCATATTTCTGAAATGTACAAGATGCTGAAGACGCCATTTCAGAAAGTATATGTAAATACGAAAAGCTATTGAACATAGATAATTACAGTGCATGGTTGTAGCAAGAAAAATATTAAATTGGTAATATAAAAAATAAACGGAGGTCAGCAATATGAAAGATTTACGTTATCCCATTGGACAATTCCAATTTCCCAAAGAAATGAATTCACAGCAAGTACTAGAGTGGATTAATGAAATTCGTTTGTTACCAAAACAACTTGCAGAGGTATTAAGTGGTGCAAGCGAGCAAGACTTAGTAAAATCTTACCGTGAAAATGGCTGGACTGTGACACAGCTAGTCCATCATATTGCTGATAGTCATATGAATAGCTATATTCGTTTTAAGCTAGCGTTAACAGAGGATGTACCAACCATTAAGCCATACAATGAGGCAGAATGGGCACAGCTTCCAGATTCTGAAATGCCAGTAGCAATATCTTTTAATTTGATTGAAAGCTTACATGAACGTTGGGTTTATTTACTGTCAAGCTTATCGGAGGAACAATTACAAAGAGCCTTTAATCATCCTGATTCAGGCCTGACGACTCTTGAGCATGCAATTGGCCTTTATGCATGGCATGGCAAGCATCATTTGGCACATATTCAGAATGCTTTGGTTAAATAAATATGGATGTTTTATGAAAAAACAAGTGATTTCTGCTAATGAGGAAATCACTTGTTTTCATTTTTTATTTAAGTTTATTTTATACGATAGTAATACCAGCACTTGCGTTACCAGCAAGTGTAGCAGCAACTCCTGTAGTAGTCATAGAGAATACCATTAGTAAACGATCACCAGTACTCACAGGTACTGAAACGTTTGCATTACCACTTGCAATCGTACCTACTGCTAATGCTATTAGTGGTAAAGTTGGCAATAAATCAACAAATGCTGCAGTAGGGCTGAATACATTGCTTCCTTGAACTGCGCGGTAAATCTGTGCTCTGACAGTTGCTGTTCCAGTTAGAGTTAAAGCAGCCGTTGCTGAGATTGTAGCAGAAATAGATGTAATAGTACCTGGACGTGGAACCGTAAATGCTTCTGTAGCAGCAGAAGTTGTTAAATCAATATTAACGCCAGCAAGAGTAATCCCTGGAACTGCTGTACCAAAACCTACAAGACTTACAGTTGCAATTAAACCAGTAGCAGCAGCTACTAAGGCAACAGGAGTTATTCCTGATGAGAATGGGATAATAGAACCAGTAGCTACTGGTGGAGTAATACATGCAGCGTCAATTGCAACAAAAGGTCCCAGTGCAGTACACTCCCCGTTACCATGACCGTTACCTGAACAGCCACACATTGAGTTATTCAAACACATTTTTACACCCCCTTTCTTCATTATTCTATTCATTTCAGATTAGGGGTTAAGGGCAATTATCTATTTCACCTATAAATTCCATGAATTCTTAATGACAGCTCTTATTTGACACATAAAGAAATCCACTATGTATGTTTTGACATAGTGGATGTTTAAGATGTTAACTCCATCTTTTAAAGAAATCGAAAAATGAGTTTTTTCCCTTTTTATGTTCTTCCTCAATCGGCTTGTTTACAGATTCAAGTTGTATGATTTCTTCTTCAAAGGACGGATGAACCTCATAGGTTGCATCAGCATGATACACTTCAACATATTCTTCTGTTTCCAATGAAGGAGAATGATCTATAGCTGAAGGTTCTGCTACTGTTTCTGCAATGATTGGGTTGAGAGGCTCACTAGCTATTGCTTCAATGTCTTGACTAACAGGTTCGCTAGGTTGCTCCAAGAGAACTTGTTCTATCGATTCATTCGTTACAATGGGATTCTCAAGAGTGTTATGTTCATTCTCAATTTTCACAGCCTCCATAGGATTATTGAATGTTTCAGTTTTAGTGCTATCTGATTCATTAACTATAGAAGATTGTAAAGTATCATTCTCGATGTTTTCTTCTCTTGAAGCAGGCTGTACGGCAGATGGATCATATACACTTACTGGAACTTCCTTTGCATCCATGGCATTTTTAAAATGGAAGGTGGATTCGACTGTCGTGTTTCTGTATAAACCATTGTATATTTGGCTGGGGTGCGTATTGATTGATTGGAAATATTGCTGATTAAAATGCCGTTCTTCAGGTTTAGTTTCCGGTAGACCATTCTGAGGAGAGGGACCCCCGATATTTACATTTGGTTGGTGGTTTTTGGCTTTACCTGCCACACTTTGTAGTAGTCTATAAGAAGGTTGTGCTGATGTAATTGTAGTTTGATCTACTGTCTGTGTCATTCTAGGTTGTCTAGGTAAAAGATTCGAATAAGTTTGTGCAGGCATGTCAATGGAGGGAGGTACGGTTTTTGTTTCATTTCCTTTAATTGGCAATATCTTATTTAAAATTGATAAAATCTCTTGGTTCATTCCTTCAATGGTTTGATTCAAAGACTCAAGCTGTGTTGAAAGAACCTTGATTTGATCGTCGTATCCTTTTATATATGAATTTTGTTTAGTATCCAATGTCTCTGTAATCCCTTCTAAATGGGCCATCTGTGTTTTTAGTCCATCAAACTCCTGCTTCATATAAAGGAAATCTTCAATTGACTTCCCCATTTTTAACGAGGTTAATGATTCTCTATAAGATTCAATTTTTTGCTTTAAATTTTCAATTTCTTGAGTGGTATACAATTTTGACTCTTCCATTGTAGTTCACCCCTTTCAGTCCATTATTAGTTTATTAAAAATATTGACTTTCTGTTACAAATATAACGGTTCTTTCAACATTTTGATTCGTATCGTTAATGAGAGAAGTGTATGAAAACAAATCTTAATTGATTTTAATAAATATCCAATGTAACTATTTGTTAGCCCATGCACTTATAGCTGAAAAACATATGCTACAAACGAAAGATAAAAATTTTATGGAGGTGTCAAAAGGATGCAAGAGCATATGCCATCCCAGGCGCAGGAACTAATCTGTATAAATGTTGATAAGGTATACGACTGGATTGTAAAAGAAATGTCGTTTGATATTTCACCTACTGGACCAATTACATTCCCAGGTGTTACAGCAACTACTGACTTAACAGGTGCTATTGTTACTTGTCGAGTAATTCCAGCAACTACAAATCCAATTGTGATTCTGAACCGTGAGAATCGCCAGTTCTCTATTGATGGATCAACTGTTTGTCTGCAACATCTAAATGTTCAAAAGAACTTCATTCTAACAATTGTCGTTACTTTACCTAATGGTACTGTTTTCACAAGCAATAATATTCCAGTTTCTCGCTGTGAGCAAGTGACATTATGTGCACCTAAGGGAACAGACGTTGAAATATTATACACAGATTTAGATTGCTTCGTTTGTACAACTGGAACACTTAGTGTTGGAACAGGTGCTGCAGCAGGTACAATCACGTTCTCTGCGTTGACAATTACTGTTGCTGTTTGTCAAAGTATTCAATCTACATTCCCAGTTACTGTGGAATTTTTAGCAACTTTCTGCGAACCAAGAGCAGACTTACCATTCTCATGTCCAACTGCGGTTCGTCCACAACAATGCCCAGTTATTTTCCCAACTGTTGGTTAATTGTGATAACAAAAAGAAGAAAGTCATACTATGAAGAGAGGGTAATCCTCTCTTTTTTTAATGGAAATAACAAGGAGGTTTAAAGTGGCAGATCGTATTGAAGACAAGATACAGGCACTAAAAGAACAAACAAATGCCTATGTTCATGATATTAAAAGATTGGTTGAGGAATTAGCAATTCCGAATAGGATTAACCTCATTAGTTATTTTACAACTGCACTTAATATTTCTTATGATCCTGAGCAAGAGAGTTTATGTTTAGGCTCCTATCATATTCGTAATATGGGTAGTGCAGCCGTCACGAACCCATCTTTGTGTATAACAATACCCAAGGAGTCACCGTTTTACTTTTCAGGGAGATATGTTCATGAAAATTTCACTCCAAATTTTAAAACACAGGGGCAGAGTCAGTGGGAGCGTTTTAATGACAAATCAAGCAAAGAGGAGTATTGGCTGAGACCAGTTGGTAAGTCAACAATCGAACCGAATGAAACCATTTCATTTACCAATTTTCAAATAAAATGGTCCCACAATTTATCATATTCAGGAACGATTATGGGTTTTACATATTGCGATCAGCTCACAGAAGGTGTTGTTGTTTTAAATCCAATTAATCTAAATGGAATGGGCCAAACACAGGAGGAAGACAATGGGTGACAACGAAAAACAAGAGTTTGGTAGTGTAATTCAACAATTAGTGAAGGAACAGTTAAGTCGTCGTAATGAACAAGATAATAGCTTTGCTTTTCTTGAAAAAAGTACATTACAGTTATTAATGGCCTATCTTGTTTCAGGTGAAAAGAGTCATGTTGAACAAATAGAGAATTCAAAGTTAGAAGAAAAATGGATGAAGCAGCTGGATGATTTACTAGAGGAAAGTAGAGAGCAGCTTGAAGAGGTGGTCGATTTACTAAAAAGATATTCAGGCTAGGGGGGTGTGATGATGGACAATGATATTGTGAAAAACAATGATCCAATACAGCTCCAACAAATGATTATTTTTTTAAGGGCCGAGTTAGCCAAGTACAAAAATGAAGTAAAAAGACTTAGAGATAGTGATTATTATGCTTTGGTTCTTCGACTTGAACGAGAAAATGTTCAATTAACAAGGCATAAAAAAGAACTTTCGATGGAGCTCCTAAAGCTGAAAAGAGACTTTGATAAAGAATTGCAAGCTTACGATGAAGAAATTCAGAAGAGAGAAGCACAAAGAAAAAAGCAAATTGCATCCATTGAGACATTATTAAAGGAATTGGCAGAATTGCGGGCTGAAAATAAGTCATTGATGGACAAAATTCAAGCATCAAAGGAGGTTTCGATCGATCCGAATGAAAAGTCTATTGTGGAAGGCTTAGATAAAAAGTTAAGTGACTATACAACCATGGCAAGTAAACAAATGGAGAACATTATAGAGACATTAGAAAAATATCATAGAGAGAAAGTAGAATCGGACAGCCTTCATCGACATTTATTAAGTGAGTTAGAGATGAAAAATTTAGATATTGAGCGATTATCCAATGAAATAGTTGCATTAAAGAAACAATCTAAGGATGGTAGCCCATCAATGACACAAGGAGTTAATATTGATGAACAAATAGATTTTAGATTACGCATGCTCGATGAATTAGATGAGAAATTGAATGAATTAGCGTTAGAAATCAATAGTGAGCAGCTTTAGCTATAAAATTTCATCATGACTGTTTCAAAGTGTACCCTTGAAACAGTCATTTTTTTGATTCGAATAAGAAGCTTTTAAGAAGGTTCAACCCCTCACAAAGAAGAGGAGGGTGCTCCAAAGCATCTCATCTTGACCCCCTATTCCAATATTACTTTGTTTCTCTATGCAGGGTTACGCGTTTCAGGCGAGGGGAGTACTTTTTAAGCTCCAATCTTTCGGGATTATTGCGTTTATTTTTAGTAGTAATATAGTTTTTATCACCTGTTTCAGTACAGGCTAATGTTACTTGTACACGCATTGAAGGACCTCCTTTTAAATAGTAATTATTACGATTTAAACAATATATTTCTCACTGGATATTGTCAAGTTTAATTTCACTAGTAATAAAAAGCTTTGCATTTTCCAAAATAATATGATTTAATTACAAATTGTAAATAGTAATGATTACGATTTGAGGAGTTGTAAGAATGACAAAGAAAATTCCTGTTACAGTATTGAGTGGATATTTAGGTTCTGGTAAGACAACAATGATGAATCATGTATTGCAAAACAAAAAGGATTTACGTGTCGCTGTTATTGTGAATGATATGAGTGAAATTAATATTGATGCGGAGCTTATCGCAAATGGTAGCGGTATATCACGTACAGAAGAGAAATTTGTGGAGCTATCGAATGGTTGTATTTGCTGTACATTACGAGAGGATCTATTGCAGGAGGTGGAACGTCTTTCGAAGCTAGGCAATATTGATTACATTTTGATTGAATCGACAGGGATTAGTGAGCCGATTCCAGTTGCACAAACATTTAGTTATTTAGACGAGGAGCTTGGCATTGATTTAACGAAGTTTTGTCGATTAGATACAATGGTTACTGTCGTAGATGCCCATCGTTTTTGGCATGATTTTCAGTCTGGGGAAAGCTTATTGGAGCGGAAGGAAGCTGTTGGTGAATTAGATGAGCGTGATGTTGCAGACCTTCTTATTGATCAAATTGAATTTTGTGATGTCCTTATTTTAAATAAGTGCGATTTAGTATCCGCAGAGGAGCTTGAGCGATTAGAACGTATTTTACGTGCATTCCAGCCTGAGGCAAAAATTATACGTACAACAAATGGTGTTATTGATCCAGTTGAAATTTTAAATACGGGGCGCTTTGACTTTGAACGTGTCTCTGAATCGGCTGGTTGGTTAAAGGAGTTGGAGCTTGGTCATGAAAACCATACACCAGAGACTGAGGAGTACGGGATCTCTTCTTTTACCTATAAACGCAAAAGACCGTTTCATCCGATGCGCTTTGTTGAGTGGTGTGATCACATGCCAGATTCAATAGTACGAGCAAAGGGTATTATTTGGAGTGCAAGACATCAGGAAGTTGCGCTATTATTATCGCAAGCGGGGTCATCTGCAAAAATTGAACCAGTCTCTTATTGGGTAGCGGCACTCTCTCAAGCCCAGCAGCAGGATGTATTCCAGCAAAGCCCTGAAGTATTGGAAGATTGGGATGAAGAGTTCGGAGATCGAATGACACAACTTGTGATTATTGGCATTGATCTAGATCGAGAAGACATCACTAAACAGTTGGACAACTGTTTGTTAACAAATGAAGAGTTTCAGAACCCTTGGGAACGTCTACAAGATCCCTTTAACTGGGAATGGCAATAAAGAAGAAAAGAAGATTTCGGCTAAGACTCCGAAATCTTCTTTTGAAATACACGATTATAATTAGTAGCATCTCGTAATGCTTTTTCTTCTATAGGTATTCGGACAGAAAGCATTGTAATATTGAGTAATGTAAAACAAAATGCTGTAAAGTATGCCTGAAACATGAGTGGTAGCAAAAGGATTTCTAAACAAACTACCGCATAATTGGGATGGCGCATATATTCATATGGCCCTTTACGAACAACATGTGCGTCAGGTAAAATGAGGATCTTTGTATTCCAAAAAGTGCCTAAAGAGCGAATACACCAGATTCTTAAAGCCTGCACAGCTAAAAATAATATAAAAAATAACGGAAATAAGGGCGAGATACCATTGTTGTTTGTGACGATTTCCACTATTAAAAACAGAAAAAAGCTAATATGCATGGCTACCATATAGGGGTAGTGTGAAGCACCTACTTCATAGGCTCCTTGAGAAAGCATCCACTTCTCATTGCGCTTGGCAATAACAACCTCTGTCAATCTTTGTAGAACGACAAGGATAAAAATAAAATAGAAGATCATGTTACTCCCTCCAGTTTAATAATACAGCTTCTGCACAAAAACCAGGGCCAAGAGCTACGAGCAAGCCTGTATCCTCCACTTGTCCTTCATTTAACATAAACTGCTCTAATACGTATAACACTGTCGGTGATGACATATTACCATGTCGTCTCAATATTTCCCGAGAAATGTCGGTTTTTTGGGGAGATAGATAAAGTGTATCTTCGTAAGCTTTTAATACCTTTTTTCCCCCAGGGTGCGCAATAAAATGAGTCAATTGTTCGCTATACAGTCCTTGTTCCATTAAAAATTGCTCAATGAAAGGTCCGAGCCAATTGGTAATAATAGAAGGAATACTTTTTTGGAAAACGACATGAAGCCCGTTGTTTTTCACATCCCAACCCATTACATTTTCCGAATCTGGCATCCATTTAGAACCTGTAGCTAGAATATTAGGGGTTGGCCTTTTTGTTGCGATAGCTACTTCATCCCCACAAACAAGTATGCATGCTGCACCATCGGCAAAAAGGGAAGCACCAATTAAATTACTTTTAGAAAAATCATTTGGCTGAAAAGTGAGGCTACATAACTCGACACAAACGACAAGTACCTTTGCATGTGGATGGGCTTTACAAAAATCATAGGCTCTGCTTATACCAGCGGCTCCTCCTGCACAACCAAGACCCCATAGAGGAATGCGTTTAAGTCGATCTGAAAAGGGAAGCTTGTTCATAACACGTGCGTCAATGCTAGGTGTTGAAATTCCTGTACTGCTAACAAAAATGATGGCATCGATGTCCTCAGTAGGAATAGATGAGGATAAAAAAGCTGTATTAGCTAAACATGCTTGAATGACACTTACACTGTATTGTGTAGCTAACTCAATATATAAATTATTACGTTCTTCAAAGGAGTGATTCGTACGATGCCATTCAGCTGGCACACAAAAATGGCGTGTGTCGATGCCACCATTTTCAAAAACCTTTAAGTAGCGCTCTAGTTTTGGAATTTTTGCATAAAAAAGCTCTTTCGTTAGTTCCTCTGCGTTATCTTGCTGTAATGTGTAAGGTGGTTGATATGTGCTAATTGAAATGATTTTAGGCAATCCAACATCTCCTCGCATTTAATGGTTTTGTTCATTGTATGCGTGGAAGATTGGAATAAATGCTTATAATATTGTAATTGACAATTTCTGAAAATTTAGCTATATTGATAACAACTAAATGGAAAGTAGGTGATGTGACATGATGAATAGATCTGTAATTAGCGAACTGCAATCCGGTTTGTTCAATTTCACACGCCTAAAATATACAAAGTGACGCCGTGCCATAACTTGGGGTATTTGTGTATCTTTTAAACGTGCCTGTGAAACCTTGTAACTGCCGAATTGCAGCTACAAGGTTTTTTATTGTAGTTCCAAAAGGTGAATTGCGATAGGGCCTCTTGCGGATGACAACTATTTTCGCTGAGGCATCATACGTTTAGGAGGAAAATAAATTGAATTTAACAACATTAGGTTTTACAACATATTTTGAAGAGCAAATGATAGAAATGAAAAAACAGGCTAAATTAAAAAATTGTGTGCCTGCAAGGGTTACTTTAGAGCATAAGCATTCTTATCGGGTGTTAGCTGAAGAGGGAGAATGGCTTGCGACAATTGCTGGTCATTATGCGTATACATCTTTAGCGAGGGAGGACTATCCAGCAGTTGGTGATTGGGTGCTAGTGGAGAAAATGCCCGGAGAGGAACGAGCAATTATTCATCAGCTATTCCAACGAAAATCTGTATTTTCACGTAAAGTTGCAGGAACGGAAATTCAAGAACAGATTGTCGCATCAAATGTCGATATTGTGTTACTTGTTATGAGCTTGAACGCAGATTTTAATATTCGACGTTTGGAGAGATATTTAGTGGCTGCTTGGGATTCAGGGGCAAAGCCCATTATTGTCCTGACAAAAGCTGATTTATGCGAAGATGTTTCGAGCTTAGTACAAGAAGTGGAGTCTGTAGCCTTTGGTGTGGATATCTTTGTAACGAGTGCTCTATCGGGCGAAGGTCTAAAAGAAATTCAGACGCTATTCACAGAGGGGGTCACGGGGGCACTATTGGGGTCTTCTGGAGCAGGGAAATCCACATTAACAAATGCTTTATGTGGTGAGATACTGATGAAAGTAGCTGGTATACGTGAGGATGATGCCAAGGGACGACATACAACAACCCATCGAGAGCTAGTAGTATTGCCTGCTGGCGGCTGTCTAATTGATACGCCAGGGATGCGTGAGCTTCAATTATGGGATCAAGGGGATAGTTTAGCTTCTAGCTTTCAAGATATTGAGGAACTAGCAACAGCTTGTCGTTATCGTGATTGTACACATCAAAAAGAGCCTTATTGTGCTGTCCAGCAAGCTATAGTAGATGGAGACTTGGACCAATATCGTCTACAAAGCTATTTTAAGCTGCAAAGAGAATTGGCTTATATGGAGCGCAAAACAAATACGCAAGCAAAACTTGAGGAGCAGCGCAAGTGGAAGCAAATAGCCAAGGGAATGAAAAAGGGGAAGAAATAATCAATAGGAGCACAACCATGACAATTCAAAACATCAATCATTTATTGTTTTCAGTTTCTAATTTAGAGGAATCCATCACTTTTTATGAAAGAGTATTTGATGCCAAGTTGCTAGTAAAGGGGAACAGCACAGCCTATTTTGATGTAAATGGACTGTGGCTAGCTCTGAATGTAGAAAAGGATATACCCCGTAATGACATCCATCATTCCTATACACACATTGCCTTCACAATCGCTGAGGATGACTTTGATAAGGTGTATGACAGATTGGTGCAGCTAAAGGTCAATATTTTAGCAGGTCGGCAAAGAGATGAAAAGGATAAAAAATCAATTTACTTTACAGATCCTGATGGTCATAAATTTGAATTTCATACAGGAACTTTGCAGGATCGTTTGGATTATTATAAGCAAGAAAAGCAGCATATGGCGTTTTTTGATAACTAATTAAGGAGAGATTTTATGAATAAAGCGTTTATTTTTGATATGGATGGAACATTATTTCAAACCAATCTTATTTTAGAGCCTGCTCTCGATGCAACATTTGATGTGCTGCGGACAAACGGCTTGTGGCAGGGGGAAACACCTATAGAAAAATATAGAGAAATAATGGGGGTTCCTTTACCTGTTGTGTGGGAAACATTATGTCCTATGCATGCTTTAGAGATACGAGAAGAGAGCAATGTATTATTCCATGTAAAGCTGATTGAGCAAATACGTGGACATAAAGGTGCTTTGTATCCAAACGCTGAACAAACCCTTGCAACATTGTCAGAGAATTATCCGTTATACATAGCGAGTAATGGACAGGTTGACTATTTACAAGCAATCGTCGAAACCTATCAGTTGGAGCGTTTTATAAAGGGAATCTATAGCATTCAAGCAATTGCAAGTGGGCATAAATCGGATCTGGTCAAAAGAGTTGTAGATGAAAATAAAATTGATTATGGAGCAGTGGTAGGAGATCGTTCTTCGGATATCCAAGCTGCACAGGACAATCAATTACTATCAATAGGTGTTCGCTTTGACTTTGCACAAGACAAGGAGTTAGAAAAAGCAGATATAGTAATTGATGATTTAACTGCATTGGTAAAGGTTACATTAGATTAACTTAAGAAAGTGTATCAAAATAAGGGATGATTTAGAGACAAACATTGCATTTCCTCACAAGAAGGCGTAAAATAATGCCAATCCTATAGAAAAAGCATTGAGAAGGAAAAGTAAATTGGATTAGCATTTTGTAGAGAGCCTCTGTTGGTGGAAATGAGGTAAGTGAACCCTTTTGAAAATGACCTTTGAGCTTCGTACCGAAAGCTTTTTAGCCAGTAGATTACGACGAGATGGGCACTCGTTACAACAGCAGCAGTATCTCTTTTTTGAGTGAAGACGTACTGATAGAGGCAAATAGTGTGAGCTATTTGTAAATATAGGTGGTAACACGGGTATACTCGTCCTAATCAGATTTGATTAGGGCGATTTTTTTTATCATTTTTTCTGTGAGGGGAGCAATTTAGAATGACGATTGTTATTGGAGGCGCTTGGCCGTATGCAAATGGCTCTTTGCATTTAGGGCATGTTGCCGCATTATTACCAGGTGATATTTTGGCTAGATATTACCGACAAAAAGGTGAGCAGGTTTTATATGTATCGGGCAGTGATTGTAATGGTACACCCATTTCTATTCGTGCCGCCCAAGAAAATACAACGACAGAAGCTATAGCTAATCACTATCATGAGGAGTTTACAAGATGCTTTCATGATTTAGGATTTACCTATGATTTGTACACAAGAACGGATGCGGAGCACCACCATGAATCCGTTAAGGCCCTTTTCTTACAGCTACTGGCTAATAATTTCTTATACAAGAAGAAAATTGAACAGGCTTACTGTGAGACGGATAAACAATTTCTACCAGATCGATTTGTCGAGGGGCTCTGTCCAAATTGTGGAGCGAAAGCAAGGGGAGATCAATGTGATAACTGCTCAGAAATTTTAGACCCATTGGATTTAATTGATAAGCGCTGCAAAATATGTGGGAACGAACCTGTTATTCGGGAAACTGAGCACTTTTATTTTACCTTTAGTCAATTTCAAGGAAGGTTGGAGTCTTATTTAGCACAAGCGAAAGCCGAGAAACGTTGGCGTGACAATGCTTTAGGGTTAACGGAGCGATACTTGGCAGAGGGAGTTCCCGACCGAGCAGTAACAAGAGATTTACCGAATGGCATAGATGTTCCAGTGCCAGGTTTTGAAGGGAAAAAAATATATGTATGGATTGAAGCTGTAGCAGGGTACTTAACAGCAAGCTTAGAATGGGCAAAAGAGCATCAAATAGCTATTGAAGATTTATGGAATGAAGAGACCATTTCATACTATGTACATGGGAAGGATAATATTCCATTCCATACAGTTATTTGGCCAGCCATTTTAATGGGAATTGGATCCAAGGCATTGCCTACCCATATCGTATCTAATGAGTATTTAACATTAGAAAAACGCAAATTATCTACTAGTCAGAATTGGGCTGTATGGGTTCCTTATATTTTAAGCCGTTATGATGCGGACTCTATTCGTTACTTCTTAACGATGAATGCGCCAGAAAATCGTGATACTGATTTTTCATGGCGGGAATTTATTTATAGCCATAATGGCGAACTACTCGGAGCCTATGGCAATTTTGTAAACCGTACATTGAAGTTTATTGAGAAATCATTTGCTTGTCAGGTGCCACAAGCGGAGGTGGATAGTGACATTCGAAAACAAACCGTACAATTGTTTAATGAAGCGGGTGTTCTTATCGAAGGTGGTCATTTCAAGCAGGCGTTAGAATCCATTTTTGAGTATATTCGCGGTGCTAATCGTTATTTTGATGAACAACAGCCATGGCTACAGGTAAAAGAAAACGTAGAGGCAGGTAATCGTACATTAGCAACTTGCGTCTATATCATTGCGAATTTAGGACAGCTGCTGCATCCTTTCTTACCGTTTTCAGCAAAGAAAGTAAGAAATATGTTAGGTATAAATGAAATGATGTGGCATGAGCAGGTAGATCTCCCTAAAGTCATTCGAGAGGTGACACCATTATTTGAACGTCTTGATATCGAACGAATCGATGAGGAATATCAAAAACTAGTTAGGGATAGTCACTAGGATTGAAAAAGCAGTATGGCGCAAGAGCCATACTGCTTTGCTATTTTCATTTAATTCATAACAGGTGTTAATTTTGTCACTACAATGCTATTAATCGCATTAATATAGGCTAATGCACTTGCCTTAAGAATATCTGTATCTGCTGCTTTTGCAATATACTTTTCACCTTCATGCTCAATCGTAATTTTTACTTTACCTAAAGCCTCTTTGCCTCGTGAAACACTATTGATATTATATTCCACTAGTTTTACATCCATATTTGTAATTTCTGCAATGGCTGAATAGAGGGCATCAATTGGACCAGAGCCTACTGCACTAGCTTTAAATACTTCGCCGCCTTTTCGAACCTTAACACTTGCTGAAGGGAAGCTTGTATTGCTGACGACTTGTAGATCATCAAAATCAAAGAATTGCTCACTATAATGTGTAGCATTTTTATTATTGGCATCATGTTTTTCATAATAGCTTTCAACAATAACATATAAATCGTGATCATATACTTCTTTCTTCGCATCGGCTAGCTTTAAGAATCCTTCGAAAATACCTTCAAATTCCTCTGTTGAAAGATTAGTAAAACCTAATTTTTCAAGTGCATTTTTCACTGCATGGCGGCCAGATCGAGCTGTTAGTACTAGCTCCATATCATCAAGACCTACATCCTCAGGATGGACGATTTCATAAGCATCGCGAGATTTTAACAAACCATCCTGGTGAATACCAGAAGAATGGGCAAATGCATTATCTCCTGTAATGGCTTTATTGACCTGTACATCTAAGCCCATAAAGCTAGAAACAAGACGTGAAGTATTCATAATTTCTTTTGTATTAATACGTGTTTCTGCATTGTAGACGGAGCTACGAGTTTTAAGTGCCATGACAACTTCTTCTAATGCAGCATTACCTGCGCGTTCACCGATACCATTGATTGTACACTCTACCTTATCTGCACCATTTTTAATTGCAGCTAGCGTATTAGCCGTTGCCATGCCAAGATCATTGTGACAATGAACGCTTAAAAGAACGCTATCATCTAAGTTTTTCATACGGTCATTTAATTTAAAAATCATTTCGCCAAATTCCTCTGGCTCTGCAAAGCCAACCGTATCAGGAACGTTAATCATCGTTGCGCCAGCTCTCATAACAGCTTCAATTGTTTTCCAAAGATATTCAAAGTCAGAACGAGAGGCATCCTCTGTGGAATATTGAACTTGCGGCAATAATGTTTTAGCGTATTTCACAGCATCCACGCCAATTTGTAAAATTTGATCTTTTGACTTGCTGAATTTTTTCTCCACATGAATATCAGATGTGCCAAGTACCATGTGAATCATTGGGTTTTGAGCATATTTCACAGCGTTATAGACAGCATCGATGTCAGCCTTTACTGCACGTGCTAATGCTGTAATCATAATGTCGTTTGTATTGCCAACCTTTTCAGCTACAGCTTTGACGGCATCAAAATCACCTTGAGAGGAAGCGGGGAATCCAGCCTCAATAATATCGACACCTAATTTTTTCAGCTGCTGTGCGATCTCTACTTTTTCATAAAGATTTAGCTTTGCTCCAGGCACCTGTTCGCCATCACGTAAAGTTGTATCAAACACCCAAATTTTTCTTCCCATTTTCAAACACTCCTTTTTAGTGATTAGTATCTAAAATCTACACTTAGGCCAATAAGTCATTAAAAAATAAAAAAACCCGTCTCTATTTAAAAATAGAGACGAGTTTATGCTCGCGGTACCACTCTAATTGACCTTCTCTTTATAGAAAAAGTCCCCTTATCGACAGCTATCACTGTCTATCCTGTTAACGGGGGAAACCGACATCCCTTACTAAAAAGTTCAGGGAGTAGCTCATGGACGAGTTCAAAATGTGTGCCTACCGATTTACACCAACCATCGGCTCTCTACAAGTACACAAACACTTTTACTATTTCCAATCTTGGCCTGCAATGTGTTGTTGAAAGCAATATTACTTGGATATTAACTGCCTGTCAATAATATTCTAAAAATTTATTTAATTCTGTCTTAAGTAATGTCTATTTTATTAAAAATTTGATATTTGGTGAAGTGTAAAATAAAGTAGTGAAGAATGTATTTACTAGGAGAAAATGGTGAGTAGGGTTAGCATACGATAGGTAGAAAAATCATGCTATTTTTCTTTGTATGAAGAAACTGCTCGTTTTCTATAAACCTAAAGAAAACGAGCAGTTTTTTATTCTACCTTAAAACGAGAGACTTGCGTGTGAAGTTCTTCTGCCATATTTGAAAGTGTTGCTGCTGAAGCAGCTACTTCTTCGATAGTAGCTAATTGTTCCTCGGAAGCAGAAGCAACATTTTGTAAATTAGATGAGGACATCTGTGCAATAGTTGCAATTTCATCAAAGGAAGCATAGATTTGCTCTGCACTAGAGGACATCTCCTCTGACACTGTCGTTGCTTCTTGGATTTGCATGGATACTTGCTCAATCAGCTCAACAATCTTAGAGAAACCTTCTTCTGCTACCTTCACTACTTGCATACCAATTTGAACCTCTTGAGTTCCAGTATCCATCACCGTTACAGCACGGTTTGTATCCTGCTGTATTTCAGAAATCAAGGTAGCGATTTGCTCAGCGGATTTTTTTGATTGCTCTGCTAGCTTTTTCACTTCATCTGCTACGACTGCAAATCCGCGTCCATGATCGCCTGCACGAGCCGCTTCAATGGCAGCATTAAGTGCTAATAAGTTTGTTTGTTCTGCAATATCAGTAATAATGCCAATGATATTACCAATTTCAATGGAATGCCCGTCTAGATTTTTAACAACACTTGCTGACTCTAAAACAGCCGTGTTGATTGTTGTCATCTGAGAGATAACACGATGTAAAGAATCATTCCCTTTCTTAGCCTCTGAATTTGTTTCGATTGCCAGTTCAGAAACAGCCGCAGTAGTAGAAGCTAATTGTTGTATACCATTTGTCATGTTTTTCATTGCTTCTGAGCTTTCAGTTGCGTTTTTCCCTTGAGCCTCTGAGCCACTAGCAACCTCTTGAATAGAAGAAGTGATTTGTTCTGTAGCCTGTATAGTTTGCTCTGCACTAGCTGTTAACTCAGCAGCAGAGCCACTTACTTGTACAGTGTTTTGGCGCACATTCGTAATTAAATCCTTTAAATTTGTAGCCATTTGATTAAACGCAAGCGCTAGATCACCTACTTCATCACGATTCTTTATACGAATTTGTTCAGCTGTTAAGTCACCCTCAGCTATTTTTTTCGCAGCTTTAGCCATACCGTTAATTGGACGAGACATTAGACTACCAACAACCATAGCAATTATCAGACTTATGACAACAGCAAAGACTCCAAGAAGCATCATTTGGAGCTTGATGTCTTGAATTTGATTGGATGTAGCAGCCATTTTACCTTCTACATATTCATTTTGATAATTAGAAAGGTTTTCAACACGTTCATCGAATTGTTTAATAATTAAGCGTCCTTGAGTACTATCCAATTTTTCGTACTTCTCTGTTTCTCCAGCAGCTTTTAACTCAAACATACGATCTGCAAATTCTTGCACATTTTGCTCACTTTTATTAATAGCTTCAAGCATCTTAATTGATTTTTCTGAATCTAAAGTAGCCATTAATTCTTCAGATTTTTGTTTGAATTCCTCGCGTGAGGCTTGATTACTTTGAAAGTTTTGTTTGTCTCCAAGTAGTAAGTAGCCTCGCATGCTGACAATTTCCTGTTTTGCAATCACCCGTAATTCCTGAATACTTATAGATTTAGTAGTTTGTTCCTCCAATAATGTACGATAGGTCTTATTTACAGAATCAAGCTGTTTTATATTTAAGCCGATTGTTGTAACGAGTACCAAAATAACTATAAAAAAACCGAGTAATAATTTCTTGTAGATAGTAAATCGCATAGTTGAAATATCCTTTCTCAGTAATTAGTAGAAATGTTACAAAATAATGAAATATGTATATATATCATTTATATCAGATTATATGAATTTTACAAAGTATTATGAGTATTTCTACAGTAATTAGTAGTTTGAAAATGGGTATAAATTATATATGAAGTAATAAAAAAAGTAGATTTTATCGCTATAATGCTACTAATAATAGGGATAATTAATGGTGCATGTTGAATATTAAGTCAATTTTCATAAATTTTGAAACTTTAATAGTAGTCATAACGTAGATGTAGTAAAGGAAAAGAACAGGGGTGGAGAAAATGTATAGGCCAATTTTAAAGTTACCTAAAACAAGATCAGAAAAGATATGGGACTATATTGGTGGTAGTATATTTATTTTATCCATCTTTTATATTATATTGGCATGGGGCAAGTTGCCTGATGAAATACCTGGTCATTTTAATGGATTAGGTGAGGTGGATCGATGGGGATCAAAAATAGAATTATTCATTCTTCCGTTCATCGGTTTATTTTTATGGATTGTTATGTGGCTGCTAGAAAAAGCACCTCATATGCATAATTATCCGTCACGTTTGGATGAAAGTAATGTAAAAGCATTTTATTTGAATAGCAGAAAAATACTAAATCAAGTAAAAAATATCTGTCTCATTTTATTTGCTTTTATATCGATTCAGATGGTTCGTATTGGTCTTGGTGAGGTAAATTCATTAGGATGGTGGTTCCTACCCATTGTATTGATAGGAGTATTTATCCCAATTATTAAAGGGTTTATAACAAGCTCCAAAATAAAATAGTGAGACTCAAACGCTTAGGTTACCCTTAAGCGTTTTATTTTTGTGAAAAATTTTTATAGTGTGTCACAAATGGCTGTTGATTTCAGTTATATAGGCGAAGAAGGGAAGATATAAAAGATTTCTCCAAGTAACTCGATGACATTCAATAATATTTTTAAGATTTTTTATCTAGTGTCACAAACTTCTAATAATTTCAGTTATATAGATTGGAGAGGGGGGACAACATTGACTACACGAGAACCATCAAAAGAGCGAGCTGATATAGATATTCAATCAATCGTGGAGCAAGTTCAATCAGGGGACACGCATGACTATGCAGAAATCATTCGTTGTTTTCAAAAGCAAATTTATATTTATTGTTACTATATGCTAGGAACCAAAGAGGAGGCGGAGGATGCTTCGCAAGATATTTTTATTAAAGGACTAGAGAATATTCATAAATTTTCTTATACGGTTTCCTTATCGGCGTGGCTTTATAAAATCGCTCACCACCATTGTATTGATGTCATAAAAGCAAAAAATAGGGGCTATAAATTTTGGCTAAATCTGAAGCAGGAACAGGTGAAGCAGACACAGACACCAATGCCTGAATATGATGAAATGGTACATAGGCTACTGGAAAACTTACATGTAGATGAAAAAAGAATTTTACTGCTTCGTTCTATTGAAGAGTATAGCTTTGAAGAAATTGCTGCCATTATGGATTTGAAAGCAGCTACAGTAAGAAAAAAGTATGAACGATTACGGAAAAAATTGATGAAGGAAAATATGTTAGGAGGGGATATTTATGGACACTCGTTCAAAATTGGAGGATAAGGAGTTAACTCAGATAGAAAGATTTATTCGGGAAACACCTGTTGAAGTAGATATAGTAAATCGGACAATGGACAAATATGAAAGCAGCCGTGATACAAAGCAGTCTGAAAAATTTAAAGCTCGTAAGAACTTACGTCAAAGAATCATGATGATTACAGTCTCCGCAGCAATGATTGTTAGTTTGATTATTATTACAGGTTTAATTTCACCAACGATGGCTGCGGCGATGAAAGAAGTGCCTTTATTATCATCTGTTTTTAAATTTACAAGGGATCTTGGTCTACACGCCGCAGATGAAAAGGGACTCTCAACAAAATTGAATATAAGCGTTACGCATGAAGGCTTTACATTAAATGTAACAGAAGTAGTGTATGACGGTACACGTGTTGCAATTGGGATCGAACGCCATCATAAGGAAGATGAAAATGCCAAAGAAAGTTTATCAGAGCAAATCAGTAATATTGAATTTTTACTAAATGGTGAACCATTGAATCACACCAATTTTAGTAGTGTTTTTGGACAACCAAGTAAGGATAAGAATTCCGCCATTCTTGAATTTGCAGATTTGAAAAACCAAGGAGGAAGTCCTTTTCCAAAGCAATTTAATTTGACATTTTCTGCTACAATAAATGGGGTTTCTAAACCTTTTAAAATGGATATTCCAGTGAGTGATATTGGAAACTATGTAAACCTACAACCTAATATAAGTAGAAAATACAAAAATAATCAGTTTACTATTGAACAAATTGTGCTAACTCCCATAACAACTAGTATTACAACAAGAATAGCCTTGCTTGATAAAACAACTTCTGTCGATTTCCGGGAAGGAATAAGTATCGAAGTTTATGATGAACAAGGGCATGAACTAAAACTAATTCATGGCAATGGTAGACGTGAGACAAATAAAGGAAATAGTGATTTCATCATGGATCTACGGGTACATCCATTTGAAACCGTACCGAAAGCTATTACAATGAAACCGTATATTCATCTTTATGACGATGAGGGATCATACCAACTGGATGAAAACGGAGACCCCAAGATTCAATACATTCCAGAGCTAGAAATAACAATACCAATTAACTCAAAAGAATAAAAAAGTAAAGAAAGTGAGCTTTGCCTCACTTTCTTTACTTTTTAGTACTTCAAACTATCCTCTTATATAAAAATAATAAGTACAAGTAGTGCTTGTACTACAGCGTTCCCTACATTGACAACTCTCTCTCCTTGCGCAATTGACCAATGATGACCATTCAATGCGATTCTAGAGTCAACATTTTGAATTAAATTCTAATAAATAATAACGTTATAAAAATAACGTGTTATGAATTTAATGGTAAATATCGTATATTTTACAATAGGTGTTTTATAATGAAATGTTGCAAAGTGAGTAATGCATAAAATACAGTTGATCTTTTATAGAAAGGAATAATGAAAGTATTAATAAAGTAAACTTTTTTATAACTCGTTTGGTTGTAGTTTTTGTTGCCTTTATTTAAAGTAGTTTGTAAGGCTACAAAGATTATTACGTCTTATGGATATTCCAATCGATGAAAAAGTTTTTCGTAAGCTTTACAATAAAGAAAATGTATTGTTAACAGAAATAAAGGAGAATAGAAGATGACGGTAACTTTAGTGAGACACGATATCAAATATGCCGAGGCTATGCATGCGTTGTCTTCTATGCCGCAGGTTCGTGATGCCCTTGGCTTACCTGCCGGCAAGGTAGAAGACACGATTCATTTTATTAAGCGTGAACGTATAGATGAAGAAGAAGGTAAAACCGTTCCTCGTGTGGTTTTAAATGAGGAGGGGCAAGTCATAGGTGTTACATCTCTGATGTTTATAGACCATCATAAAAAGAGCTGTCATATCGGCTCTTGGCTTGGCTATCAATTTTGGGGGAAGGGCTATAATCTTGAAGCAAAAACGGCTATTTTAGATATTGCGTTTTTTGAGTTGGGATTATCACGTGTTTTTGCAGGAGCCCGAAAGGTTAATATCCGTTCACAAAAAGCCCAAGAAAAGCTCCCTTTTGTTCGAGTAGGGGTGGAACAAGATTATCCTGAGGAGCATTTGTGGTTAGAAGTGAAGGAAAAGCAACCATGTGTGTTGAATGTTTTTGAACGAGAAGATTATGTCCGTTATCGAACATCCCTAGAAAAGGTAGAAGGAAACCGAGAAGCCTTTTTACCTCAGCTTTTATTAGCGGATGAGAGTGAGGTGGCGGTTCGGAAATATTTAGATAAGGGTACATTATATAAAATTAATTGTGGGGAACTGCTGGTGGGAGTGGCATTAGTCATTCCTCAAACTGATACTACAATTGAATTGAAGAATATTGCTATTGAAGCCAAGTATCAAGGTAAGGGAATAGGCAAAGAGATTTTGCGACAACTTACTGAAAAATGCCGTAAGGAAGGCTATCAGGTAGTATTGGTTGGAACAGCGAACTCAAGTATTGATAATATTGCTTTTTATCAAAAAGCAGGCTTTCGCATGGAGGCTATTGAAAAGGATTTCTTTAGTCATTACCCAGAACCAATTTATGAAAATGGTATTCGTGCATTGGATATGATTTTCTTTACAAAGCAATTATAGGCAATTTCATAAAAAAATACCCGTTCAACAAATGTTGAGCGGGTATTTTTATTTACCGAGCAGTAGAGCCATTAATTTTTCCTTAGAATGAAGGAAATCGTCCAAGGTGTATTGATCTAATACTTTCAAATAGGCTTGCAAAGCTTCATACAGTACACCCTTTAATTGACATTCTGGAGCTATTTTACATAGGTTATTTTCTTTATCGAAACATTCTACAAGATGAAAATCCTCTTCTGTATGACGAACAATTTCACCGATGGTAATGGTTTTTGGATCGATAGCAAGGCGAATTCCACCGCCGCGTCCACGAATTGTTTCAATGTAACCTAATAATCCAAGCTGGTGTGTCACCTTCATTAAATGGTTTTTCGATATATTATAAGCATCTGAGATCTCTTGAATAGTTGATAATTGACCATCTTCCTTTGCGCCTAAATAAATAAGCGTGCGCAGAGAGTAGTCCGTGTATAAAGTTAAGCGCATCCGAACACCCTACTTTCTATAATTCATAATAATTATAGCATTTTTACATTGAAGTATAATATCTTCAACCTATTTTTAAAGATGTATTTAGAATACATCAAATATGTCTATTTTGTTAAAGATGTATTTTATATATTGCTTTAAGAGAATGAAAGCGTTATATTGTAATCACGAAAGGATGGTAAGCGATATGTTAAAACAAGAAACAATTCAAATTATTAAAGCAACAGTACCTGTATTAGAAGTTCATGGTGTTGAAATCACAAAGACGTTTTACAAAAATATGTTTCAAGCTCATCCAGAATTACTAAATATTTTTAATCACACGAACCAAGAACAAGGCCGCCAGCAAACAGCATTAGCTAATACTGTTTACGCTGCAGCAGTTCATATTGAAAACTTAGAAGCGATTTTACCAGCAGTAATGCTTATTGCACATAAACACCGTAGTTTAGGAATTTTACCTGAACATTACCCAATCGTGGGTGAAAACTTATTAAAAGCGATTAAAGAAGTACTTGGTGATGCAGCAACTGATGACATTATTGGTGCATGGGCCGAGGCTTATGGCGTTATCGCAGATATTTTCATTCAAGTAGAAGAAGAGTTATACCAAAAAACTGAGAACAATGGTGGTTGGCGTCTATTTAAACCATTAAAAGTGGCAAAAAAAGTTGTAGAAAGTGACTTAGTAACTTCTATTTATTTTGTTAATGAAGATGGATCACCACTACCAACTTATGAACCAGGTCAATACATCTCTATTCGAGTGAAAGTGCCAGGAGAAGAGTATTTAATGAACCGTCAATATACACTTTCACAAGCGAGTGCAGAAGATGGCTATCGTATTTCGGTGAAACGTGAAAGTGACCATACGCCAAATGGTAAAGTGTCAAATTATATTCATGATCACTTACAAGTTGGAGATTTGGTAGATGTAAGTGCTCCAGCCGGATTATTTGTGTTAGAAGAAACGGCTGCACCAATTACATTTGTAAGTGGCGGTATCGGTGTAACACCTTTAAACAGTATGCTGCAATCTTTAAATGATAATGCAGTGAATGAAGTGAACTTTATCCAATGTGCTCGTAATGAGAAGGTTGTAGCATTCAGTGATGACATTCAAGAGAAAGTAAACGTATTACCGAATGCATCCTATACAGCTTTATACTCTGATGAAGACAAGCTTATTACAAAAGAATTGCTGGCTGAAAAAGTAGCTGATAATGCAGATGTATATGTATGTGGCCCTGTAGGCTTTATGGAAGCGGTTATTAAAAATTTACAGGAAATTGGCGTGAAAGATGAAAAAATTCACTATGAATTCTTTGGACCAGCCATGCAATTAGCTAAATAAAAAATAAACTCCCTGCTATGAGTAATAACTCGTAGCAGGGTTTTTTGTTGAAATAATAAGGAAGCAGATAGTTGAGGTTAAAGCAATAGGCAGAACATTGTGACTCGCAAGTGCAGCATTAAAAAAAAGATTGAAGCTTTATATTGACAATATACCTATAGGGGTATAATATAAATCTCGTAAGGAAGTTGAAGCTATCGTTTGAAAGGGGGCAAAACAGAATGGCGTATGGTTCAAACACTGCAAATCGTGTGAAACGTATGGAAGGTCAAATGCGGGGTATTTTACGCATGATGGAAGAAGATCAAAGTTGTAAAGATGTGATTACACAGCTATCTGCCGTGCGTTCTGCTGTTGACCGGACGATCGGTGTCATTGTAAGTGAAAATTTATTAGATTGTGTATCGACTGCTGAAGGTAATGCTGAAAAAATGAATGCTGCTATCCAAGAGGCGATGGATTTGGTCGTGAAAAGTCGATAACTTGATATACCCATAATTGTATAAAAAGGAGGACTGATCATATGGAAATATGGATTATTATCGCGCTTGTGGCAGCCTTTTTCGTTTGGCGAATGAAGCCAGCGAAAGGCGTTCAATCAATTTCTACAACCCAATTAAAAGATATGCTGAATGATAAGGATAAGCTATTTATCGATGTACGCACGCCTGCTGAGTATAAAGGTCGGCATATCTCGCAATTTAAAAATGTTCCGCTTGGATCAAGCTTTGAAAATCTTCCGAAGGATAAAGAGATCATAGTTATTTGTCAGAGTGGCATGCGAAGTAGTCAGGCTTGTAAGCAACTGAAAAAGCAAGGCTTTGAGCGTGTTTCTAATGTTCGTGGTGGAATGAGTGCATACTAGGAGGAGAAAAAAATGAAGGAAATTACAGCCAGAGAAGTTCAGCAAACGATGGAGCAAGGAGAGAAGCTGAATCTTATTGATGTGCGAGAGGTAGATGAAGTAGAGGCTGGTCACATCCCAGGCGTTATTCATATCCCGCTAGGTTTATTAGAGTTTCGACTACATGAATTGAATAGGGGGGAGTCGTATATTATGGTTTGTCGATCAGGTGGACGAAGTGCTCGGGCTACTCAACTATTAGAAAGTCATGGTTTTAATGTAACTAACATGACTGGTGGTATGTTAGCTTGGGAGGGCAAAGTACAGTTATAGTTTTATATCTATATTTTTTTTGAATAAAATAATACCCTTACAGGTATGTGGAGGTTATGGAAAGTATGAAGGCGGATTTTCAGCTAGATGCCAAGGGTCTTTCTTGCCCGATGCCGATTGTGAAAACCAAAAAAGCGATGGCTGATTTAGTAGATGGTCAAATTTTAGAAGTAGCTGCGACAGATAAAGGGTCAAAAGCTGATATTGCGGCATGGGCTGAAACTGTAGGTCATCAGTATATTGGTACTTTAGAAGATGATGGTGTACTGAAACACTATATTCGTAAATGTACAAACGACCAAATAGAAGAAATGACGTTTGATCAAACAATTGATTTAGAGCAAATCACAAGTCGTAATGGAATAATTCTAGATGTACGTGAGGAAGCGGAATTCGCTTTTGGGCATATTGCGGGAGCAAAATCGATACCAATGGGCGAACTGGAGACACGACTTTCTGAGCTTGATAAAGAGCAGGAGATATATGTTATTTGTCGTACTGGAAAACGCAGTGACATGGCTGCGCAAAAGCTGGCTTCACGTGGTTTTACGAAAGTATTTAACGTCTTACCAGGTATGACATCCTGGTCAGGTGATTTAACAAAAAACATTTAAATTGGAGGAATTTTAATATGTCGAACAAAGTAGCAATCATTGCAAGTAACGGTGGTTTATTTGATGCGTATAAGGTATTTAATATCGCAACAGCTGCGGCAGCTTCTGAGAAAGAGGTAGCTATCTTCTTTACATTTGAAGGTTTGAACCTAATTCATAAGCAAGGTATGCATGCATTACCAATGCCAGCTGGAGCAGAACACTATGCTGAAGGGTTTACAAAAGCAAATGTGCCAGCTATTCCTCAATTAGTGGAAATGGCACAAGAATTAGGTGTGAAATTTATTGCTTGCCAAATGACGATGGATGTTATGAGTTTAACTACTGAAGATTTCATAGAGGGTATTGAAGTTGGAGGAGCCGTAACGTTCCTAGAATTCGCGAAAGACGCAGCACCGTCACTTACATTCTAGTGACCTACCTATAAAAGCGGAGAGGGCACCCCTCTCCGCTATAAAAAACATAAAAATAATACCGATGGGGGTAAAAGAGATGTCAATTCAAAAATGGAGCGCGTCACAAGTAGCTAAAAAGGTTATTCACAATGAAGAGTTGTTTATTTTAGATGTTCGTAATGCGGATGCATTCGAAGATTGGAAAATCGATGGACATCGTTTTGAGTACTTAAATATACCTTATTTTGAACTGTTAGATGGTATTGATAATATTTTACCGAATATCCCAACTGATAAAGATGTATTAGTCGTTTGTGCTAAAGAAGGATCGTCTTTAATGGTTGCTGAAATGTTAGCTGAGGCAGGTATTGAGGTTGCCTATTTAGCTGGAGGTATGAAATCCTGGAGTGAATATTTAGAGCCAATTAAAGTGGGTGATTTAACAGGCGGTGGTGAGCTTTATCAGTTTGTTCGCTTAGGAAAGGGCTGTCTGTCTTATATGGTCCTTTCTGAAGGTGAAGCAGCTATTATTGATGCTGTACGTTTTACAGATGTGTTTATAAATTTTGCAGAACATAAAAATGTCCAAATTAAACATGTTTTTGATACACACTTACATGCTGATCACATTTCAGGTGGGCGCCATATTGCAGAGATGACAGGCGCAACCTATTATTTGCCACCTAAGGACGCTGAGGAAGTTATGTTCCACTATACACCATTAGTTGATGGAACGACTGTTCAAATCGGTGCATCAAAAATAGATGTAGGAGCTATCTATTCTCCTGGTCATACGATAGGTTCTACTTCATTTGTGGTTGACAGCAAATATTTATTAACAGGAGATATTTTATTTATCGATTCAATCGGCCGTCCTGATTTAGCTGGCCTTGCTGATGACTGGGTTGGAGATTTACGAGACACGCTTTACAAGCGTTATCGAGAATTGTCTGATGAACTTATTGTCTTACCAGCACATTTTATGATTATTGATGAGCTGAATGAAGATGGGACGGTTGCTAGACGACTAGGGGATTTATTTGTACAAAACCATGGATTAAATATTCAAGATGAAGCAGAATTTAGACGTGTGGTAACAGATGAATTACCTCCACAACCAAATGCTTATCAGGAAATTCGTCAGGTGAATATGGGGAAAATCACACCTGCGTTAGATGAGCAAACAGAAATGGAAATTGGACCAAATCGCTGTGCAGTACGATAAAGCATGCTAAAGTGCAATGAGTATGCATGTATGCTGATTATATGTAAATTTCGTGAATTGAAGGCGCTCATCCTTCATGAAGATATAAAACAAGAAGAACCGGCAAAATCGCTTACAACTTTTGCCGAGTCGAAGGAGAATATGATGAAATCAAGTTTACAACTAGATGCAAAAGGCCTTTCTTGTCCAATGCCTATTGTGAAGACAAAAAAAGCAATGGATACCCTAAAGTCTGGGGAAGTTTTAGAAGTTCAGGTGACAGATAAAGGAGCTTTAGCGGATATTCCTGCTTGGGCAAAAGCAGGAGGTCATATCATTTTAGATCAATCTGAAGAGGCTGACGTTATTACATTTTTCATTCAGAAAGCATAGGGCTGATTGAGGGTTGTCTATTACAGTAGAACAACCCTTCTTTCCTTTTGTTGAATACAGCCAGAAAGAAGGAAAACTAAATGGATATTGCATGGATCTTAACCATTTTACTTATTGGTTTTCTCGGTTCATTTGTATCAGGGATGTTAGGTATTGGCGGTGCCATCATTAATTTCCCGATGCTACTATATATACCGCCATTACTAGGATTTGCGGCCTTTTCGGCACATGAGGTGTCGGGGATTAGTGCGATTCAGGTGCTTTTTGCTGCTCTTTCTGGTGTTTGGGTCTATCGCAAAGGTGGGTATTTAAATAAATCGCTCATTATCTATATGGGGAGCGCCATATTAACGGGAAGCTTTGTAGGAAGCTTCGGTTCAAAATTTTTATCTGAGTCTGGTATTAACATGGTCTATGGAATCCTTGCATTGATTGCAGCTGTGATGATGTTCATACCGAAAAAGCAAATTGATGATAAACCGATGCAGGCTGTTACATTTAATAAACCATTGTCGGCCCTATTAGCTTTCGTTGTTGGTATCGGTTCCGGGATAGTAGGGGCAGCTGGTGGATTTTTATTAGTACCAATCATGCTTGTGGTCTTAGGAATCCCTACTCGTATGACCATTGCGTCAAGCCTTGCTATTACGTTTATCTCCTCAATAGGAGGAACTATTGGTAAATTAATGACTGGGCAAGTGGAATATTATCCAGCGCTCATCTTGATTGTAGCTAGTCTAATAGCTGCTCCTCTAGGTGCGAGAATAGGGGGCAAGTTAAATACTAAATTCCTACAAATTATTTTAGCGGTTCTTATATTAGCAACAGCTATTAAAATTTGGATGGATATATTATAAGGGGGTATGGTAATGAAAATTGAAGTTTTCTCTGATTTTACATGTCCATTTTGTTATATTGGCAAGCGAGAACTGGAACGGGCGATTGGCATCGCAGGCTATACAGGATTAGTGGAAATAGAATATAAAGCATTTCAAATAGACCCAGATATCCCGAAAGTGAATGCACCCTCTTTTTATGAGGCACTGGCTAAAAAGTATGATGTCACGCTAGAAGAAGTGAAAGATATGGTCGAGGGTATAGCTACGAGAGCAACGGAAGTTGGTTTGCATTATGATTTTGCTAAGATGAAAACAGCGCATACAGAAAAGGCTCATCGTTTAGCTAAATGGACGCAGCAATTTGGTAAAGCGACAGCTTATACGGAAGCACTAATGGCTGGTTATTTTAAAGATGGTGAAGATTTGAATAAAGATGAGTTCTTATTAAAAGTTATTGCGCAATTAGATTTGGATAGAGAAGTTGCAGCGGGAATATTAGCTTCAACTGATTTTAGTGAAGAGCTAGACAAGGATCGCTATGAAGCACAGCAACTCGGCGTACAAAGTGTACCGTTCTTTGTATTTGAAAATCGTTATGGTATTAAAGGGGCTGAGCCGAATGAAGTGTTTGTGCGAACTTTGCATCAAGCTGCAGAAATAGCTGGTATTCAGCCAACGATAATGATAAATGGTAATGGAGAATCGGTATGTGCTGATGGACAGTGTAAACTATAAAAGACTTTAAAGGTGTCGAGTGCGTATGTGTACTTGACGCTTTTTTTTCGAACAAATGAATACTGCAAGAGGTATTAAGTCTTGTTTTCTGTGTTATAGAACAAAATTAAATGTATAATTTATCCTTTTTTATCATCTAAATGGTTCTATTTTATGGTAGTGTGAGAAAAATCACATCCAATAAATTGTTATGTTGCTAAAATATAAGTATGAATACAAAGGGGGGTATTATAGATGAAACCTATAGTAGCAGGAGTAGCAGGAACAGTACTGTTAGCAGGCGCCATTTTTGTTGGGACGTTTGTCAGTGACAAAATTACAGTTGATTCGAATGTGAGTGAGAAAGAAGCGACAGTGCAAACACAAATACCAACAACAGCAGCTGCTCAGTCAGTGGTCTATGCTCCACCAAGTATTGAAGAAGTACCAGATGGTCCAATGAAAGAAGCAATATTAACGGGCTATGAACTTGTTAATAACACACATGTTGCGGCAGATGAATATGTGGGCAACCAATTATCTTGCACAAGCTGTCATGCTGGTGCTGGCTATGACGAGCAAGCCTCATCATTAGTAGGTGTAATGGCAAATTATCCACAGTATATTGGACGCTCAGGTGGTGTGGTTACAATAGAAGAACGGATTAATGGCTGTATGGTTCGTAGTATGAATGGTAAAAAATTCGAAATGAATAGTGATGAACTAGAGGCTATGGTGGCGTATTTCGCTTATATTTCTGAAGGTGTTCCGATTGGAGCAAAACGTGAATGGGCGGGCACAAGTGATATGAAGAATGTGCCGATGCCAAATGTTGCAGATGGTGAGGAGCTTTATGCACAGTCCTGTATAGCCTGTCATGCAGCTGATGGCGCAGGAACTGGTGCTAATACTGGCCCAGCTTTATGGGGAGATAATTCATTTAATGATGGCGCAGGCATGGCACGTATGTCAAAAATGGCTGGCTATATTCAAAATAATATGCCGATAGGTGCAGCGGGGACCTTAACAGATCAAGAAGCTGCAGATTTAGCTGCCTTTATTTTATCGCAAGATCGTCCAGAGTGGGCAAACCATGAAAAAGACTGGCCAAAAGGCGGACGTCCAAATGACATCATGACTAAGGAAAAACGTGAACAAGTTAAAAATGGTACGATTGACTGGGAAAAAGTTTTGTCTACAAACTAACGTAGAAAAGGGATGCTGATAATTGGCATCCCTTTTAATTTATTTAAAATTATAAGCAGTTACTATTTTGTCTCTGTTTGTTGTGATATCTGTAAAATATTCATATAAGCAAATCCCTAGGAATGACCCACTTACATTAAAGACGTTAGAAAAACCGCTATTTTGAAGGGCCATAACAGCATTATAGCTACGTTGACCAGATCGGCAATGCACATACACTGCTTGATCCTTCGGAATTTCATCCATTCTTACCCGAAGTTCACTTAGAGGAATATTGTGTGCATTGATGAGATGACCTGATTCAAATTCATTTTTTTCACGAACGTCTAAGAAAAAGGCTTGATTTTCAATGAGTTCCCTCACTTCATCAACTTTTACCTGCTTAAAGTGTCCGTGTAATAGATTTTGAGCTACAAGAGCTGCCAAATTAACGATATCACGGGCAGTGCTAAACATTGGGGAATAGGATAACTCTAGCTCCTTTAAATCTTCTAAAGTACCACCCATGGTGATGAGGGTAGCTATTACGTCAATCCTCTTATCTGCATTACCTTTGCCTATTGCTTGAGCCCCTAGTATTTTACCTGTGGGTGTTTCATAAACAAGCTTAAAGTGAAGTGGATGACTATTAGGCATTAGTCCTACTTTGTCGGGAGCTATCAAATAAACACTTTTTGCTTGAAAGCCATTTGCTAGGGCTGTTTTTTCGTTCAAACCTGTTGTCGCGCATACGAGATCGAAAATTTGTACGCTTGAAGATCCAATGACTCCTTTGTTGTGATGAGGGATGTTATACATATGATTAGCTGCTGCACGTGCTTGTCGTTGAGCGGGACCGGCTAAAGCAAGGCGCGTCTGTTTATGGGTAAGCTGATGGAATACTTCTATCGCATCTCCCACAGCATATATGGAAGGATCAGACGTCACGTAATTTGCATCAACTTGGATACCTCCGAGTTCACCAATTGTTAGCCCGGCCTCTTTGGCTAAGCGGATTTCAGGTCGAACGCCAATTGCTAATACGACTGCTTGTGCTTTCAATTGTTTGCCTGAGTTCAACGTCACATTATTTGGTGTAACCTTTGCAAGACCGTCATTGACAATAACTTGAATCCCTTTATCAGTCATTTCCTTGTGTAAGATTTGAGCCATATCATAATCAAAAGGGGCCATAATTTGTTGGCCGAATTCAACTAGAGATATATTATAGCCTGCTAGCTTCAAATTTTCCGCTACCTCTACACCAATGAAGCCTCCGCCGACCACGGCAATATCCTGTACATTATCTGCTTGTAGATACCAATTTAAACGGTCAATATCAGCCACGTTTCTAATAGTAAAGACGTGCTTAGATTGAATGCCCTCTAAGTCAGGGACGATAGGACTTGCTCCTGGGGATAAAATTAATGTATCGTAACTTTCCTCATAATCTCTATTCGTTTTTAAATCCTTAATGGTGATGGTTTTTTGCTCTCTGTTAATACGTACAACTTCCTGCTGAACACGAGCCTCTATATTGTATTTTGTTTGGAAGCCTTGAGGCGTCATTAAAATTAATTTGTCGCTATTTTCAACAATCCCGCTTAAATGGAAGGGGAGAGAACAATTAGAGAATGAAACATTCGGCCCCTTTTCAAATATAATAATTTCTGCCTTTTCATCTAGACGACGAAGACGAACAGCTGTGGATGCACCACCTGCAACGCCGCCGACTACTAAAAATTTTTTACTCAAATGTAAACACTCCTTTTCTTAGTAAATACATGATGGGGTATTTGAAAGCTTATAAATAAAGATTTTGTTTCTATAAGTAAGTAGATTATGTAGTTTAAATACTACAAATAAATAATATACCCTAAAGGGTATATTATCAAGGTGCAAAATTAATAAATTTTCTGTGGTGTTCCTTCTTCAAGAAAGTTGGTGCACAAATTTGCTATACTAACGGTAGTAGGAAATGGAAATGGCACAGGGGGTGAAACTGTTGATCTTTTTGAAATTTTTAACCCAAATCCTCATAGTATCGGGTTTGATTTATATTGTGAGTGGACGATTAATTGGCTCGAATATCAATTTTGTACGAAGAGTGCTGTCAGTTGTTATTAGTGTGACATTAACCTCTTTTGTGTATTGGTATTCTTATCTGCGCCATACAGATTTTTTATCAGAAACGATGATGCAAACAGTAACCGAGGTAAGCACACTGATTTGGATCGGTAGTATGCTACTAATTTCGATGTTGCTTTATTTGGTATTTGAGCTTTTTGACCCGAGTGGTATTACAAATGGAGATCGCCGTCACGGCCAAAAATCTTTAATACTACGATTGCGTAGCTATTGGCGACAGCAGAAACGCCTGCGTCAGGTATTAAAAATTGCTGTTACAAACGGTGTCGTACAAACGATTAAATATGCGAGGCAACGAGAAAATGAAAAAGAGCTTGCAATTGCTTTGCGCGCAACGTTAGAACAATGTGGTGGGATTTTCATCAAATTTGGCCAGGTGCTTTCCACACGAAAAGAGCTTTTTTCACCTATTTTTATTGATGAATTAGAAAGACTTCAACACCGAGTAAGGCCTTTATCAGAGGAGCAGGTGAAACAAATTTTAGAGAGGTCTCTTCCGCAATCAATGGACGAAATATTTAGCCAATTTCAAATGGAACCCATTGCAGCAGCCTCTATTGGCCAGGTGCATAAAGCAAGGCTTAAAAATTATGAAGAGGTGGTAGTCAAGCTATTGCGTCCAGAAGTAAAGGGAATTATGCGCGATGACCTTGAAATTTTAGAGGAATTTGCTAATTGGCTATCCACAAAATCAACCTGGGCAGAATCATTGGGCTTTCGAGAGTTGGCTGGGGGATTTGCAGATGGGTTACGTGAGGAGATTCATTTAGATATTGAGGTACGTAATACGCTACAGGTGAAGAATGCTTTGGCGAAAAGCGATTACAAGGTTCGCATTCCTAAAATTTTTACGCCTTACAGTAATGAAAATGTTATTGTGATGGAGTATATTCGTGGACAAAGTGTGGCAGATGGGGCATCTGAATTTAATCGCTTGTCTATTGATCGTAGGCAGTTTGCAAGAACCGTACTCTATTCATTTTTTGAGCAGATGCTATTCTCTGGTATTTTTCATGCAGACCCGCATCCAGGAAATATCCACATAGATGAAACAGATGGCACACCAGTCTTGCTTGACTTTGGCGCAGTAGGACGTTTAGGTGCAACACAGCAAGAAGGCTTAAAGTTATTTCTGATGGGCATTCAACTAAATGATTCAAGTGTTTTATATGATGGTTTAACATTATTGGTGGAAAATGCTGATCATGCAGAACGTGCGAAAATGGAGCAGGCAATCGACCAAATATTACTGAAAATTTCCTATGTTGACCGTATACCAACTGAAGAATTAATTCACGCGCTATTTACAGTGGTAAGAGATTTTGGACTTGCATTTTATCCAGCAGTAGGATTAGCTCTCCGTTCCTTAGTGACGTTAGATGGCACATTACGGGTAATAGATCCACGTTTTGATATCTTTACTGAGGCAAAGGATTTTTCTGCTACATATATGCGTGCCTCTTTCCTTAAGCCTTTTAAAGAACCGATGGCAACTAAGGAGCGGCTGCAAGAAGAATTATCTATGCTAATACCGACTTTACGTAAAATGCCTAGAAGAGTCGATCAGCTCATTCAGCGAGTTGAGAGCGGAAAAATCATTTTACATCATGATGTCTTTTCGGATGAACATAATTCACGTTTTATTACACATTTGTTTTCTCAATTTGTTTTGCTGCTGGTGGGTATAACTTTTGGTATTATATCTGTCGCTCTTTTAGCTATTTCACAATTTATCCACGATTCTTATGCGGTCTATTTGAACACAGCGGCATATTTAGGTTTATTTTTATGTGCTATTTTGTTAGTGAGATTATCTATACAAGCCTTAAGGTCGATGAAGCAATAGGTAGGGAATTTTTTCCCTACCTTTTTTCTTTGGCACCTAGAAATATTACAAAAACATTACAAAAGATCTGTTAGGTCTAATGTCGAATTAGCTAATAGTTTCTTTGTGTAGAAGAAAAATGTGTTTTGTAGAATAATGTAGTTTAAGTGCGAATGTTACAGAATTATTTCGAGTTTTACTAATGTATTAAATAGACATGAAATAGTATAAAAGTTATGTAGAAAATGCTAAACTTTAAAAGGCTAAAATAAATATAAGAACATTTGATTAAAATAGAAATCGTTCAAGTGATTACATAGAATATCGAGAGCGAAATTGATAGATGAAGGGAAATGAAGGTAACGTGGCTAAGCGTAACAAATGGCGTAAGTCGATGGTGCTAGCATTAGCACTAGCTGGCGGCTTATTATTTAATACAATTCAACCAACAGAAGTACATGCCGAAGAAACTTCTCAACAAATGATTGAGAAAAAGGCTGAAATAGATGCACAAATTAAAAAATTACAAGAAGAACTAACGAAACTACAACAAGAGATCGACGCAAAAGTAAAGGTATTTAAACAAGTACAAGCAGATATTAAAGAAGTGGATGCTAGTATTGTTGAAACACAAAAACGTATCGAGCAACGTTCAAAAATTTTAAGTGAGCGTATGGCTGCATACCAAGCACAGGACAACACTGTAGGTGTTTATTTAAATGTAGTGCTTGAGGCAAAAAGCTTTGCAGATTTAATGGATCGTGTCGTAGCGGTAAAAACATTAATGGATGCTGACCAAGAATTAGTAGATCAACAGGAAGCAGATAAAGCAAGCTTAGAGCAACAAAAAGCTACATTAGATGAAAAACAAAAGGAACTTCAAAAACAATTCCAAGAGCTTCAGCAAAAAGAAAGCGAAATGGAAGTGAAGAAAGCTGAGAACGAAGCGAAATCACTTGCATTAAAAGCTGAAATTGCAACGAAACAAGAAGAAGAACGTTTAGAAGCTGAGCGTAAAGCAGCTGAAGAAGAGGCAGCTCGTTTACGTGCACTTCAAGCAGCTACACCAGTTATACAAGCAACTCAAAATAATGGTGGAGGCGAACCACAAAAAATTATTGTTGGGTCAGGAGCTGGCACTGTTTCTTCAGGAGATGCCATTTCTACAGCTAAACAATTCCTAGGACGCCCTTATGTTTGGGGTGGTAGCAACCCATCGACAGGCTTTGACTGTTCAGGTCTTGTACAATGGTCATATAAGCAAGCGGGTGTTTCTTTACCTCGTACAGCATCACAACAATATTTAGCAACACAACGCATTTCAGCAGGTGAAGCACGCGTTGGGGACTTAGTGTTCTTCAGCTATGGTTCAGGGGTAGCACACGTAGGTATTTATTTAGGTAATAACACAATGATCGACGCTCAAAACAATGGTGTCGTAATTGAATCACTTGATTGGTGGAATCAATACTTAGTAGGCTTTGGACGTATTCAATAGGCCTCACTATTATATAGACGGTTGAGATAAGAAAAAGGTCATCTTTGTAGAGAAAAATATACAAAGATGGCCTTTTTTGTTTTTGGAATGCTATTCTTTCAAAGAAACAAGACGACAACTTCTATTCTTGAAAAGAGATTTTCCTGCATACTAGATGGATATTAAATTTTAAAATTTACTTTGATGACACCTGTCTCTTTCAACGCTATAAAGAAAATAATAACGAATGGGCCGACAAGTAAACCGATAATACCAAATAACTGTAGACCTATGAACATGGAAATTAATGTTGGTAAAGTGGATAAACCGATATGGTCTCCCATTAATTTAGGCTCGACTACTCGACGAATAATAAGTAAAATAGCAGCTAAGATGAATAATTTTACAGCTATAGAGGTGTTTCCCATCAATAGGTGATAAAGTCCCCATGGCGCTAGAATAATGATAGAGCCTAGGAATGGTACAATATCTATTAACCAGATAATAATCGTCATTGTTACTGCGTATTTCGGTTGGATTAATAGCAGTCCAATGAGTGTGACGCCTCCAATAATAAAGCTTACAAATAAGTGAGCCTTCATATAGCCAAGTGTTGCATCTTTTAAGCGATTTAAAATAATTTTTATCTTCTTTGCTGTATTGGGCTTTAAATATTTATAAGTGATTTGCTTTAACTTAGGCAAATCAAGCATAAATAGGAATAGCGCAATCATATAAACGAGAAGACTGATGAATAGGCTGGGTATCTCTGAAAAGAAGGCAGAAACTTTGCTATAATTAAAGAAGCTTAAAAAGGATTCTTCAACTTTCTTTATGAAATCCATTGTGGTTTTTTGAAGCGAAGCACTTACTTCAGGTGGAAAGTCTTCTGTATATTTAGAAATATTTTCTTGCATATGAAGCCACATATCTGATAGCTTGGAAATATAATAGGGAGCTTGCTTAGACAGTAAAATTATTTGTGTCATTATTTGGGTAATGGACAGATAACAAATAATAGATATAACTATTACACTCACTATGTAAATAAAAGCAACTGCTATTTTCCGTGACATTTTCCATTTCCGTTTAACGAACATGACAAGTGGTTCTAAGAAAAATGCACTAATCCCAGCAAGGATTAAAGGCATGGACACTGGGATAACAAAATACGCAGCTAGAAGTAGGGATATAATCACAATCAACCGAAAAATCAATTTCCTAGCATTAAATTTATTCATAAACTCACCTTCTTTGCGAAAAAAATTAAGTTAAGTGTACCATAAATCAAATTTTATTACGTTCTGAATCAATAAAGGTAGGGATGAATTATGGAAAAAGAGATTTTGCAACTTTTTAGTAATTTAACAGAGCATGATCGCGATATTCAATATGAATCTTACGAGGAATTAATGAAAATTATGCAGGAACCTGTAGATTGGACATATGCAGTTTGGGAACAGCTAGTAAAAGCACTTACATACAATAATGGTTATTCTCGTGCACGTGCTGCACAAATTTTATGCGCTTTAGCTGCAAAAAGTGATCCAGAAGAAAGGGTCTTGGAGGATTTTTTAAAGATTTGGGCTGTGACTTACGATGAGCAATCTGCTACAGCAAGGCATGCATTACAAGCAATTTGGAAAATTGGACAAGCGGGTCCAGTACAAAGAGATTTGGTTGTATCGTATCTAGCTAAAAGATTTCAAACATGTATAGATGAAAAACAGCCATCTCTTATTCGTCAGGATATTATTATGTCATTTAAAAAGCTATATGATCAAACAAATGACTCGAAATTATTAGATATTGCCCATCGTTTAATTAATGAAGAACAAGATGCTAAATATAAAAAGAAGTATAAGTCAGCCATCCGTTCAAAGTAGCGAGGTGGTGTTTTTTTGTGCAAATTCTTTGATGAGCGGTAGAATAGTCAACTATAATGAATGAAAAAAGGGGATTATGCATGAGCATTTATAATTATCTAGTTCGGAAGCCTAATGGCGAAATTTTATCGATGGAAACATATCGTGGAAAAACAATGTTAATTGTTAACACGGCAAACCAATGCCGATTTACATATCAATTTGAAGACTTACAGAAAATGTATGATAAATATGGAAAAGAGAATTTTGTAGTTCTTGGATTCCCTTGTGATCAATTTGGCCATCAAAATCCTGAAGATGGGGAGGAAACTAAGCATCTCTGCAAGGTAAACTATGGGGTCACATTCCCGATTTTTGAGCTTGTACAGGTAAATGGAGAGGCTACCCATCCACTCTTTAATTATTTAAAGCATGAAGTGGATTACCGAGAGTTTGGGAAGGCAAGTATGCAGGAGAAAATGTTGGCAGAAGCAATTGTTCAACTTGCCCCAAGCTTTTTAGATGGTCGTAATATTCGCTGGAACTTTACAAAATTTCTAGTAGATGCTAATGGTAAGACCGTCTCACGCTTTGAACCAACAGATTCACAGCTCGATATTGAAAAAGCAATTGAAACACTATTATAGTAAATTTCTTAATAATGTAAAAATTTGTTAGGGTTTTCTCTTCAAGTAGAAACATTGCTATATTTTAAAACTGAGTACAGCTATTTTTTCTGAAGCATATATGATAAACTGCTTTACAAATGAAATATTCTTGCAGAATAAAGGTGCTAATTAGCATAATCGGGAATCCGGTGAAAAACCGGAGCTGTTTCCGCAACTGTAAGTGCAGCCATTATAAAGATTTACCACTATCTCAAAGAAGATGGGAAGGTCCTTTATAACACATTCGTTTCATGTGACGAACTGTACAAGCCAGGAGACCGACCTTTATTTGAACGTATAAAAACTTCTCGGAAGCTAGGAGGATATACGGCAAATACATAGGCTTTGTCCAGTTTGATGGCTCATTATGTTATTTTTGTCGTTCCTTTGCAAAAAGGAGCGACTTTTTTATGCCTTTCAAATAAGAATTTTTCATTATAGAAAATAGGGGGGAAGCAAGTGAAAAAAGATGCCCGTTATTCTTGTTATCCATTTATGCGTGAGAAAGCTTCAACGGTCGATTTTGAAATTCGAACAGATAGCCTTACAACACATCTAGGAGTTGCATTAGCTGCGGTAAAAAAAGAGGATGTTCAAGTCGTTGCTGAGGATTTATTGCTTATGTTACCTATGGCGTATCATGTGAATGGCTCAGTTCGTGGGAAATTAGCAGTAACTGAAGAGGATTTATCTTGGTTAAGTGAGCGTTATGATTTTTACGTTCGCCATGTGAAGGAAGAGATTCAAAGTTTTGTTTTACCTCAAGGAACAGAGGCCGCTGCAGCCTTACATCTTTGTCGCAGTGAAGCAAAAAAATCATATCGTACTTTACACAAAGTATCAGAAGAACGAGAGGTTCCTGCTATTCTTTTCGATTACCTTGGTTTATTAGCTAATGTATGTTTTGTCATGGCTGTTTTTATGAATCAGCAAGCTGGAATAGCTGAAATACCGTTTATTAGTAAATCCTACCCAATGAAAAAGAAAAAGGAGAATAACAATGAAGAAAGTATTTAATTTCCAATGGCTATCAGTGCTCTTACTTGCACTGGTATTAGCAGGCTGTGGCACTGCTGAAGATACAAAAAATAAAGATGCTTCGCAAGATACACAACACGCAGAGAAAACAAGCTATAAAGTGACAGATGACCGTGGAGTGGAAATAGAGTTTAAAGAAGTACCAAAAACAGTTGTATCTTTACAACCAAGTAATACTGAAATTTTGTTTGCTTTAGGTGTTGGCGATAAAATTGTAGGAGCAACTGAGTACGATACTTATCCAGAGGAAGCACAAAAAATTGAACGTGTCTCTGATACTACGAACTTTAACAGTGAAAGAATTATAGCGTTAAAGCCAGATGTTGTCATTGCTTATACAATCGGTGATAAGGATGCCCTAAAGCCGCTTGAGGACGCAGGAATTAAAGTGTTTGTTATTCAATCTGCGACAACTTTCGATGATGTTTATGGAGATATCGAACAAATTGCTGCTGTGATGGATGTTGCTGATATAGGAAATAAATTAAATGAAGAGATCAAGGCGAAAATTGCTGAAGTACAAACGAAGGTGAAGGACGTAAAAACGCCGAAAAATGTTTATTTAGAGGTTAGCCCTAAGCCAGACATATATACAGCAGGCTCTAGCACTTTCCAGCAAGAAATATTAGATGCAGCTAATGTTAATAATGTTTTTTCTGACTTGAATAGCTGGGCAAAAGTGAATGAGGAAGATGTTATTGCGAAAAATCCAGATGTTATTTTAACAACAGTAAACGATACAGAAGATCCAATAGGAGAAATTCTTGAACGAGATGGTTGGAATACTGTGACAGCTATTCAAAACAAAGCGGTATTGTCCATCGATACAGATATCTCTAATCGACCTGGTCCGCGTATTGGTGAAGCTGTAGAATTAGTAGCGAAAGCTGTGTACCCCGAATTATTTAAATAAGAAATGTTTCCATGCTAGCTGTGAGCCATTCAGCTAGCATTTTTTATGTGGTTTAAATTATTACCTAGCGTGAAAATTGGAATTAATGTAGTTTGTTCTTTAAAATAAAAGTAAGTATGCTTAATAATCTTAGGAGGTGTAGTGATTGGAGCAATTAGAGACAAAGGTAATTCCATTTGAGGCAGTCTATAATTTCCGAGACATGGGTGGATATAAGACAAAAGATGGGCGTAGGGTAAAAAAAGGTTTATTTTACCGCTCAGCTGCTCTTGGAAAAATGACACTGGCAGATAAAGAGCTATTTGAAACATTAGGGATTAAAACCATTTTTGATTATCGCGATAACAATGAGGCGTATCATAATCCTAACCCAGTGTTCTCGCATGCTCAATATATACAAATCCCAGCGAAGGGTAATCATGCTTTTGAAATGCCTACCAATGCTGGTGGTAGAGATTTCTATAAAGTGGTAAGCCCTGAGATGTTTCGGGATTTTTATGCACAAATGCCTTTTAACAATCTTTCATTTAAAGAGTTAATGCAAACGATTCAAAATCCTAATAATCTAGGTCTTGTCCATCATTGCGCAGTTGGTAAGGACCGAACGGGTATTGGAGGAGCACTTATTTTACTAGCTTTAGATGTACCTGAGGAGACTATCATGGAGGATTATTTAGATACTAATATACATTTACGTCCGATGGTAGAAAGAATGGCTCAGGCTATTCAGCATCAGTATAATGAGCAAGAACTACTGCAATTTTATGCCTTAATGTCCGCCCGTGAAGACTATTTACAAGCAGCGTTGGATGCGATGGATCGTCGCTATGGTTCAAAGAATGGGTTTTTAGAGCAGGAATTTGGCCTAACAATTGAAAAACGAGAGCAATTACAATCCTATTGCTTGATTTAAAAATGGACCCTTTCACACGATGTGAGAGGGATTTTTTATGTGGAAGCGCTGTCTTCCTATAAATCTCTTTACAGTCTGAATATTTGTGATAAGATACAATAGATTTTTAAGAAAAAATAGGAGAAGTGAAAGTATTGGCAGACACAATTAAAGAGACAAATAAGTTAAGTCTATTCCATTTAACATGGCCGATCTTCTTAGAGGTTTTTCTATTTATGTTGATGGGACTAGCCGATACTTTTATGCTCAGTGCTTTATCGGATAATGCTGTATCAGGAGTAGGTGCAGCCAATCAATATATCCATATTGCCATCTTGATTCTGGAGGTAGTGGGCAATGGTGCATCTATTGTTGTTTCTCAGTATTTAGGCTCCAGACGCTTTTTTGAAGCAGCCAAGATCTCGGCGTTAGCGGTCACGATGAATTTGGTCGTGGGGCTTTTAATGAGTATTTTATTTTTCTTCTTTGCGAGACATTTAATGACAATGATGAACTTGCAGGGAGAAGTACTCCACTATGCACAAAGTTACTTAGCCATCATTGGGAGTTTTATTTTCTTACAGGCTATTATTAATGCACTCGCTGCAATTATTCGTGTACATGGTTGGACAAAACAAACTATGTACGTTTCACTTGGCATGAACGTCTTACATGTTGTGCTAAACTACGGTCTTATTTTTGGGAATTTAGGTTTACCAGAGCTTGGTGTGAAAGGAGCGGCTATTTCCTCTGTCATTAGTCGCGGATTAGCTGTCCTAGTATTTTTCTGGTTACTGTATCAGGTAATGGAAGTGCGCGTAAAGTTACAATATTATTTTGAGTATTCAAAGGAATATGTGAGGAAAATACTAAACATTGGTTTACCATCTGCGTTTGAACAGGTACTTTATCAATTTTGCCAAATCATCTTTTTATATTATGCGACATACTTAGGAGCAGAAACACTAGCAGCACGACAATATGCTATGAATATTTCGATGTTTACATATTTATTTGCAATTGCCATTGGTACAGGAACAGCCATTATTATTGGTCGTCATGTAGGTGCAGGAGAAAAAGATGAGGCGTATCATCAGCTATGGAAAAGTGTTCGTGCAGCATTTGCTTTTACGATTATTATGGTCGCTGTCGTTACGCTATTCCGTAAGCCACTTATGCAGGTATTTACTGATAATCCAGAAGTCATTAAGATTGGGGCATCCGTGTTAGCATTAAGTATTTTGCTAGAGACTGGTCGCACAATGAATATCGTGGTCATTAACTCTTTACGCGCTTCTGGGGATGCTAGATTCCCTGTGAAAATTGGTTTTCTATCAATGGTTTGCATGAGCCTGCCGCTTGGCTATTTATTTGTCTTTGTATTGGATTGGGGCTTGGTCGGAATTTGGCTAGCCATTTCAGCAGATGAATGGGTGCGGGCAATTATCGTATACTTTAGATGGAAAAGTCGTAAATGGGAGCGTTATGCTCTTGTATCACCGAACGACAAAAAGGAGGCATAGAAATGGGCGCATTATCGAAACGTGCGATCGGGGCGGCATTAATGGATCAACATATCACCCTTTTTGCTTGTCCAATCTGTCAGCAATCAATGCATGTCTATGAGCAGGGGAGATTGGTTTGTACTTCTAACCATTCCTTTGATATTGCGAAACAAGGCTATGTCAATATGCTGACACATAACGCCGCTTCTAAATATAGTAAGGGCCTTTTTGAATCCCGCAAGTCTGTTATTGATAGTGGGATTTATGATGCTGTAGAAGCCCGAATCGGTGAGCTTATTAGCTCTGCAAAAACGGTGCTCGATACTGGTTGTGGAGAGGGCTCACATTTAGCTCGCATTATGAATGATAGAGATCATGGTATTGGCGTTGGAATTGACATAGCGAAGGAGGGCATTTTGGCTGCAGCACGTCATTATCCTCAACAAATTTGGTGTGTAGGGGATTTAGCTAAAAGTCCATTTGCTCAAGCGAGTTTCGATGCCATTTTAAATATACTATCACCAGCAAATTATGAGGAGTTTAAACGACTTCTTACACCGAATGGCTGTCTTGTGAAGGTTGTACCGCAAAGTGGTTATTTGAGGGAACTACGTGCTCAATTATATGCAGATTCAAACAAGGAAACTTACTCTAATGAACAAATTGTAGCTCGTTTTCAAGATAGTTTTCGTGAGGTAAACGTAGAACGTGTAACTTATACTTTACCGCTTTCGGAAGAGCTAGTACCCGCGCTATTAGAAATGACACCAATGGGTTGGCATAAAGCAGAACAAACAGCCGTTGAACTAAATGAAATCACGATTGATGTGGATCTATTAGTAGGGAAGGTTTAAGTTGGTCACCAGCAATTGCAGTATACTGGTCTTTTCGATTACAATGGGAATAACTATTGAATAAGGTAGGAATGTAACAGTGTATAAACTAGCAGCAAATGTTGTCAAAGTAATATTAAAATTAATGGGTTCAAAGGCTCGTGTATACGGAGAAGAAAACTTGCCGAAAGAGGGTGGGTTTATTATAGCTTGTACACATACCGGCTATGTTGATATTTTAAACCTTGGTGTAGCCATGTACCCTCGTGAAATTCACTTTATGGCGAAGAAGCAATTATTTGAAATGAAAGGGCTTGGCTGGCTTGTTAAGCATTTAAATGCTTTTCCGGTAGACCGTGATAATCCTGGACCAAGCGTGATTAAAATTCCTTCGCAGTTATTGAAGGAAGGTAAAATTGTTGGGATTTTCCCCTCTGGGACTCGTAGTGCAGAAGGAACAGATTTAAAACAAGGGGCTATTACCATCGCACAGTTGGCAAAGGCGCAAATTGTTCCAGCTGCTTATGTTGGTGCACGTAATGTGGGTGATGTAATGAAGCGAGGTAAGGGCTATTTAATTTATGGTGAGCCATTTTATGTAACAGGCAAGGGTAAAGAAGGCCGTGAGCAGTTTACTCAACACCTTGAGCATGAATTAGTTGCTTTAACAGAAGAACTACAAAAACGTATTCCCGTAAAATAAAAGCAAATGGCACTCAGAATCAAATTGATTTTGAGTGCTTTGTTGTAGGAGGAAAATAAAATGATTCGAGTACTTTTCGTATGTTTAGGTAATATCTGTCGCTCACCCATGGCTGAGGCGGTCATGCGCGACATGGTGAAGAAAGAGCATTTAGAAGATAAAATTGAAGTGGATTCCGCTGCTACTAGCTCATGGCATATCGGTGAACCTCCACATAGAGGAACACAGGATAAGCTTAGGGAATATGGTATTTCTACAATAGATATGCAAGGTCGACAATTACAACAATCAGATTTTGAAAAGTTTGCTTATATTATTGGAATGGATGAAAGCAATATTCGTAATATCCGTACAATACTAGGTCATCCAAACTCGCCAAAGATTTTTCGTTTTTTAGATTTAACAGCACATCGCAAGGATGTCCCGGATCCTTATTATACAGGTGATTTTCAGGAAACCTATGAATTGGTGCAAGAAGGTTGTCAGGCATTGCTAGCAAAAATTAAACAAGAGCTGTTGTAAGATGGCGCTAAAATCGTAAATTTTAACAGCCGTTTTTTTAGAAAAATACTACCTTAAACATTGGTATATCTAGCTTTGTAAGCATCATTGTGTTATTATTTGCAGAGTAAAGATACGATAAGTATTTAATTACCATTTACAGATATACAACTGTGTATCTATTATTTTTATAAATTTATCTTTTGAAAGAGAGTGGAAACAATGGGTCGTAAGTGGAACAATATTAAAGAAAAGAAAGCGTCTAAAGATCAAAGCACAAGCCGTATTAATGCAAAATTTGGGCGAGAAATTTATGTGGCAGCTAAATCAGGCGAACCAGATCCAGAGTCAAACCGTGCACTTAAAGTAGTGCTTGAACGCGCAAAAACATACAGTGTTCCAAAACATATTATAGAAAAAGCCATTGATAAAGCAAAAGGTGGCGGTGATGAAAGCTTTGATGAATTACGTTATGAAGGCTTTGGACCAGCCGGCACAATGATTATCGTGGATGCTTTAACAAACAATGTAAATCGTACAGCATCTGATGTACGTGCAGCATTTGGTAAAAATAACGGCAATATGGGTGTCAGTGGATCTGTAGCTTATATGTTCGATTCAACAGCGGTTATTGGCTTAGAGGGTAAAACGGCTGATGAAGTACTAGAGATTTTAATGGAAGCTGATATAGATGCTCGTGATATTCTAGAAGAGGATGAAGCGGTAATTATTTATGCAGAGCCAGACCAATTCTTTGCGACACAAGAAGCATTAAAGGCTGCGGGTGTAGAAGAATTTACAGTAGCAGAGCTTTCTATGTTGCCTCAAACAGAAGTGACTTTAACTGGCGACGATGTAGCGAAGTTTGAAAAACTAATTGATGCATTAGAAGATTTAGAAGATGTACAAAATGTTTTCCACAACGCAGATTTAGGCGAATAAACCATTAACAAAATGAGTAAACCAGTAGCATTTAAGCTACTGGTTTTTAATTAGGGAGGAAAAGATGCAGACTGCTTTAGCCATTATTTTATTTTTAGTCACATTATTTTTTGTCATCGTGCAACCACGAAAACTATCAATTGGCTGGTCAGCCTGTATAGGAGCAGCTATTGCGCTAGTAATAGGTGTAGTAACCTGGCATGATGTGTTAGAGGTAACGGGGATTGTTTGGAATGCAACGCTATCATTTATTGGTATTATTTTAATTTCACTCATTTTAGATGAAATTGGCTTTTTCGAATGGGCGGCTCTACATATGGCACGACTTGCAAAGGGAAGTGGAATTCGCTTATTTGTTTATATTAGTTGCCTTGGAGCTGTTGTATCGGCTTTGTTTGCGAACGATGGGGGTGCTTTAATTCTAACGCCAATCGTTTTAGCGATGGTGAGAAAACTGAACTTGAGTGAAAAAATGATCTTTCCATTTATTATTGCAAGTGGATTTATAGCAGATACAACCTCGTTACCGTTCGTTATTAGCAATTTAACGAATATCGTATCAGCTGACTTTTTCGATATAGGCTTTATAGATTATGCAGTTCATATGCTTGTACCGAATTTCTTTTCGTTAGTGGCAAGTATAGTAGTGCTTTACATTGTTTTTCGCCGTTCCATACCACAACATTATTCTCTTGAGGCAGTTGAGCAACCAAGTCAGGCAATCCGAGATCCCAAATTATTTTCGATCGCTTGGTATGTAATTGGGATTCTATTAGTGGGCTTTGTAGCTGGTGAGGTTTTACACATCCCTGTATCTTTTATTTTATGTGGGGTCGCTGCAATATTCTTATGGCTAGCACAGCGTAGCTCTGTGGTAGATACAATAAGAGTTGTAAAAGGAGCGCCGTGGAATATTGTGTTTTTCTCAATTGGCATGTATGTGGTTGTCTATGGGTTAAAAAATGTAGGGATGACAGGAATGTTAGCAAATTTATTAGAACTAGCTATACAGCAGGGCTTCGTAGTAGCAACGATGACGATGGGATTTGTTGCTGCCATTTTGTCTGCTGTCATGAACAATTTACCTACGGTTATGATAGATGCTTTGGCGATTTCAGAAACAAGCGCATCGGGCATGATGAAAGAGGGACTGATATATGCAAATATAATTGGTACGAATTTAGGCCCAAAAATGACACCGATTGGCTCACTGGCAACATTGCTATGGCTTCATATATTAGCCCAGAAAGGCATTAAAATTAGCTGGGGACAATATTTTAAAATTGGTGTTATTCTTACCATTCCGACACTGTTCGCCACTTTAATTGCATTAATTATTTGGATATGCTTAATATCATAGATTTATTGTCGAAATAGTTAAAAAAATAGTACAATAGGAACTATTAAGATATTAGTATATCAATATATTAAAGGAGGAACGTATGCGAGCGACAGGCAAATTAAGCAATAAAATAGTGTTAATGTCATTAGTAATGTTAGTGGCTTTGTTATCTTTTTTCGTTATAACAACAATCTACACAGCAAAATCATCTGTTAATAAAACCATGGGAACACAGGCAGTTGCAGTTGCTGAGAATATTGCAAAACATCTAAATGCTGCTGAATATGAGCAACTCTCAAAGGAACCAAAAGAATCTGAGTTATATTGGCGACTTCGAGAAGAGCTCAACGAATTACGTGAAATAAATGGTGTTCTCTATGCCTATACTTTCGCAGTACCACAGGAAGATAAAAAGGTACGTTTTTTAGTGGACGGTATGCCAGCAGATGATCAAGAAAATGCTGGAGCTATAGGAGATGAGTCCTCCACCACATACTACAAGGATATTGAAAAGGTAAAGAATACAGGAAGTTATTATTCCGCTATTTTACATAGTGATTTTGGAGATTATTTATCTGGTACTGTTCCATTAAAGGATGAGGAAGGGAATACTGTTGCCTTTGTTGGGGTCGATATAGAAGCAACAGAGGTAAGCAATGTTGCGAATGCCGTATTAACGGCTATTTTACCTGCATTAATTATTGTCATCTTAGCTTTAACAGGTATTGTTATGTTCATCCTATATCGTTATATTAATGGAGCGTTAAAACCCCTTGCACATTTAGGTGATGCAGCACAAAGTTTTGCTCAAGGTGATATTGCTAAGGCAACGATAGCAGTGGAGAAAATCCAGCTAAAAGGAGCAAATGAAATTACAATATTTGCACAATCCTTCAGAGAATCACTACAAAAATTAAAAGAAACTTTCCATACGATTCAACAACGCACATTTGCTTTACAAAATGTTGTTCAAAAAATTGATGAGACTTCTCAGCATGTGGAAGAATCAAACGCTCAAATTGCAGATCGAATTATTGAAATTGCTGCTGGTAGTGAGCAACAGCAGCAAAATAATCAAGAGGTTGTATTAACGATGAATGAGATGTCAATTGGTATTCAAAGACTGGCTGATACAACTTCAGAAATTGCGGAGTCATCATCAGCAATGACGGGACTTGTGGAAACAGGTGTTAGTCATTCTCAAGAAGTTGTATCTCAAATTCAAAACGTAGAATCTTCTGTTTTACGTACGGCTAATCATGTCGAGGAAATGGGTGATAAGTTCCGCTCAATTGAAGAGATGGTGACCATCATTACGAGTATTGCGGATCAAACCAACCTACTAGCTTTAAACGCGGCAATAGAAGCAGCTAGAGCAGGAGAAGCTGGTAAAGGATTTGCGGTCGTGGCAGATGAAGTTCGTAAACTTGCAGAGATGTCTAAAGCATCTGCTGACGAAATACACATGCATTTAGAAAGCTTTAAGAAAATTACTGATCGAGCGTTACAAGAGATGGCTAGTAGTACCATAGATGTACAGGCAGGCAATAAAGCAGTGCAACACATAGGTGAAAGTCTAGAGAAAATATTGCAATCTGTCCTTGAGGTGAATAATAAAATTCAAGATGACTCTGCTGTCATTGAAGAAATGTCAGCAGGCTCTGAGGAAGTATTAGCTACTACCGAACAGATGAATGCTATTGCGAAGCATAGTGTCCTAGGAACAAAGGAAGTAGCAGCTGCCTCTGATTTACAAGTAACGATGGTTTCTGAATTAAATGAAGTTGTAACAATATTAGATCAAACATCGAAAGAGGTTATAGAAACGATTAATACATTTAAATTATGATTAGTTTAGAACTATTTCTCTATAAGCTTATGTCTTGTGGAGAAATAGTTCTTTTAATTTTTGGCATTTAAAATTTAACTAGGGGTTAGCATAAAGGTATGAAAACAAACCATATTAAGGGAAATAAGAAAATAATTTGTGCTTTACCCATTGTGAAAACTTTCAAACCATAACATAATATAAAGTAATATATTGTTGAACGAAGAAAATAGGGGGGCTAAAGTATGAAGTTTTTACGTTCAATACAGGGGAAATTGATTATTATTTCATTGGCATTACTAGTTATTCCAAGTTTAATAATTGGTATAGTTAGTTATGGTAAGGCTAAGAATGGAATGGAGGATATAGGAGAGCAGGTACTTTACAATAGTGTTGAATCTGCTTTGCAATTAATCGAGCTCGCAAACGAGAGTGTTGAAAAGGGCGACATTTCCTTAGAGGTTGCACAGGAGCGAGTACGAGAAGCATTTCTTGGTCCGAAAGATAGCGAAGGAAAACGGCCAATTAATTATCCTGGTGATTTAGGGGAATATGGCTATATCTATGTGTTGGATGATAAGGGAACATTAACAACACATCCAACACGAGAAGGAGATAATCTTTGGAATGACCAAGATAGCAGTGGCAATTACTTTATTCGAGAAGTAACTGAAAAGGCACTTGATGGGGGTGGCTTTACACAATATGAATTTGAACTACCAGGTCAGGATGTCTTAGCCGATAAAATTATTTATTCTGAGAAAGATCCATATTGGGGATGGATTATTGCATCAGGTACATATATGCAGGATTTTAATGCAGAGGCGAATTCTTTATTGCTAGTAATTGGTTTGACATTAGTAGGTGCCATCATTATTGGGACAATCGTTGTCATTCTTGTATCAAGACATCTGGCATTACCAGTTCAAAAATTATCTAAACGTGTACGTGAAGTAGCAAAAGGGAATTTAACGGTTGAAATTGAGCATTTACAGCGCTCGGATGAAATAGGACAGTTAAATGCTGGCTTTAATGAAATGGTACATCAACTTAAAACACTTATTTCAGATGTGGAGGAAGCGATTGTAGAAATACAATCAACATCAGCCAACTTAACCGCAGTAGCTGAAGAGACAAATGCCTATGGGGATGAAATCGTCAAAGCAATCAATGAAGTATCCAAGGGTGCAGTCAAGCAAGCATCTGATGCAGAGGATACAAACCGAACGGCTATCGAATTTGCGCACCAAATTGAAGGATTGCATGATAAAAATGAATTAATGTTAGATGCCTCACAGCATATGAAAAAATCAAATGAAGAAGGCCTAGTTAATCTAGAAAGCTTAAAGGATAAGTCGAGAGAGTCTTCAAATCTCGTTCAGAATATTCAGTCTGTATTTGGTAGCTTAATTGTCAAGGTACGTGAAATTGAAGGCATCGTGGGCACGATTACGGAGATTTCAGATCAAACGAATTTACTTGCACTTAACGCCTCTATTGAAGCAGCAAGAGCGGGTGAACATGGTAAAGGATTCGCAGTTGTCGCGGAAGAGGTACGTAAACTTGCTGATCAAACCTCTGTAGCAACTGAGCTAGTACGCACAACGCTAAAAGGCATTGAAAGTGAAACAAACTTAGTCAATGGTGAAATGCAGAAAACCCATATCATTGTAAGTCAACAAAATGATTCTGTCATGGTAACAGAATCATCCTTTACAGAAATTAAATTAGCTGTTGAAAAAATTATAGCCATTATAGGCGATACGACAGATAGTGTAGAATATTTAAATAGCTCTAAGAATACGATTATGCAATCGATTGAAAGCATTGCGATGATTAGTGAAAAGAATGCTGCTGCATCTGAAGAGGTAACAGCATCTGTAGATGAGCAACAACGCGCAATACAACTGGTTAGCGAATCTTCCAATGATTTAACCGATGAAATATCTGCCTTACAGGAGTCTATTAAACGATTTATATTGAGATAATATTTCAGGGTGCTTGGTTAACAAGCATCCTTTTCTTTTTATCATCGTTAATAAAAGGTAAAGGAGGAATGATTTGTGAGAAGGTGGTTGATGACAGTTGGTGTTATTTTAATCGGTAGTGGAATCGTTCTTTATATTTGGCTTGGGAAAGAAATTGATCAGGGTATGGAACCGAATGCTGATGGTTCAGCTGATTATATGATTATATTGGGAGCAAAAGTAAGGCCAGGTGGTGTACCATCGCTTTCATTAAAAAGTAGATTAGAGGTGGCTGTTCCATACTTAACAAAATACCCACATGTTAAGGTCATTGTGTCAGGCGGACAAGGGCCAGATGAAGATCGTACAGAGGCAGCTGTAATGCAAGACTATTTGGAACAGCATGGCATTGATGCCACGAGAATTATCATAGAAGATCAATCTACATCTACTTATGAAAATTTAGTATTCTCTAAAGAATTATTACCAAAAGAGACAAAGAAAATTACCATCGTTTCAAATGACTTTCATTTAAAACGTGCAAAATATCTTGCTGAAACTTTAGATTTTGAAGTAGATGTCCTATCAGCAAGAACCCCAAAATCAGTAGAAGCAAAATTAAGAATAAGAGAAAGAGCTGCGTTATTAAAAACATATATTGTGGGCTATTAAACAACAACGCCATTAGATTTAGGAACTGCTTCTTTCTCATAAAAATCATTTCAACAGAAAAGAGATAATTGTTTCTTAATAGATTCTATTTGGCATATAATAGAAATATTACGGGGTATAGGACAGAAAGAGGGGACTTTAATGACAACGTTTAAAGAATATCAGTACAGCCGTCCAAATGTGGCATCGATGAAAGAGCAGCAATTAGCACTCATTGAGCAATTTAAACAAGCACAATCCATGGACGAGCAAAGTAATATCATTGAAAAGCACAATGCAATTAGTAATGACTTTGCGACAATGGCTAATTTAGTATATATTCGTGCTTCAATCGATACGAATGATGAATTTTATCAAGCAGAACGTGATTATTTCGATGAAGTAGGTCCTGAGCTAGAAGAAGTAACGACGGAATACTATAAAGCTTTAATTGATTCACCATTTCGTGAGCAATTAGAAGAAAAATGGGGTCAGCAATTATTTGATCTAGCAACTTATCAAATTAAAGGCTTCTCACCAGAAGTTATTGATTTGATGCAAAAGGAAAACAGACTTGTTTCTGAGTACAATAAGCTTGTTGCATCTGCACAAATTGACTTTAATGGAGAAACATTAACGCTCGCTCAACTTGGTCCGTTTGCAGAGTCAACGGATCGAGAAACACGTAAGGCAGCAACGGATGCTCGCTTTGGCTTCTTTGCACAGCATGAAGATGAATTCGATCGTTTATATGATGAACTTGTCAAGGTACGCCATGACATTGCGATTAAACTTGGCTATAACAACTATGTTGAACTAGGCTATATTCGTATGAATCGGATTGATTACAATGCTGATATGGTTAAAAAATTCCGTGATCAGGTACGTGATTTAATTGTGCCTGTTGCAACGAAGCTTTACGAGCGTCAGGCAAAGCGAATTGGCATTGAAGATTTCAAATTTTATGATGAAGCACTTAACTTCTTATCAGGTAATGCTACACCAAAAGGGAATCCTGAGTGGATTGTAGCAAACGGTAAAAAAATGTATGAGGAGCTTTCACCTGAGACAGGAGAATTCTTTAATTTCATGATTGACCATGACTTAATGGATCTTGTAGCGAAGAAAGGGAAAGAAAGTGGCGGTTATTGTACGTTTATTGAAAACTATCATTCCCCATTCATTTTCTCAAATTTTAATGGTACTTCAGGTGATATCGATGTATTAACACATGAAGCTGGACATGCTTTCCAAGTTTATTCAAGCCGTAACATTGGCATTCCTGAGTATTTATGGCCTACCTACGAGTCTTGTGAAATTCACTCGATGAGTATGGAATTCTTCACATGGCCTTGGATGGAGCTGTTCTTTGAAGGTGATACAGAGAAATATAAATTTACACATTTAAGTAGTGGTCTTTTATTCTTACCATATGGTGTGGCAGTAGATGAGTTCCAGCATGTTATTTATGAAAATCCAACAATGACTCCTGCTGAACGTAAAGCTGCATGGAAAAAAATTGAGGAAACGTATTTACCACACCGTGACTATGATCATAACAGCTACCTAGAGGCTGGGGGCATTTGGCAACGTCAGGCTCACATCTATGCAAGTCCGTTCTACTACATTGATTACACGTTAGCGCAAATTTGTGCCTTCCAATTCTGGAAACGTTCACGTGAAGAATTTGAAGCGGCTTGGAAAGACTATATTCATCTTTGTGGTTTAGGTGGCTCTATGTCCTTTACAAAGCTTGTAAAAGAGGCAGGTTTAATCTCGCCATTTGAGGATGGCTGTGTTGAATCGGTTATTGGAGAAATTGAGACATTCTTAAATTCCATTGATGATTCTTCTCTATAATTGATGACTTAAATTCGTTTCACTTCCACGATAACTAGTATTGTGGAAGTGAGCGAATTTTTTAGTTTGTCAGAGGAGTTCTGTAAAAAAATACTAGGATACTTGCGAAATGGTTAATATATCAGTAGTATTTTCAGTAACTGCTATTAAAGGAAGTGAAAGAAAGTGACAAGGAAAGTTTGGTTTCAAGTAGGAGTAGGGATACTACTTACACTACTAATCATTAAATATTTTATAGAAATTCATTGGATTTTTTCACCGCTTGTCATCATATTAAAAGCGATTTTTGTGCCTTTACTACTTGGTGGTGTTCTCTATTATGTGACGGAGCCAATTCAGAGATTTTTAGAAAAACGTAGATTTCCTCGATGGGGAAGTATATTGACGATTTTGTTCGGACTAATAGCAATGGTAGGTATTTTTGGCTGGATTATTGGTAACCCGATTGCCGAGCAGGTCAATAAATTGGTGAAGAATGCCCCTATGATTAGTACGAGTATTAGTACGAGCATCCAGCAATTAACAGACTATGTAACGCAAAATAAGGATAACTTCCCTGAGCAATTAAATGATGTTATCGAAAAAATGGCGAATTCGGTACAAGATATTGCAGTAGTGGCGAGTAAAGGTTTTGTGTCCTTTTTACAATCCATTGTATCTGTGTCGTTATTAGCCATTTTAATTCCGTTCTTCTTTATTTTTATGCTGAAGGATCATGAGAAGTTTGCTCCATCCATCTATAAATATTTCAGTGGTGAACGTCAGCAATGGGTAAAGAAAACGTTAAGTGAAATTGATGATGTATTACGTACCTACATTCAGGGCCAACTGCAAATTAGTTTTTTATTAGCACTAATAATGTATGTAGGCTATTTAATTATCGGATTAGACTATTCGTTATTACTAGTGATTTTTGCATTCTTTATGAATATGATTCCATTTATCGGGCCTTGGATTGCCTTTGCGCCAGCCCTGATTGTGGCAGTTATTCAAGATCCAATTTTAGTGGTGTGGGTTTCGGTTGTGACGCTGGTTGCTCAGCAAATAGACAGCAACTTTATTACACCTAATGTCATGGGGAAATCACTTGATATCCACCCCCTTACCGTTATTACAATTATTTTAGCGGCAGGTAATATAGCAGGTTTTATTGGTATTATTATCGCTGTACCATTTTATGCAGTCTTAAAGGTTATCGTATCCAATATTTATGATCAACGTAATGCAATTAAGAAAAAAGCGACGAAGTCAGTATAGGAGTCGAAACAATGGAACAAGAAATTGTAAAGGTATTTAATGAACAGCATGAGCAAATTGGGACAGCTACGAGAGCGGAAGTGCATGAAAAGGGGCTTTGGCATGAGACTTTTCATTGCTGGCTTGTAAATGAAGACTATATTTATTTTCAAGTACGTAGTTCACAGAAAAAGGATTATCCAGGGTTACTCGATATTACAGCAGCAGGACATCTTTTAGCGATTGAGACAGTAGAGTCAGGCATTCGAGAAGTAAGAGAAGAATTGGGCCTTAATATTGATGTCCATGAGGTTGTCAAAATGGGTATGACATCTTGTAGTATCGTTTCTGAAAATATGATCGACAATGAATTTTGCCATGTCTACATATATCCTTTCAAGCATGATTGGGATTCCTTTGCTTTGCAGTATGAAGAAGTATCGGGTGTAGTTAGAGCGAAGCTAGATGAGGCGGAGGCTTTCTTCTTGGGAGAAACGACGACACTTAATATTGAAGGGTATGAATATTTCCCTGATGGTCAACGTGTGAGAATTGTCAGACCAGTAGGTACTGCACAATTTGTTCCTTATCGGGAATTGTATGTTGCACAGGTGATAAAATTCACACGTGAAAAAATAGTTAATCAAACCTCATAAGTTTAAATAGGATAAGCTATAATATTAGCTTGTCCTATTTTCTTGCGCAAAAATGATTTAGAAACGACACGATATAATAGGAAAAAATGAGTTATACTGTTAGATAGATTGTAAAGAAAAGGAGCATTTTTTATATGCTAACATTTGAACAAAAACAAGCGATTATTGAATCGTTTTCTGAGCTAACAAAAAAAGAAATTTCTTTAAAGCGCCTAAATTATCATTACATGGACAGTCTTTACGAAAAGACGATTGTAGTTGAGAAATTACATCCAAACGGCAATGGCTTTGTCTTTGTAGGAGATTTATTACGCTATGAGAATGAGGCTAATGATAAAGGATTAGTAAATATCCGCGATTACGATGAACAACAACTTCGTGAAATTATTGAAGACGCAATCCAATATTTATCTGAAGAAGTAGAAGAGCAGGAGCCAATTGTAGAGATTTGGCATAGTCGCGATGGTAGTCAGTTACAGCTAGCTTTTGAGCAACGTTCGTGGAACGTGTATCATGGAGACAATCTAGAAGAGGCATTTGGTACGTATGAGGCAGCAAAGGAATATTTACTAGAAGAAGGCTTTCGTACAAAGAAATAAGTTATACGGGGGATCATGATAGATGAACGGAAAAAAATTAGTGGGAATTGTTATTGTTGTTGTGATTGCGGCATGTTTATTTTCAGTTTATACCATTACTAATTTTTATAAAAATCACGAAGAACAGCCTAATCGTGAAAATCGTGAAATTAATAAGTCAAAGAGCTTGAATTTAATTTTGCCACAGGCTACAATTATCTCGAATTCAAGATAATTGAGAGGTGACTGTCAGTGCAACATATTTATTATAAAGGTACAGACGAAACAAAACCGACTTTATTATTGCTACATGGTACAGGTGGTAATGAGGAAAGTCTTATTGGGCTAGCAAAAGAAATAGATGAAACAGCCAATATTTTAAGTGTTCGCGGAAATGTACTTGAGCATGGAATGCCACGATTTTTCCGCCGATTAGCCGAAGGTGTCTTTGATATGGAGGATTTAATCTTTCGTACAAAGGAGCTTCATGAATTTTTGGAGACGTCAGCACAGCAATATGGCTTTGATCGCCAACGAATTGTAGCAATAGGGTATTCGAATGGTGCTAATATTGCAGCAAGCTTATTATTCCACTATGATGATGCGTTAGCAGGAGCTATTTTGCATCACCCAATGGTACCAAGACGTGGTATTGAATTACCGCAACTTTCTCCAACACCTGTGTTTATCGGTGCTGGTACGAATGATCCGATGTGTACAGCACAGGAGTCTGAGGATTTAGAAACCCTTTTAAGTGCTGCAGGTGCCAAAGTAACGAAGAAATGGTTTAATTTTGGTCATCAACTAACAATGCCTGAAGTACAAGCAGCAAAAGAATGGTATAAAAGCATTTACGCTTAATTGAAAAATCCACCTCCTTTTAAAGGAGGTGGATTTTCTTTATGTTATTTACTTTTCTTTGAGAAAGGAAGCCACCAGTTCCAATCACCAAACAGCTTCATAAGACTAGGTACAAGCATAAGACGAATAATCGTTGCATCAATGGCAACAGCAATAGCAATACCCACACCAATTTGCTTCACAGGCATTACATCTGTGAAGGCAAATGCACCTGTAATAACAATCATGATAAGCGCTGCCGACGTAATTATTCGGCTAGTGGATGTTAAGCCATCAATTGTTGCGCGCGTATTATCGGAGCCCTTTAAATATTCCTCTTGGATACGAGAAATTAAAAAGACTTCGTAGTCCATACTTAAGCCAAATACAAGACAAAAAACAATAACTGGAATGATTAGCACAATGGAGCTTGCTTCAATACCAAAATGACCATATTGGAAAATATAAACGAGTATACCGAATGCAGATGAAAGCCCAATAATGTTCATGATTATTGCCTTTAACGGAATTAAAATAGAACGGAATGCCAACATTAAAATAAAGAATGTAGAAACGATAATAATTGCTATAGCTAAAACAATTTTATTAGCAATTTCATCAAAGATTTCTTGGTTGAATTTAGCTGGTCCACCAAGTGCAAAATCCACGCCCAGGTCTTTGTCCATCCATGTTCGGGCAAATTTTTGAGCTGTAGAGGAAGAACCTGCTGCATCAATTGTAATTGGAACAAATAGCTGTGTATCCTTTGAAAATGAATTAATAACAGGTTTTAATTGTTCAGCAACCTGTGGAATAGCTAAAGAAGCAGAAAGCTCCTCTGGTGTTTGAATGTTAGCAGCTGTATAAATAGTTGAAACATTAGTCACTAATGGGTCCTTTAATAGCTTTTCTTGAATCGTATAAATTAGCTCTCTACCCTCAGTATCCTCCCAGCCATCTTTTCGTTCAGCCAACAAATACAATGTAGAGGATTCAGCTAGTCCAAACGTTTCATCTAATTTATCGTATGCTGCACGAGCATCATATTTCGTAGGTAAGGAGTCCACCTGTGGAATGGTTAATTGGATATCCTTTAAAGGGATCATGCCGATGCCTAGTAATAATAATGCTGAAATCACTATAGCTACTGGATGCTTCATGACAAAACCTGCAAAGCCACGCCAACGATTTGCCCCACCTGGTTTAACGCGTATTAAGCGCCATTTATTAAGTCTATCTCCTAATAGCATCATAGTGGCAGGAAGTAATGTTAAGCCAGAAAGAACGGCTAACAGGACGACTATAGTGCCTCCTAGGGCGATATTATGAAAAATTTCTACATCAATGACAATCATAGCACCTAAGCCAATCATGACACAGACTGCGGAGAAAATGATAGAACGACCTGCTGTCTGAATAGCAGTTTGAATGGCTTGAGCAATAGAAGTATGTGTGCGTTCTTCTCGGTAACGATTAATAAACAGCAACGCAAAATCAATACTTAAAGCCAGCCCAAGCATTGGAACAATATTTAAGACGAAAATAGATAGATTGACATTAGCACTGAGCAGCGTCATCATACCAAAGGCGGTAACCACTGTCACAACACCAATGACGATTGGCAAAATAGAAGCAACAACTGTACCGAACGCTAATAAGAGAACCACGATGGCAATTGGCAATCCAATGGCCTCAGCTGATGCCAAATCCTTTTGACTAGCAGTATTTATGTCAGCAGATATAACAGGCCCTCCAGTGATACTAATGCCGTCTTTTTCAATTAATGAACGGCATTCCTCAACAATGTCAGGAAGGTTTTCTACATCGTTCTTTATGTGAACCATCGCATAGGCAATACCATCTTTCCGTAAAGAGGAGTCTTCTAAAGGTGATTGAATAGAATGAATCTCTTTTATGCTATCTAATTTTTTTAAAGTGTCTTCAATTTTCTGATCATCAGCTGGATCAAAGACAACCAAAATCGTATTAGATGGTAAATCAAATTTTTCTGCTAGCTCGTTGGTAACATAGGTATGATCTGCTTCGACAAAGAAACCATCACCTTGAAGTTTGCCTGGAAGCTGTAAAGCAAAGTACGCCATTGCTAGAAAAATAATAAGCCATATGACTACGATTGCTTTCGCATGTGCTGTAATAAAAGCTGAAAAAGTTTTCATAGTTGTTTATACATCCCCCTTTTCAATTAGTGTAAAGGATGTGTCACATTTTGTCGTGTGACAAAGTAAAGACTCCCATCCACTTTTTGGACAGGAGTCTTACTATTAAAAGAATAATGATAATATGAAATAAATAACAGATGCCATAACGGCAGAAATTGGCATTGTAATCACCCAAGTAGTAACAATCTTTCGAGCCATACCCCAGTTTACACCACGCACACGCTGTGCTGAACCGACACCCATAATGGACGAAGAAATGACATGTGTTGTTGATACTGGTAAGTGGATTAGCGTAGCGCCAAAAATAACAGTAGCAGATGCTAAATCTGCCGCAACACCATTAACAGGGCGGATTTTCATAATCTTACCGCCTACCGTTTTAATGATTTTATAACCACCAATTGAGGTACCTAGCCCCATTGCTGTAGCTGCAGCAGCACGCACCCAGAAAGGTATTTCATCTCCAGTGTGCAAGCCACCAGCGATTAACGCCATTGTCATAATCCCCATCGCTTTTTGCGCATCATTTGTACCATGGGTGAACGATTGGATGGCAGCAGTAAAAATTTGCATTGTACGGAAACCCTTATTCGTCCGATATAAATTTAAATTTTTAAACCATAATTTAAAAAGAGTCATCATAATAAAGCCTGCACAAATAGCAAGTAAAGGTGAAAATACTAAAGCCATGATGATTTTAGTAAAGCCGCCATAGTTTAACACATTAAAACCAGCGGATGCGATTGCAGCACCGGCAATAGACCCAATTAATGTGTGTGAAGAACTTGACGGTATACCGAAATACCATGTCAGTAAATTCCAAATTATGGCTGAAATTAATGCAGCTAAAATAACGACTGAGCCAGTTGTGTCTCCTTCAAAAGCATTTAATGCAAAAGGATCTACAATATCTTTTGTTAGAGCTTTTGCAACCCCTACAAAGGTGATAGCGCCAATAAAGTTCATAGTTGCCGCCATGATGATTGCCGTGCGTGGCGGCAAAGCTCTAGTAGAAACCGAAGTTGCAATAGCATTTGCTGTATCATGGAAGCCATTGATAAAGTCAAATGTTAGGGCAAAGATGACGACCAGTACGGTTAAGATAATGATTGTGTTCATTGTAAAGTGCCCATCTCCTAATTATGCGTTACGCATGATAATTGTTTCCATAGTATTTGCTACGTTTTGACAATGATCAGCGATATCTTCAAGTTGTTCATAAATATCCTTAAATTTAATGAGGCGGATTGGATCCTTTTCATTTAAAAATAACTTCTTAATAGAAGTACGTTGTACCTCATCACATTCACGTTCATAGTCTTTAATAAGAATTGCGTGTGGACGCATGCCAATTAGATTCTTTTTCTTTAACTCTTCTGTCGCTTTGACTATTTCATCAGCACTTTTTGAAATAAACCCTAAGAAAATGCGCATAGATTCATCAATCTCAGTGAGCGAAAACATTTCAAAGTGTGCAATACAGTGTTCTGTTCCATCTAATACATCATCCATACGAATGGCGAGCTCTAAAATATCCTCACGTTCAATAGGTGTCATGAATGATTTGTTTAACATGACAATCAGTTCATGAATAAGCTTATCACCAGCAGTTTCATAATTTTTCATTGTAATGCTAATCTCTTTTAGGTCAGCTACACTGTTAATACGAAAATCATTTGCGTAATGTACAGCCTCTCTCATATTTTCAGCAATTTTATGCAATGCAATAAAGAAAGGGTCTTGTTTTTTTGAGTTAAGCATGTGAATCGAATCCTCCTGGATATAAATAAATTAATCGACCTCTAAACTTTACTATCATAACAAAATCTTTAATTTATCTACATAAAAATTTACTAATCGACACGAAAATTTACATTGCTGTAATATACAATTCGTTCACAAAATGTGAGGTAATCCAACTGTATTTATTTTTATGAGTACAGATAAAACCTTGTTATAATGGGCAATTATCCTATTACGCTGACTTATTAGTACAGATTAAGACATGAAAGATAATAGAAGGTAATAAAAATAGCGCATTCGAATTGTAAAGGTATTGTAAATTCATTTGATAACCAGAAGAGTACCTTCTTATTCTTAAGAATATCTTCATTTTTATCCTCCCTCTTTATTAAGAATTGTTTACTACAATGGAAAATGAATAGGAAAGGAGCGTTTATTAACTAATGATTCAGGTTGAAAACTTACAACATACATTTTTAATTGGAAAACGAGGGAAGGAAAAGCAAGTGCCGGTATTGAAAGGTGTGAACTTCGAGGTCCATAAAGGAGAAATTGTTGCCATTGTAGGTAAAAGTGGCTCAGGAAAATCGACCTTATTACAAGTTCTAGCTGGTTTTATGAAGGCTGAACAGGGCTCTATTAAAGTAAATGGAAAGGAAACAGCCCATCTAACTGAAACAGAAAGTGCTGCCTTCCGTTTACGTCAATTTGGTTTTATTTTTCAAAACTTTCAATTGATGCCTGGCTTAACTGCTTTTGAAAATATCGAATTACCTTTAAAGCTACAGGGTTTGCGTAAGGCTATGCGCAAAGAAAAAGTAAAGAAATTAATGGACAAGGTTGGTTTGACAGAAGTAGCAGACCATTATCCCAATGAATTGTCAGGTGGACAGCAACAGCGTGTCAGCATTGCACGAGCCCTTATTACGAATCCGCCTATATTACTTGCTGATGAGCCAACAGGGAGTCTCGATTCAGAAACCGAGCAGGATATCTTATTGCTTATTCAAAGTTTAAATCGTGAATTAGGGCTAACTTTTGTCATTATCACGCACGATGAAGAAGTAGCTACGATCGCACATAGACGCTTCCGCATGTACGATGGAGAACTTGTAAAGGAGGAAGCTTAACATGTTATTTAAGGATCAATTAGATTTTGTAACACAGCATATCAAGAAAAATAAGCTGCGTGTGTTTATGACGATACTAGCTGCAACGATGGGCTGTGCCTTTCTAATCGTGCTAGCATCCGTTGGTTTTGGTTTACAGGAATCTTTACGCAATGAAATTCTATCAAACGAAACAGTTACAAAAATTCAAGTATATGGCGATAAGCAATTAACTGAAGAACAAGTACAAGAAATTAAAAAAATGGAACATGTAGAAACAGTGCTTGAAACAATTAGTGTCAATGCTTCCGCACAATCATTTTTTGAAGATCGTGATACAACTTCTAATTTAATATTGTCAGATATGCAGGACTTTGAACAGGTAAATGGAAAGCTTGCAAAAGGGCGTTATCCAACAAAATCTAATGAAATTGTTGTAGGCTATCATTTTGCTCAAACATTATTGAATGACACAGAACGTGATGTCATTGCGGAAAAAAGTAAAAAGGCTGAAGCAGAGGGTACGTATTATGATGGTAGTGAAGAGGGCTATAAAGAATCATTAATTGGAAAAAACATAGACCTGTCCTTAGTTCCTCACACGGGTACAAATAATGAAACACAAAAAATGAGCTATACAATTGTTGGCGTAATGGAGAAACCTTCTTATGATTGGATGGTTGATAACGCTATTCATATGGATAAAGCGCAAAAGGCAGTATTAGTTGAAAATTTATCTACAACTAATAACATGGCAGAGAATGAGCTGTTTTACTCTGAATTTAATATTTTTGCGGATACTTTAGAAAACGTAAAGCCGATTTTAGAGAAGTTAAAAGATAAGGGCTATAGCGTATATTCAGTAACAGAGCAACTAGATCAAATGAATGTATTTTTCCTTGTATTAAAAATTGGCTTAATCTTTGTTGGCACAATTGCTGTGTTGATTGCTTCCATTGGTATTTTTAATACAATGACAATGGCTGTCACAGAGCGAACACGTGAAATTGGTGTGTTAAAGGCAATTGGGGCAAGTCCAAAGCTTATTCAACGATTATTTTTAATGGAGAGCACATTTATCGGCATTTTTGGTACGCTAATTGCGGTTGTCATCTCGTATGCTATTAGCTTTGCAGCTAATGCAGCATTACCATTAATTCTTAAGGCGGCAACAGGGGAGGAAGCTTTCGCAACAAATGATATAACATTTTCTCTTATTCCATGGCAACTAGTCATTATTGCAGCAGCCATTAGTGTTGGCGTAGCGATGATTTCAGGTTATCGCCCAGCACGTAAAGCAACAAAAATCGACGTTATTCAAGCTTTACGACAAGAGTTATAATAAAAAAGGCGGTCCAATCAACATTGGATCGCCTTTTATTTGGATTGAACATCTGTATGTTATAAATACTCTTTTAACTCATTCGCTAAAAATGGTGTTGCATTCAATAATTTTAAGAAGGCATCATAGCTGGCACGTTGCTCTTCATTTGGTTTTTTACCTGTTTGATAGGCTCGAATTAATATGTTTTTAGGTGTATTCTCCATATCGATAAACTCTAAAAGCTGTGCCTCATAGCCAACAAGCGATAAAATTTCAGCTCGAATAGCATCTGTAGCAAGTGCCGCAAATCGCTCTCGAACAAGTCCATGTTGCAACATAATATCGAGAGCAGGTGTATTTAGTTGACGATTTAACTCATGCTGACAGCAAGGCACACTTAGAATGACACTTGCTCCCCATTTCACAGCACGAGCCAAGGCCATATCTGTCGCTACATCACATGCATGGAGTGTCACCACCATATCCACAGCACTTTCATCATTATAATCATTGATATCTCCTACAAGAAATTCTAGCTGATCATAGCCTAGATCCTGTGCTATTCTTGAGCACTCTTCAATAACCTCATTTTTTAAATCTAAACCAGTAACACGAATGTCTAAGCCTTTTTCAATTTTTAAATAATGATACAAAGCAAAGGTTAAGTAGGATTTACCTGAACCAAAATCTAAAATCCTCACCTGTCGATCCTGAGGTAAATAGGTTAAGGCATCATCAATAAATTCAATGAAGCGGTTAATCTGTTTAAATTTATCATACTTTTGTTTCTTAACCTTTCCTTCTTCTGTTTGTACCCCCAGTCGAATTAAAAATGGATAGGGTTGATCATCAGATAGTAAATAATTTTTTTTACGATTATGGCTTAGATGGACTTGTTTAGGTGAAGCTGTTTTATCTGATTTCCAAAGGACTTTGTTCTTTTTTGATAATTGTACTTGTACCGTTTCATCTACGAAATCAATATGAGCTTGACGATACTCCTCAAAAAACGCGTCAAGCTTGGAAGGTAAACGAGCCAATAGAATATTTTCATGTTTTAAAATCCGTTCATATTGGTATTCAATTTGTATATGGTACTGATTTTTTAACATTAATGGTTTTAATTTTATACGTTTTATTTCATTTGATTTCATACGTGGTTGACTGATTGTAGCTGTCACAAGCTTTTGTTGCAAAATTTGCTCAGTGAGCAGAGCTTTCATTTCTTCAAATGTCATACATTTTCGCCTACTTTATTGTGTTATAGATGGCACTAGTTTAACACATTTTATAAAAGACAATGGCATCTTGGGTATTCGGAATAAATTTAATAAAAATTCCGAGTATTTATAGGTGGAATTGTATATTCGTGGTATCTTAAATACAGTAATTCTTTTTAAATTGGTGATACTAAGGATTAATAAGGAGGAGAAAATATGTCGGATAACATGTATCAATTATTAGCGATTGTTATTTATATGATCGCCATGCTAGCAATTGGCTGGTATGCATTTGTTAAAACATCTAATTTAACAGATTATATGCTTGGCGGTCGTTCCTTAGGTCCAGCGGTTACTGCGCTAAGTGCGGGTGCTGCGGATATGTCTGGCTGGCTCCTAATGGGCTTACCAGGTGCGATATTTTTATCAGGTCTTGTGGAGGCTTGGATTGCAATTGGATTAACAATAGGAGCTTACCTAAACTGGCTACTTGTGGCACCACGTTTACGGGTATATACACAGGTTACAAATGATTCCATTACTATTCCAAGTTATTTGGATAATCGATTACGTGATCATACGAAGCTGATTAGAATTGCTTCAGGTATCATCATCCTCATATTCTTTACATTTTATGTATCGTCAGGAATGGTAGCAGGGGGCAAGTTTTTCGATAGTTCTTTTGGTTATGAATACCATACAGGCTTATTAATTGTGTCAGCTGTAGTTGTAGCATACACTCTTTTTGGCGGATTTTTAGCGGTAAGTTATACAGACTTCTTACAAGGTCTTATTATGTTTTTAGCACTTATTATGGTACCGCTATTTGGTTTATTTGTAACAGGTGGTATAGGTGAAACTATTTCATCTATTAAATCTGTTGATCCAGATCTTCTAAATTTATTACCAGCCACTGCGACAGCAGCAGGGATCATTTCTTCAGTTGCTTGGGGATTAGGCTATTTTGGACAGCCTCATATTATCGTCCGCTTTATGGCGATTAGTTCCGTTAAAGAAACGAAGCAAGCTCGACGCATTGGTATTGGCTGGATGATGTTAAGCTTATTTGGAGCTATTGGAACTGCCTTGGTGGGTGTAGCCTATTATCAGCAAAATGCTGGTGAGCTAAAAGACGCTGAAACAGTATTTATTGTACTTGGTCAGATTTTATTCCATCCATTTATAGCAGGTATTATGCTGGCGGCTATTTTAGCAGCTGTTATGAGTACAATTTCTTCTCAATTAATCGTAACTTCTTCAGCACTTGTAGAGGATATTTATAAAGCATTATTTAATAAAACAGCAGACGATAAGCATTACGTTTTTGTTGGGCGTATGGCTGTATTAGTTGTTGCAATTATTGCAGCAATCCTAGCGTGGAATCCAGATAGTTCTATCTTAAGCTTAGTTGGCTTTGCTTGGGCAGGATTCGGTGCAGCCTTCGGACCTGTTATTTTACTTTCTTTATATTGGAGAAAGTTAACGAACTACGGAGCACTTAGCGGAATGGTAACAGGGGCTGCAACTGCGTTTATTTGGGGTAAAGTAGATGCTTTATCAAGTGCGTTGTACGAAATTGTTCCTGGCTTCATTGTTTGTTTAATTGTTGCGGTTGTTGTCAGTATACTGACATATAAACCAAATAAAGAAATTGAAGAAGAGTTCACACGCTCAGAAGCCCTGCTAAAAGAAGAAAGAAAATAGTTGAGATGCGCCTTTACATGAGGCGCATTTTTTAGGAAAGTTAACGATGATCTTCAAATACGAAAAAGGGTATATTATGGTAAGATGAAGAAAATTTGTCGTAGCGACACCAAGCTTTGGTGGGAGGTTTCTAATGGATAGAATTAAGGAAGTTGATGTATTAATTGAAAAGGCCATACTAGTTGGCGTGAATTTACGAAATGATGAGTACTTTGACTATTCTATGGAAGAGTTACAAAATTTAGCTGAGGCCTTGCATGTAGAAGTGGTTGGGACTGTCACGCAAAATTTGGAACGTGTGACACCTTCCCATTATGTGGGTACAGGTAAAATAGAAGAAATCAAAAATTTTTATGAAGAAGCACAAGCAAACCTCGTGATTTTTAATGATGAACTGTCTCCTTCGCAAATCCGTAATTTGGAGCGTGATTTAGCAACGAAGGTCATTGATCGAACAATGCTTATTTTAGATATTTTTGGAAGGCGCGCAAAAACACGTGAAGCCCAAATGCAGGTGGAATTAGCACAGCTTCAATATATGCTACCTCGTTTAGTGGGTTTGCATGCCTCTTTAAGCCGTCAGGGTGGAGGTACTGGGGGAGGCTTTAAAAACCGTGGTGCTGGTGAGACAAAGCTGGAATTGGATCGACGAAAAATTGAAGATCAAATTGCTAAAATTAAAAAGGATCTAGAGCACGTTAAGGAACAGAGAGAAACGCAGCGTAAACAGCGTCGTAAAAACGCTCTTCCGGTTGTATCGATTGTAGGCTATACAAATGCTGGGAAATCAACGATTATGAATCAACTGCTTACACAAATAGGACAAGAAGAGCACAAACAAGTCTTTGAGAAGGATATGCTTTTTGCTACCCTTGAAACTTCTGTTCGTCAGATTGAGCTACCTGATAAGAAGACCTTTTTACTGACAGACACTGTAGGCTTTGTTAGTAAATTACCTCACCATTTAGTGAAGGCATTTCGCTCCACTTTGGAAGAGGCGCGAGATGCGGACCTTTTACTCCACGTGGTGGATGTTTCGAATACAGAGCACGGATTTATGATGGATGTAACGAACGAAACACTTAAAGCAGTTGGTGTTGAGGACATTCCGACAATCTATGTATACAATAAAGCAGATATAGCAGATGTTCCATATCCTGTGGTAAGTGGAGATAATATTTGGATTTCAGCAAAGCAGGGGGTTGGTTTAGAAGAATTAGTACAGCTAATTCGTCAACACATCTTCTCGCATTACGTAACGTGTGAAATGTTAATACCTTATGATCATGGGAACGTTGTTTCTTATTTAAATGAGAATGCCTCTGTTTTTAATACAGCCTATGAAGAGGGTGGGACATTATTGTCTCTTGAAGTAAAAGCAGCAGATTACGCAAAGTATCAGCACTATGTAATTAATTAAAAAATGTACTTCCCAAAGCATGCCAAAAGATTTTTGGCATGCTTTTTGTGATTAGAGGGAATAGTAGAATCTAGAACAAAGGTAAAACGTGTACTCAAGAAATTGTATTAATTTTCAAGTAAAGTAAGGAATCTGAATTTTAAATATTTTAGAATAATTCATTGTAAATTTAAAAATCTTTTAGGGATAAAGTGTGAGAAAACTTAGATATATCAAAGGATTTAATAATTTATCTAATAATCAATCAGAATTTATAGAAAAATGACAAATTTTCAACATTTTTTAAAACTCTTGCTAAAGTTTATAAAACGCTTTAGTATGATGAAACAAAGTTTTTTTATCCTTATATTAGGGTAGTTGTGTTTTTGTAGAATAATTTTTTATTGGGAGAGGGTATTGTATGTCTAGTAAAGATGAAGTTGTAAAATCTGTCCCTCAAAATGGTTTTGTTGGACACCCTAAAGGGCTCTTTACTTTGTTTTTCACAGAATTTTGGGAACGTTTCTCGTACTATGGTATGCGAGCAATTCTTATCTTCTTTATGTATTACGAATTACATGACGGGGGCTTAGGTCTAGACCGCGGAACAGCAAACTCTATTATGGCCATCTACGGCTCACTTGTTTATATGTCTGGAATTATAGGTGGATGGATTGCCGACCGAGTTTTAGGAACACGAAAAACCATTTTTTATGGTGGCGTGTTAATTATGATTGGTCATTTACTGCTAGCATTGCCTGGTGGTGTGAGCATGTTATTTGCTTCCATGGCATTTATCGTTATGGGTACTGGTTTATTAAAACCGAACGTTTCAAGTATTGTTGGGGACATTTATGCTGAAACAGATAGCCGTCGTGATGCAGGTTTTTCTATTTTCTATATGGGTATTAATATGGGAGCATTTATTGCACCTTTTATTGTCGGAACAATTGGACAAAAATATAGCTTCCACCTTGGCTTCGGTTTAGCGGGTCTAGGTATGTTTATTGGTTTAATTGTTTATAAATTAACAGAGAAAAAATATTTAGGCTTAGCGGGCTTACAAGTAAACAACCCATTAAAGCCTGAAGAACGTAAAAAAGTCTTTACGCAATTCGGAGTTGCAGCTTTACTTATTATCATCTTGGGTGCTATCGGTATTAAAACTGGTACTTTAACAATGAATGTATTTAGTTTAATCATCACAGCTCTAGGTGTATTAATTCCAACTGCATTCTTTATTTATATGTATCGCAGTAAAAAAACAACAAAGGATGAAAAGTCTCGTCTACTTGCTTATATTCCTTTATTTTTATCAGCTGTAATGTTCTGGGCTATTCAAGAACAAGGAGCAACTATTTTAGCGACTTATGCAGATGAGCGTACACAGCTAAGTTTTGGTGGTATTCAGCTTCAATCTTCTTGGTTCCAGTCATTGAACCCATTATTTGTTATTACAATGGCACCATTATTTGCGATGCTATGGCTTAAATGGGGAGACAAGCAGCCGACAACACCACGTAAGTTTTCATATGCATTGTTCTTTGCGGGTCTATCATTCTTAGTGATGATGATTCCAGCACACCTGTCTGGTGGAGATACATTAGTGAGTCCTTTATGGTTAGTATTGTCATTCTTCTTAGTGGTTGTTGGTGAGCTATTATTATCACCAGTTGGTCTATCTGCCACAACGAAATTGGCACCACAGGCATTCGCAGCGCAAACAATGTCTTTATGGTTTTTAACAAGTGCAGCAGCACAAGCAATTAATGCGCAATTAGTTAAGGTCTATGAAGTTGTAAGCGAATTCACATACTTTGGTTTCTTAGGTACCTTATCTATTGTAGTCGGGATTATTATATTGGTGCTTTCACCAATTATTTCAAAAGCGATGAAGGGTATTAATTAAATGAAAGATGCAAGTACAGTTATTAAAAAAACTGTACTTGCATCTTTTTTTGCTATCTAAATAAAAGTCTATCTAAGAAGCTGAGAGCGAAATATATTATCGTAAGTAGTTATTTTGTTGAATGTGGGTATAAGTTTCTATGTAGAAAATTATCATTTTCGTTATAATAATTTTAATAATATGAAAATTTAAGGGGTTGGAATCTATGAAGGAAGAGTTAGATTATTTGAGGCCAAGATTAATGGAGATTTTTACGTATTTACATGCAAATCCAGAAATCAGTTGGCATGAAGTAGAAACCACCAATTATATAGTGGAGCTATTAACACAGGAAGGCTTTTCCCCAATACGATTTAAAAATTCCACAGGATTATATGTTGATGTGGGCAACGGTGACCCCAAAGTAGGGCTAAGAACTGATATAGATGCCTTATGGCAAGAAGTAGATGGTCATTTCCGTGCGAATCATTCATGTGGACATGACGGTCATATGACGATGGCCATTGGTACACTATTACTTTTAAAAGAACTACAGCAATCTATAAATGGTACAATCCGCGTTATTTTCCAACCTGCTGAAGAAAAAGGAACAGGAGCATTATCTGTATTAGAAGAAGGTGTTATTGATGACTTAGATTATTTATTTGGTGTCCATGTAAGACCTGTTCATGAGCTAGAGGACGGCACTTATTGTGCAGCCTTATATCATGGTGCCTCTCGTTTACTTGAAGGCGAAATTATCGGAGAGGATGCTCATGCTGCAAGGCCGCACCTTGGTATTAATGCCATTGAAGTAGGTGCAACAATCATCGAAGATTTGCGAACCATTCATACAGATCCTATGGTCCCTGTATCTGTTAAGATGACGAAATTCCATGCAGGGGGAGATTCGGGCAATATTATCCCAGGTAATGCCTCATTTACGATTGATATTCGTGCACAGCAAAACAAGGTGATGGACGATTTAGCACAAGGCGTAAAGCGTGTGATCGATTCATCTAAATTGTTGCATAAGGTACAAATTGAATTACGTACGGTGGCCAATATCGTAGCTGCTGAAGTTGATACAAGTGCTCAATATTTGATGGAGCAGGCAATTATACAGGCTGCTGGGTTATCAAATTTAAGAAAGCCTGTTCATACACCTGGAGGAGAGGATTTTCACCATTATGCTGTACAACGGCCGCATTTAAAAACAACCATGCTGGGCTTGGGTTGTGGATTAACACCAGGCTTGCATCACCCGAAAATGAAATTTAAACAAGCAAGACTTGTCACAGGAGTGGAGATACTTACAAGAGCAGTTTTATTAGCTTTGGAATCAGGGCATAAAAAGGAGGCGTCAGCGTAATGTTAGAGCAAGTGCGAATTCACAAAGTAACGACACCGAAAGAAATTGCAGAGATCCAAAAATTAAATGCTGAAATATGGGGCAGCCAAGCAATCCCCTGCCATCAATTACTAGCTGCTGTACAAAATGGCGGAATCGTATTAGGAGCGTATTTCGATGAAAAGCTAATTGGCTTTAACTATTGCTTCGTTGGCTATCGGAATAGAGAAATGTACTTACATTCGCACATGATTGGTGTAGAAAAAGCATATCGTGAACAAGGTGTGGGTGAATTATTGAAGCATGCCCAACAAGAATATGCAAAAGAGCATGGTTTTCAACTTGTCCGCTGGTTAATTGACCCATTAGAGGCGCGTTTAGCGAATCTAGCATTTCTAAAATTGAACGCCACTAGTTATCAATATGAAAATGATTATTATGGTCCGCTTCGCGATGACTTTAATGAAGGACTACCTTCAGATAGACTAGTCGTTGAATGGTGGATCGAGCGTGATCAAATGGCAGATAGCCTTGATGAATTAGAAGAGGGGGCACAGAAAATAGTACCTTGGACATTAACAGTAGATGGATTACCAGTTCTAGATGTAGAAAATACATTTCAGTTAAAACAATCCTTTTATAAAGATGCCTATCTTTTACCGATCCCTCAATCTCTACAGAAAATGAAAGTGGAAAGTCCAAAACTTGCAGAGGACTGGCGTTATAAAATTCGCACAATCTTAACAACATTATTTAACCAAGATTATGCCATCGTACGCATGAAGAAACATCCAGAATATGTTCATAGCTATCTGTTAGTCAGACGCTCCTTATTAGCTTTATAATAATGATAAGGAGTGAACAATGTGAGATTAGAAAAGATTACATTAAGGCATTTGAAAATGCCTATGAAAGCACCATTTACTACGAGTTTTGGCACAGTTGATGAAAAGGAAATGTTACTGATAGAAGCAAAAGATGAATCAGGGACGACGGGGTGGGGAGAAACTGTTGCTTTTGTAGCACCATGGTATACGGAGGAAACATTAAAGACAACATGGCATATGCTACAAGATTTTTTGATACCCATCTTGTTACATAAAGAGATTGGGCATCCAGATGAGGTAACCTCATTATTTGCACCTATTCGGCGAAACTGCATGGCGAAAGCTTCAATTGAGGGTGCTGTATGGGATATCTATGCTCAGCAAACAAAGCAATCACTTGCACAGGCGTTAGGTGGTCAAAAACAACGTATTGAAGTAGGAGTCAGTGTGGGTATCCAACCCTCTATCTCTCAGTTAATAGCATTAATAAAAGGTCATATTGAAGAAGGCTACAAAAGGGTGAAGATCAAGATAAAGCCTGGAGAGGATGTAGAGATAGTACAGGCAATTCGTGCGGAATTTCCAAATTTACCCTTGATGGTTGATGCAAACTCTGCTTATACATTAGAGGATATAGAAATACTACAGCAGCTTGATGATTTTAATTTATTAATGATCGAACAACCATTAGCTACTGATGATATTGTCGATCATGCAGCATTACAGAAAAAGTTAAAAACGCCTATTTGCTTAGATGAAAGCATCACATCATATGAGGATGCCAGACGAGCAATTGAACTTGGAAGCTGTGGTGTCATAAACATCAAGATTGGACGAGTAGGTGGTTTAACGGAAGCAATACGAATCCATGACCTATGTAAAGCAAACCATATTCCAGTTTGGTGTGGTGGTATGTTAGAGGCTGGAATTGGACGAGCACATAATGTTGCCTTAACGTCTCTTAGTCAATTTATTTTACCTGGCGATACAGCAGGTTCTAGTCATTATTGGTACGAGGATATCATTGATCCTGAAGTAAAAGTTAAAGATGGTTATATTGAGGTACCCCAGTCGGTAGGTATTGGTTATAAGCCTAATATGGCTGTGATTGATAAATTAACAATTAGCAAAGAAATCTATCAATAAGGGAGTACTTAGTCGATCATTTAGTATTTAGGAAAACGAGGAGAGAACTGATTGAAAAAAAGCTTGCAAATCGGTGGTGCCTATGTGGGGATTATCGTTGGAGCAGGATTTGCATCTGGGCAGGAAATTGTCCTTTATTTTACAAGCTATGGCTTTAAAGGAATATATGGAGCATTGTTAGCTATGGTTGGTTTCTCAATTGTTGGCATGTGTGTTGCTCAAGTGAGCTCTAGGCTTCGCACATCGTCCCATAAGGATTTGATCTATCAAATTTCAGGGAATACTATGGGCTTTGTATTGGATATAGTGCTATCACTCTTTTTATTTGGTGTAGCTGTCATCATGTTTGCTGGGGCTGGTGCAACATTTCAGCAAATGTTTGGACTGCCTATTTGGCTAGGGAGTATTTGTATGATCTTGCTTACAGTAGCCACTGTCATGATGGATGTGAAAAGCATCATTAATATCATTGCACTTGCCACACCGTATCTACTAACCGTCGTCTCCATCATCGCTATCTATGCTATTGCAACGATGGATTTTACCTTTGCAGAGCAAGCTGTTATTGCTCAACAGGCTCAAATAAGTGAGAAAAGTTGGTGGGTAACGGCTTTATTGTACATGTCGTTCAATGTAGGGGTTAGCTTCTCTTTACTGACTGTTATGTGTGGATCCATACGCAATCATAAGGTAGCTGGCATGGGTGGTATAATTGGTGGGATTTTGTTAGGTGCTTTAATCTTACTTGTGAATTTCTCCCTTTTAGCAAAGATGAATATCATTGTTGGATTAGACATTCCGATGCTAGCGTTAGCGAATGAAATTCATCCGATTGTTGGAGTATTAATGACTATTTCTCTTTTGGGAATGATTTATAATACGGCAGTAGGGATGCTATATTCCTTTATGGTAAGGTTTTTCGAGCCTAGTAGAGCAAGCTTTAGGATTGCAGTTATATTTATAGGTGGTCTCGGTTTTCTAGCAAGTCTTGTAGGGTTTACAACGCTAGTAGCTAAACTATATGCAGTGATGGGCTATGTTGGGTTAGTATTAATCATATTCATTATTTCTGCATGGTTAAGAGGCACTAAAAAAATTATCTAATATAAAAATGGTAATTGAGGGATAGATTTTATTCTCAATTACCTTTTTATTTGGATAAAAATATTGTAGAAATAGTGAATTATTTCTGTTGATTCATTTACGGTTATGCTGATATTTCGTTAATTTGGCATATTTTTTAGTTAATCATTCATAAAACGAGAATAATTCTCATTTGCTTGTTGACTGAGAATAAAATCATGCTTATAATGGAAAACGTGAGTAATGATAATCATTTTCACTAATAAGTAAGTTACACACAAAAATGAAATCTACCGGGGATTACTATGAAAATAAGATATCTTTTAACAGCAACTGTTTTGCTGTCTATTGTGTCGCTATTTATCGGAGTAGTTGATATTAAGCCTAGCGACCTATTAGACTTCCAATCAGAAGAGGCTAGACTATTTTTAATTAGTCGTGTACCTAGACTTGTTGCAATCTTGCTAGCAGGTGCAGGTATGAGTATTGCTGGTTTAATTATGCAAAGCTTAAGTAGGAATAAATTCGTTTCACCAACAACAGCTGGTACATTAGATGCCACACGGTTGGGTGTATTGATTTCCATGATGTTCTTTTCGAACGTTACGTATTTCCAAAAAATTTCCTTCGCTTTCATATTTGCTTTAGCCGGCACATTACTATTTATGCAAATATTAAACCGAATTAAGTTTAAAGATGCGATTTTTATACCGCTTATTGGCTTAATGTTTGGGAATATTTTGTCCTCTGTTACAACATTCTTTGCATATAAGGCGAATATCATCCAAAACATTTCTGCATGGTTACAAGGAGATTTTTCATTAATCATGAAAGGCCGTTACGAACTGTTATATGTAAGTGTACCAATACTCATTTTAGCTTATATTTACGCAAATCGTTTTACAGTAGCTGGGATGGGGGAGGATTTTGCAAAAAATCTTGGTCTATCCTATAAATTTGTAGTCAATTTAGGCTTGGTGTTGGTAGCTCTTATCTCCACGACAGTGGTGTTAACAGTCGGTATCATTCCATTCCTTGGTTTGATTATTCCGAACATTATTTCCCTGTTCAAAGGTGATAATTTGGCAAAAACCTTGCCGCACACAGCATTACTTGGTATGTCATTCTTATTATTCTGTGATATTTTAGGACGAGTACTGATTTTCCCTTATGAAATACCAATAAGTATGACTGTTGGTGTAATTGGAAGTGCCATCTTCCTATTCATGTTGTTTAGGGGGAGAGCCTATGCGTAATCGTACAAAAATGTTCATTTTACTAGGTCTCGCTGTTATAGCAGTTGTCCTATATTTATTTTGGGAACTCAATGGTAATTATCACTATGCTTTTCCACGCCGTGTCATAAAGGTTGTGGCAATGGCATTAACGGGTATAGCAATTGCCTATTCAACCGTAGTTTTCCAAACAATTACACATAATCGTATTTTAACGCCAAGTGTCATGGGTTTAGATGCTTTGTATATGTTAATTCAAACATGCATCTACTTCTTCTTTGGCTCTACATCCATATTAGTTATTAATATCTACTATAATTTTACGCTTGCAATTGGGGCGATGATTCTATTTGCTTTAATTTTTTACCGAGTATTGTTTAAAGAAGGAAAGCGACCGATTTATTTTCTACTGCTTGTAGGAATGATTGTTGGTACGTTTTTAGGAAGTATTACTACGTTCTTCCAAGTATTAATAGATCCGAATGAATTTTTAGGCTTACAAAGTAAAATGTTTGCAAGTTTCAATAATGTTAATTCAGATTTAGTTTGGCTGGCAGGCGTTATCATTTTAATAACGTTTATCTACGGCGCTCGTCACATGAACCAATTAGACGTTATGTCTCTTGGACGAGACACAGCTATAAATTTAGGTGTACCTTACGATAAGCTGGTACAACGTATGTTAATTTTAGCTTCAATTTTAATTGCTGTTTCGACAGCGCTTGTTGGTCCGATCACGTTCTTTGGTTTAATCGTTGCAAATTTATCATATCAGTATTTCAGAACATACAAGCATTCCATCTTAATTACTGGCTCCTGTGTAATGAGTATTGTAGCTTTAGTCGGTGGACAGTGGATGGTTGAACGTTTATTTAGTTTCACTACTACACTTAGTGTCATTATTAATTTTGTGGGTGGGGTTTACTTCATCTACTTATTATTAAGAGAAAGTAGGTCAGCAGGATGATACAAGTCAAAGAAATCACAAAGTTTTTTGGTAAAAAACCTGTCGTTCAAGATGTAAGTGTTGATATTGTTTCAGGAAAAATCACATCGTTTATTGGACCGAATGGTGCAGGGAAGTCCACGCTACTTTCTATGGTGAGTCGTTTACTGAATGCAGATACTGGCGAAGTACTACTCGATAAGGCAGATGTACGTAGTTGGAAATCGGATGATTTTGCTAAACGTGTATCGATTTTAAAGCAGTCCAACTTTATGAATGTTCGTCTAACGATTCGTGAGCTTGTATCTTTTGGCCGTTTCCCTTACTCAAAAGGGCACTTAAAACCTGAAGACGAAGAAAAAGTGGACGAAGCTATTCGCTATATGAATTTAGAAGATATGCAACATAATTATTTAGATGAACTATCAGGTGGTCAACGCCAGCGTGCATTTATCGCAATGGTTATTGCCCAAGATACTGAATATATCTTACTGGACGAACCATTAAATAATTTAGATATGAAGCATTCTGTCCAGATTATGAAGATTTTACGTAAGTTGGTTGATGAGTTAGGCAAGACAGTGATTATCGTTTTACACGATATTAATTTCGCTTCTGTATACTCTGACCATATTGTTGCATTAAAAGATGGCCGTGTTGTTAAAAATGGTCCTACAAATGACATTATTAACTCACATGCATTGAAGGAAATTTATGATATGGATATTCCTGTTCAAGAGCAGGATGGCTGTCGAATTTGTGTTTATTTTAATTCTTAAAAATAGTTCAAGATGGATGCACATCTAACTATCAAATAATTTAATTAAAGGAGAAATTTCACAATGAAAAAATGGAAATTACTTTCGATATTAATGGCTATGATGCTATTAGTATTAGCTGCTTGCGGTTCGAAAGATGAAGCAAAAGAAGATGATAAAGGTACTTCAACTGACAAACCAGCTGAGGAACAAAATGAAGAATCATCGGTATATCCACTAACAATTCCAGGTAGTACAGTTGAAGGTCGTGATGGTAGTACAACATTTGAAGAAGTAACACTTGATAAAATGCCAGAAAAAGTTGTTGTTTTTGATAATGGTTTCTTAGATACATTAGATGCTTTAGGCGTTAATCCTACTGCAGTGGTACAAGACTCATTACCAGCATATTTAAGCAAGTTTAAAGATAGTACTTATGTAAACGCAGGTACATTATTCGAGCCTGATTATGAAAAATTATCTGAAATTAACCCAGATATTATTTTCATCTCTGGTCGTGCTTCAGCAGCTTATGCTGAATTATCTAAAATTGCTCCTACAGTATACATTGGTGTAGATAATACTAACTTCTTAGAGTCATTCAAAGCGAATACAGAATTAGCTGGCAAAATCTTTGGTAAAGAAAAAGAAGCGGCAGATGCAATTGCTGCTTATGAAGCAAAAGTAGAAGAAGTAAAAGCTAAAGCTACTGCAACAGAAGAAAAAGCGTTAATCGTTTTAGGTAGTGAAGGTTCATTATCCGTATTCGGTCCTGGTTCACGTTTCGGTGTGATTTATGATGTATATGGTGTAAAAGCTGTAGCTGAAGCTGGTGGCTTCAAAATCGAATCACATGGTGATAATGCAAGCTTTGAATTCGTACGTGAGAAAAACCCAGATATCTTATTCGTTATTGACCGCGACGCTGTTGTAAATGAAAACGGTGAATCAGGTACAAAAGCTGCAATTGAAAACGAAATCGTAAGTGCAACAAACGCTGTGAAAAACGGTAAAGTATTCTATCTAGATCCAGAAATTTGGTACCTTTCAGGTGGCGGTTTACAATCAGAAACACAAAAAGCTGAAGATGTATTAAAGGCGTTCAACTAATATGTTTGTACAAATTAAACGTATTGTTGTGACGGAAGGGAATTCGGATAAGGTTGTGGATCGTTTTGGTGGTAAGCCAAACAGTCCCTCATTACTTGAACAACAACCTGGCTTCATTGATAAGCAGGTACTTGTAAAGAAAGTTCGCCGTGGTGATGAAGAAGTGCTAGTGATGGTTCGTTGGGAATCGGAAGAAGCATGGAAAAATTGGGAGAAGAGCCCTGAGCATATTGCAGGCCATAAGGCAAGTGCAGGTAAACCGAAGCCTGATCATATCATTGAAAGCGGTCAAGAAGTTTATTATGTAAAAGGTTAATCATCTAAAGGTGTCTCAAGGGATTGAGACACCTTTTCTTGTTGTTGAAAAAAGAATGTCACTAGCAGAAAAAGCCCTTTTAGCAAGGTGAGGGGTTGATTTCCGTTCTGCCAGCGTCCTTTCCAGGGGGCGTCCGATGAGCCGCTTCACTCACTTGCGCTCGCTCCAGGGTCTCCTCAGTGACGCTAAATCCCCTAGGCGTGACGCTGGCTCCACTCCAATCAACCATTCTGCAAAGTGTCTTTACTTTTTCATACTAGCATAGCGATCAAATAGCCCATTATCTGTATTCTTAGAGGGGATAAGTTCTTATTTCCAAGGTGGAGAAGTGATGCGTGACAACACCTCTTCATAAAGAGTAATGAACACCTTCACTTTATTTGGAAACTTTTTCCAAAAAGTGGTTTATAGTGGTGGGCTACTGGACTACCATGGAATAGCGAGACAGGCAAAACTTTAAACGGAGCAGTAGCGGAGGAAGCGATTCGGCGCTCGCCTACAGGAAAGCAAGTAGCCTGTAACGGAAATTCATTTTCATCTTTTATATAAATGCTATTGATTGCTTTGTTTATCAACACTATGTAGAGATGTCGTTTTATTACTCAAAAAGCAGGTCACAATCAGTGTGACCTGCTTAGCTAGGCGTATAGGTTAATGTGTAATAGATGGTTTTCTCCATTTACTAAATGTCGAATCCATATTAAAGGATATGGTGTTCTCATTAATGGACAAGCCTGAGATACTTGTATTACAAAGTTCATCCAAACTATCTGAATGATTGTTTTTATTTGATGCATTGGCCGCCATTGCCAGCCCTCTCGCATTAATAATTGTGTCATGTGGCGTTACATACACTATAGGGGAATCTATATTTAATCCAAAAGTGAAAGGATTGACTAATGACATAGTAGAAATACTTTCGTTTGATATTCTAATAATGCCATATTGCTCAATATAATAATCTCGTTTTTGTTGAAATGTATCCTCAAATCCAGGAATATCACTAATATATTTTGAATAGAGTGAAATATTTTTATAGGCAGATAGTGTATCTTGATAGGCTTTTACTTCAGATTGAATAATGATTTGTTCAATTCGTTGTTGATCCTTGCTAGGCTGTTTAATTGTAATTTCTTCAGCTGAGACAGAGATATTACATGAAAAAGTAGCCGTAAGTATGAAAACAGTTTCATTCAATTTTAAGTCACTCCCAGTACAAAAAGATTTCATGTTCATCAATCTATCCTGACTTTATAAATATATTTATTGCTAATCTAAGCGTAACATCTGTTAGAGCGCCATTTCAATGGTAAGTTTACGCCACTTTAATGGCGGTACTTGGTTCTCTACCGCCATTTTTTTAGTAATAATTAGCAAAAATCTGGCGTGGTTTGCATGAATAACGCCATTTTTTGGCGGTCTTTCTCTTTATAAAGGAATTAATGGTATTTAATGTATTATATAATGGCGTGACTAGTATTAATTCCCACTAATCTATATAATATCTAGTAATACACTAGATAGGAGAGAGGACTATTGAAGGATTTAGATATGCGTATCAATGAATCATTAGACATCCTTATAGAAAATGAGCTATTACTTGGACCTGAGCTAAAATTAATGCTAAAAAGCTTTAAAGAAGAAAAAACAACAGTAGGTTTTTCCTTTGGTAAAATGTGTTTTTGGCATTATGAAGCATTTTCAAGTAGTATAAATCAAGATATCTACAAGGTAGCTGCTGCAATTGAACTTTTAATACTGTCTTTTGATATTATTGATGATCTGCAGGATAAGGATTCAGACTATAGTTGGAACAAAACACCTGAATTATCATTAAACGTTGCTTTAGCTATGCTGATCATGGCATCTAAAACAATAGATGAAACCTCTTTTGAACATAAAAGAGCGGCTATAAAGCTAGTTGATGAATACGCATTAAAAAGTATAAATGGACAGCAATTAGACTTACTAAATAGTTGTCGCGATGAAGATTCCTATGTAAAAATGATTACCTTGAAATCCGGATCATTAACAGCAATGGGTTGCTTGGTTGGCGAAGTACTTGCAAAAGGAGAAATATCTCAAGAAGTAGAGGAATATGGGAAATACATAGGGATCATCCAACAAATTAAAAATGATATTCAAAGCTTAAAGGTATGGGGTCCTAAAAATGATCTGCTAAATAAAAGGTATTCTCTGCCTATTATTTATCTTTTATCACAGAAAAATGATGTTTCAAAATCTGTTTCTAGCTATTATAATGATGATATAGTTACAGATTTGGATAATAATGCAACAGAAGATGCGTTGACAAATGGTGGGGCGATACGTTATGCCATTACCATAAAAAACGTCTATAAATTTAAAGCATTAAATTACCTAGAAAATGTAGCTATAAATCAGGTAGGTAGAGAATACCTACAAAAACTATTGAAATGAGGAGAGATAAAAATGATTAATGTAATCCAATATTTAGAGCAAAATCCAAGCCTAGTTACACTATTAAAAGAGCAAAAAGCATCATTAGTTGGAGTTTCATCTGTAGAGCAATCAGCAATTTTAGAAGCATTTAACGGTGAAATGAATACAGAAAGTGATATTTGGAACTAAGAAAGTTGCGAAGTAAGTTGTTTTGGCCCGCTATAATTCTCTATTTAATTATTGGTTTTTATTTAAATTATGTGAATTATAGCGAGCCTTATATACAAATTGGGGTAGAAGAAGAGAATGACAAATGGGTTATTTCTCAACTTTATTATAAAGACTGGGCAGAGGATCAAAATATTTCTGTTGGTGATGCAATTTTAAGTGTAGATCATGAACCCATCAATGAATTAAATCAACTGAGATATAAATCTAAAATTTTATCTGCTAATGAAATAACAGTACTGAAGCCCGATGGAGATCTAATCAATATACATATTAAGCATTTGGATATCCCTCAACAATTTATCTATGTATTAATCATTCCAGCTTGTTATTATTTATTAACATTATTTGTTGCATTTTATTTACATTTCAAACAAAGGAATACAAAATTAGCTGACTTACTAATTCTTTTTATGTTAACCGTTTCATTGGCTTATGTAAGTAGTGGTGTCTCTGGTAGGATGGATACGATTGGCATTATCGTAAATCGAAGTAGTATGCTGTTATGTTTAGTTATACTATTACATTTTTTGAGAAATTATTATTCATTTGTGAAAACAAATTGGGTGTTTACAAATAATATCAAGCTCTTTTATATAATTCCTTTTATAGCTTTTGTATTAGGATGTATGGGTACTATTTATCCTGCTTCAAATGATATTCTTTCCAATGTTATATTGGCTATTTTCTTTATTCTCCTAGTGATCATCCTTAGTATTCTATTAATAAGCTATTTTAAGTACAGCTCACCTCAGTTGAAAATTTTATTAAATAGTATATTAATACCGTTTCTACCATTTCTTTTTTTATATGCACTCCCTAAAATTTTTTTCCATACGTATATACTTTCTTCTGAGATAAGCTCATTATTTTTATTGTTTATACCATTTAGCTTTATTTTTACGCAATTAGCAGAGCGATTATTTGATATTGAGTACCATATTACAAGACTACGTTATTATGTTATATTTTCTTTAATCTTTACTGTATGGTTTACAGTGGGACTATATTTTATTGCCGGGCGTTATTTAACCATGACTGTTGTGTCGGGTGTATCTTTCTTTACATTTTCTTCATTAATCATACTTTTTTACGTAAAAGAGAAGGTCGATTATCGCAAGCGGAAAATATTATTTTCCACAAAGGGTGACTATATTCATCAGCTATATACAGCTGTAGATAAAATTGGGAAAACAATTAAAATTAACGAACTTTTAGAAAAGTTTGCTTATGAGGTTTCCGTGCATCTGGAGTTAGAGGATGTTTTTGTCTTAACATATAACTATGACAAAAACGAATTCTTACCAATAGCTGGTGAAAGTATTAGGATCGATCCTGACACAATGGAAGAAATCAGATTAGGTGAAATACGCAAAATTGACAAAGTTTATATAGCATTCCTCCATCAGGATGCACATTTTAAAAGAGCATTAGTGCTAGGGCATAATAATACGATTCATTTAAAAGATGAGGAGCTTTTATGGCTTGAACTACTCTTATTATATGTAAATAATTTTATTGAAAATACCAAGATGGTAGAAGAACTGCTAGAGGAACTGAAGCATATGAAGCAAGCTGATGATGGTCAGTTACCATGGCTGAATAAGCTATTATGGCTAAGATTTGAAGAAGAAAAATACCAGTTAGCTCAAGAGTTACATGACACCAATTTACAGGAGCAACTTCATATAGCTCGCGAGGTGGATGTCCTAGTAAATGCAAAAAATACCACGGATATTCAAGAAAAGCTTGCGAAAATTCATAAACAAATGGTTGCATCCTTACATGAATTACGTACTTATTGTGAAAACCTAAAACCGCCGTTACTAGATACATTAGGTTTAAATGCTGCTTTAGAAAAACTGATTCGGAAAGTTCAAGAAAGAGCTAACTTCATGCTTATTTACACCATTGATCGTCTTTATTTAGAGGATGAGCGCATGAATTTGATGATTTATCGTTTATTCCAAGAGCTACTTAATAATGCATTGAAGCATTCTTATGCAGTATCAGTTGAAATTCATTTAAAAGAAATGAACGATGGTTTTGAAATCATTTATAAAGATGATGGTGTAGGCTGTAATGTAGAGGACATTATAGTAGCAGAATCTATGGGCATTCAAGGCATGCAGGAGCGCGTAAAAGCGTTTAACGGACAATTTACTATTGACTCAAATATCAATAAAGGGATGTTTATTAGAATCATGGTGAAAGAAGGGAGTGAAACACTTGATTACGATGCTCATAGTGGATGATCACCCTATAGTGTTAGAGGGAACTAAAAATTTATTTCAAGAGAATGAAGATATTATCATCGATACGGAAAGTGATGCAACTTGTGTCATTCAAAGGATAAAGAATAAACCGTACGATATCTATCTAATAGATATCAATATGCCATTAGAAAATGGAATTAACCTAGCCCGTAATATCAAGGCTATTCAGTCAAATGCTTCAGTTATTCTTTACACAGGTGATGACATTACGGATTATTATCCACTCATTTTAGAAAGAAAAATAGAAGGTATTTTAGCTAAAACAGCTTCGAAAGAGCAAATATTAAGAACAGTAAGGGCAATTGCAAACGGTGAAATTGTTTTACCTAAAAATTTCTTAGATTTTCTGGATGATAAATTTAAACTGCAAGGCGCTAAAGATATTCACTTAAATGAAAAGGAAAAGAAAATTCTAAGACTCATTGCAGAGGGCCATACAAATAAAGCTATCGCTATTGAATTAAATATTCCTCAACGTACAACGGAGAGATATTTAACGCAACTCTTTTCTTTGTTGAATGTAGATTCACGAACAGAAGCTGTAAATCTTGCTGAGAGAATGAATTTACTCTAAAATATTTCTATGTTATAATGTTGGTATATTTTTCAATTAATAGGGGGCATTATGGGAATGGAATATCCTATATATTTCCTTAGTAAAATAAAACCATATTCCTATACTGAATTGCCTATAAAATATGATAGACACCGCCAAAAAAGTGGCGGTGTTTTTTGTTTCCGCCAAATCACGCCAAAAATTTGTCTGAATCACGCCAGAAAATTGGCGTAAACCCGAAGTTGAAATAACGGTATAACTACTGGTACGCTTAAATTAACAATGGTTAAGTAGATTTGCTTTAGTGAGTAATATATAAATCATTTTATTAAATAAGCAGCCTGACTATCTATGAATAAAGTAGCGTTAGTAGAATGTTACTAGCTAGTCAATATACTTCACCATAAAACTTTATAAAGGTAGGCGTGTATTGTGAAAGTAGAACTTGAAAATTTGTTTTCCATAGATGAAACTAGTCAAGATCAAGTTATTAACGTTTATAATCGTCATGGTATTGCTATTGGTGCGCCTGAATTGAGAAAAAGAAACTTAAAAACAAAATTTAATCCTATTTTTACATTAAATGAAGATGTAACATACGAGCAGGTAACAGCTTTATATGAGTCATTAGAGCGTGAATTTGGAATCGTTTCAATCGGAGAACGTTTTTACTTTGAATTTTCAGATACAGAGTATGAACGAGCACCATTATTTACTTTAAATTCAACAGGTAATTCACCGGAAATGTTCTTAGAAGATAAAGGGACACTATTTTCTTTGAGTACACATTGTAAGTGTTGTGGGCTCATGGATAAAGAGCAGTTATCACCAATAGTCATTGATACTACGCAGATGAAAGATCGTCATCTAGTGCATGTAAATGGTTATTGGGTAGCTTCTGAGGAACTAGTATCTTTAATGAAAAGAGAAAAACTAGAAGGCTATGAGCTTTTAGAGGTGATCCATCAAGGCCCGGAAGAAGGAAAACAGCCAGCCTATCAAATTATTCCTATACAAATACTCCCTGAGTGTAGTAAGGACAGAGTTAAATTATACTTTGCAACTGAGCAACCTCCGTGTAGTTGTGGTTTAAATGGTGTCATTAATGGTCCTGATATTTATCATCATGAAGATTTGGAAAACTTAAAAGGTGATGTTTTCTACTCAGCCGAGTGTAGTCATGATGGAAGATATCTATATAGAAAGACTTTGTTTAGTAAAAGATTTAGAGAAACTATTATAAAATATGGTATTTCACGTGAGGTTAGAGGAGAAAAGGATGTAAACTTTGGTTCAAAAGATTGGCTTTTTGATCCAGTGCTAATTAAGTAGACAAATTTGGTCTAGTAAAAGAATAAGGGAGTGTTTAGGATGTTTAGAAGAATACTACCTATAGTAGCCATTTTATTCATTGTTGCATTGGCCGTTTCCAATTACTTTCACAAACCAGAAGAAGAATCTGTCACTATTTATCAAGAGGTCAATGGTGTAAACCTTTCATAAAATGAAGGCCTATATTTCATTCAGAAAAGATTTATTTGTGTTATGATGTGAAGGACATAGCATGAATGTTTTTTGAGGTGAAAAAATGAAAAAATGGGCATATCCATTAGCAGTTTTAACGTTAATTGTCTTTATTGTATTAAGAGCCACTTATCATAGTCAGCTGATGAATACATTTGATGCAAAGATGGCAGAGCTTCTTTTTGGTAATCGTTTTATTGAGATCTTTCATTATATAGGTGAGCCGAAATTTGTTGTTGCTGTTGCAATAGTTTTAATGGTGTATTTAGCTTGGAAGGTAAAAAATTATCGAGGTATGCTATTTGTTGTACTAACTTTTGCAGTAGGCAATGTTCTGAATCAATTACTAAAGAAATGGGTGCAACGTCCACGACCTGAAATTGAGGATCAACTGACATCCTTTAGCTTTCCGTCTGGACATTCGATGACAGGTATACTTTATTTATTTACACTTGCTTATATTTTAGCGGAGAATAGTAGTAAAGAACGTAAAAACCTTCTGTGGCTTGGGGCTACAATTTTAATGGTGCTTATTGGTTTATCACGTATTGCAGGAGCTCGACATTTTGCTACAGATGTACTTGGTGGTTGGAGCATCGGCTATACTTGGTTTATCATCTGTGTCATTTGGTACGAACGGCGTAAACGTTTATTTCCATCTAATCATAAATAAAAAGACAGGCAGTATCTATTTCACATGATAGATACTGCTTTTTTACATTTTACCGAGACACTGTAAAGAATGATATTTGCCTTATAAAAAAGAATTGCGTATAGGAAACTTCTACGTTAAGATGAGTACAATAAGAAAAAGAGCAAAGGAAGAAGGGCATGGACGGAAATGTTTTACTGGCATTAGGATTAACCCTGTTTGCTGGACTTGCAACAGGTGTAGGTAGTTTAATAGCATTTTTTACATCAAGAACAAATACAAAATTTTTATCATTAGCATTGGGTTTTTCAGCAGGGGTGATGATTTATGTATCCCTTGTAGAAATATTTGTGAAAGCTAAAGATGCTTTAACCAATGCATTAGGTACAACAAATGGCTATTGGATGACAATCCTAGGATTTTTCGGTGGGATGTTGTTTATTGCCTTAATTGATAAATTCATTCCGAAGGCAACTAATCCTCATGAAGTAAAGCTGGTAGAGGATGTTAATGCCATCAAACCACAGGTTAATGAAGAACATTTGATGAAGATGGGCGTTTTTACAGCTCTGGCGATTGGCATTCATAATTTTCCTGAGGGGATCGCTACATTTATGTCAGCTATTAATGATCCGAATGTAGGGATTGCTATTGCCATTGCAGTTGCTATTCATAATATTCCAGAAGGCATTGCTGTATCTGTTCCTATTTTCTTTGCAACAGGTAATCGAAGGAAAGCCTTTAAATTATCCTTTTTATCAGGATTGGCAGAGCCTGTAGGTGCATTAGTAGCTTTTTTGCTCCTTATGCCCTTTTTAACAGATGTCATGTTTGGAATCGTTTTCGCTGGGGTTGCAGGGATAATGGTCTTTATTTCACTAGATGAATTGCTACCGGCTGCACAAAGATATGATGAAACACATTTGTCGATGTACGGTCTAGTAGGGGGGATGGCGGTCATGGCCATTAGCTTAGTATTATTAGCATAAGTAAGTAGGAAAAGGGAGACATCTTTGTAAAAGTGGCTCCTTTTTCTTTTTTCTATTAGCGTGTAACAACAGCTTCTTTTGACTCCACTAGCTCTTGTACTATTTTGAGACAATCATGAAATGTGGTAAAAGGTCTATATGGAACATGGAGCTCTTCACAGCGTTGGATAAGATGATCTCTAGCTAAAACAATATCTGCTAGTTTAGCTGCCTCAAAATCTGATAGAGAATCACCAATTACAATTTTATAATGATCTTCCTTAGCAACCTTCCGCATTACGCTTGGTTTACAGCAGCCACATCCTTGTGTGCTGTATTTAGCGCACTCCTCATCACAGCTATTTGGGTAGATCAATTCTATTTGTTTACCAGAAAAATCGGCCTTATTACAGTAAATGCCTGAAAAGGGACCAAATTTATCAACTAAAGGCTCGATAAAAAAATCAACTCCGCCACTTACAATATAAAATGGTATATTGTTATTTTGAGCATAGCGGGCAAAATCACCAAATCCCTCACGTATAACTGCCGACTCCATTAGGTATTGAATGACTTCATCTTTTTGATGAGTAGAAAGTAGATGAAACATTGCTGATAGCCCATCTTTAAATGAAATGGTTTGCTCCATCATCGCTTGAGCAATTTTCTCAGATTCTTCTGGTACAAATTCAGTCATAAGTGAAAAAATGTTATCTGTTTCTGTTATCGTGCCATCGAAATCACAGAATATAATGGGTTTCAAGATAATTCCTCCTTAGAAAAGCGCGTATAAAAGGTCTAATTCTATACTTCTATAATATTAGTTTTATCCAAACTTGCTTTCAAGAAAAAACGCCTACTATTAAAGTAGACGTTTCACACATTCATTGACTTGTACACCATGTTCATCAGCATTTGTTAAAATAATTTGATGCTCTGGGAATTGCTTTTTCATTAATTCAACGAAGTCAGAGGCAATAGCAGAAGGAATAATAGAAATCATTGTTGGTCCAGCGCCACTTAGAGCAGTACCATATGCACCGTTCGATTTTGCAGCCATACGAATTTCTTCGTAAGCAGGAATTAGCTTTGCACGAAACGGTTCATGGAATAAATCTGCCTCCATATAACGTCCAGCACGTTCAAAATCTCGTACCATTAAAGAAGCGGCTAACATATTTGCATTTGCTGAGGCGTGAACAGCATAGGAACGGTTAAATTGCTCTGGTAAAACAGAACGTGATTCACTTGTTTTTAATTCAACATCTGGTACATATACCACAAAGGAGGCATCGATATCATTGATGTGGAATGTATCGACTATGCCATTGTCATCCATCGAAGAAATCGTTAATCCTCCTAAAACTGAAGCAGTTGCGTTATCTGGATGTCCTTCAATTTGTGAAGAGAGGTTGAGTTTATCTTGAAGTGTTAACTCCAGCTTGCAGACTTGGTTAGCAAGCTCAATACCTGCAACAATAACTGCTGCACTGCTGCCAAGTCCACGTGCCAATGGAAGTTCACTAGTCATCTCCACACGACAGGCAGGTAGCTGTTGACCATATAGATCTGCAGTTTTTTTTGCAATGATGTATAGTAAGTGATCTTCAAGCTCAAACTCTTTAGGACCATTATCATCAAGATGAATAATTTCCCATTGTTCTTGCAAGGTAACAGAAAGCTGTAAGTAAAGAGACAAGCCAAGTCCTATTGAATCAAAGCCTGGACCTAAGTTGGCTGTGCTTCCAGGAACTGAGATTTGCCACATTTTACTCATAGTACACCCTCAATATATGCACGAATTTCTTCTTCATCGTTTTTAAGGGATACGACCTCTACAGTGGACACATTCATGGCTGTATCAGGATCTTTTAGGCCATTCCCTGTAAAGATTGTTACAACCTTAGCGCCTTGAGGGATTTTTCCATTTTCAACAGATTTCATAACACCTGCTAAAGAAGCAGCAGAGCCAGGCTCAACAAAAATGCCTTCTGTACTTGCGATTAATTTATAGGCTGCTACAATTTCTTCATCTGTAACAGAATCAATGATACCACCAGATTCATCTCGAGCAGCTTCTGCCAATGTCCAACTCGCAGGATTGCCAATTCGAATGGCAGTTGCCACTGTTTCAGGATTAGCAATTGGCTCACCCTTAACGATTGCTGCAGCACCTTCAGCTTCAAAGCCATACATTTTTGGTAGCCCACTATTTTTTGCAGCGTGATATTCTTTAAACCCTTTCCAATATGCAGTGATATTACCTGCGTTCCCAACTGGAATACACAAATAATCAGGGGCTGAACCTAAGGCATCAACAATTTCGAACGAAGCCGTTTTTTGACCTTCGATACGGTATGGATTTACAGAGTTAACAAGTGCAACTGGTGTCGTTTCACTTACTTGGCGAACGATATTGAGTGCATCATCAAAGTTTCCGTCAATTTCGATAATCTTTGCCCCGTACATTGTTGCCTGTGCTAACTTTCCGAGAGCAACTTTACCTTTTGGAATAACAACGATTGATTGGATGCCTGCACGAGTTGCATAAGCAGCCGCAGCAGCGGAAGTGTTTCCTGTAGAAGCGCAAATAACGCATTGACTTCCATCCTCGATTGCTTTTGCAACAGCAAATACCATTCCTCGGTCTTTAAATGAGCCAGTTGGGTTTGCACCCTCAATTTTTCCGTAAAGCTCAATGCCTAGTTTCTTAGATAAATTCACTAAATGTATAAGAGGCGTATTGCCTTCATTTAAAGTTAAAGCAGGTGTATTTTCAGTTACGGGTAAAAATTGTTTATATTCTTCGATAAGGCCTTTCCACATAACGTAACGATCTCCTTTTGTTCTTATAGAAAGAACAGTTGTTTTTGTATAAAAGACATTTTAACGCAAATAGCACTATTATTTCAATACCATTTCATTAATTGTCGAAACAATTCGGTAATTTGAATAGTACTTGTCACTTTCTTGAAACAACTGTATAGTAATCTTGTAATGTAAAGTCAAGTGTAAAGACAGGTGGTTGGGATGACAATAAATACAGCAGTAACAAAGAAACCTCAGCAATCCATTTCCAGAAATAAATTATTGGGTGTAGCGGGGGTTGGGTGGCTCTTTGATGCGATGGACGTTGGTATATTATCCTTTGTCATTGCAGCATTGGCCGCTGAGTGGGGACTATCACCAAGTCAGTCTGGTTGGATTGGTAGTATAAATTCTATCGGCATGGCTGTAGGAGCACTCTTTTTTGGTGTGTTTGCTGATAAAGTAGGTCGCAAGCAAATATTTATGTGGACACTTGTCCTTTTTTCTATTGCAAGTGGATTATCCGCTTTTACAACAACATTAACTGCATTTTTAATTTTACGCTTTTTAGTAGGGATGGGGCTAGGAGGAGAATTGCCTGTAGCTTCAACACTTGTATCTGAAAGTGTGGCTGCCAAAGAAAGAGGGCGCGTGGTTGTATTACTTGAAAGCTTTTGGGCAGCAGGCTGGTTAATTGCAGCACTTATTTCGTATTTTGTTATTCCCACATGGGGATGGCGAGTAGCCCTTATACTAACAGCACTTCCAGCGTTTTATGCTATTTATCTTCGTTGGCATTTGCCAGATTCACCACAATTTACTGTGAAGGAAGAAGCAAAAAAACGGAGCATTGGCCAAAATATGAAAGAGGTTTGGTCAAAAAAGTATGCTCGTTCTACATTTATGCTGTGGCTATTATGGTTTACAGTTGTATTTTCGTATTATGGCATGTTTTTATGGCTGCCAAGTGTGATGGTAGGGAAAGGCTTTGACATGATCACAAGCTTTAAATATGTTTTGATCATGACTTTAGCTCAATTACCGGGTTACTTTACAGCCGCTTGGTTTATAGAAAAGTTTGGACGTAAGTTTGTCCTTGTTTCCTATCTAATTGGTACTGCAGCGAGTGCTTATATTTTTGGTAATGCAGATACTTTAGCCGTATTGTTAACTTCAGGGATGCTTTTATCTTTCTTTAACTTAGGAGCTTGGGGAGCATTATATGCTTATACACCCGAGCAATATCCATCAGTTATTCGTGGAACAGGTGCTGGTATGGCAGCAGCAGTTGGACGAATTGGTGGTATTTTTGGTCCGTTGCTCGTTGGCTTTTTATTAACGGCAGGCTATGATATAGGCTTTATCTTTGCCATTTTCTGTGGAGCGATTATTATCGGTGTTATAGGGGTCATCTTCCTTGGGAAGGAAACGAAGCAGCTTGAACTAGAATAATATGAAATAGAATGTCCTGGATCAAAGGAATTGGTCCAGGACATTTTTGTCTGATTTCGCTTAAATAATACATAAAAATAAGATTTTATTAATTTTTATTCGATTTGACTGATTTATTTGTTAAAATGACAAATCAATATAAAATGGTTAAAGCGTAAATCAAATTGTTTTATTAGCAGGTTAATGCGATGAAGATTTTTCAGAAAAGTCATTGTATTCAAATTGTAATCGTGATACTGTATTTTTAATCGAATTTTGAGTCAGTAGGAAACAATCTCCCGTTCGTGATAAGGTCATTGAAAGAAAGGTTGTTAGGAATGAGTATTCATGAAGATATAAAGAAAAGGTTTGTAAGGCTGTCAAAGGGCCAGCGTAAAGTAGCTCAATTTGTAATGGATAATCCCACAACAGTGATTGCTAATGGAGCAGCAGAGGTTGGCAGATTGGCTAATGTAAGTGAATCAACCGTGATTCGATTTTGTTATGCTATGGATTTGTCAGGGTATGTAGAACTGCAAGAGGAAGTTAGAGCCTATATTATGTCTCAAGATGTAGGTGCAAATCTACAGCCTACATATACTGCTAAGAAGCTGACTAATTCTAGCTTTGGTAAGGTGATGCAACGAGATAGCCAAAATATTCAAGAAACAATTCATTTGATTAACGATCAGCAGATCCAAAAATGCTCAAAATGGATGCATGAAGCAGACAATATCTATATTCTAGGTACTCGTCACAATGCATCTGTTGCAAATTGGCTATCTAATACATTGAAAACACTTCGTGCTAATATTAAGCAGCTTCGTTTAGACTCAGATGATTTAGTGAATCAAATAAACAGTATGGGCGAACATACGACTTTAATTGTACTATCTTTTGATAAACAGATTGAGGATATTAAAACGATTGTTGAAATTGCAAAGGTAAAGAAAGTGAAAATTATTGCCATTACAGGTTCTGCATTTTCGCCTATTCGAGAATATGCCAGTGCATTATTTACCCTCGGTACCAAGAATCATTCTTCTCTAGACATTGCCCCAGTCTTGATTTCATTTTTGCATGCGTTGATAGAGGAAATGATAAGCCAGGATAAAGACCACTATGATAAATATCAGCAATTGTATGAGCAAGTAGAAAGTAATGTATTATTCTTAGATGCTATTAGAGAAAAGCAGGTATTTTAATGTAAATACGCATAGATAGTTGTTGAAACACACTATCTATGCGTATTTTTTTGAAATTTTCTATATAAAAAGATGTCCAAATAGTATTTAGACATCTAGGAAAAGTGAATTATAGAATTTTACTCAAGCTATATTCATTAATATAAGTATCATTTAATTTAATGGCATTTTTTCGAATGCCCTCCTGATGAAATCCTAGCTTTGTAAAGAGGTGTAAAGCTACATTGTTATGCTCCATAACAGATAACTCTAAACGGGAAATATCATGTTGTTTAGACCAACTTTCAACAGCTTTCATCAGTGCGGAGCCAATACCTTTTTGCTGATACTCTTCTTTCACAGCTAAACGAATAGAGGCAACATGTCTAGCTTTTGATTGTTTATATCCATGAATAACCGCATAACCCGCAAAAATTCCGTTTAGTACACAAAGTAGTATAGTACGGTTTTTTAATTGCTTCCAATAGGTTAAATTTTTACGAAGTTGTTGGACAGTGAGATCTAGCTCGTTTTGAACATTATACATGAAGTCAGTTTCTTGAAAAATCTCCTCTTGCAAATGAATGAATGATCTAGCATCAGATGCTTCAATTCCTCGTATTATGTATGCAGATGAATTCTCCTCACTATTAGAAGTGTTGTTTTCGGTAGACTTCATTTGCGTACGTGAGAAAGATACACTAGAACCTAGTTTAACATCAATGACATAATAGCCTGCATTTGTCCATGATAAATAATGTGAGAGAGGGGGCTTAGTTTTTTTCCACCAGCTTTTATTTAAGTAGGCAGCGTTCGGTAATGCTTGTCCCATAATGTTTTCTAATTCACCAAAGGATAAAGTAATTTCTTGTTGTAAAGCTACATCAAAATAGTTAGCTAAAGGAATGTACTTTTTTTCTATCTTCTTCGTCATCGTAATCCCCATTTCCTGAATATCCAAAAATATAGACTACCTGATGATAGCATAAAATTATGATGACTTAAATATGAAAACCCAACTAAATATCTATATAAACTAATTATTTTATAAAATTTAGGCATTTTTACTATTGAATGTTAAAAATAGGTTGGTAAAAATAGAGAGTTTTATAGAAGTAATTAGACCTATTAAAAGTATACATAGCAACTTAAGCTAGTTATAATATAGATATCTTATTTGAAAAGTATGTATTTAGAGCACTGCCATTCTATTTGCATAATATAGTTTGGACACAATTAAGCACTGTATGTTATATCGAGAGTGAGGGTCAGTGGTATATACGCTGAGGCGAAATTGTTCCAAAGTTTCACTTTATCACTTGTCAGGCTATAAGGTATGATAAAATAAAATATAAATGTAAGTGCCATTTTAGGAGGAATTAATTCTATGAGTAAAGTATTAGTTTTTGGACATAAAAACCCAGATACAGACACAATCACGTCTGCTATTGTATATGCCTATTTAAAACAGCAAATTGGTGAAGAAGCTGAGGCAGTACGTCTTGGAGATGTTAATAATGAAACTCAATTTGCATTAGATAAATTCGGCTTTGAAGCGCCACGTTTAATCTCTTCTGTAGTTGGTGAAGCGGACAAAGTTATTCTAGTAGACCACAATGAATTCCAACAATCGGCTGACGGTATTGAGGAAGTGCAAATTGCAGAGGTAATTGATCACCACCGCATCGCCAACTTCCAAACAGCTGATCCACTATATTATCGTGCAGAACCAGTAGGCTGTACGGCTACTATTCTTAAGAAAATTTTTAACGAAAACGGTTTAGACATACCTGCGAACATTGCTGGTTTAATGTTATCTGCAATTGTTTCAGATACATTATTATTCAAATCACCGACTTGCACAGAGCAAGATGTAAAAGCTGGTGAAGAGCTAGCAAAAATTGCCGGTGTGGAGATTGCAGAGTATGGTTTAGCAATGCTAAAAGCAGGTGCTGATTTATCTGATAAATCATTAGAAGATTTATTATCATTAGATGCAAAGGAATTCCAATTTGGTGAGTACAAATCTGTTGTAGCTCAAGTTAATGCAGTTGATGTTAATGATGTGCTTAATCGTCAAGAAGAGTTAGAAATCCTACTCAATAAAAATGTTGCAGAAAATGGCTTAGATCTATTCTTCTTCGTTGTGACTGACATTTTAAATAATGATTCAACAGCTGTTGCAATTGGGCAAGTAGCAGAAGCAGCAGCAAAAGGATTCGGTGCTGATCTTATCAATAACCGTGTTGTATTACCAGATGTTGTTTCTCGTAAGAAACAAATTGTGCCAGTATTAACAGAAGCTCTAAAATAAAAAAGAGGCTGTCTATTAAGACAGCCTCTTTTTTAATCGAGTTTTAATGGCTGTACAGCAGGGCCTTCAAGCACCTCACCCTTAGCGTTAAAACGGGAACCATGGCAAGGACAATCCCATGTTTCATCAGCTTCATTCCACTTTGTTTTGCAGCCTAAATGAGTACAGGTTGGAGCAGTGGCATTCCTCATATACCCAGCTATATATTCCTTGGCAACAAATCCTCCTACTTTCAGCATTTGCATGAATTGGGCACCGAATTTAGTACGTGATGGTGAATAAAGAGCGATAGCACCTTCTTCAATCTTTGAGCCTGTTAAAAGAGACGATAAGATATCGCCTGCGACAAAGGAATTGGAGATTCCCCATTTTCGATAGCCAGTGGCAATTAATACGTTAGGTAAGGAGTTTGTAATTCTCCCAACATAAGGGACAATATCAGGTGTTTCTATATCCTGGGCTGACCATCGATAAAGTGGCTGTTGTTCAAAATGCTCCTTCATTTCATTGGAAATGGCCTCATAATATGGCTCGGTATGAACGGTCTCGCCAGCGATGTGATTCGCACCTCCTAAGACTAAATAATTTTCCTGATTAATCGTGGCAGTCCGTATCGAACGGGAAGGAAAATCAACTGATAAATATTGACCTTGCATAGTCTCAGAGGTTTTACTTGCAACCATATAGGAGCGACTATTGGATAATTTAAAAAGTTTAAGCCCTTTAAATGCTTCAATGGGATAATGTGAACATAAAATAAGTTTATTATATTGAACCGACATATTTTTTTCGGTATATAAGTTATTCTGTGGTATGTTTAATTGCTGAACACGGGTATTTGCATAAAGTTTTGCGCCCATCTTCTGCGCCTCTTTCGCAAGAAAATTACTTACTTCAACAGGATTTATTTGTGCTTGTTGTGTCATACATAAAGCTTTTGTAATAGGGAATGGGAGCTCTGTGTCAGAGGTAAGGTTAGACTTAATGTTTAAAACCTTATAGGCATTCCATTCTTTTAATAATTGTGCATAGCCTTCTTTTGTTTGACAGTATAACAGTGAATCCACCGAACGAACCCTGTCTGGTGGGAGTATCTGTCTAGCTTTATCAATGGCTTGTTGATTCAGTTGATAATAAAGCTGTGCCTCTTCTAAAGATAATTTTTCTAAAAGATTTGCATAGACAATGCTATGTTGGGCTGTTAATTTTCCTGTTGAATGCCCTGTCGTACCGTGACCAAAATGGGTATTTGCTTCGAGAAGAACTACATCCACACCTGCTTTTGCTAAAGTATAGGCAGTATATAAACCAGTTAAGCCACCACCGATTATACATACATCGCATGTTGTTGAGGAAGTAAGAGAAGATAAAGAGACAGACTCAGTTGTAGCAAGCCAAAGAGATTGTGTCATATAGAAACCTCACATTGTTTTTGTGTTCAGTATGTAGAAGAACTTGAAAATTTATGCAGTGAAGCATTAAAATTGCCTTGTGATTTCAACTATCGCTACAATGTAGCAAAAGGAGTGAGTATGAAATGAAAATTGAAATTTGGTCTGACTATGTATGCCCATTTTGTTATATTGGTAAAAAACAATTAGAGAAAGCGATTGAGGATACTGGCTATTCGGGGCAGGTGGAGCTTGTCTATAAAAGCTACCAACTAGATCCAACTACTCCAATAGATTCGCATAGTACTGTCTATGAATCATTGGCAAAGAAATATGGAATGTCCTTAGAGAAGGCAAAGGAAATGACAGTGGGTGTAACAGAGCGTGCGAAAGAAGTAGGGCTAAACTACGATTTTAGCAATTTGATGGAAGAGAATACGCTAAAAGCACATCGGCTTGTAAAATGGGCTGAACAACAGGGAGATGTTACAGCTCTAGTGGAGTTACTTTTACACAGTCATTTTATTGAAGGAAAGCGTATCGGTCAAGATGATGTTTTATTAGAGATAGCTGAGAAAGTAAGGCTAGAGCGTGAAGAAGTTGCAAAGGTTCTTGCCGATGATGTTTATAAAAATGAGGTAGAAGCGGATATTCAAGAAGGCCTCCAGCTTGGTGTACGAGGGGTACCGTTCTTTGTCTTAAACCGTAAATATGGTATTTCAGGTGCACAACCGCAGGAGGTATTTGAGGATACATTGCGTAAAGTTGCTGAAGAAGAGGGCTTACAACCATCGCTAAAGATGGCTGGCACAGGTGATGCGGGTATTTGTACAGACGATAATTGTAAATTTTAGCTTACTAGAGAGGAGGAAGGCTTTCAACTCCTCTTGTTAGAATGGAGAAAAGATAGAATATTTCAGTCAAAAGTCTGAGGCATGGAACATTGACATTTTAGATGAAATTTTTTAAGATAAACGCATATCTTGAATTCGAGATATTAGATTCTGAAATTTAAGGGAGATTTTATATAATGAACGTTTTAGTAGTAAAAGCTAACAACCGTCCAGACGGTATTTCAACAAAAATGTATGATACTTTTATGGAAAATGTACAAGGTGCCAACGTAACAACTTTTGACGTATTTGCAGAAGATATGCCTTATTTTGGACAAGATCTTTTCAATGCTTTTGGTAAAGTCCAAAATGGTGGAGAGTTAACAGACATTGAATCACGTCTATTAGCTGCAAAACAAAAAGCAATGGATGCATTAACTGCAGCTGATTTAGTTGTATTTGCATTCCCACTATGGAACTTAACAATTCCAGCACCTTTACAAACATTTATTGACTATGTATATCAAGCAGGATTCACATTCAAATATGGTGAAAATGGTCAATTAATTAGCTTAATGACTGACAAAAAAGCGATTATTTTAAATGCTCGTGGTGGCTACTATTCATCACCAGAAGCTCAACCAATGGAAATGTCAGTAAACTACATTAAAAACGTAGTAGGTGGCGTATTCGGGATGGAAGTTATTGAAGAAGTGATTATTGAAGGTCACAATGCTTCACCAGATAAAGCGCAAGAAATTATTGCAAATGGCCTAGAAGAAGTGAAAAAGGTTGCTCAATCACTACAAACTGTGAATGCATAAAAATTATTTTTTATTAAAAGTCCTCTCAATTTTGGGAGGACTTTTTTTATTTTGTTAACAGATGTATGGTGTGGTATGGAGGTCGGACATATTGACAGTAACTAATTATTTTGAATTTACATTTACTAACATCCTATTTAATAGAAAAATAAAGGATGGTAGAAATCTATGATTTGGAGGGAAAGTAATTAACCATTCTTTTAAAAATACATATAATTAGGACTATATATTCAGTAAAAATTAGAATGGTTTTAATATAATAGAATTTGTAGGAAAATACTAGATTATTAAGGAGGTTGTTGTATGAATAAGAAATTAATAACTAATTTCTTGGCGACGTTACTAGTCCTTTTCGCGTTTATACCATTTGGAATTTCTGCTGATGCTGCTTCCAATGATGTAACACGCGCAGATTATGTAAAAGAATTAGTAGAAAATTTAGATGTAGAGATGGGTGACGGCTCTTCGCTTGCCTTTAACGATGTCTCTAAGGATTTAGCACCTTATGTAGAAAAAGCTGTTCAATTAAAACTTATTAAAGGGAAAACAGCAACGACATTTGGCCCAGATGACAAATTAACACGTCAGCAAGCATTTGTTATCTCTGCTCGTGGACTTGTTAGTGAAAACGCTTCCCTCAAAGTTTTAGAGCAATTTAAGGATGCAGATCAAATTGCAACGGCATATAAACAAGATTTAGCGAATGCTGTTGCAGCAAACATTTTACAAGCATTTGAGGATAATACTATTCGTCCTCGTGACTATGTGACAAAGGAACAGATGGAGAGTATTGTGGAGCGCTTTGTAGCAGAGTACAAAGCACCTTCAACTGGTGTATCAGTTGATCTTCAGATTTTAGGGACAACAGATATTCATACCAATTTAGCTAATTACAATTACTATTTAGATGCTCCATCATCAGAGCTTGGGTTAGCTAATACCGCAACACTTATTGAGCAAGTAAGAGCTAAAAATCCAAATACATTACTATTTGATAATGGTGATTTAATTCAAGGCACACCACTTGGCTCATATAAAGCATTAGAAAGTGTTTTAAAGCCAGGTGAAGTTCATCCAGCTATTGCTGCACTTAATGCATTAAAATACGATGGTGGAACTTTAGGAAATCATGAATTCAACTATGGTCTAGACTTTTTAGATGAAGTATTAAACGATGCAAAGTATCCAGTGGTAAATGCTAATACCTATGATGCAAAAACAAAAGAACGTATGTTTACACCTTATGTCATTCTTGATAAAGAAGTGGTAGACAGTTCAGGTAAAAAACATACACTTAAAGTTGGTGTTACAGGGATTGTTCCAACGAAAATTGTTGAATGGGATGCCATTCATTTAGCAGGTAAAGTGGAAATGCAAGAGCCAGTCGAAGCTGTGAAAGAGGTAGTACCAGAAATGCAAAAGGCTGGAGCTGACGTGATTGTCGTTCTGTCACATTCAGGTATTGGTGAAGATACTTATGTGAAGGGTGCTGAAAATGTTGGTTACCAATTAGCAGAAATTGATGGTATTGATGCTTTAATTACAGGACACTCTCATTTAACATTCCCTGGTGACTATAAGGATTTGAAAGATGTTGACCAAGAGAAGGGGACAATTCACGGTGTTCCTACTGTTATGGCAGGTAGCTATGGTAGTCATCTTGGTGTAATTGATTTAAAACTAGAACAACAAGGATCAGAATGGGTAGTGGTAGATGGTAAAGGTTCTTTACAATCGATCAAACAAGAAGGTTTACAACCATCCACAACGGTTTTAGAGGCTATTAAAGAGGCACATGAGGGCACATTAACGTATATCCGTCAGCCTGTTGGAGAAACAACAGCACCAATCCATAGTTATTTTTCAATGGTGCAAGATGATCCATCCATTCAAATCGTAACACAAGCTCAAAAATGGTTTATCGAACAAGAGCTAAAGGGTACGGCTGATGAAAAGACACCAATTCTTTCAGCTGGAGCTCCTTTCAAAGCAGGATCACGTAATAATCCATTAGATTATACAAATATTCCTGTAGGACCGCTTGCTATTAAAAATATGGCCGACATTTATCATTATGACAATACTGTTGCTACGATTAAAGTGACAGGCGCACAAGCAATCGAGTGGTTAGAGATGGCTGCTGGTATTTTTGCAACAATTGATCCGACTAAAACAGAAGAGCAAAATATTATCGATGCAGAAGCACGTTCTTATAACTTTGATGTGTTAGATGGCTTAACATATCAAATTGATGTCACATCGCCAGCAAAATATGACCGCCGCGGTAATCTTACTGATGAAAAGGCAAATCGTATTAAGAATGTACAATACAATGGTAAACCAATCGATTTAAAACAAGAATTCATCATCATCACAAACAATTACCGTGTTGGTGGATCATATGGGGCGACATTTAAAAATACTGACGGCTCTAACATAACAAACTATGCTTATGAAAATCGACAAGCTGTTGTAGATTATATTATGGCCAATAAAACAATTAACCCAGCTGCGGATAATAACTGGTCATTTGTACCTTTCCCAGCCAATACAAAGGTTATCTACCTATCTGCAAAAGATGCACAAAAGTTTATTCCAGCAGGTAGTGGTATTGAATATTTAGAAGATACAGAAGCTGGATTTGCTAAATATTTAATTAAATAAGAGAATAAGAAAAGGAGAGTACGATAATCGCTACTCTCCTTTTTTATGTCTGTTGAATGAATGATACCGTGTACCTTGATAGGTTAAAATGCCAAGATCACCTTCTACAAGCTGACCATAATCGTAGCCATTCATCTTTAGTTCATGCCGTTCTCCGTTTTGCTCTTCAAACGTAACGTAATAGGATGTAGATGCCCCAGTATTGTTAGATCCCCCACGTACATTCGTACGCTTTGTCACAACCTTAGCGGGTACTGTTAAAATTGGTGAACGGTTGTTTTTAGACCAAGTGATAATCCCGTTTACAATCATAAAGGCTATGCTTCCAAAAACAATAAAGAAGATGATGGTAATAAAAGCGGAGCCAAATAAAAAATCATTATCAAACCAAAACATAAATTCCTCCCTTTCTTTAAGGTAGAAACAATACTTAAAGAGGATTTAATTCAAGATCTACTATCACGTCTATTTCATCGCTAATCAATACACCACCTGTTTCTAAAAAGGTATTGTAGACTAAATTAAAATCACGACGATCAATTTGGGCTTTAGCTTGGAAGCCAAATACTTCTTGTGCCCATGGATTCACACCTTTTCCTGTATATACTGTTGTAAATACGATAGGTCTTGTTATGTTTTTGATGGTTAAATCCCCATGAATAGCAAAATTTTTATCATCAAGTTTATCAATATATGTAGAGGTAAATACTATTTTTGGATAGACGTCTGCATCAAAAAAGTCAGGAGACACAAGGTGGACATCACGATCATGATTCTTGGTGGAGACACTAGCCACTGTAATCGTGATAGAAATGTTTGCATCCTGCATTTGTTCGATATTGGATGCAACTATTTCGCCGCTGTACGATTCAAACGTACCATGAATTCGAGAAATCATCATATGTCTTACAGAAAATCCGATCGTTGAATGACTGAAATCAATAGCATATTTTTTCATTTGAAAACCTCCTAAAACAGCATTCTACAACGAATGATAAAGTAAACAAATCGCATATTCAATGAGTTTTTTATAAATGTGGAAGTTTTTCCCTCTATAAAAGTGTAATCTGTGAACATGAAACAAAACATATTTAAAATGGAATAGGCATATTATTGGAAATATGTGCATTTTATTAGGATAGCGTTTAGTCTAAGACATTTTATGTTCCCTTGTTAGATATGTCCAACATTGAAATTATAAGTTACTATTTGTAATTAAATATATAAAAGTTAATAGATTATTTTACGTAAATAAGTTACTTCAAATTTACATTTAGTGCATTAATCGTTACAATAGTTACATAGAGGTGAAAAAATATGAATGAGACAACTTTGTGTCCTCGTTTAGCTAAAGCAATGGATTTAATCGGAAAACGATGGACAGGGTTAATATTATATCAATTACTAGATGGACCACAGCGCTTTAATGAAATCGAATCTGCACTACCTGTCAGTGGACGTTTATTATCAGAACGTTTAAAGGAGCTTGAAAAAGAGGGGCTTGTTGAACGTAAGGTATATTCAGAAGTACCGGTACGCGTTGAGTATTCATTAACAGATAAAGGTCAGGCACTTGAAGGTGCTATCCGCAATATCGAAACATGGGCAAGTAGTTGGCTCTAGGGTGAATGGATTATTTTATTAGATAATACAATAAAATAGTGTCCTAAAAACGACACTTGGAATGACTGTCAATTTTCTTTATAATATTCATCATCTCTGCACAGGTCTTACCTGTCTTTTAATATGAGATAAAAATACCCTTCATTTTACTTGTCAAATTGGGGTTGTAAATCCATACTGGTGTAGAGTAAGAAGGACGTTAGAAAGGAATTAGCTCTCATGACAAAAGAACAATGGGCGGTGGATTTAGCAAAAAGTATTAATCCTGCCAATATTAAGTTAAATGAATCATTACAGCAATACACAATGACAAAATTAGGTGGCAAAGCAGATGTTTTTGTTCTTCCTGAAACAGAAGAAGAGGCAGCATCCGTTATTCGCTATGCATATATAAATAATATTCCTTTATTAATGTTAGGTAACGGGTCTAATATGGTTGTTCGAGATGGCGGTCATAGGGGAATCGTTGTAACATTTTCACGCTTAGATGAGATTCGTATTTCTGGTGAGCATGTGTATGCACAAAGTGGTGCACTGATCAAAGATGTATCAAAGCTATCAGCGCAAGCATCCTTAACAGGTTTTGAATTTGCATGTGGTATTCCTGGATCGATTGGCGGAGCAATGGCTATGAACGCAGGTGCCTATGGCGGTGAGATTAAAGATATTATTGTTTCATCGAAGGTGTTAACAAAAGAAGGGGACATTTTAATATTAGGTAAAGAAGACCTTGAGCTAGGATACCGACAAAGCATTATTGCCAAAAAGGGTTATTATGTGCTGTCCTCTGAATTTCAATTAGCAGTAGGCGTACAGGAGGAAATTGATGCGAAGATTGCTGATTTAACCTTCCAACGTGAATCAAAACAGCCTTTAGAATATCCATCTGCTGGAAGTGTGTTTAAACGCCCACCTGGACATTTTGCTGGAAAACTTATTCAAGATAGTGGCCTACAAGGTAAAGGTGTTGGTGATGCTGAAGTCTCTACCAAGCATGCAGGATTTATTGTCAACAAAGGAAATGCTACTGCTTCAGACTATATTAAGACAATCCAAATGGTTCAACGTGTAGTGAAAGAAAAATTTGGCGTTGAATTAGAGACGGAAGTCAAAATTGTTGGTGACGATCTATAATAGGATGCCCTTCGCATAAGCCGAAGGGCGTTTTTTTAGGAGTGTGGATAAATGAAATTTATATCATGGAATGTTAATGGAATACGAGCATGTCTAGGTAAAGGCTTTTTAGAGTTTTTTCATCAAATAGATGCTGATTTCTTTTGTATCCAAGAAACAAAATGTCAGGCTGGACAAGTAGAGCTCACTATTGAAGGTTATGAGCAGTATTGGAATTACGCGCAGAAAAAAGGGTATTCTGGAACAGCAATTTTCACGAAGCACACGCCATTGTCTGTTAAGTATGGAGTGGGTGCCGAAGATTCTCAGGATGAAGGCAGAATTATAACATTAGAATATAAGAATTTCTATTTAGTAAATGTTTATACTCCAAATGCACAGCGTGATTTAGCGCGGTTACCATTACGTTTACAATGGGAGGATCGTTTAGCTAGCTATTTACAAGAACTAAATAGTCAGAAGCCAGTGGTTTATTGTGGTGATCTAAATGTTGCACACACGGAAATTGATTTAAAAAATGCAAAATCTAATATTGGAAATTCGGGCTTTACATATGAAGAGAGAGCAAAATTTTCAGCGTTATTGGAAAGCGGTTTTGTAGATTCTTTTAGATACAAGCATCCCGAGGAAACTGACCACTACACATGGTGGTCCTATATGAATAAAGTGCGTGAACGTAATATTGGTTGGCGTATCGATTATTTTGTTGTATCCAATCAATTGAAGGAACAAATTGAAAGCGCAACAATTCACCCACACATTATGGGCAGTGATCATTGTCCAATTGAATTGCAATTACAATGCTAGTACTTAAATCGTATTTTCTTAATGGAAATACGATTTTTTGTATTTTGTAACTGAATAAGATGACTTTTAAATGTGAGGTTTGGCAATGCTAGGGGGTTAGCTCTAAAGTGAGGAGTTATTCGCTCCAATCACATGGGAATCTGCTCTAAAGTGTGGAAGAGGCGCTCCGATCAAGTGAGTACCCGCTCTAAAGTAGTGAAGAACGCTCCAACCATACGGGAATCCGCTTCCATAAAATGGACCGCTTCACGAGTGAAGATAAAAGAAAATATACTCTATAGAATTCTTATATCTCTATGAAAACGAATTTTTAACATTACTCAGTAGCCTTCATAATTCCTATTGTTTATACTATTCTAATAGCGAATAAATATAAAATTTTGTATTTAGAGACGATTTTATATACATAAAATAAGAAATTTCGCTAAAAAATTTTGCGTTTCAAAGCGGGTTTGGGAAGGTAGTACGGGAATATAGTGCAAAAAGGGGGTTATTCAGTGGGGAAGAGAAAGTTTAATTGGAAAAAGTGGCTCATTGTCATAGCTGGGATAATAGCTGCTTTGGCTCTTGTGGCTTTTATTGGATTTACATGGTTTATGAATAAATCTAAGCCGGTGATTGATGGTGAATTAGCTGTTACTATTCTGGATCAGGATGTGACAGTCACGAGAGATGAAAAAGGGGTTCCGCATATTTTTGCCAAAACAGATGCGGATTTGTATCGTGCACAAGGTTATGTCCAAGCACAGGATAGACTATTTCAAATGGACTTAGCACGAAGGCAGGCAAGTGGTCGATTATCTGAAATTATTGGAGAAGCAACGGTTAATACCGACAAACATTTCCGTACATTTAGCTTACGAGATGCTGCAGAGAAGTCATTAGCTGCCTATGATGACGAAAGCAAACAAGTACTTGAATGGTATGCTGAAGGAGTAAATGCTTTTATTGCACAGGCAAAGGAAAGCAATACACTAAGCTATGAATTCGCTTTGTTAGGCTATGAGCCTGAGGAGTGGACAGTTGTTGATTCCTTAACCATTGGAAAATATATGGCCTATGATCTGGGTGGAAATTGGAATACGTTAGCTTTTCGTCATTGGGCACTACAGAATTTTGATGAAGAAAAGGCAAAAGAATTATTTATTAAATATCCAGAAAATGCTTCGGCGATTATCGAGGCCAATATCCAAAATCCTGTAGCGGTAGCTGGGCAATTCAGTGCGGAAATGTTACCAAACGAATTTAACGGAAGTAATAACTGGGTAGTTTCAGGTGATAAAACGAAATCAGGAACGCCTATTTTAGCAGATGACCCACATTTAGGGTTAAGCACCCCTTCTATTTGGTATCAAATGCATCTGCAATCACCACAGCAAAACGTTAGTGGCGTTATCTTTGCAGGGATTCCAGGTATTATTTTAGGCCATAATGATGAAATTGCTTGGGGGGTAACCAATGTGGGTCCAGATGTACAGGATTTATATATTGAAATACCAAATCCAGATAATCCAACACAATTTCGATACGATGGAAAGTGGGAACAAGCAGAGGTACGCGACGAATCAATTAAGGTAAAAGATGGAGAAACGGTAGATTTTGAAGTCGTTGTTACACGTCACGGCCCTATAATGACAGATTTAGCTTTTAAAGATACAGAGCCAACCGCACAATTTTCGATGCAGTGGACAGCACTACAACCGACAGCTGAACTAAGAGCAGTGCTTGGTTTTAATAAGGCAAAAACTTGGGGTGATTTCGAAAAAGCATTAGAAGACTTTAAAGCGCCAGCACAAAATTTTGTATTTGCATCAAAAGACGGTACGATTGCCTATAAAGCTAATGGTCAAATACCTATTCGTAAGCAAGGTGAGGGCCAATTACCAGTTCCAGGTGATTCGAGTGACTATGGCTGGGAGGGCTTTATCCCATGGGATGAATTACCAACTCTAGTAAATCCAAAAGAAGGTTTTATTGCAACGGCAAATAACCAAGTAATAGGAGAGGACTACCCTTATCACATAACTGATTTCTGGGCGCAACCTTATCGTTTCGAAAGAATTAAAGAAGTGTTAGAGGCAAATGATGCGATTACAGTAGAAGATATGATGGCTTTGCAAATGGATCAGCACAACCTCTATGCGAGAGAATTTCTGCCTGATTTATTAACATCTTTAAAAGAAAAAGATCAGGATGGGAAGTATGCCGAGATTATAGCCATGCTAGAGAAGTGGGATATGGTAGACGCAAAGGAATCAGGTGCACCACTTGTGTTCCATACATTAATGATTAAGCTACAGGAAGTTTTGTTTAAAGATCAAATGCCTGAAGATATGTATGGCATCATGTATGGGAAGTTTAATATTACAGACCAGCTCTTACGTACAGCCTATTCTGGAGAGAAAAGCATTTGGATTGAGGAGCAGGGTGGCATTGATGAAACCATATACAAGGCATTTGAGCTAACAATTGCACAATTAGAAGATCAATTCGGAAAAAATTCCTCGAAATGGCAATGGGGTGATTACCATCAGCTTACTTTTGACCATACACTAGGAAGTGCATCGCCTATTCTTGCAGCCTATTTTAATGCTAAAAAGGTTCCTATTGGTGGATCAAAAGTTACCGTACAAGCAGCAGATAATGATTTAGCTGGTAATGTAGATCACGGTGCATCTTGGCGTTTTGTGGTGGATGTAGGTGATTTAAGCTCAGCCTATCATATTGTTGGTCCTGGTCAAAGTGGTCATGTAAAATCTGATTGGTATCAAGATCAGGTGCTGGATTGGGCAAATGGTGATTACCATCAAACATTTATTAAACAGGAAGAGATAAAAGGGAAAACATTACAATTAATAGCGAAGTAATAAAAGAGTTAGCGTACAGAAAGTGCGCTAACTTTTTTTATTGAAGGATATACATCCTAACATTCAAATATTCGTTTGAATATGATGGAATAATATGTTACATTGAAAACAATCAAACGAATATTTGAATGAGGTGAGAAAAATGCCGAAAGAAATATGTGAGGTGACGCATGTACATGAAGAAGCAGTCACAAAGGTGAAACAACAAATGCCTGATTTATCAGGTGTAGCCAAATTTTTAAAAGCGTTATCTGATGAAACTAGACTTAAAATTGCCTATGCTTTAACGGTGGAAGATGAACTATGTGTTTGTGATGTTGCAACTATTATTGGTTCTTCAGTTGCTACAGCATCCCATCATTTACGATATTTGAAAGATAATAATTTAGCGAGATCACACCGCAAAGGTAAGCAAATGTATTACTCTTTAGCGGATGAGCATGTATATCAAATTGTAACAATTGCCTACGAACATGCGAAAGAGGGGATTGCGAATGGCAACGACGCCAATTAAACAAGAATACAGATTGCAAAATTTATCTTGCGCTAGTTGTGCTGCAAAGTTTGAGAAAAACGTAAAGGCTATACCAGAAGTACAGGATGCACAAGTGAATTTTGGTGCTTCTAAAATTACAGTAATCGGTGCTATTAGTGTAGACCAAATTGAAGAAGCAGGTGCCTTTGATGGCATTAAGGTTACACAATCGGCAGCAAAAGCACTTGAAAATACTACACCTTTTTATCGTAAAAAGGAAAACGTTTTAGCAGGAATTTCATTGCTTTTTGTCATTCTAGGTTATCTATTTGCGGGTATGAATGGGGAATCGAGCCCGCTACCGATTTCCATGTTCATTATAGCTATCCTTGTGGGTGGAGTGGGTATTTTTAAAATAGGCTTCCGTAATTTAGTTCGCTTTGAATTTGATATGAAGACGCTTATGACAATCGCCATCATTGGAGCTGCTATTATCGGTGAATGGGAAGAAGCGGCAGTGGTCGTATTTTTATTTGCTGTGAGTGAGGCACTTGAAGCGTATTCAATGGATAAGGCACGTCAATCTATTCGTCAATTAATGGATATCGCTCCACCAACAGCGATTATCAAAAGAGCCCACGGTGAACACTACCATGAGGTTGAGTTACCTACTGAGGATATAGAAATAGGAGATATTTTGATTGTAAAGCCTGGGCAAAAGATTGCGATGGATGGCATAGTCATTAGTGGGTTGTCTGCAGTCAATCAGGCAGCTATTACAGGTGAGTCGATTCCCGTAAATAAAACAGTAAATGATGAAGTATTTGCTGGGACTTTAAATGAAGAGGGTGCTCTTGAAGTACGTGTGACAAAGCGTGTAGAAGATACTACTATCGCTAAAATAATTCATCTAGTGGAAGAAGCACAAGCAGAAAAGGCACCTTCTCAGCAATTTGTAGATCGCTTTGCAAAGTATTATACACCAGCGATTATGGTTATTGCTTTTTTAGTAGCTGTAATTCCACCTTTAATAGTAGGTGATTGGCAGCATTGGATTTACCAAGGGCTAGCTGTTTTAGTAGTAGGATGTCCTTGCGCACTGGTCGTCTCTACGCCCGTCGCCATTGTTACAGCCATTGGTAATGCAGCAAGGCAAGGTGTACTGATCAAAGGTGGTGTTCATTTAGAGCAGCTAGGACATATTGAAGCTGTTGCCTTTGACAAAACAGGAACATTAACGAAGGGGCAGCCAGCAGTAACAGATATCGTAACGACTGAAAACTGGTCAGAGGACTATGTGTTACAACTAGTGGCAGCGGTAGAAAAACAGTCACAGCACCCTTTAGCTAAAGCAATTTTAAATAGATTACACGATAAAAAATTATCTGAGCTAATACCAACAAATTTCCAATCAGTAACAGGAAAAGGTGCCTATGCTACCGTTGATAATCAGATTATTTATGTAGGTAGCATGAAATGGGCTACTTCATTAACTTCTGTAGATCAAAACATAGAAAGTCAGGTTAAGAATCTGCAAGAACAGGGTAAAACAGTAGTAGCAGCTGTTTCGAATAATCAACTTATTGGACTGGTTGCAATTGCTGATCAATTACGTCATGAAAGCAAGGATGTATTGAACAAATTAAATGCCTTAAAAGTAAAGCATATGGTGATGTTAACAGGCGATGCAGAGCCTACTGCGCAAGCCATTGCTACTTCATTAAAGATGACAGATGTGCGCGCTGGCTTGTTACCAGAAGAAAAATTAAAGGCGATTAAGGATTTACGTAAACAATTTGGTGCTGTAGCAATGGTTGGAGATGGTGTAAACGATGCACCAGCATTGGCCACTGCAAACGTAGGAATTGCCATGGGTGGAGCAGGAACAGATGCAGCTCTTGAGACAGCAGATATTGCCTTAATGGGTGATGATTTAACAAAGCTTCCTTACACTATTGGCTTGAGCAGAAAAACATTACGTATCATTAAAGAGAATATTATATTTGCCCTAGTTTTAAAATTAATTGCATTGCTACTTGTCATACCAGGATGGTTAACATTATGGATAGCAATTTTTGCCGATATGGGTGCAACACTATTAGTTGTGTTTAATTCATTAAGACTAATTAGAGCAAAAAAGTAGTAAGTAAGGTGTAGAAATATATGAAAAAGTAGGAAATTAATCTTGCTTTGGCACGAGGGATTTTATGCGAATAGATGCTACTTGTGATTCTTGAAAAAGACTTTTTTTAAGGCTATTATAGTTTCAGGAGTAATGTAACAATTAAATATAAATGAGGCGAAAGTTTGAATATGTCAGATCCTATTTTAGTAAATGTTACAGAAGAAATTGTGCGTGGTTTAGTAAGCTTCTTACTACGAGGACCAGAATATCAAACATTTTGTAAATGCGAAATCTGTGAATTAGACACGGTGGCACTTACACTAAATGCATTGCCAAGTAAGTATGTTACATCTATGGAAGCTAGAGATGAGGCATTTAAAGAAATGAATACTCCTGGAAACATTGAGCGTATTAATAAAGAGATTATTCATGCGTTACATGTGGTAAATAAGTATCCTCGACACAAAATAGAGCCTACTTCTTAATAGAAGAGGCTCTATTTAAGTTGTATAGGAAGTGTTTTTCTAGGCAATGTATTTTCAGTTAACTTTTAAGCCAAGCTTGTAGTAAACTAGAGAGTAAGAAAAGGAAAGAGAGGGAAAAGGATATGCCAACACCTAGTATGGAGGACCATATCGAACAAATATATTTATTAATTGCCAACAAGGGATATGCGAGAGTGTCTGACATTGCTGAAGCATTATCTGTTCTTCCTTCTTCTGTTACAAAAATGGTTCAAAAATTAGATAAAGATGGTTATTTAGTTTATGAAAAGTACCGTGGACTGACATTGACGCCTAAAGGGGATAAGCTCGGAAAGCGTCTTGTGCAGCGTCATGAATTGCTCGAGCAGTTTTTACGAATGATTGGTGTGGATGAAGAACGTATTTATGATGATGTAGAGGGAATTGAACATCATTTAAGTTGGAATTCAATCGATCGTATTGCAGATCTTGTGCAAGTAATGGAAGAAAATCCAGACATCGTGAAAAAATTAGAGGCATCTAAGACACAGCACAATCTTTAAAATGATGGTGTGAAGGAAAGGGAGACAATATGAACGCATTAAAATCAGGTGAAGTCGTTACATTAACGGTATTAGAACAACAAGCATCAAAATGGATTTTAACAAATGGAGTTGAAGAACTACCTTTAAATGCTTCAGAGGTAACAGAGCCACTAACAGTAGGTGACCGCCTTGAAGTATTTTTATTTGCAGACCGTCGTGGAGATTTGGCTGCAACAACGGCTATTCCAGCTTTTACACAAGGTGAATACGGCTGGGCACGTGTCTTGAAAGTAGTGGAACGTGAAGGTGCTTTTGTGGATATTGGTACATCTCGTGAAGTATTAGTAAGAGCAGAAGATTTACCTGCATTAAAAGAGGTATGGCCAGAACCAGGCGATCATTTATTTATGACACTACGTACAGATCGTAACGGTGATTTATTTGGTCGTTTAGCCACAGAGGAAAAAATTTCGGAGCTATATGAAGGTGCATTTGAAGATATGCACAATAAGAATATCCAAGCACGCCCATATCGTTTGTTACCGATCGGGACATTTTTGCTAGGTGTAGAGGTTCCTTACCGTATTTTTGTGCATGAGTCTGAGCGAAATAATGAGCCTCGATTAGGACAAGATGTAGTTGTACGTATTATTGATGTAAAAGACGATGGTTCCATGAATGGCTCACTTTTACCAAGAAAACATGAGCGTCTTTCAAATGATGCGCAACAAATATTAAAGTATATACAGGATGTGGGCGGTAAAATGCCATTTGGTGATAAATCGTCTCCTGAAGAGATTCAAGAAATGTTTAATATGAGTAAAGGGGCATTTAAACGTGCCTTAGGAACGTTAATGAAAGCTGGTAAAGTGAAACAACAGGACGGTTGGACTGAAGAAATTTAAAGGATGGTTTGTTTGACTAGCTAGCAAAACATTTACAACAGGAAAAGTGACGAGAGACATCCTTGAAACCTTCTCGTCTTTTTTTCGTACTAATTATTGTATAGTGGCATACATTATACTTGCTAATTATGAAGTTTTAGCGAAAGGGGTCACACGATTTGAAAAAAACATGGATTAAAATACTAACTGCTACAATGTTAGTATTTGGAGTGATGGCACCAGCAACAGGATTTGCATCTGACAATACGCCTCCAAAAGCAATTGATGAAAAACTAGGCGTACCGATCGTCGTGTATGGAGCAAATTTATCTGAGGCTGAAAAAGAGTCTGTAAAAAAATCATTAAAAGTAAGCGAAGAACCTGAAATTGAAGAAATTACTGTGTCTGGTGAGGATCTAGTAAAATACATTAAAGATAGTAATTCAAGCTCACGTATGTACTCTTCTGCAAAGATTACACGCAGAGAAGCAGGAGAGGGTCTAGTAATACAAATTGTCACACCATCAAATATAACGCAGGTAACTTCAGAGATGTACGCAAATGCGATGTTAACAGCAGGAATTCAGGATGCATCCGTACAAGTAGCTGCACCGAAAGCCGTTACAGGGCATTCAGCATTAGTAGGTATTTACAAGGCATATGAGGTCACTACAGGGGAAACACTGGATATTGATCGTACAGATGTAGCAAACGAAGAATTATCAGTAGCAACATCCATTGCAGAATCTGCAGGGGTAGACGATGCAAAGGTTGCGGAATTACTGACAGAAATTAAAAAGCAAATTGCAGAGCTAAAGCCAGCAACACGTGAAGATGTGGAGAAAATTGTAGAAGAGCAATTAAGTAAGCTTGAAATTAATTTAAGTGAAAAGGACCGTCAATTGCTAGTGGATCTAATGGATAAAATAAGCAAGTTGGACATTGATTTTAGTAAATGGTCTGATCAATTAAATGATATCAGTAATACAATCCAAGAAAAATTCGGCTCACTTATGGAAGATAAAGGTTTCTGGGAAAGCGTAAAAAGCTTTTTTGCTAATTTAAAAGATACTATTTCTTCATGGTTTAACTAAATTTATAGTTGATAGAAAGGAATCTGTTATACCTTCTCACTTTGCTAGAGAAGGTGTACAGATTTTTTTTGATGCAACAAGTGAAAGATTTTGAAGTGTGATGTTTTCGACATAGGAAAGCTAACCGAATATCTGGACATAGCTTCGCTGATTTGATAAAAGAAGCGTACACAAATTTTGTGAAAATATAAAAAGCTATGGTACTATGAATAAAAGGAGTGGTGAGAAATGGAATTCCAATTACAACAATTAGCAGAAAATAAGTTTGCATTTTTGAATGAGCAAGCAGGGGAAAAACTAGCAGAAATTACTTGGCAGCAAAATGGCTCAGTAATGGTAATGGATCACACATATGTATCTGATAAGCTCCGTGGTCAAGGTGTGGCCAAACAATTACTCGATCAAGCAGCATCGTATGCACGCGAAAATGGTTATAAAATGAAGGCCGTTTGTTCCTATGTGGTGGCAGCATTTGAAAAGTCAGATGCATACAATGATGTAAAACAATAAAAAATAAGGCAATCTGCTTTTAATTAAGCGGATTGCCTTTTAATTGCTAGAGCAAATCATGTAAATAGCTCCTTATAATAGAATGACACTATAAATTAGTACTGTTAAGAAGCCAGCCCCGCCAATTAATGAAGCCATATCTATCCAATCATATGCTAAATCGAAATCTTTCATTTTAACCACTCTCCTATTTTAGTATTAATTCATTAATTCCCTTTACTTGCCTTTTATAATCATAAATAGTTACAAAATTTTGACGAATGCTAAAAATAAGGGTACGATAACTGGGCTTTAATAGGAAATAGAGTGAGATTGTCTGCATTAAAAACTAGACGAACTACAATGGATTGACGGAGTTTTTACTAGATAAAAGGGCAAGTATTTATCCATACATTAATATATATGCTAGAGGGTATAAAAAAATAATGTTTATTCTTTTAAGAATAGGGAAAAACTATACTACAGAGCTAGTTTCTATATTTTTAGGAGGTTATAAACTATGGCAAAACGAAAAGGAACAGGTGTTGTCGTTGCAGGATTAGCAGGACTAGCAGCATCTTATTTCAGTAAAAAAGAGAATCGTGATAAAGCACTAACAATGTTTAATAGTATGAAAGCAAAATTAGAGTCGTATCTTACTACAGGTCCTGATATGCATGACAATATTGCAGAACGTGTAGCTACAGAGGTAGCAACAGAGGCTGGTACTTCACCAACTAAAATTGCCTCGAATGAAATGGTAGCTGAAGGTGGAGGACATACTGGTGTTCATTTCTATAATGAAGAAATTCAAGAAAAGGAAAAGTAAACAAAAAACCTTCTCATCTAAGCATGAGAAGGTCTTTTGTGTGGGATAAGAATTGCGCCTGCAAAGAGCAATAATACAAAGCCAGTAAATGCAAAGCCACTGACAGTACCAAGTGATAGCCAACCTAATAAAGAAGAGCCTATAACTACTCCTAGAGAGAAAAACGCGTAGAAATAACCGTAAGCTTTTCCTCGTACTTCAGCAGTTGTAGAGTCAATTAGCAGCGAATTTACTGAAGGGAATAGGAAACCGAATCCGATCCCATAGCAAGCCATTGCTGTATAGAGTAAAGAGCTAGAATTTGCTTGGCTAATTAATAGCTGGCTTATTCCCATTAAACCTATACCAAAAGACAATGTTTTGAGTGGATTAACCTTATCAAAAATACGATTAGTAGGTAATAGGAAAACAAGAACTGCAATAATACCAAATGTACTCATTAAAGTGCCGCTTAAACGAGAGTCGAAGCCTAAGGAATATACTTTAAGAGGGAGTAGATACGCAATAACCCCTTGAGAAAACATTAAGAAAAAGGCTCCTAAAAAGGCTTTTAATGTTCCTGTGTTATTAAAAAAGACACTGATCGGAATGTAATTACTTGGTTTAGTCTTCTCTTTTTTTACTTGATTTGCTTTCAATATAAAGCACGCAAGGATACCTAGCAGAAGCATAAAGCTTGCTGTGATATTGAAAACAAAGGGTACACTTGTCCGGCTAGCTAAAATGCCACTAAATGCAGGGCCTATAATGGCTGCAATACCAACAAAGGCGCCAGAAATAGCACTGCCCTTTCCTCTTTTTTCCTGCTCTGTAGCGTTCGCTAGAAATGTAAAGGCAGCAGGAACAATGAAGCCTGCAACAAGGCCATGGATAAAACGTACAATTAATAGAGCAATGGGCTCTTCTACTAAATTATAAAATGTTAATGATAGACCCGTTGTTAGAAGACCTATTATGAGTATAATGAAAGGTCCTTTGCGATCCGTTAAGAAGCCAGAAATGATATTACCGAATGTATTGGAAAGCGAATACATGCCCACTGCAAGACCAGTGAGAAATGCCGATGCACCTAAAGACTCAGCATAAGTACTCATAACAGGAAGCTGGGTAAAAAGGTCGAAAAACGAAAAGAAAATAATAGCATAGATAAATTTCTTCATGGTTCCTCCGATGAAATAGAACATTATAGTCAATAAGATTAGTATAGTCCTATTATAGCATTTTCCAATCGATAATACTTCTCACTTGTTTTTTGCTTTCACGTAAAAAAAAACGTCTAATAAGTTAATACTTATTAGACGTACGAGAATTTAATAATTAAGCTTTTGCAACTTCTTTTTTCATTGTTTTGTTTTTAGCAAGATTTACATGCCAAGAAAGTGCTTCCTCTAACAGATGAGGAGTTTGGTGGTTGCCAGTTGCCTCAACTGCACGGTTATAGTAATCCCATAATTGTTCTTTGTAATCTGGGTGTGCACAGTTTTCAATAATTAAAGGTACACGTTCTTTTGGTGCAAGACCACGTAAGTCAGCAATACCTTGTTCCGTAACGATAACATCAACGTCATGCTCTGTATGGTCAACGTGAGATACCATTGGCACGATAGAAGAAATTGCTCCACCTTTTGCGTATGATTTTGTAACAAAAATACCAAGGCGTGCGTTACGTGCGAAGTCACCTGAACCACCGATACCATTCATCATACGAGTACCAGACACATGCGTCGAATTAACGTTACCATAGATATCTAACTCAAGAGCTGTGTTGATTGAGATTAGACCCAAACGACGGATAAGCTCAGGGTGGTTAGAAATTTCTTGTGGACGTAAGCAAATTTTATCAGCATACTTTTCTAAATTACCATAAACTTTTTGCTGTAATTCTTCAGTAAGTGTGATTGAAGTAGCAGCGGCGAATTTAACTTTACCAGCATCGATTAAGTTAAATACAGCATCTTGAAGTACTTCAGATGCAACAATTAAATCTTCAAATTCTGAATCTGCAAAGCCATCAAGTACTGCGTTTGCTACAGAACCTACACCAGATTGCAATGGCATTAATTGTTTTGTTAAACGGCCCGCTTTAATTTCGTCACGGAAGAAGTCTAATAAAATGTTTGCCATCCTTTGTGTTTCTTCATCTGGAGGTACAATTAATGAAGGAGCATCTGGCTCTTCAGAAATAACAATTGCTTTAATTTTAGCTGGATCTACTTTGATACCAATATCACCAAGGCGTTGCATAGCATCTGTCATTGGAATAGCTTCACGTTTACCTTGTTCTCCAGGTACATAAATATCATGGATACCGATTAAAGCTTCTGGATGAGAAATATTTAACTCGATAATAATATTTTCTGCATATTCGGCAAAGATAGGTGAGTTACCTACAGAGTTTGTTGGAATGATTAATCCATCTTCAGTAATAGCAACCGCTTCAAGAATTAAATACTTGATTGGTCCGATAATTCCTTGGCGCACTAGCTCAGCATTATGAGAAAGATGAGCATCTACATATAAGATATCTCCAGAATTGATTAAATTACGGATACCCGCATCACCCTGGAATGGTCCACGTTTACGAATTGCACCAGCTTCTGCTAAGTACTTATCTACTTCTGGTCCTAATGATGCACCTGTATATACATCAATTTTGAATTCTTCATTTTTTGCGCGCTCAACTAATGCCATTGGAACAACTTTTGCATCCCCAGCACGAGTAAAACCACTCATCCCAACTACATCACCATTAGAAATCAGTGCTGCTGCTTCTTCAGCAGTTACAATTTTACTCTCAAGTTCTTTTAAACCTAGGCGTTTTTGAACATTTGCATCCATAAAAAAATCCTCCCCTAAATAATTTTGATGGAAACCGATTACAAAACTAGAAAAAACATTTAAGAATTTTCTGTTTATTCAGTTGTAGTATGACTCCAACCATTTGAATAATACTATCACCAAATTGTCACAAAAACTTTAGAATTAGCATTAAATTGAGTAAAAAAAGGAAAATCGAGCATTAAGATGATTTTTCGACAGAGAAAACGTTTTATTGTAGAGCTGTATAAATTTAGTTGTTTTCTACATTAAAAATAGTGCAAAAATAGTTAAATAGGGAGGTAAATGAGTCTGATTTGTGGCAAAAAAACAGCGAGCAATTTTTATAATTGCTCGCTGTTCATACAAATTAGAAACCTAAAGAACGACGGAAATAGCTTGCATAGCGTTGGCTAACAGGAATACGTGTCCCATCTTTCATAATTAATAAAAACGTTGAGTGTGAATCTGGTTGAATTTCATCGATGTAGTCAATGTTAACGATATAAGAGCGGTGACAACGAATAAATGAGTCAGGTGCTAAAAATAGCTCTAGATCACTTAAGTTTAAACGGTGATAACCTTCACGAGTCATTGTTTTAACAAATGTTTTACGGAGTTGTGTTTCTAAATAAATAACTTGATCATGTTTGATTGGGTACCAGCAATCATCAATTTTGATGGTAATGTAGTTTGTTAAGAATGCTGATGGTTTTTGCGGGAAGATAGCAGTAATAGCTCCTTTTGTTTCGCCTTCCTCCATTAAAGGAATACTCATGCCATAATAGGCGACACCGAAAACATCAGGTTCGATATAAGAGCTGATTTTTTGACCATAGCTTAATGCTTTGTGTGCGGCTGAACCTTCTTTGATAGGGTCACCAGGTTTAATTTTTAAATCAACTTTCTTGCTTGGTTGGTAATACAAATATTCATTTGTATCAGAGATAGCGATGGACGTATTTTCAGGGAAGAACTCCTTAATAATCTCCATGATCTCTTCTATTTGTTTTGGATCCACTTTAAACACCTCGTCTAAACTTTTAAAAATAGTATTATCATCTATTTTACTACATATTCATATAAATTATATAGAGAAGATTTAGGAATAAAATAGAAAAATGTCGAATGATTCATTAGAATGATGTAAGTTGTTTTGTATAATTTGTAAATAAATTTATAAAATGACTAATTTATTTTGATATGTATATGGTAAAATTTAATTGTTAGGAATAAGTTTACGAGGTTTCTACTATGCGTATGTGATAAATTAGAACTAGAGTAGCAATTAAAATGTGGTTGAAAGGAAATCGCAGAATATGGTAAAATTCACTGTATAGTCTATTTTTTTTATATCTGGTGTTTTAGTAGGGTTATTTTTGATTTATTTGTTAATAAAATTTGTGAAATAGGACTCAGTTCTTATATTGAATAAGTAAATACTATTTTCTTATTTTTTAATTCGTCGGGATTGGTGTCAAATATTGTCATGCAATTCGTGCACTCTGAGGAAAGATGGGGAAGATTATGCAACTACATCAACATTCTATGTCAGAAACGATATCCAAAAGATACTTCCAAGAAATCGATAATATTAATCAATATATCGGTGTCGAAGAATTTTTTAATATTGAGTCGAAATTAATTTTTGAAATTTACCATTTAGAATCTGCAAAAGCGAAAAAATCTTTGCATGAGTTAATTGATATTCTCTCAATTCGTTTTGGCAAACAGGTCATTAAAATCGTTCGAAGTTATTTTTCTGTTTTGTCATCAATTGTTGCTCGTAAATTGCTGGACAATCAAGTACCTTCGAAAAAAGCATTTGCTTTCAATATTGCGTGTAACGATATGATTGAAAATCAGATGAAAGACGCAGAGTTTTTACAATTTGCCGATGATTTAATTGATTTCTTTGTTTACTTTATTGCAGATCGCAAACAACCGACTTTCCGACATCAAACTGTTAACAAAGTGATAATGTATATAAATGACGAGCTTGAAAATGATTTAACTGTTGAAAGTATAGCGAATAACTTTCATATAAGTACTAGTCACTTATCACGTATTTTTAGAGAACATGTGGGCATTACATTGGTTGAGTATTTAAATGTAAGACGTGTAGAAGAATCACAATACTACTTACGACATACAAACAAAAGTATTACTTCTATCTCAGATCAATTCCATTTTTGTAATCAAAGTTATTTTACACGTATTTTCAAAAAATATACTGGAGTTACGCCAAAACATTTTAGAGACGAGCTTCATCATGAATTTTATCGTTTTGAAATGGCAGAAGCTGAATTACAAAATGTTTAGATTTTGTGCATAGAGAATGAGAAGATGCGAAGATATTAGCGTTGCTAAAGCTCGCATCTTTTTTGATGAATCATCTGAGGAAACAGCTTAAGGAATAAGTAGCACTTGCTATTTGATAAAGAGAGACCCTATAAGGTATACTTCACAGTAGTTGATAAATAATAGTAGGTGGAAAAATGAAAAATTTGAAGCTATTTTCAATGCTTGGTATTGCCGTTTTTGTTCTTAGTGGCTGTCAAGCTGTGCAAAACAAAGAAGGTTTTTTCTATAGTATCTTTGTAAAACCTATGGAATTTTTATTGGAGTTTTTTGGGAATGATATCTTTTCAGGGAGCTATGGTTTAGCAATCATTGCGATTACTGTTCTAATTCGTTTAGTCTTAATGCCGATTATGTTAAAAAACTATCGTCAACAACAATTAATGAAAACGAAGATGGATGCTTTTAAACCTGAAATGGAAGCCGTTCAGAAAAAAATGAAGGAAGCTAAGACAAAAGAAGAGCAAACGCAATATCAACAAGAAATGATGGCTCTATATCAAAAGCATGGCATTAATCCACTTAATATGGGTTGTTTACCGATGTTAATTCAAATGCCAATTATTATGGGGCTGTATTTCTCGATCTTGTATTCTGCCGATGTTAAATCCCATGAGTTTTTATGGTTTAGCTTAGGTTCACCTGATATCGTGATGACTATTGTTGCAGGGATTGTTTACCTGATCCAGGCTCGTGTATCTTTATGGACGGTACCTGAACAACAAAAAGCGCAGATGAAAATGTTTATTTATATTTCACCAATTATGATTGTCTTTATCTCTATGTCTTCTATGGCAGCACTGCCTTTGTATTGGTCTGTCAGTGGTGCATTGTTGATTATTCAAACATATATTGGGCGTAAATATTATTCGGAACATCCTGAGAAAGCAAAAAAATAAATTGATTGATGTCGAGGCGCCTTTGTTGCCTCGATTTTTTTAGGAGGACAGCAAGATGAACAAAAAATGGCTATCATCTATTCTTGTTGCAATTTTTAGTATTGCAGCACTAGTATTTATTATTATGGGGAAATTTAATTTTGCCGTACTTGCAATGACGATCATGTTTGCCTTATCAAATGGGTTTAGAGCAAAAAGCTTTAAAGAGCAAGGTTATGTAAAAGAAGCAAAATGGATGCAGTATATGGCAATTTTTTTCGCAATTGCATCTATAGTAGTATTTGTCATCGTTCTAACAGATTAATTGAATATTTACGTAGGAAATTTACACCTGAAAATGTGAACAGTGCTAAAATAAGATTATAACTAGTAATACAATAAAATAGGTATTTTCAAGGTGAAATGCTTTAAAACATCCTTTTAGATACCTGATATTTTAAAAGGGGTATAAAGAGTGAAAAACAATCGTCTTCCGCTTATCGTTGGTGCTTTCATATCTATTGCGTTAATCGTAGCAATTTTTGTAGTCTATAACTATAAAAATAATCAAGTAAATAGTGCATCTGATGAGCAGCCAAAAACAACAGAAACAAACAAACCAGCTGAACAAGATTCTACTGCAACAGAGAAACCAGACAATACTGAAACTCCTGCAAAGCCAGAGCAACAACCTGACGAAAATGGGTATCTTCCAAATCAAACATTACCTACGGAACCGACTTATATTAATGGTATTCTGTTAGCTAATAAAATTTATCCGCTTCCATCTACCTTTGCACCTGAAGAAAATCCAGAAGCACGAGAAGCGTTAAATCAAATGCTAGCCGCTGCCAAGCAGCAAGGATTTGATTTAGTTGCATTTAGTGGCTACCGATCTTTTGAATATCAAACAACACTTTATAATAACTATGTTAAACGTGATGGACAGGCAGCAGCAGATCGATATAGTGCTCGACCTGGCTACTCAGAACATCAAACAGGCTTAGCATTTGATATAGGAGAGCGTGGAAAAGAAGATGTGTGGCTGACAGAAGAATTTGGGGAAACTCCAGCAGGGCAATGGCTATTTGCACACGCACAGGAGTATGGCTTTATTTTGCGTTTCCCTCAAAACAAAGAAGAGATAACAGGTTATATGTATGAGTCATGGCACTATCGTTATGTGGGCAAAGAGATTGCAAAAGAGATAACAAAGAAAAACATTACATTGGAAGAATATTTAGGTGTTAAATAATAAAAGGAAGAGAAGCCATGCGGTGAATAGGCTCTCTTCCTTTTTATTTTTATAAAATGGGTGTTAATAGACGGGAAATAGATTCTTTAAATTTAATCAGTGTTGAACGGTTTTTATACATTTCCCATGTTAATTCCGTACAATCAAAAATATCCTTCTCAAACAGTTCTGCCAATTGGTGCGATATATTTGCATCATATATGAAGGCATTGACTTCAAAATTCAGACTAAAACTTCGTACATCAATATTCGCTGTTCCGACAGAGGAAGCCTCGTCATCAATAATAATAGCTTTAGCATGGATAAAGCCCTTTTCATAGATGTAGACTTTGGCTCCAGCACGTAATAATTGACCAACATAAGAATAAGTAGCCCAATATACAAACATGTGATCAGGCTTATTAGGAATCATTATGCGTACATCAATGCCTGACAAGGTGGCAATTTTAATGGCGTCTAAAAAACTAACATCTGGGATGAAATATGGTGTTTGAATATAAATATATTTTTGAGCCATATTAATAAGCTTTAAGTAACCGATCTTTATTTGCTCCCAGTCCGAGTCTGGTCCACTTGAAACAATCTGTAAACCCACATCACCTTTTTTCGGGATGGCAGGGAAGTAACGATCAGAGTACCCCATTTTTTGTTGAGCACTAGCTTGGTTCCAGTCAAGTAAAAAGCGGGTTTGCAAAGGATGTACGGCACTACCCTCAATACGTAAGTGTGTATCACGCCAATAACCAAACTTTTTTTGTAAACCTAAATACTCGTCACCGACGTTAAAACCACCAATATAGCCAATTCGACCATCAATGACAACGATTTTTCGGTGATTTCTAAAATTTAAACGAGGGTTAAGAAGTGGCAAAATGGATGGGAAGAAAACTTCTACTTCACCACCAGCATGCAGCAACTCTTTAAAATGACGTCTTTTTACATTACGTGATCCCATTTCATCGTAGAGAAGCCTTACCTTAACACCTTGCTTTGCTTTTTTTATCAATGCATTGACGATGCGTGTACCTAAGTCATCAAGTCTGAAAATATAATACTGGATGTGGATGTGATCTTTAGCTGCTTCAATGTCTTTAAGGAGCTGCTCAAATTTATCGGCACCATCATCAAAAATATCCAGATGGTTGTCCTGTGTTAATACCGCATTGTTTGTTCTGAGGTGCATATAAATCATCTCTTGATAATTTTCTGCATTAGCAATACGAAACTCAAACGTTTCATCACGAATCGCTTCCATCTGGTAGGTAATTAGATTATCAATCCCGATATCCTTGCGTCCTTCCCAACGGAATAGATGCTTTCTTCGTAATTGTCTTCCAAGTAATAAGTACAAAATAAATCCAGCTAATGGCAGGAAAAATAACACGAGAATCCATGCCCATGTAGAGGTAGCATCTTTACGTTCTAAGAAAATGATGGTCATGGCTAATAAAATATTAAAAAACAAAGTTAAAGGAACTAAATATTCTATATCTGTAAAAATGCTCATTCCTACACCTGCCTTTGTATTGTTAATAACATACTTAGTATAGCCTACTTCAAATGCGGAAAGAAGATATGAAATGGCTAGTTAGCATGGAAAAGGATTATCCCTTTGATATATAGGGATAATCCGCATGATTTAATTAGTAATTCTCTAATAGATAGGATGTTTCTATGATTACTGACTCAACGATTGGTATCCATAAATTGCAACCTACTATATTTTATGGATGACGCAATGATTTACGGGATGCCTTATATATATAAATTAGGCTTATAGAGAGAATGGCTATTGCAGCCGAAATATAATAACCAAGACTTGCTTGGACAGTAAATAACCATGTGAAAAATAGTGGACCAAGAATACGTCCTAAGTTATCCATCGAATAGGACAGACCAGCGGCAGTTCCATATTGTCCTCCAGATTCTTTAGAGGAGAGTGATACAACACATGTTCTTGCAAGTGCATTACCTGCTGTAAAAACACAAAGGGCAAGCCCAGCGATAAAAAGATTAGCTGTTAATGTAAATAAAAGCATGCCGACAGCAGTTACAATTTGTGCGCCGATTAACCATGTCGTTTCACTGCCATTTTTTATGCGTCGAACGACCCCTCCTTGAATAGCTGCATCGACAAAGCCACTAAACATGAACAAGTAACCAATTTGTAATGGTGTAATATGAATTTTTTCAATTTGAAATAGCTGAAATGTAGCCTCCACGCCCGCTAGCATAAAAGTTACTAAAAAAGAAAACATAAATAAATAGCGCACACGAAATTGTAGCATTGTTGCAGCACCTTTTGGCACTATAGCACGTTTATTTGAATCTTTTCGTTTTTTAGGTTCTTTTAGGACGAAACTTGCATAAATAAATAATAGTGCAATTAATAATGCTGATGCAGTAAACGGTAACTGCAAGCTATAATGGCCTAGCATTCCTCCGATTGCTGGACCAAAAATAAACCCAAGACCGATGGACATGCCCATAAAGCCCATATACTTATTGCGATCCTCTTCACTAGACATATCGGCGATAAATCCTGTTACTGCTGTATATAATGCACCAGAAAATAAACCACCAATAATACGTGAAACATACAATATAGCTAGGTTATCAATAAATAGTGAAAAAATAACAAAACTAAGGCTAAAGCCAATTAGACCAGTAAGGATTAGTTGTTTTCGCCCTACCTTATCTGATAGCATCCCCCAAAACGGTGCTGTGAAAAAACTTGCAAGTGAATAGACGGTCAATAAACCACCTACGTGGAGATCATGCCAATTTTGCTGCACAATTACCTCTGGTAAGACGGGAATAATAATGCCGAACCCTAGATAAACGAGGAATTGAACAGACATCAATAATAAAATAGCCTTTTTCATACAGTTCCCTGCTTTCATACGATATTTCAATATGTATATTCTACCCCTCTTGTTCTTGCGATTACAACAATAGGGGAGGGGAAGCTTGAATAAAGTGGAACAATTTAGTAAAGAAAGAAATGAAGCAATTTAAAATTTTTTAAATCTATGTTCTGATTTTTGAATAAAATGTAGCCATTTTGGGTAATTTAAATATGTTTGATGGAAAAGTTTGATGATGTGAAAAATTTACAATGTAACAAAATTGAAAAATTTTAAAGGTAAGTTAAATGGTATGATAAATTTGTCAGACATCATACTCGTAGAAAAATGAAACTTTTTCGTAAATAAAACGTTATATAAAATCGAGGAAAGATTGAGGTGGAATGTATGACAAAAGAAGTAGATTTGAAAAAGATTGTTTCGAATTTATCTAAGTTGGGTGTAACAGCCACAGTAACAAAGTCTCGACTAGAACTTTTAAAAGTGCTAACACCACCAACGCAAACTCCGCAAGTTCAAGCTTAACTCGTTTCCAATAGAAAAAGGGAGGTCTCAATACACGAGACTTCCCTTTTTCTATAGTTATTCATCTTCATCATGTGTGGTAAACATGTAAGTTCGATAATGGAATCGCATACTAAAGACTAGCCCAATTGCTAAAGCATTCCCCATAAGTGAACTTCCTCCGTAGCTAATGAACGGAAGTGGAATACCTGTGATAGGTAATAATTGAATAGTCATACCAATATTTTCGAAAACGTGGAAGGTAATCATTGCAATAATCCCAGCACATACATAGGTCGAGAAGGGGTCTTTCAATAAAAGGGTTGTCTTTGTTAAATGATAAATTAATAAGAAGAAAATACAAATAACAATACTAGCGCCAATAAAGCCCCATTCCTCACCGATAACTGTAAAAATGAAATCGGTATGGTTTTCAGCTACATATACTTCACGATTTCTAAATCCCTTACCAAAAATTTCACCTGATCCAATGGCGTTTAAAGAGGTAATTAAATGATAGCCATCACTGGATGAATAGGAATAGGGGTCTAGCCAAGAATAAATACGAGCAAATTGATAAGCCTTAAAACCAAATGTTTTTTCTAGAAAGTCCTGCATATAAAGTGCCATCCACAGTAGTGTACCGCCTGCTACCATGCCACCTAAAAAAGTTGGTAGAATGATTTTCCAAGAAATACCCGCTACAATGATAAGGGCTGCAGTAATGGCAAAGAATACGAGTGCTGAGCCTAGGTCAGGCTGCTTTAAAATAATAGCTAATGGTACGATTAAGGTGATCGCAATTTTACCTAGTAGCAAAAAGTCTGTTTTAATTGATCGTAATGAATAAATTTCATGGTGCTTACTAATTAATCGAGCTAGTGCTAAAATGTAAAAAGTTTTCATAAACTCAGAAGGCTGTATATTTCCAATCGGCGTATGATACCAGCTTTTAGCACCATTAACGGGTGCACCGATTTGACCTTCTCCTTCTGGCATAAAAATAAGCAGTACCAGTAAGGCAATCCCTGCTCCATACATATACCATGACATTTTTTTATATTGATCTGGCTCAAAAAACATGACTATACCAATAATAACTGCACCAATCACATACCATTGCATTTGTTTTGGTACGTAGTTAATACCATATTGTCCTGAAGTTTGGGCAGATGCAATAGCTAACAAACTAATGACTAGAAAAGTGAAGAGTATAAATGCAAGTGTCCAGTCAAAACGATTTGCGAAATTTCGTTTATTTTCCATAAAAGCCACCTAAAATTAAAATAGTATCTCAATATGAGTAAATGTGATGCGATTCTCCCTATTTCGTTTATAATTGGTCAAAGAAGAAAGCAAATTAATAACTAGTAGTGGTGTAAGAATAGCTCATATCTATTGATAAGCTTGCAATTTGCTTTGAATATTGTCAATGGAATTTTAAGCAAATACTTGAACTCATTGAGTAATCTAAACTTTATATGCAAATGCATGTTTAACATTCCTAATTATAACGCAAAAATTACTTTTATGCCTGCGTATATAGTAGTAACGACAATTAACATAAAATGTTTCAAAAAAATCATGTTTAGTCTTATAATGTAGTGAAGAATGGGGTGATGGTTGTGGCTAAAAAATTAAAGTCAGCTGATGATTTTATGTATCATATTTATGTTCATATGAATGATGTCGATAAATTTGTTATATTTAGCGGGTTAAAATTCTCGCAATTTGTGGCTGCACTTGAACCACTACATCACTTACTGTTATTAAAACATTCCTATGAAGACGGTTCTTTTAATATGCATACACAATTTGAATATGTATTAGAAGAAGATGTTCCTCGTTTTGTGAAAAAATCTGCTGAATCTAAAGAATTATGCTGGGTAGATTTTATGGACGAGAAGAGGCTAGATCATTTAACACCGATGGAACAAGGAGAATTGCTTTACATAAGTCACAAGAAAGAACCGATTACGTCAGCATTTTTTAATAAATTACAAAATAGATTTGTCTATTATTCTTCAGACTTAGAGAAAATGACAAAAATTTATTTTCGTCATTTAAGTGATTCGGATTTATTGGTTGCCAATGTTTTTAATAGTTTAATTCGTGAAAAGGAACGCAGCACTGGATTTTGGCGTCGAAAAGTAAAAGCGAGTATTCCCGCTATATCACCAGATTTTTTACGTTCTTACCGATCCTTTGCGAAAGATGGAGCATTACTTTCGCTGTATCGGATTGAGAAACCAAAAGTAGCGTATGGAATAGAAGTTCGCAATCTGTCTGAATATTCTTTTCCTGACGAAGTTTGGGACGACTTAAATACGATTTTAAAAACAGAGCACGATGAATTAATCTATATTATTTAAACTTCATGGTGACGCAATCAAAGAACTAAGATGTTGGTAGACAATATTTATGTTGCATTATTCCTGTACAATTCAATAGCAGGAAGTAATGATGCTAGGGCATAATTGATGAAATATACACGCAAAATCTCACCGTTAAAAATACGGTGAGATTTTTATGTCATTTGTCAAGACGTTTCATGATAAACTAATAGTACTCAAGAAGTATGTGGAGGGCACAAAAATGAAAAAAAGAATCGGTTTATTATACGGCGGAAAGTCAGCGGAGCACGAAGTGTCGTTATCGACAGCACGTGCAGTCACTGGAGCTTTGAATTTCGAGGAGTATGAAGTATATCCGATTTTCATTACATCTGACGGGGAATGGCGTCGTGGAGATCGTTTAGAAAAACCCGTAAGTGCAATAGAAGAACTACAATTTGGTGATAATACATCAATTTTGGAAAATAATATCACTGATTTTTTGATTGATAAAAATGGCAATGAGGTAAAGTTTGATGTCATTTTCCCATTGTTACATGGTACGAATGGTGAGGATGGAACAGTGCAAGGTTTACTTGAGGTTCTAAATTTACCGTATGTAGGAAATGGTGTATTAGCATCCTCTGCTGGAATGGATAAAGTGGTAATGAAGCAATTATTTGAAATTGCTGGATTACCTCAAGTGCCCTATACGTATTTTATTCGTAGTGAGTGGAAGAGTGAGCAACAGGCAATCATTGAACACTGTGAAAATACCTTGAATTGGCCAATGTTTGTGAAGCCCGCAAACTTAGGATCAAGTGTTGGGATTAGCAAGGCAGCAAATCGCGAGCAATTGGTGAAAGCAATTGAGGTTGCTTTGCAATATGATCGTAAAATCGTTGTTGAACAGGGAATTGTCGCTCGTGAAGTTGAACTGGCAGTGTTAGGAAATGACGATCCTGAAGTATCAGTGCCAGGAGAAATTAAACCTGTGACTGATTTTTATGATTATGATTCTAAATATAAGGACGGTTCTACAGCACTTATTATTCCAGCTGAGCTTCCAGTAGAAACTGTGGCAAGCTTAAAAGAACTGGCAAAGCGTGCATTTAAGGCTATAGATGGTAGCGGCTTAGTTCGTGCAGACTTTTTTGTAACAGCTGAAAATAACGTTTACATTAATGAAGTAAACACAATGCCAGGTTTCACGCCTGTAAGTATGTATCCATTATTATGGCAGCATACAGACGTGAGTTATCCGGAGCTGATCGACCGTTTAATTACCCTAGCAATTGAACGCTATGAAGAAAAACAACAGCTTCACTATAAAAAAGACTGAGTGGGATTATCGTGAAAAAAACTTTAAAACAATTAGCTGCATGGTTAAATGAGGAAATGGGTTCTTTTGGTGACACTGTTGTGTCAGGAATTTCTATTGATACAAGAACAATTCAACAAGGAGACCTATTTGTTCCATTTCGTGGTGAGCATACAAATGGGCACAAGTTTGTAATGCAGGCATTTGAGAAAGGTGCTGGAGCTTCTCTTTGGCAAAAGGATGAACCGAATCCACCAGAAGATTACCCCTTGCTGTTTGTGGATGATCCAGAATTAGCCTTGCAAGAAATGGCTAGAGCATATCGTAATGAACATAAAGCAAAATTTATAGGCATTACAGGTTCAAATGGTAAGACATCAACAAAGGATATTTTAGCCGGAACACTAGGTCCATTCTTTAAAGTACAAAAAACGATTGGGAACTTTAATAATCAATTGGGCTTGCCTGTTACTATCTTACAGCTTGATGAAGATACAGATGTGGCTGTCCTTGAGATGGGTATGAGTGGATTTGGTGAAATTGAGTTTTTAACGAAGCTTGCTCGTCCACATATGACGGTTATTACCAACATTGGTGAGGCCCATATGCAGGATTTGGGGTCACGTGCAGGTATTGCAAAAGCAAAGTTTGAAATAATTCAAGGAATGCAAGAAGATGGTCTATTATTCTATGATGGTGATGAACCTTTGCTCCAGGAATTAGTGGCAAAGGAACAACACTTACAATCAGTACCGTTCGGGTTAGAATCCAATAATCTTTTATACGCTGACAATATTCATGCTAACGCTGATGGCAGCCACTTCACTACACACGGTATGATCGAGGGTGATTTCTTTATTTCAGTGCTTGGCAAGCATCAAGTAAAAAATACACTTGTGGCCATGTTAATTTCTCATAAGCTAGGTTTAAGCAATGAACAAATACGTACATCCTTAGAGCATGTCGTATTAACTGATATGAGGATGCAACAGGTACTAGGAACGAATGGCGCTCTATTTATCAATGACGCCTATAATGCAGCTCCAACCTCTGTAAAAGCTGCCATTCAATTTATGGCTACATCAACTATTCGACCTGAAAAATGGCTTGTGTTAGGAGATATGCTAGAGCTTGGACCAAATGAGCAACGTTTCCATGAGGGTCTGGCTGAGCATATTAATGAGGATGAAATTGATAATGTCTGTTTGTTTGGCCCTCGTATGCTATATCTTTACAAAATATTAAAAGAGCGCTTTGAGGCTGAACGTTTATTGTATACAGAAGATGATTATACGGCTATTATCGAAAAGCTAAAACAAGCGAATGAATCATCTATTGTTTTACTTAAAGGTTCACGTGGTATGAAATTAGAGACAATCTTAAAGGCATTTACATCATAGTAGCAATGAATCGGTGAGATAAACGCTCACCGATTTATTTGTGTAAGTGATTAATTGTTAAATGAGGTGAGAACGTTGTCAGTAGGTGTACTATGTATTCATGGATTTTCAGGTGGACCATATGAGGTGAAGCCATTCACAAGTTATTTACGTTCACATACAGATTGGATAATTGAAGAGCCAACATTGTCTGGGCATGGTGAAGAATTACATATGAGTGGTTTTAAGGCGAAACACTGGTTGATGGATGCAGAATTAGCTTTCCGATCGTTGGCAAAAAAAGTAGACGAGGTAATCGTTGTGGGCTTTTCAATGGGAGGAATTATAGCGCTATATTTAGCTAAACGCTATAAAGTGAAAAAGCTTGTATTACTAAGTGCTGCTGCAAAGTATGTGAGCCCTAAGCAGCTAGTCAAAGATTTTAAAATGTTAGCTACTGAAGCCTATCACCATAATTTGACTAATAACGAACTCTATCTACGATACCATCAGAAGTTTAGCAATGTGCCACTTGCCTCAACAGTAGAATTTATGAAGTTGGTAAGAATGGTGGAACCGTATTATCAGCATATACAAATTCCGGTATATATTGTGCAGGGAAAGTTGGATGGGATAGTGCCTTATCATACGGCTCAATTTCTTTTTGATGAATTAGCCTCTGTAGACAAGGTTTTGTATTTTTCTGATAATGGCAAGCACCATATATGTTTTGAGGAAGATTGCTCTGAATGGTTTCCACAGGTTTTAATGTTTTTGAAAGACAAATAAAGTAGTCAGATTATTACGACTCATGCGTTATCGTTGCATAGGAATTAAAGCCATGTTAGACTAGTGTAAGCAATGGATACATTTTGTGCGAAGACTCTTCATATTTGGTTGAAGAGTACTTTTTTTTGAACACAACGGTTTTATTCTAAAGTGAAAAATTACGACAGAATTGAACCGCTCGGTAAAGACCGGGCTTTCCTTTTCATATAAGAGAGCTCTATATGGACTATCATGTAGAGAAAATTTTTAAGTAACGGAAACGTTCCACTACACAGGCTCGAATTTGCCGACAACTTCATCTGAAAATGTAACCATTTGTCAACTTAAAAGGAAAAAAAGGAGATTGAGAAGTTTGACAAATTTTTCAGAATTAAATATTAGCGAATCTACATTACGCTCAGTAAAGCGTATGGGATTTGAAGAAGCAACACCAATCCAAGAAGGTACTATTCGTTTTGCGATTGAAGGCCGTGATGTATTAGGTCAAGCACAAACAGGTACTGGTAAAACTGCCGCTTTCGGGATTCCACTAATTGAAAAAATCGATCCAAAAAACCCTAATATTCAAGCATTAGTCATTGCTCCAACTCGTGAGTTAGCGATTCAAGTTTCAGAAGAGCTTTATAAAATTGGCTATGACAAACGCGTAAAATTATTATCAGTATACGGTGGTCAAGAAATAGGCCGTCAAATTCGTGCACTGAAAAATAGACCTCAAATCATTGTTGGTACGCCAGGCCGTATTATTGATCATATTAATCGTCGTACGTTAAAATTAGAAGATGTTCAAACATTAGTATTGGATGAAGCAGATGAAATGTTAAACATGGGCTTTATCGATGATATTAATTCAATCTTAGAAAACGTACCTTCTGAGCGCCAAACATTACTGTTCTCAGCAACAATGCCACCAGCAATCCGTAAAATTGCAGAAACATTTATGCGTGATCCAGAGATTGTAAAAATTAAAGCTAAAGAACTAACTGTTGATAACATTGATCAATATTTTGTTAAGTCTGCTGAACGTGAAAAATTCGATATTTTATCTCGTTTATTAAATGTACACCAACCAGAGCTTGCCATTATTTTTGGTCGTACAAAACGTCGTGTAGATGAGCTTGCACAGGCACTATCTATACGTGGTTATTTAGCTGAAGGTATTCATGGTGATTTAAGCCAAGCGAAGCGTATCTCCGTATTACGTCAGTTTAAAGAAAATAAAATCGATATCCTTGTTGCGACTGATGTAGCCGCTCGTGGACTTGATATTTCTGGTGTAACACATGTTTATAACTTTGATATTCCTCAAGATCCTGAATCATATGTTCACCGTATTGGACGTACAGGTCGTGCAGGTAAATCAGGTCTTGCCGTAACATTTGTAACACCTCGTGAAATGGGTTACTTACGTATTGTAGAAGAAACTACGAAAAAACGTATGACACCTCTTCGCCCACCAACAACAGATGAAGCATTAGAAGGACAACAACGCTTAGCTGTTGAAACACTGGAAGGTCTTATTGCTAATAACAATTTAGGTGATTACCGTACACTTGCAGCAGAATTATTAGACAATCATGATGCTGTTGATGTTGTTGCAGCTGCTCTACGTTCATTAACAAGAGAGCCAGACGATACACCAGTAACAATTACAGAAGAACGTCCATTACCAATGCGTCGTGAACGTTCTAGCAATAATCGTGGTGGCGGTGATCGTGGCCGCGGAAACCGTAGCTTTGGCGGAGGACGTCGTGACAATGCTCGCAGTGGAGAACGTCGCAGTAGCAGTAGCCGTCGAGAGGGTGGACGCCGTGAAGGTGGACGTCGTGAAGGTGGACAAGGTCGTTCTCGTTCTCCAAGACGTCACGAAGGATAATTTTAGACGAAATACACTTAACTTTTATAGTAAACCTTACAGTCATGATGGCTGTAAGGTTTTTTTTCGGCTATAGTTGAAACAAAAAGGTGATTAAATTCGTATACACCTAATGAAGAAAGAGGGGGAACGACAATGAGAGCACAACCAATTCATCAAATTTCTCGTAAAGGGCTAACCGTGTGGCGTTTGTATGGAGTCATACAAACATTGGTACTGTTAGTCGTAGCAGGACTTGTAAGCTATGGTACTTATTATTTTGAATGGCCTTCATTTATTTACTTCATAGCGTGTGCAATTGTATTACTAAGTACGATATTATCTATTTTTATTTTCCCGAAAATAAGATGGGAAAGATGGCGCTATGAAGTTAGAGAGCATGAAATCGAAGTACAACATGGTTTATTTGTTGTGAAACGCACATTAATTCCAATGGTACGTGTGCAACATGTTGATACAACACAAGGGCCAATATTAAAAAAATACGACTTAGGTAATATCTCTATTTCTACAGCTGCAACTGTACATACGATTCCTGCACTTGTTATGGATGAAGCAGACGTACTGCGTGCGCGTATTTCTGATTTAGCAAGGGTGGCTGAAGATGATGTCTAAGGAAATTAATCGTTTACACCCAGTGTCTGCAATTATAACAAGTGTAAAAGCATTGAAAAGTATGATATTACCAATTGCAATTATTATCATAAGTAACGGCTTTAATTTTTCTTTGAATTTTCGAAGTGATCATTTTTTTGAAACCATTTTACTTTTCGGTGTATGGGGAGTTGCAGCACTTCTTGCGCTCGTGGGAGGAATTATAAAATGGCGGACATTTGTTTACTGGTTTGAAGATGGGGAGTTACGTGTGACATATGGATTATTTGTTAAAAAGAAACGTTATATCCCTTTTGAACGTATACAAAGTTTAAATTACAATGAAGGCGTTTTTCATCGCATTTTTGGTTTAGTGAAAGTTCAGGTGGAGACTGCTGGTAGTAAAGGAGGAAAACCTGAGGTTGAGCTGACAGCCATTCGCAAAGCGGCAGCAGATGTTATTGAATTAGAAATGCGTCATGCTAAAAACGAAGCGGTTCAACAACAGGATCAAGTGCAGGTAGTAGAGGAAGCGACACCAACTCCGATGATTTACCATATGTCCATGCGAGATTTACTGGTATTAGCAACAACATCTGGTGGAATTGGTGTTGTATTATCAGGTCTTGCAGCCGTTGCTTCACAATTTTCCGATATTATTCCTTATGAAACTGTATTTCATGAGTTAGCTGATTTTGTGAAAATTGGCGCATTTTTAGTGGCTTTGACGGTGATGGTTGTTTTAATTGTTGCTTGGATTGTATCGGTGGTCATCACACTGATAAATTATTATGATTATACGGTCCGCATTGAGGAAGAAAAGTTGATTATTACAAAAGGACTGTTAGAAAAAAAGCGTATTACTTTGCCGTTGAATCGAATTCAGGCAATTCGTATTGTGGAAAATCCATTACGTCAGTTAACAGGCTTTGCTACAGTGGTTGTTGAAAGTGCTGGTGGTAACGGTGAAAATGGAAATGATAAAAAAATTACACTATTTCCACTTATTAAGAAGATGGATTGTATGCAAACATTAGAACAGCTTTTCCCGGATATGAATTGGCAGCCTACATTTACTCGCTCACCGAAAAGGGCAAGACCATTTTTTTATCGCATTGATTTTTTCTGGTTAGTTCCGATTATCGGTGCATCTATCTATTTCTTTTATCCATACGGGTTATTGTCGTTGCTGTTAATTCCATTAACAATTTTACTTGGTATTTGGCAGCATAAAACAGCAGGCTATCAAATAGATGGCAAGCAACTGGCTATGCAGTATCGGGTGTTTAGTCGAATTACGTTAATCATGGAGAAGAAGCGAATTCAATCTATTGAAAGTACACAATCATACTTTCAAAAAAGAAAGAATGTTATGTCTGTAAAAGCAACCGTCATGTCAGGAGCAACTGGTACAACGGGGAGTGTTTCCAGCTTAGAGCAACAAGATGCCGAGACGATCTTAACATGGTACGAACATTAATGAACTAAAAAGCTAATCCTTTCAATTTTATGGAAGGATTAGCTTTTTTAACTATAAATAAATAGAGATGCTGTTTATAATAAAATAAATAGAACAAAAGGGGTGGAGACATTGTTTAAATATGACATTAATGAAAGCGCTTATTTAAAGCTTTTGGATTTAAGTGATGTAGAAGAGTTATTCGCTTTAACTGACCGTTCAAGGGATACATTACGTGAATGGTTGCCCTTTGTAGATGATGTCAAAACAGTAAAGGATACTGAGCAATTCGTAAAAAATGCTATGCAACAATATGCTGATCACAATGGCATACAAGCAGGGATTTACTATGATGGAAAGCTTGCCGGTGTTATCGGCTATCACCAAATCAACTGGCAACATAAATGGACAAGTATTGGCTACTGGCTAGGGAATGAATTTGTAGGAAAGGGGCTCGTTACGAATTCCATGAAAGCATTGATTGATTTTGCCTTTAATTATTTAAAGTTAAATCGTATAGAAGTGCGTGTTGCAGTTGGTAATATTCGTAGTCGTACAATCCCAAAGGTATTGGGCTTTCATGAAGAAGGGCGTTTAAGGGATGCTGAGTGGCTATATGATCACTACGTAGATCAGGTTGTTTATGGTTTAACAGCAACTGAATGGAAAAAAATAAAGATGTCAAATGAAGCTACAGTGGTTTTATAATGGAGGTCATTGTAAGGAAAGAGGAGCTGCTCTATAGGTGAGCAGCTCCTCTTTTTAATGTTATGGTCTACCAGCCATCTTTTGTTTGCGCCAGCTTAAAATTCTTTTTGGATGTAAATAGACAAGTCCAAGGATAAATCCGGTTACTAGACCGCCTAAATGAGCAAAGACATTCACATTTGGTTGGAGAAAGGTCATAATGACACTGATGACGATGATTGGTAAAATGAGCTTACGAAGCATGGGCATTGTACGTCGAGTATAGTAAACTAATGCCCCAAATGCACCAAAAATTCCAAAAATAGCCCCACTTGCACCAAGGCTCGCATAACTACTATCATAGAATATATAGGTTGCCATGTTGCCTACAATACCTGATACTAAATAAATTGTAATGAAACGTGCTTTCCCTGCGATTTTTTCTAGCTCTGGTCCAAAGAGATATAAGGAAAACATATTAAAAAACACATGCATAAAACCTGCATGTAAAAACATGGCAGAGAAAACACGCCACCATTCACCACTTTGAATCAGGAAATTTGCTTGGATTCCGTAATTCCACAAGAGTGTTCCTATGCTGGGTATGAGAGACAATACATAAAGAGTAAGATTTATTGCTATTAAAGTTGAAACAACAGGGTAATACTTTGTATATTGCTTAAAATTTTCCGTTCTACTAAACATGGCTCCACCTCAATTTACAATTATTATACATGCCTTGTTGGAAATAGGTAAAGGAGAAGGTTCACATGATTAAGGGAATTGGCCTCGATATTGTAGAGATTGATCGTATTGCAAAGGCTATGAAACGAACAGATAAATTGAAAGACCGCATTTTAACGATAAATGAAAAAAAAATATTTGATGGTTATTCGGAAACTCGCAAAATAGAATTTTTAGCTGGGCGATTTGCTGCAAAAGAAGCATTTTCGAAGGCTCTGGGAACAGGGCTTGGGGAACAATGTAAGCTTCATGATTTGGAAGTGTTAAAAGGAGCAGCTGGCAATCCTGTTTTATATTTTAAGGATGAACTTGTCAATGGTTTTGTTAGTATTACGCATTCTAAGCAATACGCAGCTGCTCAAGTAATCTTATTAGAATAGTACTTAACTTGTCTAAAAGGATTGCATGTAAATTTAAATATATTGCCCTTTCTTCAAATGACATAACTGACAAATACGGTTCATATATTGTCGTAGTGGATTTGAAAGAAGAAAGGGTGAAAGCGTGGGCAACCGTATAGTTAAATGGCTCGTCTTACTTTGTACGATATTACTTCTGTCGGCATGTGGTGCAGCCTCACAGGAAAAAGTGTTGAAGAAAGTGAATGGTAAATGGGCAGAGACGAATGGTTATGAATTAAATGCATCGATGGAAATTAAATCGGGTGGGGAACCTAGAAATTATGATGTAACAGTATGGCACACAAAACCTGATTTCTATCGAGTAGAAGTAGTTGAAAGTGGGAAAGATGTTTCTCAAATGATTGTACGTAATGCTGATGGTGTTTTTGTCGTAACACCGACATTAAACAAAATGTATAAATTCCAAAGTGATTGGCCAAAGAAAAATAGTCAGGCATACTTAATTGGAGCGCTAGCAGAAGATTTAGCAGAAGATAAAAATCTTGTCATGAAAGAAGAAGAAAAAGCATATATATTTGAAGCGGCTACTAGAAATAGCTATAAGAACAGTATGCCACATCAGGTTATAACAGTAGATAAGAAAACTTTATTGCCAACCTCAGTAGTGATTATGAATGATGTGAAAGAAGAGCAAATCAAAATCACATTTAAGAAAATTAAGCTAGGTGTACAACATGCTGCAAAAGAGTATGCAGTTGAGCAATTCACTGATAAAGATAACACGAAAGGTGAACAAGCTACACCTGCCGAAAAAGAAGGGCAAGAAGATAATGAGGATAAGGAAGCTGTTGGAGCAGAAGTTGAATATCAAGAATTCCAAACACATTATCCTGTTGTAAATTGGGCACAATTAGCGAATGAAAAGGTTGTGCAGGAAAGTGGAATGGAACGAGTAATCTTAACATACGATGGTGAGAAGGCATTTACTGTTATGCAGCAACCAGTAATGAAGGAAAATTCAATGTTACCTGTATCGTCACCTGGTGATCCAGTTGATTTAGGCTATACAATTGGTGCTATTACAGATACATCAATTAGTTGGGAAAAAGATGGCGTTGAATTCTTTGTAGCATCAAGTAAATTAACGCGAGAAGAAATGATTGAAGTTGCTACATCTATGACGATAAGTAGTATGAAGTAACTTTTCTGGCTACAGCCTTCTGGAATACGGAGGCTGTAGCTTATTGATAATTAAAATGAACCTATAAAGTATAGGCTCATCCGAAAACTAAAACTTTGTGTGTACAAGCTAAATCGACATACTTTGCAATATGTATGTCCTACATAATGTTTTAATTAAAAATAAAGAGGGTATTCTTATGAAGACACAGCAGTTTTTTCGTCCAACAAAAGCAATAATAGACTTACAAGCAATTCAACAAAATGTAAAAAACTTAAAAGAATTTTTACGACCTAATGTTCAAATTATCGCTGTAGTAAAAGCAAATGCGTATGGTCATGGAGATGTAGCCGTTGCACGGGCAGCTCTTAAAGCTGGTGCCACAGTACTTGCAGTGGCAACGCCCGATGAGGCATTACATATTCGAGCACATTTTGAAGAACCAGACATATTAATATTAGGTGCATCTCCAGTTTCGTTTGCTCCTTATGCAGCGCAGCAACGTATTATACTTACGGCATTTGCCGATGATTGGATTCAGCAAGCTGCTTCTCTTTTAGTAGATGAAGCGCTTCCTTTACGACTTCATATAAAAATAGATAGCGGAATGGGTAGAATAGGTATTCGCTCAGAGCAGGAATTATTAGAGCTCTATCAAACAATACAGTCTACAGATCACATGGAGCTGGATGGAATATTTACACACTTTGCGACAGCTGATGAAGAGGATACGCTACATTTTGATCAACAGGTACAATTTTTTGAGAAATGTTTAGCTGTAATACCTAATAAGCCGCGACTTGTTCATGCATCTAATACAGCCGCCTCATTAGTAAAAGATCCGCATTTACAATATGATGCTGTTAGATTTGGTATTTCGATGTATGGATTATCACCCTCTTCATATGTGAAAAGTATATTACCTTTTCCCTTGTTACCAGCGTTCTCGCTTGAAAGTGAACTTGTTCATGTAAAGCAAATAAAATCAGGTGATCCAGTTGGCTATGGAGCTACATATGTTGCTCCGACAGATATGTGGATAGGAACAATTCCAATTGGCTATGCAGATGGCGTGATTCGCAAGTTAGGTGGACAAGAGGTTTTAATTGATGGACAAAGAATGCCGATTGTTGGACGAATTTGTATGGACCAATGTATGGTTGCCCTACCAAAAGCATATGATATAGGTGAGAAGGTAACACTCATTGGTCGACAAGGAAATACTGGAGTATCGATCGATGAATGGGCAACAAAGCTCGAAACAATTAATTATGAAATACCATGCATTATAACAACAAGAGTTCCTAGAACATATCTTTAGTTGTCTTTCATTAGAATAAGTCAAATCTCAATGTAATGTCATGAGCAATGTTCCAAGTTGAATTTGGTAAATAAATTAGCACTGGAGAACTTATTTCTTTTCCAAAACATAGTAATGGCTCATATTTGAAAACACATTGCAATAATAATTATTCAGCATATACCTTCGACAACCAACATATTTTTACAATTTGTACTTCAAATTGTCAGATATTTTGTCATTTCATGTCTTTTCAACAATATCTTTCAATGATAGAATGGGAAGTAATGAAAAGTGTATGGTTCCGTTGGAGGTGCTTGCTGTGTACGAGAAAAAGTTAAGAGAAGCTACAATTGCTGTTCAAGACAGACTATTTCTACAAACAAAGGAAGTAATTGAAGGTGAATCTTTTGTGCGTATTTTGGCGCGCAAAAATTTAATGCAGGAGCAACCAAATCAAATACGGGAAGCTATGATTAAAGGATATGTTGAAATGTCTCATATTAATTTAATGATTGCGAGCGAATGCTTGCATGCAGAGTATGAAGCACAACATATGGTGGAGCGTCTCGTTAGCGGGGGATGACACTTTGAATGTAAAACGTGGTGACGTTTTTTTTGCAGACTTATCACCGGTAATAGGTTCTGAACAAGGAGGCACTAGGCCGGTGCTGATTATTCAAAATGATATTGGCAATCGATTTAGTCCGACTGTCATCATCGCAGCTATCACTGCACAGATTCAAAAGGCAAAGTTACCGACACACGTTGAAATCAATGCTGAAAAGTATGGTTTTGAACGTGATTCGGTTATTTTGCTAGAACAAGTGCGGACAATTGATAAGTCAAGATTGACGGATCGTATTACGCAACTGGATCATGCTGTGATGGAAAAAGTTGATGGTGCGTTGATGATTAGTTTAGGTCTAGTTAAATTTTGATATACATATGTGTATAGAAGCATCGAGATTATGATATCTCGATGCTTTTTTGTCTTATATCCTTGAAATGTCTTTACCATAATTTGAATTACGATAGATCTTGCTCAGCAAGCGATTTTGCTACGAAAGATGAAGTACCTGAAATAATTAAGCCAAGGTGTAATTGATAAATGTTACAAAAAGCTTTAAGATATACACAAGATTTTTAATAAAAATAGATTTTTGAAAAAATTCTTAAAAGGTATATGAAAATTTACATAGAATATTCCATTTATAGAGGCAATTCATTCATTTTAAATGATGGCAAGCAGTTTGAATAAAAGTGTAAGAGTATAACTCCAAAGGAAATGGAGGGACAGCAGTGACATATAGGTCTTCGGTTGAAATTATTACAGAGTGGGATATTGTTGCAGCTAGACAACTGGGGCGCAATGAAGCAAAAGCACTTGGATTTGGCACTGTTGATCAAGCCCGCATCACCACGGCAATTAGTGAATTAGCACGAAATATTTATTTATATGCAAGTATAGGTATCATAGCAATTGAAAGGGTTGAAGCAGATACTGAAAAGAAAATAGTTGTTGTTGCAACAGATCAAGGGCCTGGTATTAAAGATGTTCGTAAAGTAATGGAGGATGGTTATTCCACCTCGGGGGGGCTAGGTGCTGGTTTGCCAGGTGTTAAACGATTGATGGATAGTTTAGATATTCAATCTGTCGTTGGAGAGGGAACAACGATAAGAGCGGAAAAATGGTTGCGTTAGGACGTGAAGAAAACTGAAACAATTAGAAGCTCAGTATAAAAAAATATTAGCAGATTATATGGTCAACCAAACAGAAAGAAATTTATATATCGCTCAGAACTTCACACGTCAGTTAATTCAAAAAAATATTTCTCCCGAGGATGTTATTAGCATTCATAAAAATGCTGTAGAACAAATATTTCCGAATCAAATGAACGAATCACAGCCTGCTTATGATTTTTTGATTGAAGTAATGGTGCATTATGGAATGGCACATAGAGAGCATCAAAGTTTACTTCAAAAGCAAGCTGAATATGAAATGGAAATGAAAATAGCGACAAACATCCAAAAAACATTGTTGAAAACTTATGTGCCGAATATGCAAAATATTGATATAGGTATGATTTCAGTACCTATTCGAAAAATGAACGGCGATTATGTACATTTTTTTCATGATGGAGAAGAATATTTGAGTGTGGCTGTGACAGATGTTGTCGGTAAAGGAGTTCCTGCTGCTTTATGTATGTCGATGGTGAAATATGGACTTGAAACATTAGTATATGCATATAAAGATCCCTCATATGTTTTAGAAGTTATTAATAGGGTAATAGAAAAAGGTGTGGATGACAGTATGTTTGTTTCGATGTTTTATGGCTGCTTAGATGTAGAGCAAAACATTTTTTCTTATGCTTCGGCAGGCCATGAACCAGCTTTACATTATAGTGCAAAGAACGATCAGTTCTTTACCTTAGAGGCTAAAGGTTTACTATTGGGTGTATTGTCTGAAACAAACTATACGTTTCATGAAATTGTGTTAGAAGAGAATGATTTGATTATTATGATGACCGACGGTGTGACAGAATTTAGAGTGAAAGAAGAATTAAATTCGCGAGAGGTAATCACAACTTTAATAAAAGAAAATAGACATTTATCTGCCCAGCAATTGTGTCAGCTCCTTTATAAGGAAATAGAGAGAGTGCAAAATTTTAAACTATTTGATGATTTTACTGTAGTTATTTTAAAAAAATAGGTTTAAGTTTAAATTGAACAGGGTAGAGAAAATAGTCTAACAAATATGGTGGAGGTGTGCTATATGGACGTAACGATACATTTTAAAGAAATTGATCATAAATTATTTGGCTTTGTTGAGGGTGAGATTGATACGTTTACTGCTTCAGGATTACGAGACGAATTAGAAGCTGTAAAGATTACAGAGGGTTTAGAAATTGAGCTTGATCTATCAAAGGTAAATTACATGGATAGTACAGGACTTGGGATTTTTGTTGCCTTTTATAAAAGAGCATTACGTGAAAATGGTAAAGTAAAGCTCGTTGGTTTATCGAATAGGTTACAAAGATTATTTGAAATTACTGGTCTTAGTGATTTGATGGATATCGAAACTGATAAAAAGGTGGAATTAAGATAATGAAGGAATTTGACTATATTGAAATTAGAGTTCCTGCTAAACCGCAATTTGTCAGTGTCATTCGATTAACTGTCTCGGGCTTAGCGAGTAGGATTGGCTTTAATTATGATGATATTGAAGATTTAAAAATTGCAGCAAGTGAGGCTGTGACAAATGTTGTTCACCATGCTTATAAAGACGAAGAAGAGGGTGAAATTGTCATCGGGTGTGCGCTGTACGACAATAAAATGGAAATGATGATTGCGGATTACGGCAATAGTTTTAATTTTGAAGAGATTAAGTCTAAGATTGGGCCGTATCATCCTGAAGAAAGTATTGCAGGGCTAAGAGAAGGTGGTTTGGGACTTTATTTAATGGAAACTTTGATGGATGAGGTGATGATCAATAACGATGGTGGCGTAACTGTCTTCATGACAAAGTATGTCACTAGGGAGCAGGTGGAGAAAAATGTCGAAAGAATCACTACATAAATCTTCATCTAAAGAAGATGTACTTAAGTGGATTGAATTGTACCAGTCAACGGAGGATGATGAAGCACAAACCAATTTAGTGATTCATTATCGATATCTAGTTGAATCTATAGCTCGTAAATATTCGAATGGTAAATCATATTATGATGATATTGTTCAAGTAGGGATGCTGGGATTGTTAGGTGCAATAAGACGTTTTGATCCGAATGTTGGTCGTAGTTTTGAAGCTTTTGCCGTGCCAACAATTGTTGGGGAAATCAAACGTTTTTTACGTGATAAAACATGGGATGTGCATGTGCCTAGACGTATAAAGGAACTTGGGCCGAAGATTAAATCAACTGTGGAGGCGCTGACAATTGAATTACAGCGTTCTCCATCCATTAAAGATATTGCTGAACGATTAGAAGTAGCAGAGGAAGAGGTACTAGAAGCTATGGAAATGAGCCGTAGTTATCAAGCTCTTTCTATGGACCATTCGATAGAGTCAGACTCAGACGGTAGTACAGTCACGTTATTCGATATTTTGGGCAGGGAAGACGATGGCTATGAAATGACCAATAAACGAATGATTGTTTCAGAGGCGCTGGTTGTGTTGAATGAGAGGGAAAAACAAATTATTCAGCTTACATATCTAGAGCAACTTAGTCAAAAAGAAGCTGGAGAACGATTAGGGATTTCTCAAATGCATGTATCGAGGATACAAAGGAAAGCAATAAAGAAATTACAAGAGGCTATTCTAGCAAGTGGCGGTGTTTCGCTCTAATCTTTCGTGGGTGTTTAATGAAAAATACCTTTAAAATGAATGGAAATAGTCTACTCATATTCGTCTGAGTAGACTATTTTTTTGCATTTTTAGTAAAGTGTAATGGTAAAATGAAAAGAAAAAGGTAGTGATGATGTGGAGCAAAAGCAAATGTTACAGCTCATTGCAAAGGATGTAGCAGTCAAACCAGGGCAAGTAGAAGCTGTTATTAACTTATTAGAAGAGGGAAATACGGTACCATTTATTGCGCGCTATCGAAAAGAGGTTACAGGATCACTTGATGAGGTGCAAATTAAAGCTGTAGAAGATCGTTATCACTACATACAGCAACTTGAACAACGAAAAGAAGAAGTTATACGATTAATCCAAGAGCAAGAAAAGCTTACACCAGAATTAGAGCAGACTATTCTTTCTGCAACAATCTTACAACGTGTTGAGGATTTATATAGACCTTATAAGCAAAAACGACGTACAAAGGCGACGATTGCAAAAGAGAAAGGTTTAGAGCCTCTTGCAGATCTCCTGTTAGCATTTAGTGATGATGCATTAGAGCAATTAGCAACTGACTTTGTGGACAACGAACAAGTTACTAATACGGAAGAAGCCCTGATAGGAGCTCGAGATATATTAGCAGAACGTTTTGCGGACGATGCCTCTATTCGTGAAAAAATCCGAGCTTATTCATGGAAAGATGGAATTCTTGTGACGTCTGTGAAAAATACAGAAATCGACGAGAAAAATGTTTTTGAAATGTATTACGAATATGAAGAGCCTGTTAGTCGCATTGTACCACACCGTATTTTAGCGATAAACCGAGGAGAGAAAGAAGAAATCTTAAAGGTTTCTATTCATGTGCCGGTGGATCGAGTATTAATGATTATGTGGAAAGAATGGATACCTGCAACTGGTTCGTCTCCTGCTATTGCAGAAGTTAAACTAGCAATCGAGGATTCGTACAAGCGTTTAATTCAGCCTTCAATTGAAAGGGAATTACGAAACGAGCTTACAGAAAAAGCTGAGGCACAGGCTATTCATATTTTTTCCGAAAATTTACGTAACCTATTGCTACAACCACCTATGAAAGGTAAATATGTTTTAGGGGTTGATCCAGCTTACCGTACAGGTTGCAAGCTAGCGGTTGTAGATGAAACTGGGAAAATGCTTGAGGTTACAGCTATTTACCCACATCCACCGAAACCAGATGTGGCAAAATCCAAAGCTATTGTAAAAGGAATTTTGGCAAAGTATCCAATAAGTATAATTGCCATTGGTAATGGTACAGCATCTCGAGAGACAGAACAATTTATCGCGGATGTATTAAATGAACTTACTACTGACATAGCCTATGTGATTGTCAATGAAGCGGGGGCGTCTGTTTATTCAGCGTCTGAAATTGCACGTACAGAATTTCCTGATTTACAGGTTGAACAACGTAGTGCTGTCTCCATTGCACGTCGCTTACAGGATCCTTTATCAGAGTTAGTGAAAATTGAACCAAAAGCTGTGGGTGTAGGTCAGTATCAGCATGATGTTTCTCAAAAAAAATTAAATGAATCGCTATCTTTTATAGTAGAAACAGCTGTTAACCAAGTTGGTGTAGATGTAAATACGGCTTCATCATCACTCTTACAATATGTTTCGGGTCTATCAAAAACTGTTGCAGAGAATATCGTAAAGACGCGAGAGGAAAATGGTCAATTTACTACACGTGCGCAATTAAAGAAGATTCCAAGGTTAGGCGCCAAAACGTATGAACAAGCTATTGGTTTCCTACGTGTCCCAGAAGCAAAAAATCCGTTTGATGCTACAGGTATTCATCCTGAGAGCTATGCCCTTGCTGAGCAAATATTAGCAGAGGCTCAAATAGATAAAAAAGAGTTAGGGACACAGAAGGCAGAGGATGCTATTGCAGCACTAAATATCCAAAAATTAAGTGATGTGCTTGGAGTAGGAGTTGTGACAATTCAAGATATCGTGGATACCTTAATGAAACCTAGTCGTGACCCACGTGATGCATTCCCACAACCATTGCTTAAGACTGATGTATTAAAAATGGAAGATTTAAAAGTAGGTATGGAATTGCAGGGGACGGTAAGAAATGTAGTAGATTTCGGCGCATTTGTTGACATTGGCGTGAAGCAAGATGGACTTGTGCATATTTCTAAACTCCAAAATAAACGTATTAAGCATCCATTAGAAGTTGTGGCACTTGGGGATATTGTAACTGTCTGGGTTGAACAAATAGATGTAACGAAAGGGCGTATCTCTTTAACGATGCTTCCTCCTAAAAATCAAGCATTAGTTTGAGTACTAAATTTTTGCCACACTGTCTATACTACGCAGTGTGGTATTCTTGTTGTTAGAGGTGATTACTATGGACAATCAAGAATTACAAGAGCTTGTTCGTCGCTTATCTTTAGAAAACTTTCAGAGGCCTTTTCTGCATCAAGCCTACTTTAATCCGAGATTACGGTCAACGGGAGGACGATATCTTTTACAATCCCATAATATTGAGATTAATCCTAAAGCCTATGAGTTATACGGTTTGAAAGAGATTCAAGGTATTGTTTTACACGAATTATGCCATTATCACCTACATATTGAAGGTAAAGGGTATCAGCATCGAGATAAAGATTTTAGAGAATTATTAAGGAAAGTAGATGCCCCTCGATTTTGCGCAGTTTTACATGTCCCGAAAGCTACAGTTAAAAAACAACGACGACGCTATACATATACTTGTGTCAATTGCCACCAATTATATATACGGAAAATAAAAATGAATGTTGAAAGGTATTGTTGCAGTAAGTGTTTGGGGAAATTAAAATTAGTAGAGTAAAAAAAGTTTAAAAAATAGTTGACGTTTTGTTGAGTTGTCCCTATAATAGTAAAAGTCGACAAGATAACGACGACAACATAACATGAATTATTCCGAAGTAGCTCAGTTGGTAGTAGCACCTGACTGTTAATCAGGTTGTCGCAGGTTCGAGTCCTGCCTTCGGAGCCATGGCCCCTTGGTCAAGTGGTTAAGACACCGCCCTTTCACGGCGGTAACACGGGTTCGAATCCCGTAGGGGTCATTTTTCATAATTTAATGTAAATAATATTTTGGTCCCGTGGTGTAGCGGTTAACATGCCTGCCTGTCACGCAGGAGATCGCCGGTTCGATCCCGGTCGGGACCGCCACTTATTGGGGTATAGCCAAGCGGTAAGGCAACGGATTTTGATTCCGTCATGCCTAGGTTCGAATCCTAGTACCCCAGCCATTCATTTCTTAATTCGAGCCATTAGCTCAGTTGGTAGAGCATCTGACTTTTAATCAGAGGGTCGAAGGTTCGAGTCCTTCATGGCTCATCTCTTTAAGAAAAAGAGTTGACTTTTTGAATTATCATAGTATAATAAAAAAGTTACTAATTGAATGCGGTCGTGGCGGAACGGCAGACGCGCTAGGTTGAGGGCCTAGTGGGGGCAACCCCGTGGAGGTTCAAGTCCTCTCGGCCGCACCAAGTCAATTAATTAATTTCATATGCGCCCGTAGCTCAATTGGATAGAGCGTCTGACTACGGATCAGAAGGTTGTGGGTTCGACTCCTGCCGGGCGCGCCATTTTCAAGAAAATATATGCGGGTGTAGTTTAATGGTAAAACCTCAGCCTTCCAAGCTGATGTCGTGAGTTCGATTCTCATCACCCGCTCCAAAAAAGTGTTGACAACCTCTTGGTTGTATGGTAAATTTAAATAGTTGTCCAAAAGGGCGATGACATGAACCTTGAAAACTGAACAAGCAAAACGTAATCAATAAAGTTTTAAGTAGCTAGCTTCGGTTAGTGAACAAAACAAAAATTTTGGACATCAAACATGATGCCAGCAAAACATTTGAGCTAATCAAATTTCTTTTATGGAGAGTTTGATCCTGGCTCAGGACGAACGCTGGCGGCGTGCCTAATACATGCAAGTCGAGCGAACGTCAAAGGAGCTTGCTCCTTTGACGTTAGCGGCGGACGGGTGAGTAACACGTGGGCAACCTACCCTATAGTTTGGGATAACTCCGGGAAACCGGGGCTAATACCGAATAATCTCTTTTGCTTCATGGTGAAAGACTGAAAGACGGTTTCGGCTGTCGCTATAGGATGGGCCCGCGGCGCATTAGCTAGTTGGTGAGGTAACGGCTCACCAAGGCGACGATGCGTAGCCGACCTGAGAGGGTGATCGGCCACACTGGGACTGAGACACGGCCCAGACT
>NZ_JANWTB010000006.1:0-385721 GCF_024919535.1 Lysinibacillus sp. A4 | reverse complement strand
CCTGGACTGAGCGAAGCGAGGGAAGCAGCTCGACCCCGCCCGCGGAAAGCGTCCGCCCGTAGTGGAAATCAACGGCTTTACTTTATTTTATTGTAAAAGAAAAAAGACTGTAGGCAAACTCAAAATTCATTGAGTTTGTCTACAGTCTGGGAGGAATAGTTATCACTATTCCTCTTTCTTTTTTTATGTATTTTTTCTATACTATAATCTATCTAGTTGGGCATCATATGTGGGAGGAGTTGTTAAAGTGCCTTGGAAAAAATCATCAAATAAACTAGTCACACCATTTCAGGTACTTGTTTCTTATTATTTTATAGCAATAGCGATTTCCTTCCTGTTATTACGGCTTCCAGGCGTTCATCAAGAAGGTGTAAAAGTCTCTTTTTTAGATAGCTTGTTTACAGCAGTAAGTGCAGTAAGTGTTACTGGGTTAACAACCATTAATATTTCGGAAACCTATACTACCTTTGGGCTTGTAATGATTCTTGTTATTTTACAGTTAGGCGCCATTGGTATTATGTCACTTGGTACCTTTGTGTGGCTGCTTGTTGGGAAAAAAATAGGCATGCGTGAGCGTCAGTTAATCATGATTGATCATAACCAGTACAGTGTCTCTGGTGTTGTTAAATTAATCCGCGAAATTTTAAAAATTTTATTTGGCATTGAATTAACGGGTACCATTATTTTAACGCTACATTTTACCAATTATTTTGATACTTTAGAAGAAGCCTTTTTACATGGAATTTTTGCCTCTATTTCTGCTACGACAAATGGTGGATTCGATATAACGGGAATGAGCTTACTCCCATTCCATGATGATTATTTTGTACAGATGGTTACCATGGTACTCATTGTATTAGGTGCTATTGGATTTCCGGTGTTAATTGAATTGAAAACTTTTTTGCTTAATCGACGCGAGAATTTCCGTTTTAGTTTATTTACTAAAATCACTACTTCAACATACGCTATTTTATTCATAGTTGGTGCGCTTGTCATTTTACTACTTGAATCATTCCATTCTTTTAAGGAAATGTCTTGGCATGAGGCATTATTTTCAGCAATGTTCCATTCCGTATCAACGAGATCAGCTGGACTGACAACTTACGATGTCACGACTTTTAGTGAAGCTACAGATATATTCATGAGCTTCCTGATGTTCATTGGCTCTTCCCCAAGCTCAGTTGGTGGAGGTATTCGTACCACAACTTTTGCTTTGGCCATTTTATTCTTAATTACCTTTGCTAGAGGTAGAGAGGATATTCAAGTATTTGGACGAGAAATTCATTTGATTGATGTCTTCCGATCATTTGTTGTAATTTTATTAGCCTTTTTCATGGTATTAGTTGCAACCCTTATCTTGCTTATAACAGAGCCACAAGCATCTCTTATTCAAATTATTTTTGAAATTACTTCAGCGTTCGGTACATGTGGTATGTCATTAGGCATAACATCTGATTTATCAGTGGTTGGTAAAATCATTATCATTATTTTAATGTTTATTGGTCGAGTTGGATTAATATCATTCCTTTATACTCTTGGGGGTGGCGGAAGAGGAAAGAAATCAGGCTTCCACTATCCGAAGGAACGCGTAATTATTGGTTAAATTTTTAAAGTATGTGAGGCATTAAGTAAGGAATAATTCCATCGTAAACCTCATATAAAAGTAAAAATTAATATCTTGTCATAAAATATTCAAAAAATTTAAACTTTTATTTCCTGATTGGATAGATTGTTTTTTGGGCATTTTTTACAAAGTTTTATCAATCTTTGTTTAAGGAATTTGACCTAGATTTGTAAGAAAGGCTATGAGTACTTAACTAACCAAAAGAATGAAGCGCAGAAGGAATAAATTTAGTAGTAGTTACTGTTACTATGAGGATTTAAGAATCGTTTAAGTAATAAAAAAAGCTAGTCCTGATAGTTATAACAGGACTAGCGTTTCTTATTAGTTTGAGTAGATTGTTGCAAAGTAAGGTGCTTGACCATGTCGGAAATAGGTTAACAGATAGCCATTTTTTTGTACAATTTTGCCATTTGCGAACTCTTGGTAGTCAAGAGCATGAGGGATAATCAAGGTATGCTTAAACAATTCTTTTTCTGTTAACTTAAAGTTAGCAAATTCCTCGCCTGCGATAGCTGGATCTTCTCGTAAAGCGTGATAAAGGGCTTTTTGTTGCTCTTCTGTAGGACGCTCATTCCACCATAGCTTCCTTGGTTGGAACTGCTGAGCCATTAAATAATCAAGTTGCATTAAACTCTGGACAATGTTTAAATTCACATCATCAATCGTTTCTAAAAACATTAATAAACGACGGAATAAATCCTCTGGCTGATGGCCAATACGAGACCAACCTTTTGTTTCCCAATATGTTCCGAAGTTTTGGAAGAAATCAAATGGTGTATCAAAGACCTCTGTAACCAAGTATTCAATCGTATGATCCATACGGTGATCATTCCAATACTTTTCAAGAACATCCTCTGCATGTTTAATGCGAACGATATCATCAAATGTTAGAACATTATTTGAGAAGATTTCGTAAGGAGATAGATCCACATAGGTATAGCCAAACTTTTCGGCTTCTAATCGAAGTCCAGTGCCGCGTAAAAGTTTCAAAAATCCAAGCTGTAATTCCTCTGGCCGCATTGCAAAAACGTCATTAAATGTTTGACGAAAACTAGCGTAATCTTCCTCTGGTAAACCAGCAATTAAATCTAAATGTTGATCTATTTTTCCGCCATCTTTTACCATAGTTACTGTTCGCTTTAGTTTTTCAAAGTTTTGACGGCGTTTTACAAGGGTATTTGTTAAATCGTTCGTAGATTGAACACCTATTTCGAATCGGAACAAACCTTTTGGTGCATTATCATTTAAGAATTGGATGACTTCAGGGCGCATTATATCAGCCGTGATTTCAAACTGGAATACAACACCTGGTTTGTGTTCATCAATTAAAAATTGGAACATTTCCATTGCATAGCTACGACTGATGTTGAAGGTGCGATCCACAAATTTAATTGTACGAGCCCCATTATCCATTAAGAAACGAATATCCTCTTTTATTTTTTCACGGTTAAAGTATCGGACGCCAACTTCAATAGAAGATAAACAGAATTGGCAGCTAAATGGGCAGCCTCGGCTCGTTTCAATATATTGAATTCGCTTTCCTAGATAGGGAAGATCCTCCTCAAAACGAAAAGGACTTGGTAATTCGCGTAAATCAATTTTAGGAGGCATAGCGTGAATCTTAACTTTCTCGTCCTCTAAATAACAAATACCAGGAACATCTTCTAACAATATTTCACCATGGAAGTAGCGCAGTAATTGTTTAAATGAGGTTTCACCTTCACCCATTACAATGAAGTCTACCTCAGGTATTCGACGTAACCAATGGTGGCAATCATAAGATACCTCAGGCCCCCCGAGCAGAATTTTAACATTTGGACAGACAGTTTTTAACATCTTGATAACGTGTATGGTTTCTTCGATGTTCCAGATATAGCAACTAAATCCAACAATATCAGGTTTTTTTTGGAATAAATCTGATACAATATTAAAAGCAGGGTCTTTAATAGTATACTCTGCTATAATTGGATTAAACTCCGGTAAAGCTGCACCTTTTAAATAACGCAATGCTAAATTTGTGTGAATATACTTTGCATTCAAAGTAGTTAAAATAGTATTCATGCGATAATCTTCCTTTCAACATCCTATTGTATCAGTCAAGTATCTGACATACAATATAATTCTTTTTACCTATTTATTTTGTGAACGGTTCGTGAAATAATTTAAAATACTTAAATTTACTAAATTTTGTAATAATAGAATCGTGCTGTCATAAAGTATAGTAAAGGCTCAAAATTCGATTTTAGAGGTTTTTTACTCTTTTGAAAGGTTCGGTGAGAAAGTTGAAGCAAAATGATATTAATCAATGTTTTGGAAATCTTATGAAAAGTACTTCGTCACCAACACTTATACTCAATAAAGCAGGGAAAATTTTGAACGTCAATGAGGCTGCTATCAAACTTTTCAATCTTAATTTAACCTATATTGGCTATTTAGCTATGGACGAGCCATCTAATTTTAAATGGACTAAGTTCGTCAAACAGTTACAGAATGATTTACGTTCAGAGGAAATTTTCAATATTCGCACAGTTGGAAATGAATACGAAATGTTATCTTTCAAATGTTTTTACGATCCCAATACAGAGGAAATTGTTGCGCAAATTTCAACATTAAATGATGATGTTGCCCATAAATTATATGTTAGCCAAGCACATGAAAGAGCGCAATCTTTTAATGCCTACGATTACTTACCTTATGCTGTTATTGTTAGTGACGCTAGCGGTATTATTCTTGGGCTTAATAAATATGCCGAAATGTTTCTGAAAGTTGAAAATTCACAGCTCCTTCATAAACCACATCAGCATATATTTGATTCATTTACATTAAAAAAAGGGCAAATTACATCCTACCTTTCTAAGTTAATGGGTGAAAAACATGCAAGCATTCATGTAGTCGATGAAACACAAGTGAGCAGAACTTGCTATTATGAAATTTCAAGTATTTTTGACGAATACAATAATATTATTGTCACTGTAATTAATGATGAAACAGAGAAAAAGCAACTTCAGCATAAAGTTGAGCATCAGCAAGCATTAAACGTGGTTGGACAGATGGCTGCGAGCATTGCACATGAAATACGTAACCCATTAACCTCTTTAAAGGGTTTTACTGAATTACTAAAGTTAAATGCTGATGATGAATCACGCATGTATCTCTCTGTTATTGACAGTGAGCTTCAACGGATGGAGCAAATTTTATCCGAATTATTAGTATTATCTAAGCCAACAACGATGAAAGTGGAATTATTAGAACTGGATCATATTGTAAAGCAAGTCATTGAGTTTATGCTACCAGATGCACTCATGAAAAATATTATGATTCAGTATATTTCAACCTCTACTCAAGTCTATATTGGTGGCAACGAGAATCGACTAAAGCAAGTGCTGATGAATTTAATTAAAAATGCAATGGAATCCATGAATAATGGTGGTACGATTACCGTCGAAATGGCAACAAATGACTGTGCGATTGTCGAACTGATGATAAAAGATGAAGGTGTTGGTATGGACAGCACGACACTTCAAAACCTATTCCAGCCTTTTTACACGACAAAATCAACAGGGACAGGACTGGGCCTTGCTTTCGTGAAAAAGGTAATTGAAGAACATGAAGGTGTAATTGGCGTTAGTAGTGAACTACAGAAGGGGACATGCTTCCATCTGCAGTTTCCAATTTACACATTTAATCAGATGGATACAATGGAAGTATCCACAAAGGATTCTGCTTATTTAGTAACATAAAGAAAGTAAAAATGGTTCCATAATGGACAACAAAACCTTCTAAATCATATATTGCTTTTGACAATGCTTTTCTAATGTCGCTATAATGTCATGTATAAAGAGCGAAGTGAGAGGAAAAGAATATGCCGTCAGAAGATCTAAAACAATCTTTAAAATTATATATTGTATTATCACGTGCACTAAAAGCAATTAATGAAACAACACATCAATTATTTCAGGATAATGGTTTAAACCCAACTGAATTTGCTGTTCTAGAACTTCTCTATCATAAAGGAAGACAGCCATTACAGCAAATTGGCAATAAAATTTTGTTAGCCAGTGGGTCTATTACGTATGTCATCGATAAGCTGGAGAAGAGAGGTTACTTATTAAGAGTATCTTGTCCTGCTGATCGTCGTGTTACGTATGCAGAAATCACCCCTGAAGGTGAAGCTTTTATGGGAGAGCTGTTCCCAAAACATGAACAGCATTTGCATGAATTAATGAGTGTACTATCCCCAGAAGAAAAAGAACAAGCGATTACGTTATTGAAGAAAATTGGTCTTTCTATAAAGGACCTATCTTATTAAAAAAGTTGTCTCATTGATTTGAGACAACTTTTTTATGATCAAATAGAAGGACGATAGACAAAGTCTATCGTCCTTAGCATTTTATTATTTTTTAGATATAGTCGCTGCCATATTAAGCATAGCATCTGTTAAATCCTGTTCATCATTATCATGAATAGTTAATTTTGTAATGAGACCATCTTTCTCAAGGACGACTCCAATTACTTTCTCAGTGTCGAAGTCCACAACATAACCCTCGATATTTTGAACATCTTTGAATGCTGCTAATTCCTCAGCAGTTAGAGCTACTGTTTCACCTACTGCGTTCATATAATCTTGCATAGTTGTTTTTACTTCTTCAAAGCTTGATTGTGAAGCTTCAATTGTTTCAATACGCATAAACACTTCGTCATCATCATTGGACACTAACATGTCTTTACCAGGCTCTTCTTGTGTCAGTGTAAATCCAGGAAGCTGTTGTAGTTTATAGCTTTGATCAACACTTGCTGATTCAGTTGCCTTTTCTGTTTTATCTACACCATTTTGGACGTATTTTACATCTTGTTGAGGCTGTTTAGAAGCATCCTCTGTATTTGTTTCATTGGATGCAGGTGTCTCTTCTTCTTCCTCGTTTGATTCACCTGCTGTATCATCTCCAGATGGTTTTTGATCGGCAGCAGTATTTGATGGCTCATTTTGTTGAGCATCTGAATCCCCTGTTTTATCAGATGTATTACAACCTACAACTAATACGGCTGTTAGTAATAATGCAAGAATAGAAATTAATTTTTTTTGCATAAAAAACCCTCCTTTTCTAAATTAAACGTTAGTAAAGATAAAATGTTTCCAAATATTAATGTTATGATGTTAAAGGCAACACTAAAAATAATAATAGTACAAAAACGACATGAGCTACAATAACAAGTGGCATACTTTTACGCCATTCATATAAGAAGCCCCAAACAATGCTTGTTACCAATGCAGCAATGACACCAAGCATAAATCCGCTAAGGGCAATTGATACAGCACATAATACTGCGGTAACTATGACAGCCAGCGGAGGACGCATAAAACGTTTTAACTGTTGTTGGATATAACCACGCCAAAATAATTCTTCACCTATGGCGACGATAAATACGAGTAAAACATAGTGCCAAATATTTTGTGGTCCGTAGCTTGCTAAAAATTTTTGAACGGATTGTACTAAGTTATTATTAATATATGGAGCGAGCCAGTAACCAAAGCGAATAATACCATATGTGATGGTACCGTATCCAATACCGAAGAGTAAAAATTGCCATGTAGGTAATTGATCTTCAATGGAGCCAGCTAAAATGGCAATGGCAATACATACTAGTAAAGTGAATGCATACATGTACCAAAATACAGCTTGGTTAGCAAAGGTAAAAGCAAGCATGCCATAAACGAATAATAAAGAAAGGAGAAATAGTATTGTTTGTTTCGAATTTGTTAGCATATTCGACCTCCATACCTTAATCTTATCAAAAAAATAGTCCCTTATCATCTATTAAGACAAATAGGGACTATTCAGACTATTAAGCTTCATTAGTATATAAAATTTTATATCGTTTATGATTGACGACCGTTTTTTCTTCAATTTCAAGGGAATCAAAATTCTCCATATATGTTAAATTAACGATCACCGAATTTTCATTTACCTTTTCTACAATACCTTGGAGACCATTTTTAAACTCGATAATATTTCCAACTTCAGCTATTTTCACAGACAGTCAGCTCCTTCATCGACTAATAATATACAGTTTGCATGAAAAATTGGTAAACGTAAAGCTTTTTTTAAATAATTCATAATTTATTACACAAATGAGGCAAAGAGAGGAATAAAGTTCATGGAAAAATACGAAAATATGCTTAAACAATTACAAAATGGGGAAAGGGAAAGTATTGAAATTCAAAAGGAAGAATTTTACGAATTTCGTGAAATTCTTGTAAAACACCCATTATTTAAACATTTCAGAGGTGAGGCCAAGCAAAATGGGCGAATTATCTATACTTATACTGAAACACCTAGAAGTTAATTTGTCGAACATTGTCGTAAGTTAATGCTGTAAGAAATGAAATATAAATGTATAATAATGGTATGATTATTTGTGTGTGGAGGGTTGTATGAATGGTCAATCTACTCTTGAAACAAATGGAACAAACTCGTGAGATGATGATTCGCTCAGGTGTAGAAAACGGGTTACAAAATGCAAAAACCATTCAACTGAGTCGCAGATTAGATCAGTTAATGAATACTTATTATAGACAGATGGCATTTGAAGAAGAAAAAGACCAAGAAAACTAAAAAAGATTGTTCCAGTATTCAGAGTAAAAAACATTTTAACATATATGTTTAAAATGCATTTCAATGGGGAATAACTTACTATGAACACAGCAACATTCTCATTTCCCCCTTTAGAGCAGTGATCCCCCAATCACTTGCTCTCTTTTTTTGCTTATTCGGTATATATGCCCTACATATAAATTTTAGTACAAGTTGTGGGAAGAGTTTGAATTATTCCATTCATTCACCTAAACTGAAAAGATAGAGAGTTGGACTCCCACGGAGAGTACACACATTCTAAAACAAAGGAGCATGTACATATGACAAAGAAACGTATTGCATTTATTGGAACTGGAGTAATGGGTGCTAGTATTATTAAGCATTTATTAAAAAATGGTCATGAAGTAACCGTCTATACTCGTACGCAAGAAAAAGCAGAGCCTCTTGTTGCTCTAGGGGCTTCATGGGCAAGCTCACCTGCTGAAGCATTTAAAAATCATGAAATTGCCTTTACAATGGTTGGTTATCCTTCAGATGTAGAGGAAGTATATTTTGGGGGAAATGGCCTCTTCCAAACAGCAGAACAAGGCAACATTGTCATTGATATGACGACTTCAGAGCCATCTTTAGCAAAGAAAATTTATATGCATGCTCAATCCATTGGTGTAGAGGCTTTAGACGCCCCTGTTTCAGGTGGGGATATTGGTGCACAAAATGGCACTTTGTCTATCATGATGGGTGGCGATCAGGACACATACGACAAGGTATTGCCCATTATGAAGCAATTTGGTGAAAATATAATTTATCAGGGTGAAGCAGGAGCTGGGCAGCATGCAAAGATGTGCAATCAAATTGTCATTGCCTCTGGTATGATTGGCGTGTGTGAATCACTAGCTTATGGACTAAAGGCAGGATTAGATTTACCGACCGTATTACAATCGATCTCTTCAGGTGCAGCAGGTTCATGGTCTTTAAGCAATTTAGCCCCACGTATGATAAAAGAAGATTTTGCACCAGGCTTTTATATTAAACATTTTGTAAAGGATATGAAAATAGCTTTAGATGAGTCAAACAAAATGGGCATCACATTACCAGGACTTGCATTAGCCTATGAAATGTATGAGAAATTAATCGCAGCAGGCTATGGTGATAATGGTACACAAGCACTCTTAAAGTATTATAAATAATTCTCGATGCGAATATGAATAGGAAACCTGAAGACTCCTTAAATGGAAGACCTTCAGGTTTTTTTGTTTTACTCTTTCCCGAAAAGTTGAGAATCCAGTGAGAAGTTTGATGCGCCTGCGAGAGCAAAGTAAAGAGCTATTGCACCTAAAGCTAAATCTAATTCATAACCAGCCAATCCATCTGCCCCGATAAAGCCGATGCTAAGTTTTGCTGTAAAGATCGCCACAATCATTGTAATGGTTAATAAAGCACCAAATATTCTTGTTGCTAAACCTAAAATAATTGCAATTCCACCTACTAATTCAATAATTGCCACGATATACGCCATAAATCCTGGTATACCTAGGCTTTCAAAGAAGTCAGCTGTATAGCTAATACCACCTTGAAATTTTTGGAAACCATGCACTGCAAAAATAACGCCTAGAACGATACGTAAAATTGTTGAACCAATATTTTGCATAATAAAGTAACTCCTTTTCTTTTTTTGCTTACAATTCGTAACTTAGTTTATTTTTAAAAACAACTTTTGTCAAGTAACTTAATGTATTTTTAGAACAGGCTTTTTAAAAAAGTGATATACTGTTAAATAGGAACTAATATACAAAGGGGGTAAGTGATTTGGATCAAAAAAATATTTGTCCACGATTTGAAAAAGCACTCATGATATTAAATCATCGTTGGAATACACTACTTATTTATCAGCTACTAGATGGTCCGCAAAGGTATTCGACTATTAAAAATCAGCTGAATATTAGTAGTCGTGTATTAACAGAACGTTTAAAGGAGTTAGAGACTGAGCAAATAGTGCTACGTACAGTAATTCCATCAACACCAGTTGTCATTGAGTATGAACTGACGGAAAAGGGGTATGCTATTGCACCCGTGTTAAAAGCGATTGAGCAATGGTCCTCTGAATGGGTGACAATAGATATAGAATGATAAAAAGGTATTCAAGCGAGGGGCTTGAATACCTTTTTTGATTTTACACAGAAAACAAGTGTTCAATTATCGACCATTTGGCAGTTATTTTTCAGTGAATTTACTGTTATATTGTAAATAATATTAATTTTCTTTAAAAAAAGGTATTTTTTATTTCAGAGAGAAATTAATTGTTTATTATAGAGAATGGAGAGGAGGGTTTTATGAAGAAGAGTACAGCTATAGACGTACAACATCGAAGTCAATTAGCCATTTATTTATCATTACCGATACTTTCATGGGCATTTTATGATTTTGCGAATACAATTTTTTCTTCAAATATAAATACAATATTTTTTCCCTTTTACATGGATGAGGTTTTAGGAACAAATGAAGTCATGCAACAAGTTGCGAGCACCTTTATATCTTATGCAAATGCCATTGCAAGCTTGTTGCTCGTTATCTTTTCACCACTTTTCGGTGTGTGGATTGATAACACAGGTTATAAAAAGAGATTTATTGTATGGTTTGCTTCCATATCTATTGTGTTTACGTTTATGATGGGAATATTTGCGAATGTACAAACCACTGTCAATTACTCTGGTGTGCCTCTTAGTTTATTTTTGGTAGTTGCAAGTTTTGTCATAGCAAAATTTTTCTTTAATTCAAGTTTAGTATTTTATGATTCTATGATGGGCGATCTAGGAACAAAAGAAGAGATGCCCCTCATTTCAGGGTATGGTGTTGCAATTGGGTATCTTGGTACACTTTTTGGATTACTTGTTTACTTGTATGTTGGTAACAGCGATTTTCATCGGGCGTTTATTCCAACAGCCATTCTGTATTTACTCTTTTCATTGCCATTATTCTTAATTAATAAAGATACACCGATCCCAAAGTCACAACGGAAGTCCTTAAAGTTTTTAGATGGTTATAAAGAAATCATTCAAACATTTAAAGATATGAAGCAATATAAAGCAATCTTTACCTTTATGATTGCTTATTTCTTTCTAAATGATGCCATTGCTACAACGATTGCTATGATGGCTGTTTATGCGACAACAATTGTTGGCTTTAGTTCTGGCCAATTTATCGTTCTTTATTTGGTCTCTACTGTCTCAACAATCATTGGGTCACTTGCCTTTGGGTATATTACGAAATCAATAGGCGCTAAACGTGCCATTACAATTGTTGCCCTTATTATGATTGTTGCTTTGATATTCGCTGTTTTTGCTTCAGCACAATGGATGTTCTGGCTTGCTGGTAGTCTATTTGGTATATCACTTGGCTCAATGTGGGTGACATCTCGGACCTATATTATTGAATTATCACCGAATGAGAAACGTGGACAATTTTTTGGGTTGTTTGCTTTTTCAGGTAAAGTTTCATCCATTATTGGTCCAGCCATATATGGAACGGTTACATTGTGGATGAAGGATTATGGTACTATTGCTAGTCGTGTAGCATTATCAACGTTGATCGTTATGACTGTCGTTGGTCTATTGGTACATCTAAAAGTTAATGATAAAAATGGAAATAGCAAGTAGGAGAAATGTATTGCCTATGATACAATTGAATTATAAACAGATGTAGAGAAAGGAGCGGGGTTGCATTGGAACATAAAGGAATATTATTAGAAAGTGGCACAAATGAGCTAGAGATTGTTGAATTTGAAGTAGCAAACAATAAATTCGGCATCAATGTTATTAAAGTAAAAGAAATTATTCAACCGATCCCAGTAACGTTTATCCCACACGCGCACCCGCATGTAGAAGGAATCATTCAATTACGAGGTGAGGTATTACCTGTTGTAGATATGCTACGAGTATTAGGGATTCAAGGTGCTGAGCGTAATCCACAACAAAAATATATTGTAGCAGAATTTAATAAACAACGTGTCGTTTTCCATGTAGATAATGTAACACAAATTCATCGTATTTCTTGGAATCAAATTGAAAAGCCTTCAGATATGTATCAGGGAGGTACATCGCAAGTAATCGGAGTGATTAAACAGAATGAGCAAATGATTCTATTACTAGATTTCGAAAGAATTATGGTGGATATCAATCCTGCATCAGGAATTAGTGTGGAATCTGTTAAAAAGCTCGGTAAACGTGAGCGATCTGGAAAGCGAATTTTAATTGCAGAAGATTCACCGTTATTACGTAAATTACTGTTCGATACAATGAGTGAAGCTGGTTATGACAATGTTGAATTCTTTGAAAATGGCCGCGATGCTTATGAATATTTAGAGGGAATTGCAAAGAGTGGTAGTGACATAGCTGAGCATATTCAATTGGTGGTAACGGATATTGAAATGCCACAAATGGATGGCCATCATTTAACACGAAAAATCAAAGAGCATCCCGATCTTCAAAAGCTTCCTGTTATCATTTTTTCAAGTCTAATTACAGATGACCTTCGTCATAAAGGTGATCAAGTAGGGGCTGAGGATCAAATAAGTAAGCCAGAAATTGCAGAGCTCATTTTACGTGTTGACCAACTTATTCTGTAATCACCATGGCTTGATACTTCTCAATTTTAATAATGGGTATCCTGCAAGTATAAATAAATGAAAGTAAAGTCGGATGCCTGAATTAAGAGGGTCCGATTTTTTGTATATGTCCAAATAATATGAACAAAATAAATGGTAGATGCTTGAAGGATGTGATTATTTGAATGAATTAAAAACAGCTATTATTGATATCGGCTCCAATACGATCCGATTAGTATTATATCAATATGCTAATGAAGAGGGACTTCGTGAGCTTGGAAATATTAAAACGGTAGCACGATTGCGTACATATTTACAGCCCTCAGGAGAGATGTCTGATGAAGGTATTCAAGTGTTATCAGAAACTTTATTAACATTTAAAGCCATGCTTGAGGATTTTGAAGTAACAGATGTAAAAGCTGCGGCGACTGCGGCTATTCGACAAGCCACTAATCGAGACAAAATTATAGAGGAAATGAAAGAACGGACTGGTATCCAAATAGAGCTTTTATCAGAAGAGGAAGAAGCCTATTTTGGCTACGTTGCTGTTGCCTACTCCATGGGTACGAAATCGGCCGTAACAATCGATATCGGTGGTGGTAGTACCGAAATTACGCTGTTTGAAAATAAAGAAATTCAGCAATCACATAGTTTCCCTTTTGGGACAGTTTCTTTAAAGCAACGTTTTGTAAAAGGTGACATTATCAATAGTAGTGAGAAAAAAGAGCTTCTTGCCTTTGTCAAAGAGCAGTTCCAAACACTCCCTTGGATAAAAAATATTGCTCTACCTATTATCGCAATTGGTGGTAGTGCGCGGAATATTGCTCAAATACATCAACAAAAGCATGATTACCCTATTGCCAGCGTACATGGTTATGAAATGACAAAGGAAAATTTGGATGATTTAAGCTTATTTTTAGGGCAATTAAGCTTTCAGGAATTGAAACAATTGGATGGTCTCTCATCTGACCGTGCAGATATCATTGTACCTGCATTAGAGGTATTTAGAGTGTTGATGGAGGTAGTTGGTAGTGAGACCTTCCAACTGACAAAGCGAGGTTTACGTGAGGGACTCATTATTCAACGGATTTTGCAAACAGATACAAAGGCATTTGATAAATATAATGTATTTGAAGGAAATGCTAGAAGATTAGCACGTCAGTATGGTCGGAGTGAAGTGGAAGTAGATTATTTAATGCATTTAGCAGACCAATTGTATCGTGAATGTTGTCATTTAGGCTATTTGCAATATCATCCAGATGATTTGCATTTATTGGCAAAAGCGGCGAAGGTTTTTAATATAGGAGAGTATATCGAATTAAGCTCTTCAAGCCAACATACTTTTTATTTAATTGCGAATCAATCTATTGATGGTTTAAATCATTTAGAACGAGTAAAACTAGCACTTCTTGCCTCTTATAAAAATAAAGATTATTTCGAACGATTTGCTGCTCCATTTGCTACATGGATGAGTCGGGAGGAACTTCGTAAAATAAGAGATTTCGGAGCTCTATTAAAATTTGTCTATGCATTAAATGTTTCAAAACGCAACATAGTACATGCTATTGAAATGCACACCGAAGAAGATCATGTTCAGCTTAATATTTATGTAAAAAAGAATGCCGCGGCTGAAAAGTATCAAGCCAATCGACATAGAAAGCATTTAGAACGTGCATTAAAAATCCCAATGAAGATCAATTTTATTGAAGAAGGGTGGAACAATGGATGACAACTGAAGTAACGAAAAACGAGCTACATGGGGAAGAATTTTCCGAAAACTACAATCTATTGTTAGAGGAAATTGCAAAGCCTCAATATTATAATAATCGTGAATTAAGCTGGCTTGCCTTTAATGAGCGAGTGCTAGAGGAAGCAGAGGATATTAATAATCCTCTGCTCGAGCGTTTAAAATTTTTAGCTATATTTAGTTCCAATCTAGATGAATTTTTTATGGTACGTGTGGCAGGCTTACAGGATCAGGTACGTGCTGGTTTTCATAAGCCTGAAAACAAATCTGGCTTAACGCCGAAGGAACAGTTGGCCAAAATAGCAGAACGCACACAAGCATTAGTGCGACGACAAACTGAGGTATATAGACATTTAATCTATGATTTACTACCTCAACAAAATGTACATATTGCGGATATGAAAGATTTAAATAGCAAGCAAAAATCATTTATCAATGAAATGTTTGCAGAAACTATCTTCCCTGTTTTAACACCTGTTGCAGTGGATGCCTATCGTCCTTTCCCAACTTTACTTGGTAAAACTTTGAATTTACTAGTGCTGTTAGAGCAGGATGAGTCAGATCTTGAAAGTCGTGAAAAAGTGGCGATTGTCCAGGTTCCATCTGTGTTAGATCGCTATATAAAAGTACCGTCCGAAGAAGGAAAGACAGTTGTAGTTTTATTGGAGGATGTGATAGTAGCGCATATTGAAAAGCTGTTTTATGGCTATAGCGTAAAATCAGCACAAGCCTTCCGCTTAACAAGAAATGCAGATTTAACTATCCATGAAGAAGGGGCTCGAGATCTTCTTGTGGAGATCGAAAAAGAGCTGAAAAAGCGAAAATGGGGTCTAGGAAGCCGTTTAGAAGTTCGAGTTGGAGAAATGAACGAGGAAGTGCTGCAATACTTACTAGATGAATTCGAAATAGAAGAATCTGATGTATTCCATATTGATGGTCCTTTGGATTTAACGTTTATGTTCTCTTTTGTGAAAGGTATTTCAGTAGGTCGTGAGCATTTAGAATATGAAAGCTTTATCCCACAGCCACCTTTAGATTTACAGTCTGACGAAAATATTTTTGAAAAAGCACTTCAACAGGATATATTTTTCCATCATCCATATGAATCTTTTGCCCCTATTGTTGATTTTATTTCTGAGGCCGCTGTCAACCCGAATGTGCTGGCTATAAAACAGACATTATATCGAGTAAGTGGGAATTCACCGATTATTCAAGCGTTAAAGCTTGCCGCTGAAAACGGTAAACAAGTAACGGTATTAGTGGAGCTAAAGGCTCGCTTCGATGAAGAAAACAATGTGCACTGGGCAAAACAATTAGAACAAGCAGGTTGTCTTGTGATTTATGGGATGAATAATTTAAAAACACACTCAAAAATCACGCTAGTCGTTAGTCGTCGTAACGGCAAAATTGAACGTTTTGTCCACTTGGGTACAGGAAATTATAATGATGCTACTGCAAAAATCTATACGGATATGGGCATAATAACGACAGATAAAGAGTTTGGCATTGATGCGACAAATTTCTTTAACTACTTAAGTGGCTATACAGAAAAGCCAACCTTTAATCATTTAGTCGTTGCTCCATTTGATATACGAGATGAATTTATTCGTTTAATGGATGAGGAAATTGCCTGTCATAAAAAATATGGAAATGGTTTTATTCGTGCAAAAATGAATTCATTGACAGACAAAGATTTAATGATGAAGCTTTATGAGGCATCAATTGCTGGTGTAAAGGTCGAACTTATTATTCGTGGTATATGCTGTATTAGACCAGGAATCCCAGGTATTAGTGAAAACATTACCGTAACAAGTATTGTTGGTCGTTTCCTTGAGCACTCTCGTATTTATTGGTTCCATCATAATGGTGAAAATAAAGTATATTTATCCTCTGCGGATATGATGACACGCAATATGATTAAACGTGTAGAAATTTTATTCCCTGTATATGCAAGTGAAGCAAAAACTCGTATTATTGACATAATGAATGCACAATTAATGGATACTGCCAAAGCCCGTATTCAAGACTCTAATGGTAAGTATCATTATAAAGAGTTTGATCGTAGCGAAGATCCATTAAATAGCCAGGAAATTTTCTTGAAGGATGCATTAAAGCCTACGCTAGACGAAGAATAGAGCAAACACGCTACTTAGTGAGGGATAGAATGAAAAAATGTAGAGAAAATGTAGCGCCATTTGCAGAATATCAACAGCTCATGCAACTAAATCCATTTGATGCAATCATTTGTTTGAGACAAGTTGATAAGACAGTGTTTGAGGTCGTTGAATTTAATGAAAAGCTATCGTCAATGATTGAGTTGGAGGATATAACAGCCAAAAACGCTGAGAACTTTTTTACTAAGCAATGCTGGCTGCAATTGTCGGGATTTCTAATTGAAGAAATCAATAAACAGCATACTCTAAAATTAGGTAACGGTCTTCAAGAGAAAACATTTGTGCTTCATGTTCAGCACTTTTCTGAATCAATAGTTGCCATTATTCTTCGAGCGACATCATTTGAAGAAAATCCCTATTTACAGTTCATTGAACAACATATAAGTCCAGTGTTAACGACAGATTTACAAGGTCGAATAATTCATCAAAATATTGCTGCTACTGCTACACTATCGAGAGAGCAGAACAGTCTAATTGGACTAGATATTTTTTCATTACTAGAAAGTAAATATCTCAATGAATTTAAACTATTATTTACCAAAACAATCGAAGGTTCAGCGTTTGGCATGCCTAAATGCTTATTGAAAGGTGATTTACTAAGTAAGGAGCCCTTTTATTTAAGAACGCATCCAACCTATTATAATGGTGAAGTTGTGGGTGTCCACCTATTTGTTAAAGATGCTAATTCATTTATGAATGATCATGAAGCATTCTATTACCTAGCACTAATGGATGAATTAACAGGTATTTGGAATCGAAAAGCTTTTAAGGAGCATTGGCTACAGCATTTAAATGATAAAAAGCAAGAGCATAAGCAAGCAGCTCTTATTTTAGTTGACATTGACCGTTTTAAAAAGTTTAATGAATCCCTTGGAGAGAGCAAGGGAGATGATTTGATGCGTATGTTTAGTCATAGGTTACGGGAGCTTTGCTACTCAAAGTGTTCGCTATATCGATATAATAGTGACGAGTTTATTTTTGTGCTAAAAGATGCAACCATCCAAAAAATTGAACGAACTGCAAACTTGATTATGGACGTATTAAAACAGCCATTTATGATAGATGGACAGGAATATTTTATTAGCGTATCGATTGGGATTTCACTTAGCCCAGCAGATGGTAAAGATATCGAGACACTTGTACGGAAAGCAGATAAAGCTTTATTTTCTGTTAAAGAACATGGTCGTTCACATTACCGCTACTACCGTGAAGATATGACGGCCATTTTTCCAAACGAAGCATTGATGGAGGCACATTTACGTCGAGCAATTGAATTTAATGAGCTAAGTCTCCATCTTCAACCGCAAATGGATTTAGCAAATAATAGCATCGATAGCTTTGAAGCATTATTACGATGGAATAACCGTAAATTTGGTTTTGTCTCACCAGCACAATTTATTCCTATTGCGGAAGCCTCAGGGTTGATTATTGAAATCGGTGATTGGATTATTGATGAGGTATGCCGTTACCAAAAAGAATGGCAATCGAAGGGATATCGTCCTGTACGGATTGCAGTCAATATATCCCCAAAACAGTTTAGAAAAGAAAATTTTGCCCGAAAAATTAAAACAGCTTTAAAGACATATGGTGTACCACCTGAATTGTTAGAAGTAGAAATTACTGAAAGTTCTATGACAAATGTTCATGAAACATTTTCGATTCTTACAGAACTGAAGCAATTAGGTGTTTATGTGTCTGTGGATGATTTTGGGACAGGCTATTCCTCATTAAGTTATCTCAAGCGTTATCCGATTGATATTATTAAAATTGATCAGTCATTTATTGCAGATATAGCAAAGGATGATAAAAATGAAGCCATCATAAAAGCCATCATTTCGATGTCTCATAATTTAGGATTAGAGGTCATTGCTGAGGGAATTGAAGAACCAATACAAGTCGATTTTCTCAAACGCCATCGTTGTCAAAAAGGGCAAGGCTATTTGTATAATAAACCATTACCAGTTGAAACAATTGTACAACAATATTTTGTAAGCTAGAAAACGGTAGCACTTTCATCACAAAATAGATGAAGTGCTACTTTTTTATTTGCCGTTTTTAAGACCGTTTAAGACAATTGCTGTAAATTGCCCCATCTCAGAGGCTAGGTCAAAGTCTTCACTATGTATTAACCAATCATAGACATTGGCACGCATACAGCGCTGAATAAGTGTTTGTATGGTAGTAGCAGAAACATCTTGTCTAAATTCTCCTTGTTGAATACCTTCCTCGATATATGTGTTCATTATCTGAAAAATCTTACGTTGTGGATTGATTAAATAATGATCCTGTTCTACTTGGTTTGTCATAGCAGCCGTATACACTGTACGTAATAAATCCTTTCCCACAATATTTGTTAAATAGTTCATTTGCTCTTGATACACTAATAGTATTTTTTCACTTGCTGGTAATGTGGAATCAATATTTTTTTCAACTGTACGATAAAAATTATCAAGCTCCTTAAATTTTTCTAAAATAACATCATATTTAGATGGAAAATGTGTATAAAATGTCCCCTTTGAAACATTACATGCCTTCGTAATTTGTTCAACAGAAACATGTTCATAACCATGCTTGTTAAATAAAGCTAAAGAAGTTTTCAATAATTTTTCACGTGTTTCTAATGCCTTTTTCTGTCTGCTTGTGAGCGTTTCCATTAGCAGCTAATACCTCCTATATAAAATATTGTAAAATATCTTTTGTAAAAAATATTCTGAAAATATTAATTTTTTAATTGACGAGATGGATTTCGATTGATTATGATTTAAATGACCGAAGTCAATGACTGCAGTCAATGAGATTATCTCGTTATTAATGTTACTTTAAAAAATGAAAGTTGGCTAGTAGATCATCAAGTTTTCTGTTGTATTTTCAAGGAATGGGGAGGTCACAATGAAGGAAAAATTAGGCTTTATTGGCTTAGGAAATATGGGTTTACCGATGGCTATTAACTTATTAAAAGCAGATTATCAGGTATATGGTTTCGATACGAATACGAAAGCAATGGAACAATTCACAGCTGCAGGTGGTTTCGCCCTTGAGACAGCTCTGGATATCGCGAAGCAATGTGATGTTATTATGACAAGCTTGCCTACCCCTCAGGTTGTAGAATGGGTTTATCAGTCAGAGCAAGGAATTTTACAACATGCAAAGAAAGGGTGCCTACTGATTGATTTTAGTACTGTTAATCCCGAATTGAATGATACGTTACATACAGAAGCTATAGCTTCGGGATTACGTTATTTGGGAGCACCTGTCAGTGGGGGTGTCATAGGGGCTATCAATGCGACATTAACTATTATGGTTGGTGGTGACACAGATGATTATATAAGTGCTAGCGAAATATTCAGAATAGTCGGTAAAAATATTTATCATTTGGGCACATCTTCAAGTATAGGAACGCGAATTAAATTACTCAATAACTTAATGATTGGCTTTTACACAGAGGCAGTCGCTGAAACGATTGTACTTGGCGAAAAAATGGGTATTCAGGCAGACACGCTCTATGAAGTATTAAACAATAGTTATGGGCAAAGCCGTATTTATGAACGTAATTATTTGGAATATATGAAAAATGATAATTATGAGCCAGGCTTTTCGACAAATCTACTATTAAAGGATTTGAAGTTAGCTAAGGAAATGGCGGATGAAGCAGGCGTATCGCTGCGAATCGGCGAAAAGTTAGTGGATCTTTATAGTGAAATTGCTCAGCAGGGCTATGGAGAAAAAGATATGTCTGCAGCTTATTTAAGCTTAAAGGAAACATGTAAACTAGAACAATTTTAAGAGGAGGAAATGGATATGACAACAGCACAAGAGGTTAAAACATTAACACATTTTATTGGTGGCAAATTGGTTGAAGGAAAAAGTGGCCGATTCGGTTCGGTATTTAACCCAACAACAGGTGAAGTCATTGCTAAGGTACCCCTTGCAACAATAGAAGAAACACAAGATGCAATCGAGCAAGCTCAAGCAGCATTTCCAGCTTGGCGTGATACTTCAGTGGCTAAGCGTGCAGAAATTGTACTAAAGTTCCGTAACCTTATCACTGAAAATATGGAGGAACTATTAAAAATCATTTGTACTGAAAGCGGTAAAACGATTGAAGATGCTAAAGGTGAAATTACACGAGGACTTGAATCTGTTGACTTAGCCATTGGTGCACCACACTTAATGAAGGGAGAATACTCTGTAAATGTTGGAGGTCAAATAAATGCTTATTCTGCAAAATATCCATTAGGGATTGTGGCAGCAATTTCTCCATTTAACTTCCCTATCATGGTGCCTCTAGCACAAACGAGTATGGCCATTGCTGTAGGAAATGCGGTTGTTTTAAAGGCATCAGAGCGTGTGCCAATGACAGCATTGTATGTTAGTGAGCTTTGGAAGAAGGCGGGATTGCCTGATGGTATTTGGACAGTAATCAATGGTGATAAAGATGCGGTCAATGAACTTTTAGAAAACCCAGCTGTGCAAGCGATTTCATTTGTTGGATCAACACCAGTTGCAAAATATATTTATGAAACTGGATCAAAATATGGAAAGCGTGTTACAGCGCTTGGTGGGGGTAAAAATAATATGGTTGTAATGCCTGATGCCGACCTTGAACAGGTAGCCAATGCCTTTATTGGAGCAGCATATGGGGCAGCCTCACAACGTTGTATGGCGATATCTACCATTATGCCTGTAGGAAAGGATACTGCAGATCGTCTCGTGGAGATTCTGAAGGAAAAAATCGCGAATCTGAAGGTTGGCCCTTATACAAATCCTGATTCAGATTTTGGCCCTGTTATTTCTCAACAATCAAAAGAAGCAATTCTTACTGCAATTGATCGAGGGGAAGCCGAAGGAGCTTCAGTAATTTGTGACGGACGAGAACTTGATATTGTCAAAGAGTCTAAAGGGTTTTATGTAGGGCCTACATTATTAGATCATGTAAAACCAGGCATGGAAGTTTACGAGCAAGAAATATTTGGTCCAGCTCGCAATGTTGTTCGTGTAGATTCCTTAGAGGAAGCTATTACACTAATAAATAAGCATGAGCTAGGTAATGGTGTCACAATCTTTACGAATGATGGATTAGCAGCTCGAAAATTTACAACAGAAATTGATGTTGGCATGGTTGGTGTCAATGTACCAATTCCAATTCCTGTTGGCTACCATAACTTTGCAGGCTTTAAAGGCTCTCGTTTTGGTGAGGGGCATATGTTTGGTCCAGACCAAGCACGATTCTTCACAAAAACTAAAACAATTTCAGAGCGTTGGATGGCTGGTAATGCCTCTTCAGCATCCACATTTGCATTCCCAAGCAATAACGACTAATAAAACCTAGAGCTGTAGAGTTATACAGCTCTTTTTCTAAAAAAGGGGATGGGTGGGGTGTAAATGTTAGCGTATATTGGTCTTTTTGGTAGTTTAGCATTATTAGTTTATTTAACAATGAAGGGTGTAAATCTACTTATTTCAGCACCGTTAACTGCGCTGTTAGCAGCCTTAACAAACGGTCTTGCATTTTTTCCTCAAACAGCTGATAAAGATCAGGCAAACTTTCTAACGAGCTATATGGATGGGTTCACCGGATTTGTTGGTTCATGGTATTTAATGTTCATGGCGGGTGCCATTTTCGGTAAAGTCATGGAGGATACAGGCGCTGCAGATAGTGTCTCAAAATGGATTGTAGAAAAAATAGGAGTGAAATATGCCACATATGCTGTAGTTTTAGCTGCAGCAGTACTCACATATGGTGGTGTTTCAGTTTTTATCGTAGCCTTTTCTGTTTATCCAATGGCTATTAGTTTATTTAAACAAGCAAACTTTCCACGACGTTTTATTCCTGCTGCACTGGGCCTAGGTTCTGTCACATTTACGATGACATCAGCAGGCTCACCTGAGATTCAAAATTGGATACCAATTCCATACCTTGGTACAACTCCATATGCAGGTTGGCAAGTTAGTATTGTCGTGGCTATTTTTATGGCCGTTGGTGGCTCGCTTTGGCTGAATTGGATGATTAAACGCGCTGTTAACAAGGGGGAAGTTTTCATTGAGCGCTCTACCGATCCAGTAGCTGATGCAACACGTAAGCTACCGAGTCCCCTTTTGAGTCTTGTACCATTATTAGTTGTTTTAGTCATTTCTTATATTTTCCATGATTCACTTGGAACCTCTGCTTTAATTGTAGCCTTAACTAGTGGCTGTATCGTGGCTTATTTAGTGAGTTACAAATATGCAAAGTCAGTTGGTGCAACATTAGCAGCAGGTGCAATGGGTGCTATTATTGCCATTGCAAATACGGCGGCTGTTGTCGGTTTTGGCGGGGTAGTAAAAGCAACACCATCCTTTGTTGCAACTGTTGATGTAATGACCAATATCCCTGGCAGTCCGCTAATTGGAGGAGCCTTAGCCATTGCGGTTATTGCTGGTTTAACAGGTTCAGCATCAGGGGGACAAACAATTGCAATGCCCTTACTAGCACCGCATTATATCGAGATGGGTGTAGATACAGAAGCGTTGCATCGGACAATCGCTATAGCATCTGGTTCGCTAGATTCATTGCCACACGGAGGATATGTGGTGACAACCATCAATTCAGTATGTAATGAAAAGCATAAGGATGCATATATGCCATTTGGAGCCTTGACGGTTATTATCCCTATTATAGGTACAATACTTGCAATCATATTATTCTCATTAGGGATGTAGGAGGGATGAAGTATGCAAGGAAAAACGGTTTTTATTACAGGGGCAGCTCGTGGTATTGGTCTTGCTATGGCACAAGCATTTGCTGAGCAAGGGGCTAATGTTGTAATAACAGATAAAAATGAACAGCTTCTTGAGGAAGCCGTCGCACAATACCCCTCTTTAACTTCCTATATATGTGATGTGACAGAAGAACAAGCCATAAGAGAAGCCATTGATTTTACGATTCATAAATTCTCAACCTTAGATATTTTAATCAATAATGCAGGATTTCAACATGTGTCGCTTATTGAGGATTTTAAGACAGAAATTTTTGAGTCAATGCAAAAAGTGATGGTCGTTGCTCCCTTTGTGGCGATGAAGTATGCGTTACCACATATGAAGAAGAATCAATTTGGTCGTATTATCAATATGGCCTCCATCAATGGCGTCATTGGGTTTGCTGGGAAGGCAGGATATAATGCAGCAAAGCATGGTGTGATTGGGCTTACTAAGGTAACGGCACTAGAGGTGGCGACAGAGGGAATTACGGTAAATGCTATTTGTCCAGGGTATGTTGACACGGAATTAGTACGTAATCAGTTTATGGATTTAGCACAAACACGGGGAATTCAAGTGGAAGAAGTTCTTGAACAAGTGTTATATCCACTTGTACCGCAAAAACGTTTACTTGATGTCTCAGAAATTACAGGACTTGCATTATATTTAGCAAGTGATGTAGCAAAGGGGTTAACCGGCCAGGCCATTCTATTAGATGGTGGCTATACAGCTCAATAGCTTAGGAGGGAAAATATGATTCAAACAAAAACCATCTTTACTGTTCATTCACCAGGTACGATTGTATATGGTCGAGATTCATTTGAAGAAGTAGGAGAGTATGCGAAAAAACTAGGTTCAAAGGCATTAATCATTAGTGATCCAATTATGGACAGTTTAGGCTTTATCAAGAAATGCCATACACTGTTAAAGACCCAAGGGATAGACGTCGTTTCATATATAGGGGTGACAACTGAGCCAGATGATATGTATGTAGCAGAGGGATTGCAGCTTTTGCAGAAAGAAAACTGTGATGTCATTATTTCTGTTGGTGGTGGTAGCTGTATTGATACGGCGAAGGCGATTGCAGTAGTGGCTACAAATGGCGGCTACATAGGAGATTATATGAAAATGGCAAAGGTTGCAGCTAATGCACCAATTCCACACATTGCGATACCAACAACAGCAGGTACAGGCTCTGAAGCAACAGATGCCACTGTTATTACCAATACAAAAAGTGATGTGAAAATGATGATTAAGCAACCAGCTTTTATGCCCACTATAGCGATTGTTGATCCTATATTAACCATTACTTCACCTCCAGCAATTACCGCAGCAACTGGAATAGATGCATTGAGCCATGCCATTGAGAGCTATTTATCGCGTTTAGCTCACCCTTATTCGAATGTGCTCGCCTTATCTGCTATGGAATTAATTGTGAATAACATCATAAGGGTTTATGAATATGGAGATGATGTTGATGCTAGGGAAGCGATGTCATTGGGTTCGATGCAGGCAGGGCTGTCATTTTCTAATGCTTCTGTTGCCCTTGTACATGGAATGTCCCGTCCGATTGGGGCACTTTTCCACGTACCGCATGGCATCTCCAATGCGATGCTTTTACCAGCTGTACTAGATTATTCAAAAGACGCTTGTATAGATCGATTGGCAGATTTAGGACAATTTTTTAATAAAACAAAAGAACGTTTATCGCAAGAGGAACTTGCTCAGCTTGCTATTACGTCCATTAAAGATATGTGTAAGTATATGAAAATTGGCAATTTAAAGCAGTGGGGAATCGAGGAGCATGCTTATTATCAGGCCATTCCTAAAATGGCCGAGGATGCACTTGCAAGTGGGAGTCCTGGTAACAATCCGAAGATACCAACTTTAGAAGAGTTAATGGAGCTATATAAAATTGCCTATACGTATGAGTTTTAATGATATTGGAGAGCTATTCATTGAATGAATGGCTCTTTTATATTTTTTCAGAAAATAAACTCGCATTCTATAGAATTAATATGACATATTCGAGAATATATAGTAAACTTTTAGTGAATCACCATTCATTTTTAACAAAGGGGGAAATGGAATGTTGCAAGGGAAGACAATTATTATTACGGGTGGATCAAGTGGTATGGGGCTGTATATGGCAAAGCAGTTCGTAACTGAGGGAGCTAATGTTGTCATAACAGGTCGTAACGAAGAACGATTAGCAGAGGCAAAGAAATTTATAGCGGAGGCTGGTCCCTCTATTGAGACATTCCAAATGGATGTACGTGTACCTGAGCATGCTGAGGCTATGCTCGCATTTGCTATTGAAAAATTTGGTCAAGTGGATGGGCTTGTGAATAATGCAGCAGGTAACTTTATTGTACGTGCAGAGGATTTATCACCGAATGGCTGGAAGGCTGTTGTAGATATTGTATTAAATGGTACATTCTATTGCTCTTCAGCAGTAGGCAAGTATTGGATTGAGAATAAGACCAAAGGGTCTATATTAAATATGGTAGCGACGTATGCTTGGAATGCAGGAGCAGGTGTGATCCATTCAGCTGCAGCAAAAGCAGGGGTACTATCATTGACGAGAACGCTAGCTGTTGAGTGGGGGAAACAGTATGGGATTCGGGTTAATGCTATTGCACCAGGCCCGATCGAGCGTACTGGTGGAGCCGATAAGCTTTGGGAATCAGAAGCAGCGGCAGCTCGTACACTAGATTCTGTTCCACTAGGCCGTATAGGAACACCAGAAGAAATTGCTGATTTAGCTACATTTATGATGTCTAACAAAGCAAGTTATATGAATGGAGAATGTGTAACTTTGGATGGTGGGCAGTGGCTCAATCAATATCCATTCTAAAAATCTTTGCATAACGAATAGCTGGGTTGACGCATACTAAGGGTAAAGAAAGGAGTTTTGCCGATGGGTATGTGGTTAATACCAGCAATTATTGCCATTGTGATCATTTCTGCTATTTCGTTTGTTTATACGTTAAAAATAGCTAAAATGACTTCTGAACGGAAATCTGAAAATGATACCCCTATTTCAGAAACAGTTGAAGAATATGCAACGATGTTGAACCCAATTGTTTGGGTCTATGCAATTTTTTTACTTTTTTTAGGGATCATGATTTTTTACTACTGGAGTAAGGCTGGCTATTAGTTAAGAACCATCTTCATTCGGTCACGAAAAACTTGACTGGATGAAGATATTCTAAGTTTTTGCTGTAAAGGCTAAAATAATTCATTGTTCATGAAAACTCTTCTCGGCCTGGTCATGGTCATACATAGAAAAGTTGTGATATGATGAAAGGGAAGGACTGTTCTACACAGTGAGGACAGAAAAGGAGAAGAAGTTCATGATTTCAACTAACAGCAAAGACTTATTAGCAATGCCAATTAGTGATTTTATCATTTCCTCTGAAAAAGTTGCGCATGTACAAAGTGGAAATAGTGCGGAACATGCACTCCTTGTACTAACACGTACAGGGTACTCGTCCATACCTGTATTAGATTTGAAATATCGACTTCAAGGTTTACTTAGCATGAAAATGATTACCGAATCGATTCTTGGACTTGAGCATATTGAATATGAAAAGCTACCTGATATTAAGGTTGACTCTATTATGGAAAAAGAGATCGCTGTATTGAAGCTGACGGATAGTTTCCAGCGTGCTTTGGATTTAGTTATTAACCACGCCTTTTTATGTGTAGTGGACGAAGATGGTACATTCGCAGGGATATTAACAAGACGTGTTATTTTAAAGCAATTGAAAAAATATATTTATCAAAAAGAGTAGTAGCTTAAGAGGGAACTCAGATGAAAATCATGAGGCCCTCTTTGCTTGTATTGGAGGTTTACAGATTGATGGCAACAGAGGCAGAAATTTTAAAAATCTTAGCTGAAGAACGCAATATGCGGAAAGCAGCAGAACGTCTATTTTTATCCCAACCAGCCCTTTCACAACGATTGCAAACGATTGAGAAAGACTGGGGTGCACAATTATTTATTCGTTCACAAAAAGGTTTAACAGCAACACCTGCTGGTGAACAAGTTATTGCTTATGCAAAGGAAATGCTAGCCAAAAAGGAAGAAATATTTGAAACGATTCAATCCTTAACGACAAAGGTAAACGGGACATTGAAAATTGCTTGTGCTTCCATTGTTGGTCAGAACTGGCTACCAAAAATCTTGCAGGATTTTGTGTCAAAATATCCAGAGGCTAAAATATCACTGATGACGGGCTGGAGTTCTGAAATTGTGAAGGCTCTTTACGAGGGCGAGGCCCATGTAGGCATTGTACGAGGCCAAGTTGACTGGAAAGGAGAAAAGATCCACCTTTTCAGAGATACTCTTTATTTAGTGGACAAAGAGGTTAAAACAATTGAAGATGTGTTAAAAACAGACCGTCCATTTATTCAATATAAGAGTGATTCCAACTATTATCAAGAAATTCAGCAATGGTGGCAGCAGCATTTTGCCTCGAATCCAAGAAAACAAATTTTAGTGGATCAAATTGAAATTTGCAAGCAAATGGCATTAAATGGTATCGGTTATGCAATCTTGCCTTCTATTACATTAAATGACCACGATGCCATTCATAAAATTCCTCTATCAAATGATGAAAAAGAGTTTGGTCTTACACGCGATACTTGGCTAATTGGTTATGAATCCTCTTTTGAATTAAGACAAGTAGAGGCATTTGTTGAAGTAGTGCAGGATCATGCACGATGTTTGTTTGATTATACTAAATAGAATATCAGGCAGCTCTAGGTTGTTTTGGAGTTGCCTTTTTGCATTGTAGAATTCTTAAGAGTTTATGAATATTAATGAAGATAACATAAGAAATGGAACAAAATGCAATATAAATCGTATAATTATGTAACCATCTATTTACATAAAAAGGGGTTGAGCTTTTGAAAAAGACAAAATGGACGGCACTGACCTTACTAGTCATGCTTGTAATGAGCTTTATCTTGCCTACAACTCAGGCGAGTGCTGCTGCTACACTAGAGGTGAAAGCAACAGCTGGTGTTTCTGGTAAAGCGAAATATCAATCAGTAGTACCACTCCAAGTTACAGTGAAAAATAATGGAGCTGACTTCTCAGGAGATATGGCGATTAATTCATCAAATTCTTATGAGGCAGCTTCAGCCCTTGTCGTTCCAATAGATATAGCAGCAGGAGAGGAAAAGACATTTACTTTCTATCTTGATGGTTTAGCTGACTATAGTTACTCGGACACAGATTTATTTGCCTTTTATGAGGGAAACATTGAAAAAGGAAAAAAGATTGCCTATAAGGGAACTAAACGTCTGCAATCAAATTTTTTAGATCCCTCATCAACATTCATTTATACATTAACAGATAAAAGTGATCGACTTTCAGCACTATTACGTTTATCAACATTTGTAGCTCAAAGTAATGTGGAAGTATTTAATATCAATCAATTAAAAGATTATACACTTCCAGAAGACTCGCAGGGACTTGCGATGGCCAATGTCATTGTTGTAGATGAAGTGGCTATTGCTGATTTAACACCGAAACAACAAGAAGCATTACTAAAATGGGTACAGGATGGTGGTACCTTACTTCTAGGTGCTGCTGACCAAATCAATGCTACAGCAGGGATTTTTAAAGAGTATTTACCTTTGTCATTATCACAAGAAACGACTGCGATTTCTGCAGAAGCTTTAACTAAATTGTCAGGTGGCGGCATTTTTACACAGCCGATTTCAGTTTATGCAGCTACTAGTAGTGAAGGAAGTTTACCTGTACTAACAGAAAATAATGCAGTGTTAGCAGCAAAGAAAAAAGTGGGTAGCGGGGAAGTGATTCAAACAACCTTCTCTTTAGGTGATCAACCACTTGCTTCTATGGACGGCTACGGAGCACTTTTAGCCAAAGTGATGAATATTCAAAGTATTTCACAGCAAGGAATGATGAGACAGGGACAATCTCCTCTCGATCAAATATCTTATGAGCTTCGTAACATTAATGAACTATTTCCATCTTTCGAAGTATCAGTGAGCTATATGCTAATTGTCATTATTCTTTATATTTTAATAATCGGGCCAATCCTTTATTTTATCTTGAAAAAAGCGGACAAGCGTGAGCATGCATGGTGGATAATACCGTCCATCTCTGTTGTTCTTTCCATTGTTCTCTTTATTGTCGGAGCGAAGGATCGTATTGTACAGCCACAAGTTCAACAATCTGCATTCTATAAAGTAAATGAAGACAATAGTGTAAATGGCTATTATGTAGAGTCCATTCTAACGAATCGCAGTGGGGATTTTGTGGTCAATGCTGACCAAAATACAACTGCCGTTGCATTAAGAAATTATAATAACTTCACAGGCACGATGGGGCCATTACATGAATCTTCTTATATAAAAGAAAATGCTAGCGGTTCAACACTAACATTACGTGATTTAAGCTACTGGTCTGTGCAATCCTTTGGTGGAAAAACATCAGCACAAAATATCGGGAAGATGGATATAGATATAACACTGAAAAATGAAAAACTAACAGGAACAGTTAAAAATAATTTCCCGTTTGCATTAAAAGATGTCACATTAATCTCGGGTGTGAAAGAAGTAAAACTAGGTGATATTGAAGCAAACGGAACATTACAGGTAAATAAGGAACTGAAAACAACGGTTCTTCAAAAACCATCTATTTTCAATAATTATAATTATAGTTACCCATCGAAAAAGGATGAGGTAGACCCAATGCGGATTGAACGAATGAAAACTTTAGCATTGCCGCTTGTAGAAAAGGATAACCAACCAATACTTACAGCTTGGACAGATCAAGCGGTGGTAGGAGTTGAATTAGAAACAAGTGCCAATATGTCACCAATTACGATGCTTGTTCAACCATTTAAAGGAAAAGTTGAGCTAACAGGTCCATTTACAATGAAGCGTAATAACTTCTCGTATTCAGTAGAGCCACTATCAGCAAATGGCTATTATGAAAAGATCGAGGAAGAATTGAATAAATGGTACCTATCTGAAGGGTTGTACGAAGTAACGATGACCATGCCAGATCAATTTATGGATGCCGTTGAATCACTTAATGAGCTGACAATTTCTAATAAGGATGTCTCACGTATGCAGCTATCCATTTGGAATAATGAAACGAATATATATGAGCCTTTAGTCGATACAAAGCAAGTGTTTACAGACAAGGTTTCAACATACTTTAATCAAGATGGAGAGCTTCGAATTGAAATCAAATATGGTCCCGATCCATCAGGAGAACAAACGAAATTACCAGACATAGAGCTGAAAGGAGTGGCAAAATAATGATTGAAATTCGTGATTTAACGAAACGATACGGCTCCTTTACAGCATTAGATCATTTAAACTTATCTTTAGAAGAAGGCGTTGTATTTGGATTTGTTGGCGCAAATGGAGCAGGGAAATCAACGACATTCTCTATTTTAGCGACCCTATTGTCACCGACTTCAGGAGATGCTCTGATAAATGGCAAAAGTGTTGTGAAGGAACCTAAAGAAGTTCGAAAGCAAATTGGTTATATGCCCGATTTCTTTGGTGTATATGATCAGTTAAAAGTAGATGAATATTTAGATTTTTATGGAGCGAGCTACGGTATCCAATTAGCAGAGCGTCAAGTGTTAATTCCACAATTATTAGAACTAGTGAATTTATCAAGTAAACGCTATGAATATGTTGATTTATTATCACGTGGTATGAAGCAACGCTTATGTTTAGCTCGTGCACTTATCCATGATCCAAAGGTACTGATTCTAGATGAACCTGCTTCAGGACTAGATCCACGTGCTCGTGTGGAAATGCGAGATATTTTACGAAATTTAAAGTCTATGGGAAAAACAATTTTAATTTCGTCGCATATTTTGCCTGAACTTGCTGAGATGTGTGATGAAATCGGTGTTATTGATAATGGTAAATTAATTGCACATGGAAATGTAGCCGCGATTCAGGCCCAGCTACAAGGAGAAAAGCGTATTGTATTAAAAGTGACAGATCAATTGGATGCAGTACGAGCGTTTTTAGAGGAAGATCCGCATATTTCATCAATTGATGTCATTGAAAGTCGTTTAGAAATAGCCTTTAACTATCGAGGAACAGATGCTGAGCAGGTGGCATTGCTAAAAAAAGCTATGCTTACAGATTTACCAATCTATGCATTAAGTGAAGAAGAGAAGGATTTAGAGGATGTCTTTATGGCGATTACGAAGGGAGCGGACAATCAATGATGGAAAGATTTTATAATCCAGTACTTGTTAAAGAATTGAAGTTACGCTTCCGTTCTTTTAAAAGCTTTTCAGGTTTAATGTTTTATTTAGCTGTACTGTGTATTTTCATTGCAGGGTTTTTATTGCTTACAACTGAATTTACTGGCAGAGGCTTCTTTAGACCAGAGACAAGCTTTATGATGTTTGCTGTGCTAACCATCTTGCAAATGGCATTAGTTCTTTTCATTACACCAAGTTTGACTGCAGGTGCTATCAGTAGTGAGCGCGAAAAGCAAACATTAAATATTTTATTAACAACGACACAAAGTTCTACACAAATTGTTATTGGAAAATTACTATCCTCCGTAGCATTTCTAGTATTGATGCTGGTAGCAGGATTACCACTATACAGTCTAGTGTTTCTATTCGGTGGTGTGTCGCCTTCACAGCTTATTTCTATATTTTTATTTTATTTAGTCACTGTAGTAGCAATAGGTAGTATAGGCGTGATGTTTTCTACGATTACTAAGAGGACTATTGTTGCCATGATTGCCACATACGGCTCAATCATTTTCTTAGGAGGTATTACAGCATTCTTCTTCTTTTTAACAATGGCCTTTCATCAAATGGGCAATGCCATTGGAACAGGTGCCTCCTTTATGACCTATTTCTGGGCATCTATTAATCCAGGTGCCTTGATGCTGACACTTATTTCTCCAGAGATGGGGGATGCATTAGCAGAGCTTTCGGGAGTAGAACTACCTGTATGGATTACTTATTTAATTGCTTATGTATTCATCATTGTGCTTTGTTTAACGATTGCGATTAAAAAATTGCGTGCCAACATGAAAAGTAACCGATGAGGAGGAATTGGTATGGAGCGTCGTAAGCAATTACGAAAATATATTCAGCGTGCAAAATCGAGATTAACTCTTGAAAGAAGCATTCCCATTGCACAATACGGTTTGTTTTTGGCATTGCTTTCGAGTGCTTCTCTCGTACTTATTTCCCGACTATTTGTCTGGCCATATTATCGCCAAATAGCATTAGGAGCCTTTATTACCGTTATTATTGCAACCATTGCTTATATTTGGTGGAAACGGGTCAAAGAGAAAGAGGCATTGCATAAACTGGATCATTATTTCTCACATAATGAATTAGTGACAGCTTTATCATTTAAAGATGATCAGGATCCTCTTGTTCAATCATTATTATCGAAAGCTATCCAAAATGCTGAAAAAGCTTTCGCAGACTTTAAGGCTCGAAAGAAAAATCTATTTCGTCCAAAGGCGTTTATCGGATTATTTATTACAACAGTTGTACTAGCCATTCTTTATATGTTCCCAGCAGCTACGCAAATTGAAGCAATAGAGGTTGAAAAGGAGCAAGCAGTTATCGAAGATATGAAGAAGGAAGTTGCTGAATTAGAGAAGAAGGCGGAAACAAAAGAAGTAAAGGAGCAATTGCAAGAACTTCAAAATACTTTAAAAGAGGCTGAAACAGCAGAAGAAGCTTTACGAGAAGTTGTCAAAAAGCAAAAGGAGCTAGCATTAAAGGAGCAGCAATTAAAGGATAAACAAACGGCTAGTCAAGATGGCACAACAGAAGGCCAAGGATTATCGAAGGAAGAGGTTGAGCAGCTAAAAGAGCTTGCCCAAATGCAGCAAGGGCTGACAGAAAATGCAAATGCCACACAAACTGCTATGAGTAAACTTGGTAAACCAGCAAGTAACTCCTTACAAAATACAATTGCGAGTGCCAATAATGCCAGCAGCCACAATCAAAACAGTCAACAGTCATCTGGTAATTCCCAACCTAGTAATCAACAAAGCCAGTCTAGTCAAAATAATGCTCAAAGTGGTTCTCAACAGCAAAATGGTAGTAGCCAGAGCAATGGTCAAGGGCAGGGACAAGGTCAAGGACAGGGACAAGGCCAAGGCCAGGGACAAGGCCAAGGCCAAGGTCAAGGACAAGGCCAAGGACAGGGACAGGGTCAAGGACAGGGCCAAGGCCAAGGTCAGGGACAAGGTGGTCAAGGAGCAGGAAGTGGCCAAGGCGGTCGGAATTTGCTAACGACACCGAATCGAATAGGTGGGGCAAGTGAGACATCAGTAGATGGTGGCGCATTAGGAGATGGTTCCCATGTATCTGAGCAACAAGGAAATGGTCCGATAACAAAAGGTTCTATTCGACCTTATGAAGAAGTAATTGGCTCTTATAAAGACAGCTATTTAGAGAGTTCAGAGCGCTTACAATTACCGAAGGATTTACAAAATGTCGTGCAATCTTATTTCACGTCAATTGAGTCGCAGTAGGAGGAAAAGAAATGGCCTTTACAGAGCAACAGTATGTAGATATGAGTACGAAATTACAGCAAGTTAAAGAAGAAATTCATCGCTTCATTGTTGGACAGGAAGAAGCAATTGATTATACCCTGTATGCAGTATTAGCGGATGGTCATGCATTGTTAGAAGGTTTACCTGGTTTAGGAAAAACGATGTTAATTCGTACCATTTCAGAGGTACTGGATCTGTCGTTTTCACGTATTCAATTTACACCAGATCTTATGCCAGCAGATATAACAGGTACGAGCATGATTGAACGTACACCCGATGGGAAGCAGCAATTTACCTTTCAACCTGGGCCAATCTTTAGTCAAATGGTATTGGCTGATGAGATAAATCGCGCAACACCCAAAACCCAAAGTGCCTTGTTGGAAGCAATGGGAGAAAAAACGGTAACCATATTAGGGGATACAAAAAAAATGGCGAGACCATTTTTCGTGTTGGCAACTCAAAACCCTATTGAAATGGAAGGAACATACCCATTACCAGAAGCACAGATGGACCGTTTCCTTTGTAAAATTCTTGTACCCTATCCAGAAAAAAGCGAACTTATGGAAATTATGAAGCGAACGACAGGTGCCCAGGAAATTGGTTTACAGAAACAGATGGATACAGATGCTCTCATTCAAGCTCAGCAAATGGTAAAGGAAGTGATGGTTGCTGATGAAATGCTAGAGTATGCAACTGATCTAGTAGTGGCTACGCATCCTGAGAGAAAAGATGCGCTTGATGAGGTTAAACAATATGCAATGTATGGCAGTGGTCCACGTGGTTTGCAGAGCTTAATCAAATTGGCAAAGGCAAGAGCTTTAATGAATGGTCGTTTTCATGTTTCTGTAGCGGATATTAAATCTGTTGCTAAGCCTGTTTTACGTCATCGCATGCTGTTGAATTATGAAGGGGAGGCTTCAGGAAAAACAGCAGACGATGTGATTGATGTTATTTTAGAAAAAGTTCAGCAAGGTATTAGCAAGTGACAGCAAAATACTTATTGCCCGAAGACTGGTTAGCGAAAATCAGTCGCTTTCAAGTAGCGACGGCCTCCAAACTACGCGGGCAACATAAGGGCTCGCACCGTTCTCAACGCTTCGGGGCATCCCTTGATTTCTCGGATTTTCGAGAATACCATTTAGGAGATGATGTACGCCAAGTGGATTGGAACGTCTTTGCTCGTACAGATAAATACTTTATAAAAAGGTTTTTAGATGAGCAAGAGATGCGTGTACATATTCTACTAGATGCTACCAAATCGATGGGGCAACATGCTAAGTGGTTATTTGCTCGTCAAATTGTGGCCTCCCTCGGTCTAATGGTATTAGGTCGAGATGATCGTCTATCTTTTTCTTTTGTCCAAGATGAAGTGAAGCCACCATTTCGACGGAAGGGTACCATGTATCGCCGAGCTTTTTTACAGCTAGTAACAGATATAGAGGAAGCTAATTACTCTAATCGTTTTGCCAAGGATGCACTTAAAGCTTTACCTAAAGATAGTACCGTATTATTCATTGTTACAGATGGATTAGAGCCAATTGAGGAATGGGAACAGCTATTAAAAAGGCTACCACGCTATGCTGGAGATGTTCGCATTTTGCAAATTGTAACGCAAGAAGAACTGTCACCAAATTATTCGGGTGATGTACGTCTCCTTGATCGTGAAACAGGTAATGATGTGAATGTGACGATGTCCTCTAAAGTATTAGAGTCCTACCATGCAAGACGCATACTACATGAAGAAGAATTTGAAGCCATTTGCCGTCGCTTTGGTGTTCGAAAATTACAATTGAAAGTGGAAGATGGATTGCAACATGCGATTTTCCAGCAATTATTAAAAGCACATTGGATTAGGTGAGGTGAGCCGTATTGGGCTTTAGTCAAATTATATTTAGCTGGACGGCCATCATCCCGGTCATTGTCCTACTTTATTATTTCTTTCGAAAAAAATATACAGATCAAACAGTTTCTTCGACGCTTTTTTGGTCGGAGATTATGCAGGAAACGCGAGTATCGCCTTATTTAAAGCATCTACAAAAAAATGCCCTACTATATTTACAGCTTCTTGCTTTAGTGCTACTTGTTTTGGCATTGATGAATCCTTATATAAAAAAATCAACCATTGTTGGTGCACAAACCATATTTATTGTAGATACTTCAGCCACAATGCTGGCAGGTAAAGAGCAATCAACCTTTGACGCTCATAAACAGGAAATGCTGAACTTGATGAATGAATTGAATGGTCGACCTGTCACATTAATTACAACTGGTGCTGCACCAAAAGCTGTTTTACAGCAAGAAACAAACACGAGTGAAATAAAAAAAGCTATTCAAGATTTACAAATAACCTATGAAACTGCTGAAATGAATAAGGCGCTGGATGTAGCACAGGCATTTGTGGGCGATACACCAACTTCTATCTATGTTTTTACAGATACACTTGATAAAAAGCAATTACCGATGGACAAGGATTCTGTGAAATGGCTAGTAAGAGGTGCTACAAAAGACTTAACAAATATCGCTATCACCCGCTTTGCTGCTACGACAGATGGACAAGCTACGCTGGCACTTGTACAACTCCATAATGATACAAATACCGAGCAAAAGGTAACACTCGCATTGAATAATGCAGAGGGTGAGGAGCTGGTAGCAGAAAGTGTCGTTGTGCCTCCAAATGAAGCCATTACGAAAACATTTAAAGATTTGCCTTTAGCAAAATCCATGACAGCTATTATTGATGCAAATGATGATTATGACATAGACAATCAACAAACAGTTTTACTACAAACGACTACGTCAAAAATTATTGTTGATCAAGGCTTGCATCAACTGATACAGAAAGGTTTTCAAACAGTTAGTAGTGGCGTAAAAATCGTCCCTTCCTTGCAAGTAGCTGACAATCAAGATGCTACCATAATCACAAACCAATCAGCCTTATTGGAAAAGATGGACAATCCCCTCGTATTATTTGGTCGTGATGATGCAGAAAAAGTAGATGCGAATGGGACGGTAAGCACTAGAAGTGATGCATTATTTGCCTTTAGTGAACTAAAGGATGTTTATGTTAGTGCTGTTTATCCTGGCTTTGCGGACTATGAAACGATTGCTTCTGTTGGAGAAGAGCCGTTCATCCAACGCTCCCCAAAAGGAGATATCGTTGTTTTAGCCGATATTGCTGATACAGATTGGCCTTTACATCCATCATTCCCACTATTTCTATGGAGTACAGAGCAGCAGCTAACAGAATCAGTTGGGTCACTTGGGATTTTTTCACCCAATGAACAACGTGCAGTTGCTTTAGCGCAAGGAGACTGGAATGTTTATTCGCAAGAAGACGAGTTTCTTTCGTCTGTTACGAAGGGGATGCTAACTGCGCCCAAACAGCCAGGCATTTATATGGTACGCTCAAATAATGAGGAAAAACAATTGATTGTCCAATTGCAAGCACAAGAACGTGTCATTGAACAAGGAACAAGTTTTACATTAGGTGATATTTCAGACAATGGAAAGGAAGAAGTGTCGATGACCTCTTTCGTGCCTTGGCTAATTGTAATTATTTTACTATTGCTTGTTTCAGAGTGGGAGGTGCAACGACGTCGTGGATTTACGAATTGATATGCCGTTAGTATTGTTGTTACTCCTTCCATTATTCTTGTATTTTGGATGGACATACTTTCATGAGCGACAGCGACTTAAAAGAAGTCATATTGTTGTACTTACTATTCGCATAGTGGCAGCAGGCTGTTTAGTTTTTGCACTCGCAGGTCCATATCTATTATTACCAATCAAAGAAGAACAAATTATTTATTTAGTAGACCGTTCTGCTTCTATGAATGGTACGGAAGATGAGATGGTTCAGTTTATACAGGAGAGCCTCCAATCAAAAAAAGAACCACAGCTTGCGGGCATTTATTCATTTTCCTCTACTTTACAAACAGAGGCCATTTTATCTAAAACATTAAAGGAAGTACCGAAACTAACTGAAATTAAAGCTACCGATCAAACAAATATAGAACAAAGTCTACAGCTTGCTTCAGGGATTATAGATCCTAAAAAAGCAACTCGTCTTGTGCTATTAACAGATGGTAATGAGACAAAGGGCGATGCTTTAGAATTTGCTACGAAGTTGAAAGGCTCTAATATTAGTGTGGATATTAAGCCTTTTAGTCAACCAGTTGTCAATGATGTATCACTAAAAAGCTTTGTATCCCCTCAGGTTGCTTACGTTGGAGAGCAACAACAATTAGTGACAGACATACATGCAACATCAGCAGGCCAAGGCGAGCTATTACTATATGAAAATGATGAGCTTATTCATAAAGAGGCAGTTGAGCTGACTGAAGGCACGAATGTGTTTACCTATAAACATGCAGCAACAGCTGAAGGACTTGTAAAATATGAAGCCGTTGTTCAAGTTGGTCAGGATGCCATTTTTGAAAACAATAAGTTAACTAGTGTCACAATGGTTCAAAGTGAACCACATTTATTAATCGTTAATGGTTATGAAACAGCTTCACCCATCGCAGCAGCACTTGGTAGTCAATCCATTGCCTATGATGTTGTAGCGCCCGACAGTCTACCAAATGAACTGTCCAGCTATTTGCAATATAATGCTATTATTTTCGACAATGTGCCAGGTCATTTAGTGGGTGAAGCAAAAATGAGTGTTATTGAGCAAGCAGTCAAAAACTTTGGGGTTGGTTTTACAATGGTGGGTGGAGAAAATAGTTTTGGTCTAGGCGGCTATTTTAAAACACCGATTGAAACCTTATTGCCAGTGGAAATGGAAATTAAGGGCAAAGAGCAATTACCTTCCTTAGGGTTAGTGATTGTACTTGACCGTTCTGGCAGTATGCAAGGCTCGAAGCTTGAGCTTGCTAAGGAAGCAGCGGCACGTTCTGTTGAGATGTTGCGAGACGAGGATACATTAGGATTCATTGCCTTTGATGATCGTCCTTGGGAGATTATAGAGACAGGGCCTCTTAGCAGTAAAGAAGAGGCTGTGGATACTATTTTATCAGTAACACCTGGTGGGGGAACAGAAATCTATAGTTCATTAGCTAAAGCCTACGAGAACCTTGCTGATTTAAAGCTCCAACGTAAGCATATTATTCTCTTAACAGATGGGCAATCACAGGCAGGGAATTATGAGGATTTAATTACTGAAGGAAAAGAAAATGGTATAACCTTATCGACAGTAGCGATTGGACAAGATGCTGATGCGAACTTATTAGAAGCGCTTAGTGACATGGGTAGTGGACGTTTCTATGATGTCATAGATGAGCAAACCATTCCGTCTATTTTATCTCGTGAAACAGCTATGATTTCCCGCACCTATATTGAGGACAATCCATTCTATCCAGCAATTTATAATGCAGCAGGATGGAACTCGCTGTTTGCAAATGGGGTCCCACAAATGAATGCATACATTGGGACAACGGCAAAACAGGGGGCTACTGTTGTAGCAGAAAGCGAGAAGGAAGATCCTGTGTTAGCGCAGTGGCAATATGGTCTTGGTAAAACATTTGCCTTTACATCTGATTCAACGGGTAAATGGACAGGAGATTGGGCAAGATGGCAGAATTGGGGAGCATTTTGGCAAACACTTATTTCTCAGATGCTACCAAGCTACAATGATGTAGCCTATGATGTAAGATTGGAAGCAGATGGTTCCTTTATGATTACAGACCCTACAAATGAAGCTGCATTTTTAGATATTGTAGCGGTAAATGAGGCAGGGGAGGAGCTAGAAACACAACTTGAAACCATTTCCGCATCCCAAGTTCGAGCTGTAGTACAAGCTGAACCTGGATTAATTTTCTTCCGTGTAGCAGATGAAAAGAAGGCCATTTATCAGGCAGGGCTAAGTGTTCCTTATAGTGCTGAATACGAACTACTCCCTGTAAATAACCAACTGATAGAAGAGTTAACTAAACGAACAGGAGGCACTGTTTTAAAGGAACCACAAGATGTTTTCCGTGACTTTACGACAAAAGGAGCAGATCGGCAAAATATTGCCACATGGATACTCTTAGCAAGTATGCTTCTTTTCTTTATTGATATTACCATAAGACGCTTTGGTTGGAATTTCCTAACGAATGTGAAGAGAAAAGAGCCGCTGGTTGAGGAAAAAACTATACAAGCAGAAGATACAAATGTAGCACAGTTGTTAAAAGGCATGAAAAAACGATCTTAAATAGAGGAAGCAGTGCAAACTCGAATAGTTTTGCACTGCTTTTTTTATGTTGCTTGAAATAGAGAGTTATCCCCTTTGTAGAGAGGGGAAGATGATCTACAAAGTGGACTCTTTGCTCATAAGGAGGAGAAAGGCGCTCCAAATTGGACTGCCCGCAGCTCAATGAATGCTCATAATCCAATACCTCTTAATAAAGAGAAGAATTAAATCTCTTTACGAGCTCTGTTTTACGCAAGCTACTCGCAACCATTACACCTAAAATAGCACCGATCGTACTTGATGTTAAAAAGGCTGGTAGGAAGAAGAATGCTGCTACAGATGTTCCCATGAATAATTTTGCATAAGGGACGGCAATAAGTGAAGCCAGAATGCCCGTTCCGATAACCTCTCCGATACCAGCTAACCACATTTTATTGCTATATTTATAGGCAAGAGCAGCACAGACCGCACCGATGATACTACCAGGGATAGCTAGTAGAGAGCCTGTTCCAGTAAGGATACGAATGATGGCAGTGACAAAGGCAACTATAACAGTTGGTACAGGCCCAAGTATAATGGCTCCTATCACATTAATCGCATGCTGAACGGGGTAAGCACGTGCGATGCCTGTTGGGATGGATACGAAAGTAGAGCCTGCAACAGCAACGGCTACTAATAAAGCCATGACTGTTAATTTACGAATTGACATAAAGTTCACTCCTTTTGGTAAAGTTCGTGAGGAAAAATAAAAAGGCCACCCCCTTTAAACAATAGGAAGCGGCCTTGCGTGTATATAGTGACAACAGCAAGTAGCGCCACTTCCCTCCGCTAGTGTGAACTAGATCAGGTTCAAAGGGTCCGTATATTACCATATACGTCTCAGCCTTTTAAAGACTCCCCTAGTGGTTAAAATCATTCAATTTTGTGAATCAACAATAATGTACCATACTGCTAAAAATAGTCAATGATTTTTCAGACTATTTTGTATCGGGATGCATTAAATGAGGTGCTTTTTTCACTGTCCAGATGAGCGCAAGGAAGAAACAGGCTAATAATATGATAGAACCGAAAATATATGGGCTATTCATATTCCAGTCAAATAATAAACCTGCCAAAGCGGGTCCAATCATATTTCCGAGGCTCATATAGGCATTATTCAAGCCCGCAGCAAATCCCTGCTCTTTCTCTGCAAGCTTTGAGATGAGTGTATTAACAGCTGGACGAATTAATGTCGTTGCTGTAGAGAAAATTGTTGCTACAACTAAAATAAGGGCAAAGCCAGAAACAAATAATATTAAGAAAATAGCAACGGATGCAATAAATAAATTTACTAGTACTACTTTCATTTCACCATAACGATTGAACAATGGTGTAATAATAAACATTTGTACTACTACTCCAAAAGCACCACCAACAACTAATATAATCGCTATATCTACAGGTGTGTAATTAAACTTTTCTGTCACAAATAATGACAATGTCGTTTGGAAATTTGCAATTCCAAACGAGAACACCAGCATAATTATGAGCATAACAAAATAAGGCATATGTATGGAACGAGCCATTTGCTTCGCCAGATTGTCTTGCTTTTGTTTCTGTTGCGCAGTGTTTGGTTTGGTAGAAGGTAATAAAAAGTAAGATAAAATAGATGCTACAATGGCTGCAGCTCCAGCTGTGAAAAATGGGAAATGTAAGCTTACCTTTGCTAAAAAGCCACCAATACCAGGTCCAATCATAAAGCCAAGAGACATAGCGGCACCCAACATCCCCATACCTTTCCCACGTTCTTCATAGGTTGTGACGTCAGCGACAAAAGCCATAATAGGAGGTGCAACAAATGCGGAACCTAGACCACCTAAAAATCGTGCTAAAAAGAGCATCCATACATCTGTAGCAAGGCCAAATCCGATTTGTGCAAGACCTGTTACGATAAGACCGAAAATAATTAAATTTTTTCGTCCGTACTGATCTGAAAGATTCCCAGCAATAGGAGAAAATACGAATTGAGCTAAGGCGAACGTTGCGATTAGCATACCTAGAACTTGTCCTGCTGCACCAAATATTTTTAAATACTCTGGCATGACAGGAATAATAATGCCAATACTTCCCATTGCGATAAACATATTAAACATTAAAATATACAAAGCCGCCTTATTGGACTTCTGCTGGGTCATCGAATGAACCCCCTTTTTGTAATCAAATATAGTACAGTCTATCATAAAGAATTATTGCTTGGCTAATAGTTAAGATTATCGTACTGGTTCTATATTTAGAATGGTTTTCCACAAAAGTTTTCATCCGCGCACCTATGCATGAAGAAATAATAGATGTTAGTCATAAAAATTGAGGGGAAAAGAAGCTATGGGGATAAATTAGTAAAGCAACAACAATCTATGGACTTCTCTTATAAAGTGAGAATTAAAAAATGTGAGAGTCTGTCTGTAATGGCATAAAGCATGGCTATAAATTGTAGCGATGTTATAGCGCATCAGAAGGAATATCACAAGAATACTGATGTGAAAATCTATTAAAATTCAGACAAAATATTTTCTAAATATAATAATGCAAATAGTCAATTGAAAATGTTCTTATTTAATAGTCAGTTAAATAAGAAGAGAAAAAAAACTAGCGAATTGATGTAAAAGTCAATTCGCTAGTTGAATTATCGGATACCCATTTTAAATTCTAAAAATAATTCGTTGTATTTCCCTAAATAATCAGGTCCTAAGTTTTTGTAGACCTCTAATGTATCGCGTTGTTCTTCAGAAGGATAGTAGCGTTCGTCAGAAACAACTTCTTCGTCCATTAAGTCCATAGCTGCAAGATTAGGCGTAGAATAGCCTACAAAATCGGCATTTTGAGCACCTGATTCAGCACTTAGCATGAAGTTTATAAAGGCGTGGGCACCATCAATATTCTTCGATGTCTTTGGGATGACCATATTATCAAACCATAAGTTTGAGCCTTCCTCAGGTACAGCAAAGTCTAACTCTTCATTTTCATACATCATGTCAGCTGCTTGGCCAGACCACGTAAGGGCAACGGTTGCTTCATTATTGATCATTAATGGTGTAATTTCATCTCCAATGATTGCTTTTACATTTGGTGCAAGGGTGATTAGTTTGTCAGTAGCTTCACGAAGTTCCTGATTATCTAGTGAATTCAGAGAATAGCCAAGACTGTTTAAGCCCATCCCAATGACTTCGCGCGCACCATCTACTAAAAAGACTTTTCGCTTTAAAGAAGGGTCCCATAAATCATCCCAAGAGGAGAAGTCTAAGTCTCCAACAAGGCTTGGATTGTAGACAATACCTACTGTTCCCCAAAAATAAGGGACAGAATATTTATTGTTAGCATCGAATGGTAAATCTAAAAAGTAAGGATCAATATTTTTAAAATTAGGGATTTTCGTTTTATCTAAAGGAATCAATAATTCTTCTTCCTTCATCTTCTCAATCATATATTCAGAAGGGACAGCAATATCGTAGGCTGTTCCGCCTTGCTGAATCTTTGTCATCATAGCTTCATTGGAATCGAATGTTTCATAGATGACATGAATGCCTGTTTCTTTTTCAAATTCTTTTAACAAATCAGGATCAATATATTCTCCCCAGTTAAAGATGGTTAACGTGTCTTTTCCACTTTTACCGCCACCCGCACTTAAGGCATCAGCCGCATAGAATAAAAGGGCTGAAACGACAAGGATGGCGATGGTAGCTTGAATTAGTGACTTCATCGTTGCCCCTCCATTCTTTTACTCGTACGACTTGTCATGAAATAATAACCAACAACAACTAAAACCGTAACGAAGAATACTAAACCTGAAATTGCATTCACTGTTAGAGAAATTCCTGCGCGGGCCATTGAATAAATTTCTACGGATAGAGTACTAAAGCCATTACCTGTTACAAAGAATGTCACGGCAAAATCATCTAATGAATACGTAAGGGCAAGGAAGAAGCCTGCAAAAATCCCTGGCTGAATATAAGGAAGAATGACACGCATCATAACGTCCTTTTTCGTTGCCCCTAAATCTAATGCTGCATCGATTAATGAGTTATTCATTTCTAGTAGCTTTGGTAAAACCATTAATACAACAATCGGTACACTAAATGCAACATGTGCTAATAAAACAGATGCAAAGCCCAGTTTAATACCTACCATTGTAAATAAAATTAAAAAGCTAGCCCCGATAATTACGTCTGGGCTGACGATTAAGACATTGTTTAAGGATAATAAAGTATTACGCATTTTAGAATCCTTAACCGTCACAATTCCAATTGCTCCTAGCGTACCAATAATAGTAGAAATGAGAGCAGAAAGTAATGCCACGATGACCGTATTTATTAATATAACAAGAAGACGCGAATCTTCAAAAACAGCTTGATAATGCTCCAAAGTAAAGGATTCAAAATTATTCATGGAGCCGCCACTATTAAACGAGTAAAAGATTAAATAGAAAATTGGAGCATAGAGAACGATAAAAACAATTGTTAAATAGACTTTGGCTGAAGCAGATAGTTTGTTCATCGTACGCGACCTCCTTTATCCTTTTGTCCCGTAATTAGCATGATAATCACCATGAATAAAATTAAGAATACAGCAATAGTGGAACCCATACCCCAGTTTTGTGTCACAAGGAATTGCTGTTCAATCGCTGTGCCTAGAGTAATGACACGGTTCCCTGCAATTAAGCGAGTAATCATGAACAGGGATAGGGCAGGGATAAAGACAACTTGAATACCAGATTTAACGCCATCCATTGTCAATGGTAAAACAACACGGCGGAAGGTTGTAAAAGCCGAAGCACCCAAATCCCGTGCTGCATAAATGAGCGTTGGGTTTAAACGATCTAAAGAATTGAAGATCGGTAAAATCATAAATGGAATAAAAATATAGACCGACACAAAGACAAAGCTAATATCAGTAAAGAGCATTTGCTTTGGATCGAAGCCAAATACTTCGATAAATGCATTAATAGGCCCGTATAACCCAAAGATGCCGATAAAGGCATATGTTTTTAACAAAAGATTAATCCATGAAGGAATAATAATAAGTAGAAGCCAAAGTTGTTTATGCTTGGTCTTCGTTAAAAAATAGGCAGTTGGGTATGAAATTAATAGTGTAAAGAATGTAATTAAAAATGCATACCAAAACGAGCTCAAAGTCATCTTTAAGTAAACAGAAGAGAAGAACGCTTTGTAGTTATCGAGCGTAAAGTTGCCATGTAAATCAAGCAGGGAATAATAAACAACGAGTGCAATTGGCGCGATAACGAAAAAGGCAATCCATAACACATATGGAAATAACGCTGATTTCGATGTTTTAGTTTGCATCTTCATCGTCTCCATACGATTCTAATCGTTTATCAAACTCTTCCTCTGTTTCGTTTAAGCGCATTACGTGAATTGCCTCAGGATCAAAGTCTAAGCCAATCTCAGTCCCTACTTCTGCTTTCTTCAATGAATGGACTAGCCACTCATTACCATCTTTATCGTATGTGGATAATTCATAATGTACCCCTCGGAATAATTGTGTATCCACTTTTACCACAAGTTTGCCTTTATCAATTGTTGTCATTTCTAAATCTTCTGGACGAATGACAATATCTATTTTTTCATTTTGCTTCATCCCTTGGTCGACACATTCGAAAACTTTGCCAGCAAATTCAACCTTGAAATCCTCAATCATCACGCCAGGTACAATATTGGATTCACCTATAAAGTCAGCAACGAAGCGGTTAATCGGTTCATCATAAATATCCACGGGTGTACCTGACTGCTGAATTTGGCCTTCACTTAAGACAAAAATTTCATCACTCATAGCAAGTGCTTCTTCTTGATCATGTGTAACAAAAACAAATGTTTTGCCAAGACGTTGCTGTAATTCACGTAGCTCATATTGCATTTCTGTACGTAGCTTTAAGTCTAAAGCTGAAAGTGGCTCATCCAGTAAAATTACTTCAGGGTCATTGACAATGGCACGTGCAATCGCGACACGTTGTCGTTGTCCACCAGACATTTCAGATATTTCGCGGTTACCATAGCCTGCTAAATTGACAAACTTTAAGGCTTCAGCTACACGCTCTTTTATGTCCTTTTCAGGAAGCTTTTTAATACGTAGGCCAAATGCGACATTTTCAAACACATTTAAATGAGGGAACAGCGCATAATCCTGAAAAACAGTATTTACTTGACGTTCATTGGCAGGAACTGCATTAATCTTTTTATCATGGAAAAATACATTTCCTGTTGTAGGTTCTGTAAATCCTGCAATAATTCGTAAAATGGTTGTTTTACCACAACCTGATGGACCAAGGAGTGTATAAAACTTCCCTTTTTCAAGCTCCAAATTGATATTTTTTAAAACGACGGTACCGTCGCTATATGACTTTGAAACATTTTCAAAGCGGATAATTGAATTGGTTGTCATGGATGCGCCTCCTTAAGCTATAAATAAGAATCTGTTGCGACAAGTAAAATTTTTGTTTCATCATCATGTGCATTAAATATCTGATGATGGTCTGTCGCGTCATAGTAAAGTGCATTGCCTTCACTTGCGATATACTGTTCATTCCCTAATACGAGACGAATACGCCCTTTAACCACATAAATAAATGTTTCAGAGAGCGAAGGCTCAAACTGTTTGAACTCGCCATCTGCAGCAAAGGTTAAGAAAATGGGTTCCATTTCTTTTTCATTTGAAGTAGGAATCAGCCATTGAATTTCATATTTTTTTTCTTCATCTGTATAGGTAGATTGATCTTCCTCTGTATAAACAACCTTCTGTTCAGGTGATTCATCATCAAAAAAGTCTTTGGGTCTCGACCCTAAAACTTCTAATATTGAAAATAATGTTTCAATTGAAGGTGAGTTTAGATCACGTTCTAATTGGGAAATATAACCTTTACTTAAATCTGTACGTTCTCCAAGTTCCTCTTGGGTAAGACCTTTTTTTAAACGAAGCGCTTTAATTTTTGCTCCTATTTGCATCTTTTCCCTCCTAAGAGAAGTTTAGCAATGATAAACTTTTGAAATATGAAGTTTACTTTAACGAAACTTTTAGTTTACTAAAACCATTACAATTATACATAATAATAAAAAATTTGCAATCGTTTTTCGTGAAAAAAATAGCTATAAAAAGTTGAAAAATGGGGTATAAATGAAAGTGAGAAAAATTTTGAATAGTGTAGAATATTATTGTCAAAAATAGCTTGTAGATAGACAGTAGCAATAATTCCAGTTATGGATTTGACGAATTTTTGTCAATCCATTTCAATCATCCAAACGGGCGGAGTTTACTTGTTTGAAAAACTGCGGTTACTCTGCTATCGTAGAAGACGAGTTCGCTAGTGCGAATGGAATATATAAACTACATATTTATTCGGAGGGATTTATTATGGCAGAACGCATGGTAGGTAAACAAGCACCTGACTTTACAATGGAAGCAGTACTTTCAGACAAATCATTTGGTAAAGTATCACTAGAAGATATTAAAGCACAAGATAAATGGACAGTTCTTTTCTTCTACCCAATGGACTTTACATTTGTATGTCCAACTGAAATCACTGCAATGAGCGATCGTTATGACGAGTTCGAAGACTTAGATGCAGAAGTAATCGGTGTTTCTACTGACACAATCCATACACACTTAGCATGGATTAACACAGACCGTACGCAAAATGGTCTTGGTGAATTAAAATACCCATTAGCAGCTGATACAAACCATCAAGTATCTAAAGAATATGGTGTATTAATTGAAGAAGAAGGTATCGCGTTACGTGGTTTATTCATCATCAACCCAGAAGGCGAATTAAAATACCAAACAGTATTTGATAACAACATCGGCCGTGATGTTGATGAAACACTACGTGTACTTCAAGCACTACAAACTGGTGGTCTTTGCCCAGCTAACTGGCGTCCAGGCCAAGCAACTCTATAATTTAAATAGAGGATTATGCGAAAAATTAAAAGTCCCCACGACAAGTTTGTGGGGACTTTTAACTGAATTTTTGTTTTGGGAAAGAGTTTTTATACCGTTATCTAAATATTTGAAGACAAACGATCTTTTAGAGGAGGATTTTTATGAAACTTCGTGAACAAATGCCTGAATTAGTTGGCGCAACGACTTGGTTAAATGGTGAAGTAACGAAAGCAGAATTAGTAGGCAAAAAACCAACATTAATCCACTTCTGGTCAGTAAGCTGTCATTTATGTAAAGAAGCAATGCCAGATGTGAACAATTTCCGCGATCAATATAAAGATGAATTAAACGTTGTAGCAGTACATATGCCACGTTCTGAGGCAGATACTGATTTAGACACAATTAAAGCAGTAGCAGCAGAGCATGATATTGTGCAACCAATCTTTGTAGATAGTGAAATGAAGCTAACAGATGCTTTTGAAAACCAATATGTTCCAGCATATTTTGTGTTCGATAAAGATGGTCAGCTGCGTCATATGCAAGCTGGTGGTAGTGGTATGAAAATGCTAGAAAAGCGTGTAAACCGTGTGCTAGATGAGATGCGTAACGCAGAATAATAATATGTTGAAGACGGGGATTAAGGTCCTCGTCTTTTTTGTTGTCCACCATTGACGAATTGGCTCTTGTTTTGACAATACATATCGCAGAGAATAGGCTACAATGGTGGTATAGTAGTTTTCGGAGGGATTTTTATGATGAAAAAAGAGTTTGCAGTCATAGGGCTTGGACGTTTTGGAGGCAGTATTGTTCGTGAATTAATGAGTCAGGGCGCACAGGTAATGGCCATTGATCATTCTTCAGAGCGTGTAGATGAGTTTGCTTCCATTGCTACACAAGCTGTTATTGCAGATTCAACCGATGAATCGGTGTTGAATTCATTAGGTATTCGTAATTTTGAGCACGTGATTGTAGCAATTGGGGAAGATATTCAAGCAAGTATATTAACAACAATCATTTTAAAGGAAATTGGTGTTGAGCAAATTACAGTAAAAGCTCAAAACGATTACCATGAAAAGGTTTTACGTAAAATTGGCGCAGATTTTGTCGTCCATCCTGAGCGAGATATGGGTATTCGTATTGCTAATAATATGTTGTCGAATACTGTTCTAGATTATTTAGAGCTATCAGATGAACACTCCATTATGGAATTAAAGGCTAATGATGCGATTGCTGGCTATTCCATTATGGATTTAGATATTCGCGCTAAATATGGCATCAATATTGTAGGAATTAAGCGTGGGGCTGATATTATCGTATCTCCACAGGCGAGTGACAAGATTTTATTAGGAGATATTATGCTTGTTATAGGCGCTGATGTTGATATAAATCGCTTTGTTAAAAAGGCCTTGAACGGGTAAGAGCAAATGACGAAACGCAGATGGAGACTTATTATATTCGCTGGTATTTTATTAATTGGTGCTTTTATTATGCAAAATAGAGAAAAAAGTGAAGATGAAGCAATTTCTTTTGTTCTAGATCATGCCACAGAAATTGACGACATTGAATTATTCCAAGGAGATCAATCACTATTTCATACTACAGGCGATGAAGCACAAGACTTTATTGAGAAATATCCTTTAAGTCATGTAAGGAAGCTTTCCAAAAAGGAAAGAACTATTTTTGAAGAAAAGCCTGTATATCATATCGTTTATAAAATGAAGGATAAGCCTCTTTATGAGGTAGAAATATTAAAAGTGGCTATTAGTTCTGAACTTGATGAAGAGTTACAGCAAATGGTTTTTCGTGTGGATGATGCACAATATTTGGTTTATTGGGCAAAAGAGAAAAAGGTACTCGAACAATCGACCAACACGCAACGATTACTTGAACAATACGGGCAATAATGCAGGTAGTGATACAGCAATTCATGCTGGTCACTACTTTTTATTCTATTTTTAATAAAAATTGGAAAAAATATTTGATTTCATCGAGAGAGTTCGATTAAACTTTGACATAAAGAAGGGGGCTAGATGTAATGAAAATCATGTCAACTAATTGTGTAATCGAACAATTACAACCAGAGCATTTTACAGATATACAAAAACTCTACTCTAATAAACAAGTTCGAACTTATCTCGGTGGTGTTCCATCAAACAGCTATATAGAAGCATCTTTTAAAGGCATGCTAGAAGCGCCATTCCCTAATACATATTTATATATTACTTTAAAGGAGACAGGTGAATTTATAGGTCTTGTCTCGATCGATGAATACCATGATAAGGAGTTATATGAGCTTTCCTATCAATTTTTACCTCAGTTTTGGGGGAAGGGGTTAGCTTTTGAAGTGCTCACGCAGGTAATTCAGGATGGTTTGAATTATCTGAATATAGAATCTATTGTGGCAGAAACACAAACAGCGAACAAGGCATCATGTCGCTTGCTCGAAAAATTAGGAATGAAGAATGTACAGATGTTAGAAAGATTTGGGCAGGAACAAGCTGTCTATGAATTAAGTAAAAATAATGAATCGATAAGACAAATCATCGCCCTATCAGGTGGTGGGTTTTCTCAGCAGAACCCTTCATTTATCGATGAGTACATTTTACGACAAACGCAGAAAAATGAACGAGTTAAAATTTGTTTTATTCCCACAGCAAGTAATGATGCACAAGGGTATATCGAGAAGTTTTATGCAGCATTCCATCATTGTGATGCAACCCATATCTTGCAAAAAGATATGCATGATAGAAGCATTCGAGAAAAAGTACTAGCGCAGCATATTATCTATGTGGGTGGAGGGAATACAGGATATCTTCTTGAAAAGTGGCGAGAATATGGTTTTGATGAATTGTTAAAGGAAGCTTATCAAAAAGGAATTATATTAGCTGGCATCAGTGCTGGGGCAATGTGTTGGTTTGAAAAATGCTATAGTGAAAATACATATGATGGTTTTGAGGAATGGAATGGCTTAGGGTTATTATCAGGTACCTATTGTCCCCATTATAATAATCAAGAGAGAAGGTGGGCATTTGATCGCTGGATAGAAAATCATCCCACATTACAAGCATACACACTCATAGATACTGAGACACTCCATTTTAGAGATGAAAAACTAGTAGCTAAAATTCAAACCTACTAGAAGGGACGAAGAAAAGTATGAGAATTCCAGCAAAACTAACACTGGGTGATGAGATACGTGTAATTGCTCCAAGTAGTAGTGTACAAGTTTTAAAAGTAGAGTTGGTTGAACAAACAATACAAAAGAATTGAGCATTGAAGTGACTATATTTTAGAAGGAGAGCGTGTTCAACATGATCATACGAGAAGCAACCCGACATGACAGTGAACGAATTATAGCTGTTATGGCAAATGCAGAGGCATCAAATTTTATGTTATTTGGACCAGGTGAGCGCAATTTAGCACCTAAGCCATTTGGAGAGTATATAGACAAGTTATATCATAGTCACCACTCAGCTTTGTTCATAGCTGAAATGGATGAGCAGGTTGTGGCGTACTTAATTGTACAAGGCAATGAGCCGTCAAGAATTGCTCACCGTGCTTATCTTGTCATAGGCATACATAGTGACTATAGAGGAAGAAAAATTGGAACAGCTTTATTTCAACACGTAGAAAATTGGGCAATAGTGAATGGTGTACATCGTCTAGAATTAACCGTCATGGAAAATAATGAGGCTGGTGTTGCTTTGTATAAGAAAATGGGCTTTGATATCGAAGGAACGAAGCGGGCTTCGCTGTATGTAGATGGACAATATATTAATGAATACTACATGTCAAAACTATTGATTGGGAAAGGAACTACCGTATGACTTCAAAAATAAACATCGGCATTTATTCCCCGTCCTCCCCAGCAACGGTGACGGCTTTGGAACGATATGAACGTGCTAAAGCATTTCTCGAGAATAAAAATTTTCAAATAGTGACAGGTTCTTTAACTGGTAAAACTGATTATTATCGTTCAGGTTCGCCAAAAGAAAGAGCAGAAGAATTGAATGAGTTATTACGTAATCCAAATGTGGATATGATTATGTCTACGATAGGGGGCACCAATGCTAATAGCATGCTACCTTATATTGATTATGAGGCTTTTCGTCAACATCCCAAAATGGTCGTAGGTTATTCGGATGCAACGGCCGTTCTACTGGCACTTTATGCAAAGACGGGAATCTCAACTTTTTATGGTCCAGCCCTCGTACCTTCCTTTGGTGAGTTTGAACCATTAGTAAATGATACCTTCAAATTTTTTGAGCATTATTTCTTTAAGCCTCAAGCATTACCATACGAAATTCCAATGCCTTCTTATTGGTCGGATGAACCTGTTAATTGGCTAGAGAAGACAGTGGATAAAAAACTCAAGAAGAATGAATGGTTAGCGATTCAGGATGGGGTTGCTGAAGGAAGGTTAATTGGCGGGAATGCCAATGCCATGTATGGATTTATTGGTACGCCGTATTTCCCTAAAATTGTGGAAGGTGATATTTTATTAGTGGAGGACTGCTTAAAAAATGCTGCTGTTGTTGAAAAGAATTTTGCAATGCTAAAATTGCATGGTGTCTTTAACAAAGTTAGTGGGATTATTTTGGGGAAACATGAATGCTACGATGATTTAGGAACGGGTCGACAGCCATATCATATTCTACTTGAACAGTTGGATGGAATAAAGATTCCTATATTAGCAGAGGTGGATATTTGTCATACACATCCTATGCATCCAATTGCGATAGGCAAACGAGTAAGGATAGATGCCACAGCTAAGAAGATATACTGTTTGGAAAGATGGTTGTAATGATAAAGCCTTGCAAATCGTAGCAAGGCTTTATTTTCTAGAGGTTCCTATAATCATCATCAGTGATAGCGTACATTTTTACATGTTGGTATTGTCCCTTAACAAGCATACTTTTCCGTAATAACCCTTCAAACTGCATACCTGACTTCTCCATAACCTTTTGTGAGCCAATGTTTTCTTCAAAGCATCGTGCTTGGATACGTACTAAATCTAATTCATTAAAACCGAAGTCAATGAGTTTTTTTGTTGCTTCTGTTGTGAACCCCTTATTCCAAAAATCCTCAGAAAGCACATAGCCAATTTCCGCGTATTTATGGGTGTCATTAATCGTCACAAAATCAATCGTTCCAATAATTGTGCCTGCATATTCAATACCCCATAACATCAAATTACCTTGCTGATAGCCATTAAAAATTAATGCCATAAAAGCCTTTGTATCCTCTAAGCTCGTATGTCACATAACGCGCCACATTTTCACTGGAAGAGTAGTCATACATTGCTTCTAAATCCCCATGTGTAATAGGTCTCAATAGTAACCTTTCCGTTTTCATAATTGGTATTTTACTCATGATTTACCCCCTTTAACAAATAGTATATAAAAAAGTCGACCCATAATTATGAATTAGGTCGACTTTTTATATTTATTCATTTTTGCAGCGTTGACATTATGGATAGCGCTTATCTGTTGCAGAGGAATCCTTCGTTTTGGTTTTATGTTGTTCATCTTTCACTTTTTCATTCAATTCTTCGACAGGTATTGGATCTACTGTTTTCATGTCCTCGTGTTTATCAAAAATGCTTTCTTTATCTGTATCCAATACATCAGGGTTATTCGTATTACGTGTTTTTGCCTGTTTTTTATCATTCATTCACTATCACCTCTTACTATTAACTTTCACTTTTTTACTAGAGTGTAAACATTTTATTTTGGGTGATAGTGTAAGCTAATTGTTTGTTGTCAGCATCAATCCATAAGGACATAGCTTTTACTCGAATGATAATGAGTATAGTGAAACAGAGATGGCTATCATTTCTACCATTTTTCTTAGGAAGATATAGTGGTCTTTCCCTGAAGTGCACGTTCTTCCATAGCTGTGTCAAACTCTTTTTCAGATTTTGACACGACAACACAAGCTACGCCATTACCAATTAAATTTGTAACAGCTCGAGCCTCAGACATAAAGCGATCTACACCGATTAACAGCGCTATTCCTTCCACTGGTATCATTGGGAAGGCAGCCAAAGTTGCTGCTAATGTAATAAATCCTGAGCCTGTTACACCTGCTGCACCTTTAGAAGTAATCATTAAAATTCCGAGCAGTGTAATGATTTGAATCCAAGTTAGTTCCATTCCATATGCTTGTGCGATAAACAATGCAGCCATGGACAGGTAGATGGAAGTCCCATCTAGATTGAAGGAGTACCCGGTAGGAACGACTAAACCTACAACCTGCTTCGAGCAACCATAGTTCTCAAGCTTTCGCATCATAGATGGCAGTGCTGATTCAGAAGAGGAAGTCCCAATTACTAAGAAAATCTCATCTTTGATATAAGCGATAAATTTAAAAATGTTGAATCCAAAGAACTTTGCAATGGCACCTAAAATAAAGACAACAAATAAAAACATTGTTATATATACGGCAGCCATTAATAAACCTAGATTACCTAAAGATTTTAAACCAAAATTTCCAATTGTATAGGCCATTGCACCAAAAGCTCCGATTGGTGATATTTTCATAACCATACTTACGATCTTGAAGAATATCTCTGCTACTTGCTCAAAGAATGTGATGACTGGTTTTGCGGGTGCACCGATTGAGGCAGCTGCTAAGCCAAATAAAACAGCAGAGAATAGGACTGGTAATAATTGACCAGTTGCCAATGCACCAACTACATTTTCTGGAATAATACTAGAAATGAAGGCACCCAAGCCTTGCTCAGATTCAGCTGCAGCAGTTGTATATTTTGAAATATCAGCATCAGATGCACCTGATGTATCCAAGCCTGTACCAGGACTTACGATTAAAGCAACAGCAATTCCGATTGCTAATGCAATTGTGGAAACTATTTCGAAGTAAAGCAATGCCTTACCTCCGATTTTCCCGACCTTTTTCATATCTCCCATACTGCCGATTCCAATAACAACTGTTAGGAAAATAATAGGAGCAATTAACATTTTAATTAATTTGATGAATAAATCTGCTAAGATTTTCAAGCTGGCACCGAACTCGGGGAAAATGGCTCCGACAATAATCCCAAGTATGATAGCCACTATAACCTGAACAGTCAAATTTTTCAGTAACTTCATTTTTTGCTACCTCTTTTCTAAATTTTCTCTTTGATATCGCTTTCACTAAAAGTATCATAGCGAATATTTCTTTAAAAAAGAGATTTAGAAAATAAGAAACATATCGTTCATTAAGTACATTTACTTACATTTACATATAAATATAGTAATATCAATAACTATCTCTGTTATGGTACGCTATAGTTAATTAATTATTGTTATAATACAAAAACATAGAGTGATAATTAAGTTCTTTTTAAATTATCAGTTTATAATATTGTTCATTAAATTCAATATTTTCTGCTACTTATATCGACTAAATATGTTGTCAAAAGATTTTTTTGCAGATAATCTTAAAACTAAATATGTGTGCCACTGATTATGAGAATGCAAATTTGAAAGGAAGGAATTTTTTAATGATGAAAATGCCTGTGAACGGCAAAATACTGTTAGTGACATTTTTAATCATTGCACTCTCCTTTTTACTAGGTGGTATTTTTTTACTCGGTAACCTATTATCTGAACAGGAAAAAGATTTTGGACAGCGAGCAATGCTTGTGGCAAGAACTGTATCAAATGTACCAGAGCTTAGTGTACATCTGGAAAATGCCAATATAAAAGAATCTGCAAAAAATATTAATAAAATTGTAGATGGCATTAGAGTGATTCATAAGGCCGAGTATATTGTTGTAATGAATATGGAGCGTATTAAACTATCACACCCAGTAAGTAAGGAAATAGGAAAACGCAGTGAGTCGCAGGATTTAAACGCCGCATTTAGTGAACATTATTATGTATCAAAGGCACGTGGAGAATCGGGTGTTATGATACGGGCTTTCGTGCCAATTATTAATGATAAAAGGGAACAAGTGGGCATTGTAGTCGTTGGCTATTCATTACCAGATTTTCTGGAAATGTTACAAAGTTATGAGCGAGAAATTATGATAACTATTGTTATATCACTGATTTTCAGTATTTTCGGTGCCTATACACTAGGACGACATATAAAAAAACAAATGTTTGGGCTTGAACCTCATGAAATTGCAAAAATGTATGTGGAAAGAACAGAAACCTTTAATGCCATGCATGAGGGAATAATAGCGGTAGATAAGGAAATGAATATCACCATTTTTAATGAAAAAGCGGCCGATATTTTAGGTGTTACTAGGAAAATAGAGGACTGTATTGGACAAAAGATTTATGACGTTTTGCCTGATACCCGTCTGCCTGAAATTGTTGAAACAGCAACACCTGTTTATGATCAAGAGCTTTACATTAATCATCATAGTATCTTAAGTAATCGTGTACCTATTATTGTGAATGGAGAGCTAGTTGGTGCAGTTGCTATGTTCAAAGATTTAACAGCTGTGAAAAAGCTTGCGGAGGAAGTAACAGGTGTAAAGGCCTTTGTTCAAGCATTACGTGTACAAACCCATGAGCATAAAAATAAGATTCATACGATTGCGGGACTACTGCAATTGGGACATACAAAGCAAGCACTTGAATATGTTACTGTTACTACTGAAAATGAAGCCTCATTGACGAAGTTTTTAAATGAACGCTTTCATAATGAAAATATTTCAGGTTTGTTATTAAGTAAAGTAAGTTATGGAAAAGAACTGGGTATCGAGGTTGAAATTGATCGGAAAAGTCATTTTAAACGCTTTCCACCTCTATTAGATCATCATGATTTTGTTGTGTTGTTTGGCAATTTAATTGAAAATGCTTTTGAGGCATTAAATGTACTTTCTAAGGAAGATAAATATGTAGCCATCTCTGTAGACGAGCATGATGGCGTCTTAGCGATTGCAGTTACCGATAACGGGATTGGCATGACCAAAGAGGTGCAGGAGCGTATGTTTGAAAATGGATTTTCGTCAAAGGCTAGTGAAAATCGAGGCATTGGCTTGCATTTAGTCTATGAAATTGTAAGAAAAGGCAATGGAGAAATTGAAGTAACAAGTGAATTTATGAAAGGAACAAGTTTCTTAATTTTATTTGAGTTAGGAGAAGTATAGATGGATGTAATAAATGTCTTATTGATTGAAGATGATCCAATGGTACGAGAAGTGAACAGACAATTTATTGAACAAATCAAAGGTTTTTCATTAGTTGGCTATGCTAGCAATGGAATTGAGGGAATTCAAAAAATTAAACAATTAACCCCAGAGCTTGTCTTTATGGACATTTTTATGCCAGAGCAGGATGGCATTATTACGTTAGGGAAAATACGAGAAGAGCATCTTCATGTTGATGTTATTGCTGTAACAGCTGCGAATGATATGCCCACTGTGCAGCGAATATTACACTTAGGTGTCTATGATTATATTATGAAGCCCTTTACGTTTGATCGGATTGAGCAGACTTTAAAAAATTATCAAAGCTATAGAAGGAAAATAAGCGGCATGCAAGATTTAACTCAGCATGATGTCGATCATTTAATGCAACAGCGTCTTCCTGAACAAATTGTAGTAGAAACAACAGGAATGGATGCCATTCTTATAGAAGAACTCCCCAAAGGGTTTAATCGAGCTACCTTAGATAAGGTACTTGCATATATAAAAAAAAGTGGCGAGGCAGTATCAGCGGAGGAGGTATCAGCTTATATAGGTACAGCACGTGTTACAGCTAGACGCTATCTAGACTTTTTAGAAAAGCAGAAACTATTAAAAGTAGATATACAATATGGAAACGTAGGACGTCCTATTCATCGTTATTATATTTAGTTCAATTAGATTAAAGTGCGTATTTTAAATAAGTTATGGTGAAAAATGTACAGATAAATTCTAAGCGTCCTATTTCCTAATACATATCTTTAAATTCCTTTAAGGGCAACATCTAAAATTTTTGGATACCGAAGTTGTTGCGTATTGGAAGAGATCTTCATGACCATTTAAATTTTAAAGCAAATAATTATAATTCAGATATTGTGGGAAGCAAGATGCTAAAGCACAAAAAATTCCCAAGACATAAATAAAGACGAAAAAAGCCCTGCATAAAGCAAGGCTTTTTTAGCGTCAACGTTGTTTGAGATTGTGGATAGGCTAAATTTAAATGTTATTTTTTATTAACAATTTTCTTGAAATAAAATCTTCACTTTTTTTCTAGCGAGTCAACATGCTCAGCAGTAGGTTTACCAGCTTTTAATAAGACTTTACTGCCCAGAAGGAAAAATCCTTGGATGAAGAGTAATAATCCTGTACCGATGAGTAGCCACTCAATAGCAATAATATCAGCTATTGGCCCGAAAATTAGCATTCCTAAAGGCATCATAGAGGTAGATATCATACTAAGAATGCCAAATACTCTTCCCATATAGTCACTTTCCACTTTTTCTTGTAATAACACCGTTGCAGGTGTATTAAAGATTGGCATGGCTATGCCAGTAATGGCCATGATTCCGAGGTACAACCAAAAAATAGGAATGACGCCGAGAGCTATTGTACAAAGACCAAATAACAAAGCGGATAATGTCATTGTATGCACTTTATTTTTAAAGCCACCCCATGTTGCGATTGCGATACCACCGATTAACATCCCAATGGCAAAGGCCATTTCGATGGCAGTCAAACGCCATACATCATTGCCAAAAGTTCGTGTAACTTGTAAAGGCGTTAAAAAGGCAGCAGGTGCACAAAGCAGCATGAAAAAGGCAAAGAACAAGAATAATTGTTTCAAGAAAGCATGCTCTTTAATATAGATGAAGCCTTGTTTCATATCACTAAAATAGCCTGTTGTTTGTGGCTGATTAGCTTTTGCATGTGCAGGGATATGCAGAAATAATAAGAAGATAGCGATGGCAATAGCCGCTGTTGTCACATCAATAAAGAAAATGGATTCAATAGAAGCCATCGTTAATAATGCACCACTTGCCATAGGTGCAAGAATCATGATGAAGGCTTGAATACTACTATTTGCACCATTAACCTTCATTAAATGCTCTTCAGGCACAAATTGTGGCAAAATTGCGCCCACTGCTGGTGTTTGAATACCTGCACCAACTGCGCGTACGGCTGATATTACAAATAGTAGCCAGAGCTCATCATAGCCTATTAAAAATAAAATAGCTAGAATTAGCGTAGATAAGGCAATCATTCCATCTGCTAAAATAATAAGCCATTTACGGTTATAGCGATCTGCCCAGACACCAGCAATAGGTGCTAAGAAGAAGGTTGGTAAAAAGCCACAAATGATCGCGATGGTCATCATGCTGCCTGATTGTGTTGTAAGTGTGATATACCATGTAATGGCATATTGCACAAGAGCAGAGCCAAAAAGTGAAATCGTTTGACTACTTAAAAAAAGTATTGTGTTACGTTTCCAATGTTCCAATTTCGTCATCCCTTTCTAACAGTAGTGCCTGTGTGGAAAGTAAAAGACAACACAAAAAAAGAGGGGAGTAGAAGCCCCCTCTTTTCAAGTATTCCTAAAACAGACTAGACCTAATTCCATTTCCCTTGCACAGCAGGCAAAGCGTACACATATTTAATTAGTAAGATGAAATCGTAGTCTAATTGATGCTGTCATTGGGAATACCCTCCGTTCTATATAAGTTGTGTTGATTGTAGCATAAAGTTCATCTTTGCGTAAAGAAGGAATGAAGCAAAAACTAGGTTGAATTTTAAAAATATGGAAATTGTGAAATTCATCTAATAAAATGACATATTTATCGATTTCTTTAAAGGAAAAGTACGATTCATCGCCTTTTCAGTAGTTTTTAATGGTTAGTATACATATTTTGAATCTATCGGGAACGTTTGTTAGAGTTGAAACTAATTATCTGCTTCATTGATTCCGATAAAGTTGCTTTGGAGACGTGCATATAGCGAGTACTTGTCATATACTAAAATAGAAAAATAGCAAATGGAGGAAATATGAGAAAGAAAAATAGTAAATGGAGAATATTAACTTTAGTCGCGATGATTTTTGTGTTATGTCTATCGACAATCCCTACAAAGACTGCTTTGGCAAGCACGACACAGCCAAAAAGGGAAATGAGGGCTGTCTGGATTTCAACCGTTCTTAATCTTGATATGAAAGCAGGTATGACGAAGGAGCAGTACACGACTTGGACACGCCAAACATTGGATCAACTAAAAGCCAATAAATTCAATACTGTTATTTATCAAGTAAGACCAACAAATGATGCAATGTATGCCTCTGATCTAGCGCCATGGTCATCTTACATAACAGGCAAAAAGCAAGGCACAAATCCAGGCTACGATCCTCTTGCGATCATGATAGAGGAAAGTCATAAACGGGGTATGGAGCTGCATGCATGGATGAATCCTTATCGTGTAACAATGTCTGGACAAAAACTGACAGACCTTGCTGCTGATAATGTGGCTAGAACACATCCAAACTGGGTTATCAAATATGGTAAGCAATATTATTTAAATCCTGGTTTACCAGAAGTACAAGACTATTTAGTTGAAGTAGTAAGAGAGCTAGTAGGTAATTATGATATTGACGCAGTGCATATGGATGATTATTTTTATCCATATAAAATTGCTAATGAAGTTTTTCCAGATCAAGCAGCTTTTAAAAACTATGGTGCTTCCTTTAAAAAGGTGGAGGATTGGCGACGAGATAATGTCAACCGTCTTGTAGAAAATCTTTACACGGCCATTAAAGACACAAAACCATATGTTCAATTTGGTATTTCACCATTTGGTGTATGGCGCAATAAATCGCTAGATAAAACAGGAAGCGATACAAGGGCTGGTGTTAATAATTACGATGATTTATATGCAGACGTCAGAACATGGATTCAAAATGGCACAATTGATTACATTACACCACAGATTTATTGGTCAAGAACATTATCTGTTGCGAAATATGGAACGCTGCTAGATTGGTGGAGCCATGAAGTGCAAACCTACGCAACAACACACCCTGTGCATCTATACATTGGGCTTGCTGATTACAAAGTTGGCAATGATAGTGATGCAGCATGGAAAAATAAAATGGAGTTACCAAGTCAAATACTAGCGAATCGTTCGGAAAAGGTAGCTGCTGAGGGGCAAATGCATTTCTCCTTAAGAAGCTTTCAAAACAATAAACTAGGCTATGCAACGATTGTTAGTCAACAATTGTATAATTACACAGCACTGACACCCGAAACAACTTGGGATGATGACACAGTGCCGAACGTACCGACTTTTGTGCAAGTGACGAAGGAAGCGGCAGGTCGCAAGATAGAGATTATAGATGAAAATGAACCACAGCCACGCAAGTATGTCATTTATCGTTTTACAGGAAACAAAGAAGGTTCTTATGATGACCCTCGAAATATCGTGGATGTTGTTTATAATATGGATGGCCTCACTAAATTTGTGGACAAGTCAGCTCTTACTAAACATAGCTATACATACGGCATTAAGGCTGTATCAAATACAGGTGTGGAAAGCAAGGAAGTTTTTGTAGTAATAGAAAATCAATGAAAAGATTAGGATAAAAACAACCACTCACGCAAAGATTGCATGAGTGGTTGTTTTTTTTATTAATTTTCTTCAATATCTTTACGGTTTTTCTTTAACATTTTAGATAGCATTTCATAAACAATTGGTACAACAACAAGTGTTAATAGGGTAGAAGATAATAAACCGCCAATTACAGTAATAGCTAAGTCTTTGGAAATTAATCCACTACCGCCAGTACCAAGTGCCATTGGAATCATAGCACCAATTGTAGCGATGGCTGTCATCAGGATAGGACGTAAACGTGTTGCTCCTGCTTCAAGGATCGCCTCACGCATGGAAAGACCATCATGTTCCATATGAATGATACGGTCAACTAATACGATGGCATTTGTGACGACGATACCAATCAACATCAATAGACCCATCATGACAGATACAGAAATAGTTTGCCCTGTAACGAATAATCCAATGAATGCACCAATTACTGCGAATGGTAGTGAGAAAAGAATAGCGAATGGAGCTAAACCTTCTCCGAATGTTACCACTAGAATGAAGTAAACAATGGCAATGGCTGCTAACATCGCAATACCAAGCTTAGTGAATGTTTCTTGCATATCAGCAGCAACACCAGCAACACCAAGTGTTACACCTTTTTGTAAATCTAATTTATCAATTTTTTTATCAGCAGCAGTAGTGGCTTTTGAAATATCGTCACCGATAATCGTTCCAGATACTGTTGCGAAATATTCACCTTTTGAACGAGATAATGAGTTAAGTGTTGTACCTTCCTCAACATCTATTAGTTCTCCGATAGTCATTGTTGTACCCAATGCTGTTTTAATTTCAGTGGCTAAGACATCATCAAGTGAAGTCGCAGCTGCTTTAGCATCTCGTTGAACGATGACATCGATATCTTTACCATCGTTTTTCACGGTAGTTAATACTTCTTGTGATGTATTTGAATTTAATGCCATCACGATTTGAGCTGTCGTTAGCCCGTATTGAAGGACATTTTTTTGTTCAACTTTTAGCACATGCTCTACATATGGATCTTCATTATCAGATTTAATATCTTCTAAGCCATCCACTTCTTTTAGAGCGCCTTCTACTTGTTTCACAGCATCTCGAAGTTTATCTAAATCATCACTATACAGTGTATAGCTGACTTCGTTTGATGACATCGACATAGAAGAGAAGTTTTGAGACTTCCATTCTCCTGATTGCCCGATGTTAAATACATAGTCTTCAACCTCTTCACGAGCTTTAGGGAAGTCTTCCATATCCGGATCAAAGATAAGGTACATTAAGGCACCGCCAGCACCTCCACCCATCATCATTGCTGATGGATCGACATTGTTCGCATCTGTAATGGAAACTTGTAAAATATCAACATCTTTACGTTTCATTAATTCTTTTTCTACTTTTTCAACATTAGCTGCCGTTTCGTCAGCCAGTTCTCCCGTTGCAGGCGTATACGTTAAGTACATAACTTTTTCTTCTTGTGAGCCCATAAAACTAAAACCAATAAGTGGTGTTAATGCAAGAGAGCCAACAAGTAAAAGAATCGCAAGGACAGATGTAATAATTTTGTGATTTAATACTTTTTCTAAGACACCTTTGTACCAGATAGCAAGTTTACCAACTTCTTTATGTTGGCTTTCAGTCTTCTCACCGTATAACTTTTTACGGAATAAGAAGTGAGATAAAGCAGGTACGATTGTGATCGCAACTAATAATGATGCACCTAATGCAAATGTCATTGTAAGGGCAAATGGCATGAATAATTCGCCTACCATACCACCTACGAAAATAAGAGGAGCGAATACAGCGACCGTTACCAATGTTGAAGAAAGAATTGGTTTGAACATTTCAATTGTTGCTTCACGAATTAGGGCACGACCTGTAAGTTTTTCTTGTTTTAAGTGAATTCGTCGGTAAATATTTTCTACAACTACGATTGAGTCATCGATAACACGACCGATTGCGACGGTAATCGCGCCGAGGGTCATGATGTTTAATGTGATATCCATCCAGTTTAATAGGAGTAATGCCATGAAGATAGAAACTGGGATAGAAATAATTGAAATAATCGTTGATTTGAAATCACGTAAGAATAGTAAAATGATTAATACGGCAATTGCGCCACCAAAGACTGCTTTTTCGATCATTGTAAATACAGAATCTTCTATTGGGGCACCTTGGTCAAGAGAGATCTCTACGTTTAAGCCGTCTAATCGTTTTTCCTCATCCTTCATAAGGTCTTTTACTGCATTAACAACTGTTACGGTATTCGCATCTTGGCCTTTAACGATTTGAATAGCAATGGCATCTTGACCATTTGTACGTGAAACAGATTGCACTTTACCTTCTACTTCAATTTTTGCAATATCACCTAGACGAACGAAAGGTGAAGGATTCGTAGCTGAAGGTGTAACTGGAATTAATAAGTCTTTCAGTTCATCCACTGATTTTACCTTACCGTCTACTGAAACTGCTTGTTCCCCGACAGTAAATTGATATAAACCAAGTGACAGTGACATATCACTTGCTTGAATCATTTGTTTAACAGTATCCTCTGTTAAACCAAGTGCTGCCATTTTTTCTTCATCATATTTAAACGATACTTGTTCAATATGCTGACCTGTGATGGTAGCGGATGCAACACCATCAATCTTTTCGATTTTAGGCAGTAAAACATCTTCAACTGTTGAAGTTAAATCAACAATATCTTCCTTAGAGCTACTTACAGATAAAGCGACTACAGGCATCATGTTCATGCTGATTGCCATAATAGTAGGCTCTTGAGCACCTTCAGGTAGTTTAAGATTATCTAAAGCTGCTTCTAATTGTCGTTTTTTCTCATCCATATCAATTCCATAGTCGTATTCCACTTGAACTTGTGCTACGTTGGAAGAGGAAGTTGAGTAAACAGCCTTCACATCTTCTAAACTTTCTATGGATTTTTCGAACGGAATGGAAAGATCATTCATGACTTGTTCAGGCGTTGCGCCAGGATATACGCCCATGACAATTAAATACGGGATCGAAATATCGGGTATCGATTCCATTTTCATCCGTGTACCCGAATAAATACCAGAGACAGTGATGATAATTGTTAATAACCACACTGCCAATTTGTTCTTTAATACGAAATTAACTAAACCTTTCACCTTCACACCTACCCTTTATTGACTATCTAAATTCAATTATTTATACTAATGACTAATCGGTCATTTGTCAACGAAATGCATTAGGAGAGAGTTAAAAATATGTTAAAAAAGCAATTAATTATGGAGAAAGCGTTAGAACTGTTTTCTGAACAGGGTTTTGAAGCTACGTCAGTACAACAAATTACAGAACGCTGCGGGATTTCTAAAGGTGCATTTTATTTATCCTTCAAAACCAAAGATGAGCTTGTAATATCAATGGTTGATTACTATTTACAGCAGTTTATTGCAGATGTTGACCAAGTAGTCAGAGGAACGTATAACAAAGAAACTGTTATGGTTGAATTTTATAAAAGCATTTTTCAAGCATTCAAAGACCATTCCGCATCCGCACGTGTATTCTTTAATGAAAAGGTCTTTTTAACAAAAAAAGAGCTATTTCATAAAATAACAGCGTATGAAGCAGAAATGTCGAAATCAATTCTCTATATGCTTGAGCAGCTTTATCAGGATCAATTACAAGAAACGAAATATGATGTAATGTACTGCATAAAAGGATTTATGAAGAGCTATGCTGAGCTTTTTATTTTTTCCGATATGCCACTTGATTTAGAGCAATTAGCTAAATCTTTAGCAGAAAAGACAGATATTATTGCCCATCATACAACCATTCCATTTATTACAGCAGATCTTGTGCCGTTTATTGCAAAGCCGTGTGAGCAAGATGTGTCAAAAGATGCTTTACTACAATTATTAGAGCAAAATATAAATCATACTGAGGATTCTATAGAAAAAGAATCCATTGAGTTGTTAAAGCAAGAAATAGAAAATCCTACTTATGGTAAAGCAATCATTAAGGGGCTAATTGAAAATCTACGTGTAGACCCAGCGTATCATTGGATTGCATATGTAACTGCAAAATACTTTAATATTTGAACTCTAGGATAGAATTGTTCACGATTGGCGGTGAACAATTCTATTTTTAATGGTTTTTATCTATGAATGGGGGCATAGATTGCAAGGCCTCTAAAGCACTTGCGAAGGGTTCTTGAATCCATAATAAGCGCTCTAGAAAATCTTGGACTTCGATTGGTAATTTTAATTCCTGCTGCCAAGCTTTCTCTTTTTTCTTGCTTGGCTTGTAGTCTGAGTATAGTAAAAATAATAAAAAATGGCCCACAAAATAAAGATCGCTTATATGATTTTCAGCACGTTTTGGATTTTCAATCGTAGAGATATCGATTTGCTTTTGATAAGTGGTAGCTAGACCAAAGTCAATAATATGCAATTGTTGACCCACTAACAATATATTTGGAATACGTAAATCCCGATGTACAATACCATAATTGTGTAACTGTACAATTTGTTCTAATAGTTGCATTGTAATAGCAAGGGATTGAGCGATTGTAAATTTGGCACCGTTCTGAAAAATAAGCTGCTCAAAAGTTTGCCCATTAACATAGTCCATGATAAAAAATGGGCTGTCTGAAATTGTTCCTGCTGAATGGATGGTAGGAACATAGGACAATGAAAGTTGCTGGAGTATGTGAATTTCTTGTTGAAATTTATGAATGGTTTTCTGGTGGTGACGATGTTTGGGGCGCAAGCATTTTAAAACAAATAGACTCGCTGACGAGCAATCTTCAATTAAATACGTACGACCATATGAGCCATAGCCAAGAAATTTTTTAAAAGAAAAATCGGGATGCTCTGCTATGTAAAGTTCCACAGCCTGGTCAAAACTTTTTTCGGAAAGTCGTTTCCACCACATTAGCTACTAAAGAAACTCATAGAGCTGAAAAAACTGCGTGAGCTTTTACGAGAGCTACGCTTATAATGCTTGTGACCATAATAATTATGTCGCTTTGAATACCTACTACGGCTACTTGATGAAGAATAATGGCGTTTGGATTTACTATTGAATAAGGAATGAAGAATTTTATCTAGCATAAAAACGCTCCTTTTTGATGTTGTTATTACTATATACGCAAAAATAAAAAGGAGGTTTCAAAAATAAAAAAGAAACTATGTAAATTTTACATAGTTTCTTTTTACGAGGTTAAACCTCCATAATAATCGGTAAGATCATTGGACGACGTTTTGTTTTTTCAAATAGATAAGGTCCCAAAACGTCTGTAATTTCATTCTTCAATTCTGTCCATTGAGGAGTTTTGCTTTGAATTGTTTCATTCAGATGACGGTTTAGCATTTTTTGTGCCTCGTTGATCATCGTACCTGATTCACGCATGTAGACAAATCCACGTGAGATGATGTCAGGGCCAGAAACAATTTTTTGGTTTTCCATATCAACACTTACAACTACAATCACTAGACCTTCTTCAGAAAGAATACGACGATCACGTAACACGATATTACCGATATCGCCAATACCATTGCCATCAATGTAAACATCTCCTGAAGGAATACGCCCAGCTACATGTGCTTCATTGGCACTTAGTGCTAGAACATCACCATTTTCCATAACAAATGTATTGTCTAGTGGAACATCGCAATCTTCAGCTAAATGTGTATGCATTTTTAACATACGGAATTCACCATGGATAGGCATAAAGAACTTAGGCTTCATTAAACGAAGCATCAGTTTTTGTTCTTCTTGAGATCCGTGACCAGATGTATGAATGTTGTTTAATGCACCATGAATGACTTCTGCACCTGCACGGAACAATAAATTAATGATTTTATTAACACTCACGGTATTACCTGGTACTGGTGAAGAAGAAAAGATAACTGTATCGCCAGGCTGTATTTGAATCTGACGATGTGTCCCGTTGGCAATACGTGACAAGGCAGCCATTGGTTCACCTTGAGAGCCTGTACATAAAATCATCACTTCGTTTGCAGGAAGTCGATTGATGCTTTGAGCATCAATAAATGTATCCTTTGGAGCAGTAATGTAACCTAGCTCACGACCAATCGTAATAGCATTGTCCATTGAGCGACCAAAGACAGCAATCTTTCTTCCGTATTTTACGGCTGCGTCTGTGGCTTGCTGTAAACGGTGAATATTTGATGCAAAGGTAGCAAAAATAATACGGCTATCCACCTTACGGAAAATCTCATCGATACTTTTTCCAACTGTGCGCTCTGACATTGTGAAATTAGGCTTTTCAGCGTTCGTACTATCAGATAGTAAGCAAAGTACGCCATCACGTCCAATTTCAGCCATCTTTGTTAGGTTGGCTGGTTCACCCACTGGTGTAAAGTCAAATTTAAAGTCACCTGTGTGAACGATATTACCAGGTGGTGTTTTAACAACAATTCCATAAGCATCAGGAATACTATGTGTTGTTCTAAAGAAGCTAACAGATGTTTTTCTGAATTTAATAACATCCTCTTCTTTAATTTCAATGAGTTTTGTTGTACGTAGCAAGCCATGTTCTTCTAATTTATTACGTAATAAGCCAAGTGCAAGCTTACCACCGTAGACAGGAATATTTACTTGACGTAAAAGGTATGGAATACCCCCAATATGATCCTCATGTCCATGGGTAATAAAAAGTCCTTTAATTTTATCGACATTACGTACTAAGTACGTGTAATCAGGAATAACATAGTCAATGCCGAGTAAGTCGTCTTCTGGAAATTTAATACCGGCGTCAATTAAGATAATTTCATCTTGAAATTGAACGCCATAAGTGTTTTTGCCGATTTCGCCCAGTCCGCCGAGCGCGAAAACAGCTGCTTGGTCATTTTTAACAAACTTCATGTTTGTTAAATTTCCTCCAAGACGAAGTTCGGGCTTGCTTGTTCGTACTCTAAGTAGTTACCCTCAAGCAGTTGAATGAACTCGATGTTGTAGTTTCGGTCTTTTAGCTTTTCACGTACTTCACGTTCTGAAGTAGCTTCTAGGTATAGACTTTTAGTATTTTCGCGAACTGGAATCTCATTTGCATTTTCTTGATAATAAACTTTGTAAATCATAGTTTGCTCTCCTTTAATTGCGTACAATTTTCTTGCACCTTTGACTACTACCACACACGTGCTACAAGAAAACAACGAATTTCTTTTATTGAAGAAATGTACGTTTGTAATACTTGTATCTCAATGCTTCAGATGTGCACTATGTTATAAAATTGTATAGGAAGTAGTGAGACAGTGGTTGCGTATAGCCAAATAAATGCATTTCCTTTATATTATCACGCACTTCCTCTAAAATAAAGAAAAGCCCTTCAAATAATGAAGGGCAAATGTTAGGCAATTGATTTTTTTCCGAGTACGCCGCGAAGTTGCTTCAACAATTTCCGTTTGAGTTTCTTCAGCATGGCACATCACTCCTTAGGATCATTATAATTAAAATTATTGTCTATGTAAAGTCATTTAGCTTGAAAGGATAATATTTATGGAAAGGGTTAATAGAATGAACAAAATTTTATTTTTTGATGTCGATGGTACTCTCTATAACAGTGAAAAAAAGTTACCTTCATCTGCAAAAGAGGCACTTTTGACAGCACGACGTAATGGTTATGAATTGGCGATTGCTACTGGTCGAGCACCATTTATGATTGAGTCATTGCTAGAAGAATTAGAGATCGATACGTATGTTACCTTCAATGGCCAATATGTTGTCTATAAAGGTGAGGTTGTCTATACAAATGGGATTGCGAAAGATGAACTAGCTAAAATTATTGCCTTTGGTGAGGCGCGTAACGAACCGGTAGTGTTTTTAGATGATAAACGGATGATTGCCTCAGTTGGCGATCATCGTATGGTAGCTGAAAGCTTAGATACTCTTAAATATCCGTATCCAGAATTAGACTCATCTTATTATATGCAGAACAATGTATATCAAACACTTATTTTTATGGAAGAAAAAGATGAACCTTTATATAATGAAACATTCCCAAATGTTCAATTTGTACGTTGGCATCGTTATTCTTGTGATATTTTGCCAAAGGGAGGTTCGAAGGCTGCTGGTATTGAAAAGGTGCTTGAAAAAATGGGCATCACTTTACAAGATGCCTTTGCTTTTGGCGATGGCATAAATGATATTGAGATGCTACAGGCAGTTGGGACAAGTGTGGCTATGGGAAATGGCCATGAGCGAGTGAAGGCAGTCGCTCATCATATTGCAGACCATGTAGACGAGGATGGTCTCTCTAAAATAATGCGTAAGCTATCCATTATTTAAAAATGAAAAACAACTAGTTGTGAAATTTACAACTAGTTGTTTTTTATTGATTAATGGTCTATGCCATATTGACGGCTTTTATTTGAACACCTTTTTCCGAAAAATGTTGAATCGTCTTTTTGGATAGTGCGTCATCTGTGATAATGACATCTACGTCATCCACTGGACAAACTTGAATCGCTACATCTTTACTAAATTTTGAGGAATCTGTAGCTACGTAGACTTTTTGAGAGATAGAAATAATTTGCTTTCTAGTAATCGCTTCATCCAAGCTAAAATCAGATATGCCTTTTTCAATTGAAACGCCACTAGCGCAAATAAAAGCTTTATTGATATTAAGATGCTCGAAGCGAAATAAAAATTCATTTGATGTCACTGATTTTTCAGAATGGCGTACTTTACCCCCAAGCAGTATAACCTCAATGTTAGAGCCGATTAGATCAAATGCTACAGGTAGTGAATTTGTCACCACTGTTAGTTTTTCCTTGTCCAATAAAAATGGTGTCATTTGATAGGTAGTTGTTCCGCTATCAATGAAAATACATTCCCCATCTTGAACGAGCGAAGCACATGCTTTGGCAATGGCGATTTTCTCTGTTAACTGTTCGTGAAGTCGGTGATCCATTAGTCCTTCTACTGGCTCAATATATTTAACGCCCCCATAAAATTTTTCAATTTTTTTGTCTTGCATCAACTGTTGGACATCACGACGGATCGTTTCCATTGAAACGTTAAACTCTTTTGTAAGTGTTACTAATTTTACTACCTTATGTTGACGTATAAACTGCAAAATTTGGTGTTGCCTTTCTATCATATACATTTCATCACCTCTACTAGATATTTACTCAAAATAATCATAACTTTGTCAACAGTTTGTCAGAATTTACTCAACATTTACTCAACATTTACACAAATAAGCATTTTCCTTTACAAATAGTCTCTATACTGAAGCTAAGAACTGAGTGAGGTGACCCAATTTGTTAGAGCTAAAAAATATCTCAAAAAGCTATAAAAATAAAAAAGTTTTAGTAGATATCAATGTAACCATCGAATCAGGTGAGATTATTTCATTGCTAGGGCCGAGTGGCTGCGGTAAAACTACTTTGCTTAATATCATTTTAGGACTTGTAGATCCAACTGCTGGTCAGCTTGTCTACAATGGACAAGATATTTCCAAGCAATCAATGCAAGAAAGAGGATTTAATATAGTGTTTCAGGATTTTGCGTTATTTCCTCATTTAAATGCATACGACAATATCATTTATGGATTAAAAAATAAAAACGTGAAAATGTCCAAAGAGGAGATACAAGAATACATTGATTTTTTAGAGCTAGCTCCTCATTTGCATAAGAAGATTCATGAATTGTCTGGTGGGCAAAAACAACGCGTTTCCATTGCAAGAACACTCGTGATGCAACCTAAAATTCTATTATTAGACGAACCACTAAGTGCACTAGATGGCGTTATAAAAGAATCTATAAAGGAGCGTATTAAATCTATCGCCAGTGAATTTAATTTGACGACAATTATCGTGACACATGATCCAGAAGAAGCCCTTACCTTATCAGATAAAGTCATCATTATTAATGAAGGTACAGTTGCTCAATTTGGCACACCTCATGAAATTGTTACAGCGCCCAAAAATCAATTTGTAGAGGATTTTATCTTAAGGCAGCTTCATATTAAGCGCCATAACATCTATCAATTATTTGGAGAAACATATGCTTAAAACGAATAAAATAATGAAATTAATTTTTCTACCGATTCTACTATTTTTTCTATTCTTTTTAATTGTGCCATTGCTTTATATGTTTTGGCAGTCATTCAAAATAGGCAATGTCGTGACCACTCAAAATTATATAGAAGCTTTACGGAATATCGAAATTCGTGAAGCTTTTACGAATAGTTTTAAAGTTTCTTTTGTAGCATCAGTGATTACAACCATTTTAGCCTTTTGGTTGGCCTATGCTGTTCATTTTACTACGATGCATCGCCATACAAAAAAGCTAGTTCAAATTGGAATAACCTTGCCGATGCTACTGCCAACCATCACCTATGGCTTTGTATTGATTTATACATTTGGGAATCAAGGAATTCTAACAAAATTAGTGGGGCAGCCTCTTTTTACAATCTATGGGTATAACGGCTTGGTGATCGGTTACGTCTTATACACATTACCAGTTGCTTTTATATTAATGCAAAACTCCATGCAATATATCGATAAGCGGTTTTTACTTGTTTCAATATTAATGCATGATCAGCCAATGCGTCGTTTTTATCATACCGTATACCGCCCTATGGTTGGGACAATTGGCGGGGCATTTATTTTAACATTTGTTTTAAGCTTTACAGATTTTGGAATCCCTGCATCAGTTGGTGGCAATTACAGGGTAATAGCTACTGAGCTCTACCAAGCCATGTTAGGTTCCATTGTACATTTTGAACGTGGAGCAGTCATTTCAGTGTTAATGCTAGTACCTGCTGTATTAGGTGTTGTCATGCTAACGATTTTAGAGCGCTTCAATTTTCAATATAAACAGGTTGGGCAAAGTGAACTTGTAAAGCATCGTTTACGAGACGCGCTATTTACAATTTATTCAATTCTCAGTGTAACAGCTGTATGTATTATTTTTTCAACCATGTTTATTGTGCCTTTTACCAAAGGCTATCCGTACGATTTCAGCTTTACATTAGAGCACGTTCAAAATGTACTTGCAGAAAAAGATTTAACGAAGGTTTATATCAATTCTCTCATCGTAGCGGTTCTAACAGCCATATTCGGTGTGGGCATAACATTTATGTCGGCGCTTCTTAATACAAGGACACCATTAAAGGGAAGAAAAAGCTTAGATGTAACTTCTATGATGACAAATACAGTTCCAGGTATGGTACTTGGATTATCCTACTTATTTTTCTTTAATGGAAGTTCTTTAAAGGGTACTTTTCTTATCATTATCGCATGTAATATCGTGCATTTTTTTACGACACCTTATTTAATGGCGAAAAATTCATTGCAAAAAATGGATCCTACGTGGGAAGTGACAGCTGAGCTGTTAAAGGATTCGTGGTTAAAAACCGTGATACGAATTATTTTACCGAATATTAGGCCAACGATTTATCAAATGTTTAGCTACTATTTTTTAAATGCGATGGTTACAGTCAGCGGTGTTATTTTTCTTGTCAGCACAAAGACAATGCTTGTATCGACAAGGATAAAAGAGCTACAGCATTTCGCAAAGTACACCGATATTTTTGTTTTATCGATATTCATTTTATGTACAAACCTCATTGTGAAATTAGGTTGTGATTATATAGCAGCACATAAAGAAAAAACGGAGGAGATTACAAAATGAAGAAGTCAACAGGCATGATGTTAGGGACAGTAAGTGCAGCAGCAGTCGTTTTAGCTGCATGTGGAGGAGTAGCAGCAGATTCCAAAGAGCAAGTCATCATTTATTCAAATGCTGATGATGAAGCTATTGAAGTGATGGAAACTACATTAGATGATAAAGGCTATAAAGGTAAGTATTTAATCCAGTCGTTTGGTACTTCTGAGTTAGGTGGCAAAATGATGGCGGAAGGGACAGATATTGAAGCAGATGTTGTAACAATGGCTTCTTATTTTATAGAAAGTGCACAAACCTCAAAATCCATGTTTGTGGATATTTCTTCAGACTTAAAGCCTCTTGATGGGAGTGTTACGTATGCATTACCGATTTTAGGCAATGTAGGCTCTATCTTTATTAATACAGAGGTATTACAACAAAAGGGGCTATCTATTCCGAAATCCATTAAAGATTTGACAGACCCTGCTTATAAGGATTTAGTGTCATTCCCAAACATTATGGACTCCTCAACAGGGTGGCTTCTAGTACAAGCTATTATAAAGGAATATGGTGAAGAGGAAGGGAAAAAAGTTCTAGCAGAGTTAATTAAAAATGCAGGACCACATATTGAAAGTTCAGGCTCTGGCCCTATTAAAAAGGTGAAAACAGGAGAAGTTGCTGCAGGCTTTGGTTTACGTATCCAAGCTATTGATGCCAAAAACGAAGGGTTACCGATTGATTATATTGACCCGACAGAAGGAAATTTCACTTTAACGGAATCTGTAGCTGTTGTAGATAAAGAAGGTGAGGAAGCATTAGCAAAAGAAATTGCAAAGGTAATTGCAACAGAGGCTCGTGATGGTCTTCTAGAGCAATATCCTGTAGCTCTATATGAAGGAGAACAAGTAAAGGACGAGCACGTTCCTACCTATTTGAAAAAATGGGATACTACCTTAACCGTAGATTTATTAGAAAAACACCAAGCCTTCTTTAAAGAAGCACAGCGATAAGGAGTTATAGCAGATGAGTAACTATAAATTATTGACGCCAGGTCCATTGACAACAACTGAAGCAGTGAAACGAGAAATGTTAAAAGATCGTTGTACATGGGATGATGATTATAAAAATGTGACACAAGTGATTCGTAAGCAACTCTTAAAATTAGCAAAAGTTGATGAAGCTGATTACACTACGGTACTAATGCAAGGAAGTGGAAGCTTTGTAGTAGAGTCTGTACTCACAACAGCAATTGGTGAAAATGATAAGTTGCTGATACTAACAAATGGTGCTTATGGTGAAAGAATTGTTGAAATGGCTAAAGCCTTAAAGTTACAGCATGTTGTTTATAGTGCTCCTTTTGATGAACAGCCCTCCTTGTTAGAAGTTCAATCCTTCCTTGAAAGAGATAGGAGTATTACTCATGTAGCTCTCGTACATTGTGAGACGACTACTGGTATTTTAAATCCTATTAAAGAAATTGGGGAAGTTGTTCATTCGTTCAACAAAACGTTTATTGTAGATGCCATGAGTAGCTTTGGAGGCGTACCAATGGATTTATCAAGCTTGCATATTGATTTTTGTATTAGTAGTGCCAATAAATGTATTCAGGGTGTGCCAGGCTTTGGTTTTGTTATCGCGAATACAAGAGCACTGGAAAAATGTAAGGGACAAGCTCGAAGTGTTGCATTAGATTTGCATAGTCAGTGGGAAGTAATGAAGCAAGATGGGAAATGGCGTTTCACATCGCCTACACATGTAGTGGCAGCTTTTGCGAAGGCGCTTGAAGAGTTGAATGAAGAAGGCGGAATTCATGCCCGCTACAAACGCTATGCGTATAATAATCAACTACTTCGCTCTCGCTTGTCAGTGCTGGGATTTAAAGCGTATATTTCGGAGGAGCTTCAATCACCAATTATCACAACATTTTTATTCCCGTATAAAGAGTTTTCTTTTGAGCATTTTTATCAAGAAATAAAAAATGCAGGTTTCGTTATCTATCCAGGTAAGCTGACGGATGCCGATACATTCCGTATTGGCAATATTGGTGATATTCATGAGGAAGATATTCTTGCATTATGTGAAAGCATTGAAAATTATATGGTGGTGAAAAACAATGAAAATTGAGACGGTTATTTTGGACTGGGCAGGCACAGCAGTTGACTTTGGTTGTTTTGCCCCTGTTAATGTTTTTTTAACAATTTTTGAAGATGCTGGTGTAATAGTTACACTGGAAGAGGCTCGTAAACCAATGGGGATGCTGAAAATTGATCATATCCGCACCATGCTAGAAATGCCAAGAATTAAAGCAGAATGGCATCGTGTACATGGACAATCCTTTACTGAAAAGGATGTACATGTATTGTATAATCATTTTGAAACAAAATTAATGGAGTCTTTGGCGACCTATACAGATCCTATCCAGCACGTGAAAACAACCGTACAGCAATTAAGAGATGCAGGTATTCGAATAGGCTCTACAACTGGCTATACAGATGCAATGATGGAAGTAGTGACAAAGCATGCTACTGACAAGGGCTATCAACCTGATTTTCTTGTAACACCAACACAGGTTGGTGATAAAGGGCGACCATATCCATATATGATTTTTAAAAATATGGAGGCATTAGGTTCGCAAGCGACGAAGCGAGTTGTGAAGGTTGGCGATACAACATCAGATATAAAGGAAGCCTTAAATGCAGGTGTTTGGGCTGTTGGCGTTATTATTGGAAGCTCAGAAATGGGACTATCCGAAGAAGAATTCAATGCCCTATCTTCAGAGGAACAGCGACAAATCATAGAGAAAACAAAATGTGTTTTTGAAGAATCTGGCGCTCATTATACAATTGAAACAATGGCGGAGTTGCCAGCATTAATTGAAACGATCAATGCTCGGTTAAATATGGATAGACAATTAGAATATAAATAATAATTAACCTCGGCAGAAGTAAAAAACTGCCGAGGTTGTTTTTAGTCGCGCTCATATGGGATTGAATCTGGTATTTCCGCAAATGGATTCTTTTCATTAATGCGGTCATAAAACATAACGCCATTTAGATGATCTAATTCATGCTGAAAGGCAATCGCTGGCAAGCCCTTAAGGCGCATTTTTTTCTCTTCACCATCAACTGTTTTAAATTTTACTGTGATACGTGCATGGCGAGGTACATACCCAGGAATATTACGGTCAACAGAAAGACAACCTTCTCCTGATGATAGGTATGTGTTTTCAACAGAATGGCTAACGATCTTTGGATTTATGGCTACAAAGCTTAATTGTTCACCAGCCTCATCTTTTAAATGAAGAGCAAACATACGCTGTAAGCTATTTACCTGATTGGCAGCCAAACCAATGCCACTACGCAAATTATATTTTTCTGCCATTTCAGGATCTTGGCTGTTGATTAAATATTGAAGCATATCCTCAGCAAGCTTTCTTGTTTCTTCAGTTAAAGGGAATTTAACTTCCTCTGCTTTTGTGCGTAAAGTCGGATGACCTTCGCGGATAATATCATCCATTAAAATCATAATAGTAATCTTCCTTTCAACTTTGTAGTGCTTACTAATAAGTATACATCACGTTTTCGTACAATCCCATGAAAAAAGTCCTTATTTGAATATACTCAAAAAATTTTTCTAATGCTATTAGATTTTCGAGAATGGGGTATTCTACTAGGGGAAAACCTGTTGGAAAACGTAAGAGTTGTATGGTGTGAGTAAGGTGTTGTAATACAGAATTTGAATATTAGTAATACAGTATAGGACAGCGGTGTTTGATTGTTATTCTAGAAAAAATCTTTGTATATAGCAGTAATAGATGATTGACCGACAGTATTTTATTCAGTATACTGAGTGTCAAGAATAAGTTGTACTAGTTAAAAAGGTGATTTATTTTAATACAGCTGAAAGGGAGATGTGACAAATGAGCAAGAAAAACAATAATATTTTTGATGCTAAACAAACGCTAACTGAAATCGAAGATAAGTTTGAAATGTTTCAAATTTTGAATGAAGAAGGCGAAATTATAAATAAAGAGGCAGATCCGAAATTATCAGATGAGGAACTAGTTGAGTTAATGACACGTATGGTTTACACACGTATTTTAGATCAACGTTCAATCTCATTAAATCGTCAAGGACGTTTAGGCTTCTATGCACCGACTGCTGGTCAAGAAGCTTCACAACTTGCTTCTCACTTTGCATTAGAACAAGAAGATTGGATTTTACCAGGTTACCGTGATGTACCTCAAATTGTATGGCATGGCTTACCTCTTGAAAAAGCATTTTTGTTCTCACGTGGTCACTTCATGGGCAATCAGGTTCCTGAAGGTGTAAACGTTTTAGCTCCACAAATTATTATTGGAGCACAATATATTCAAGCTGCTGGGGTAGCACTTGGTATTAAAAAACGCGGGAAAAAAGCTGTTGCAGTAACTTATACTGGTGACGGTGGTTCTTCTCAGGGAGACTTCTATGAAGGCATTAACTTTGCAGGTGCATTTAAATCTCCAGCAATCTTCATCGTACAAAATAACCAATATGCAATCTCAACACCTCGTGAATTGCAAACAGCTGCTAAAACAATTGCACAAAAAGGTGTAGCAGCAGGCTTACCAAGTATTTTAGTAGATGGAATGGATGCGCTTGCAGTTTATGTAGCAACTCGTGATGCTCGTGAGCGCGCGGTTAATGGTGAAGGCCCAACATTAATTGAAACAATGTGTTACCGTTATGGTCCTCATACAATGGCTGGGGATGACCCAACTCGTTACCGTACTTCTGATACAGATAATGAATGGGCTCAAAAAGATCCTCTCGTTCGCTTCCGTAAATACCTAGAAGCAAAAGGTATATGGGATGAGAAAAAAGAAGAAGCAGTTATTGAGCGAGCAAAAGAAGAAATTAAAGAAGCAATCAAAAAAGCAGATGCTGCTCCAAAACAAAAAGTAACAGAATTAATGGAAAATATGTATAAAGGCGAAATGCCATCTAATCTAAAAGAACAGTATGAAATCTATAAAGAGAAGGAGTCGAAATAACCTATGGCACAAATGACGATGATTCAAGCAATTACAGATGCACTTCGCACAGAATTAAAGAATGATGAAAACGTTCTTGTATTCGGGGAAGATGTAGGTGTCAACGGTGGGGTATTCCGCGCGACAGAAGGCCTACAAAAAGAATTTGGGGTTGACCGCGTATTTGATACACCATTAGCAGAATCAGGTATTGGTGGCTTAGCAGTTGGCCTTTCTCTTCAAGGATTCCGTCCAGTTCCTGAAATTCAATTCTTTGGTTTCGTTTATGAAGTAATGGATTCGATTAGTGGCCAGCTAGCACGTATGAGCTACCGTAGTGGTGGCGTCTACAATGCTCCAGTAACAATCCGTTCACCATTTGGTGGTGGTGTGCACACACCTGAAATGCACTCAGATAGCTTAGAAAGCTTAATGACAGCACAACCAGGACTAACAGTTGTTGTTCCATCAACACCATATGATGCAAAAGGTTTACTTATTTCTTCTATTCGTAATGACAACCCAGTTATTTTCTTAGAGCATTTAAAGCTATACCGTTCATTCCGTGAAGAAGTGCCTGAGGAAGCATACGAAATTCCACTAGGAAAAGCGGATGTAAAACGTGAAGGTACTGATTTAACAATTGTTGCTTACGGTTTAATGGTTCATGAAAGCTTAAAGGCTGCAGAAGAACTTGAAAAAGAAGGACATTCTGTAGAAGTAATTGACTTACGTACAATTCAACCAATCGATGTGGAAACAATTATCGCATCTGTTGAAAAAACAGGTCGTGCAATCGTTGTCCAAGAAGCTCAAAAACAAGCAGGTATCGCTGCGAACGTAGTAGCAGAAATTACAGAGCGTGCAATTCTAAGCTTAGAGGCTCCTGTTCTTCGTGTGGCTGCACCAGATACTGTGTACCCATTCCCACAAGCTGAAGGTGTTTGGTTACCAAACTACAAAGATGTAATGGAAACAGCGAAAAAAGTTTTAACATTCTAATAAAGCTTCTAAACTTGAACAACAGTAAATAGAAAGGATGGGTACACATGGCATTTGAATTCAGATTACCGGATATTGGCGAGGGTATTCACGAAGGCGAGATTGTGAAATGGTTCGTTAAAGCTGGAGATACAGTAAAAGAAGACGATATTCTTTGTGAAGTACAAAATGATAAAGCAGTAGTAGAAATCCCTTCACCAGTTGAAGGAACAGTAGAGGAAGTTTTAGTAGGAGAAGGAACAGTTGCCGTAGTTGGCGATGTTTTAATCCGATTAGACGCACCTGGCTATGAAGACTTAAAGCTAAAAGGTGACGATCATGCCGAAGCAAAAACAGAGGCACAAGTTCAAGCAACTGCTGAATCTGGTCAGAACGTAGAAGAAGCTCCTGCTAAAGAGGAAAAGGCACCAGAAAAAGCTCCAGAAAAAGTGGAAACAGTAGTTGATGAAACAAAACGTGTGATCGCGATGCCTTCTGTACGTAAATTTGCCCGTGATAACGATGTAAATATTCGTGAAGTGAAGGGTACAGGCAAAAACGGTCGAATCCTTAAAGAAGATATTGAAAACTTCTTAAAAGGTGGTGGCACTGTAGAGGCTGAAACTGCAAATATCGAAACATCAGAAGATACAGTTCAACAAGAAACGTCTACACCAGCAGCACCAGTAGTTCTTGAGGGGGATTTCCCAGAGACTCGTGAAAAAATGTCAGGTATTCGAAAAGCGATTGCAAAAGCAATGGTACACTCGAAACAAACGGCTCCTCATGTTACACTAATGGATGAAGTCGATGTAACAGCTCTTGTAGCACATCGTAAAAAATTCAAAGATATCGCTGCCGAAAAAGGTGTTAAATTAACATACTTACCATATGTAGTGAAAGCACTTATTTCAACTTTACGCGAGTTCCCAGAATTTAATCGCTCTTTAGATGATGCAACACAAGAAATTATCCAAAAGCATTACTATAACATTGGTATTGCAGCAGATACTGAAAGAGGCTTACTAGTACCAGTTATTAAGCATGCAGATCGTAAATCTGTATTTGCAGTGTCTAATGAAATTAATGAATTGGCGACAAAAGCCCGTGAAGGTAAGCTAGCACCACATGAAATGAAAGGTGCTTCCATGTCCATTACGAATATTGGCTCTGCAGGAGGACAATGGTTTACACCAGTTATTAACCATCCTGAAGTAGCAATTCTAGGTATTGGTCGAATTTCAGAAAAACCTGTAATAAAAAATGGTGAAATTGTAGCCGCACCTGTGTTAGCATTATCATTGAGCTTTGATCATCGTATGATCGATGGAGCCACTGCGCAAAATGCTTTAAATCATTTAAAGCGTTTGTTAAGTGAGCCAGAATTATTATTAATGGAGGCGTAACAAAAATGGTAGTAGGAGATTTCCCAATCGAAACAGATACTCTTGTCATTGGTTCAGGTCCTGGAGGATATGTAGCAGCAATTCGTGCAGCTCAAACTGGCCAAAAAGTAACAATCGTTGAAAAAAATGTACTTGGTGGAGTGTGCTTAAACGTAGGTTGTATCCCATCAAAAGCATTAATTTCAGTAGGTCACCGTTTTGAGCAAGCTAAACATTCAGATGACATGGGAATCATCGCTTCTGATGTGAAATTAGACTTCTCAAAAGCACAAGCATTTAAAGACAGCGTTGTTAAGAAATTAACTGGCGGTGTTGAAGGCTTACTTAAAGGTAACAAAGTTGAAATTGTACAAGGTGAAGCTTATTTCGTTGACGCTCATTCAGTGCGTATCATCAATGGTGAATCTGCTCAAACTTACACATTTAACAATGTCATTATTGCAACAGGTTCTCGTCCAGTTGAAATTCCAACATTCAAATTCACTGATCGTGTATTAAATTCTACTGGTGCACTTTCTCTACAAGAAGTACCTGGTAAATTAGTTGTTATCGGTGGCGGTTATATTGGTACTGAGCTTGGATCAGCTTATGCGAACCTTGGCTCTCAAGTAACAATTATTGAAGGCGGAAAAGATATTTTAGCTGGCTTCGAAAAGCAAATGACGCAAATCGTGAAAAAAGGCCTTAAAAAGAAAGGCGTTGAAATTGAAGTTAACGCATCTGCAAAAGGCGTAGAAGAAACTGAAAACGGCGTAGTAGTAACTTATGAAGTAGGCGGAGAAGAGAAAAAAGTTGAAGCTGATTACGTATTAGTTACTGTAGGACGTCGTCCAAATACAGATGAAATGGGCCTTGCTGAAATCGGAGTTGAATTCGGTGAACGTGGTCTAATCAATGTTGACAAACAATGTCGTACAAATATTCCAAACATCTATGCAATCGGTGATATCGTAGCAGGTCCTCAGCTTGCACATAAAGCATCTTACGAAGGTAAAGTTGCTGCTGAAGCAATTGCGGGTGAAAAATCAGTTGTTGATTATCTTGCAGTGCCAGCTGTATGTTTCACAGATCCAGAAATGGCGACAGTTGGTTACAATGAAGAACAAGCAAAAGCTGAAGGCATTGAATACACTGCAGCGAAATTCCCATTCGCAGCAAATGGTCGTGCTCTTGCATTAAACCAATCAGAAGGTTTCGTGAAACTTGTTGCTCGTAAAGAGGATGGCTTATTAATTGGTGCTCAAATCGTAGGTGCTGGTGCATCTGATATGATCGCTGAAATGGGCTTAGCGATTGAAGGCGGCATGACTGCTGAGGATATCGCATTAACAATTCACGCTCACCCAACATTAGGTGAAATTACAATGGAAACTGCTGAAGTATTACTTGGCAACCCAATCCACATTGTAGCGAAAAAATAATTTGAATAAAGGAGTGTAGATAAAGCGGGATCATTCGCTTATCTACACTCCTTTTTTGATGCCACTGTATTATTAAGAACAGATGGGTGAGTAAGAAAGGGTAACAACTCGAAAATGTGCTCTCCGATTGAAGTGAAAAACGGAAATTTTTATTATAAAAACCGTCATTAGAAATCTAAATCTTTTTATGAACAATTAATTTTTATATTAGCTTGTTCCCATAACAGGCTTTAATGATAATGAAAAGTAATAAGTAGCTCTTCATGAAAAATTCCGTCATTATAGCTTTCAAATCGAATTTCTATCATTTAGAAGCTCCTTTGATTATTCTGAATAATCGATAAATGCTATAATGATAGCATTGTAGAAAGTAAGGGAGGATTTAATAATGGAGCTTAATTTAACGGGGAAAGTAGCAATTATAACAGGATCGAGTAAAGGAATTGGCTATTATACAGCCATGCAGCTTGTTAAAGAGGGTGCACAGGTTGTACTTTGCGCTCGTGGTGAAAAGCAACTGCAAGTGGCTGCAGGATGTATAAAAAACGAAACAGGCGTAGATGTATTAATTGTTCCAACTGACATTACAAAAGAAAAAGATTGTAAGTATCTCATTGAGCGTACTGTAGAGCATTTTGGACGTGTGGATATTCTTATTAATAATGCTGGTACAGCTTCAGCGAATTCCTTTGAAACGGTGAGTAGTGAGCTGTGGCAGGCAGATTTAGATTTAAAGGTATTTGGTGCTATTCATTGTTCAAAATATGCTGCTCCATATATGCGAAAGGCTGGTGGCGGTGCAATCGTTAATGTGACTGCTGTGATGGCTAAAACTCCACCTGCAAGCTCACTTCCTACTACTGTAAGCCGTGCTGCGGGGCTTGCCTTGACGAAAGCGATGAGCAAGGATTTAGGGAAGGATAATATTCGAGTAAATTCTGTATGTATAGGACTTATTCGTAGTGATCAAATCGAAAAGAAATGGAAAAAGGAAGCACCAAATTTATCGTGGGAAGATTATTCTCGTAAAGTGGGACAAGCAATTCCACTTGGTCGAGTAGGAGATACACAAGAAGCAGCAAACGTGATCGCTTTCTTAGCATCTGATGCGGCGAGCTATGTTACAGGAACAGCTGTTAATATTGATGGTGGCTCTGGTCACGCATTATAAAATAGTAAAGATCCACTATACAAATAGAAGTATAGTGGATCTTTAAGAAAAATTACCCTTCTTCATTAATAAGAACATTTTTACCACGTATTTTCATAATCAGTGGTATAAGTACCATTAAATGGAAATCACTAAAAATAGTAATGATAAAGGCATTGTTATAAAAGTAGAAAAGTCTCCATACGAAATGGTTAATGCACGGCGCATATTATTTTCAATCATTGGCCCTAGTACCAGTGCAAGGACTAAGGGAGCTACTGGGTAATCATTTTTAGCAAATAGATAACCAAGAACACCACAAGCTACTAATAAAAATACGTCAAATGTGGCGAATTGCACGGCATAAACACCAAAAATTGAAATGGCAATAATTATAGGCAATAGATATTTTTTAGGTGTTTCGATGATTTTGGCAAAAATGCGGACTAAAGGCATATTTAATACTAGTTACATTAAATTTCTAATGAACATACTGGCAATTAATCCCCAAGCAACTTGAGGATGTTCATCAAATAATAATGGACCTGGCTGAATATTATACATAATAAGTGCACCCATTAAAATATCAGTAGTACCTGAGTCGGGAATTCCTAATGTTAGTAATGGGATCATTGCACCGCCTGAGGCAGCATTGTTCGCTGATTCTGGCCCAGCTACACCCGCAATATGACCTTTTCCGAATTGCTCGGGTGTTTTACTAAATTTTTTTCAGTAATATAAGAAATGAATGAGGCAAGTGTTGCACCTGCACCGGGTAATACGCCAATGAAAAAGCCTCATAAGGAGCCGCAAGCAATAGGAACAGCACTATCCTTTAAATCTTCCTTTGTTGGTAATACACAATTAATTTTGGCTAATTGACCATCCTCTTCTTCTTTTTCAAGAATGGTTTTAAATACTTCGCCTAATGCAAATAAACCAACAGCGATAGTTATAAATACAATGCCGGAGAACAACATTGGCTGACCAAATGTAAAACGTTCGATACCTGATACGGCATCAATACCAACTGTCCCGAGCATAAGCCCTAAAACAGTCATAATTAAAGCTTTGGTAATAGAACGTCCTGCTAGGCCACTAACTACTGCAAGTCCTAATAACATCAAAGAAAAATATTCTGCGGGTCCAAATTTAAGTGCTAATTTTGACAATGGATTTGCCAATAATATCAGACCTAGTAGCGCTACAACGCCCGCACAAAATGAGCCAATGGCCGCGATCGAAAGAGCACTTCCTGCACGGCCTTGTTTAGCCATTTGATAGCCATCCAATGTTGTCACAACTGATGACGATTCACCAGGCGTGTTTAATAGAATGGAGGTTGTTGATCCACCATACATGGCCTCGTAGTATACCCCTGCAAGTAAAATAATGGAGCTTGTAGCAGCAGCCTCAGTAGGTAGTCCAGTTGTAATAGTTGCTGTAACAGGTATTAATAATGCAACTCCACTCATTGGACCTATACCTGGAAGTACACCAACTGATGTACCAATTATGACACCCACAAGAGCGAATAAAAGGTTTTGCCATTGAAGGGCAACTGCAAAATCATCAGCTAAAAATTGCAATGTTGACATATGTTCACTCCTGTACTAACAAATTGGGAAACTAGGTAATGATCCTCCTAGTAAACTTGTAAATAAATAATAGATGCCGAGTGAAAATCCAGCTGCAATAATAATTGAATAAGTAAGTTTAGTAGTTCCATTGTTTGGAAACTAATACACAAAAATAAAAATGTTGTGATTATATAGCCAATTTTTTCAAGGGAAAATACATACGCAAGAGCGCTACCTAAAATGATTAAGAACTTTTAGAGCTCTGTTGAAGCTATTTTAGAAGAAGTAGTTGATCCTCCTGTGACTCGCTCTCTCACAGCTTTTTTCCATGATTCATAAAATAATTGAAGACTTAATAAATCTAAAATAATACCTAAACCTAATGAAAAAATTTTAGGCCCAACTGTAGACCCATAAGCACTATCAGAAATCTGAGTTGCTTGAAAAATAAACAAAATGCTAAGTGCTAAGAGGATAATGCTAGATGTTTTATCAAATGTATAGCTCAACCGTTTTACACCTCCGTTGAAAATAGAATAGAGTTACACAAGTAGTTCTATATTTAATGGAAATACTTGTGTCTTTTTTTAAAAAACGATTCGTTATTTTTGCATACCAAGAGCTGTTAGTAGTTCAATGATTATTTTATTTTGAATGTCCGGTATTCTGCTTGCCAACCATTACGGGTCACCTCAGCTTGCCATTCTTTTGATTCAGACATTGCCTGTAATTTTTCAGACCAATAGGCAATCGCATCTTCACTCATATTTTTGAGTCTTATGAAGTTCTTGTAGAATAGGACTTTTAATACTGTTTTATAGAATTGGTTGGATATTTCTCCATTTGATTGTTATTTTTATAAAATTATAATAGACAGAAAATTCCTACAGATGTAGAATGAACGATATAGGGGGTGAAAAGTGGCGAAATGTTGAACGAAAATTTTGCTGCGTTGTTGTTACGAGTTGTTCGGATTATTGTGCAAATTGGTATACTTACTATTTTCTATTACATGGGGGTTGGCATTGTTTCTTATTTGCACATACCTCTTCCAGGAAGTGTCATTGGCTTACTTTTATTAGCACTTTCACTCAATTTTAAAATTATTAAGGTCGAATATATACAAGATGGAGCAGGTTTTTTAATTGGCATCTTAACGTTGTTTTTCATTCCAGCAACTGTAGGTGTTATTGATTATCCAGAGCTCATGTCAATCACTGGTCTGCTCATAATTCTAGCAGTTATTGCTAGTACATTAATCTCTATTTATGTAACAGGATTGCTGACACAACTCATTGAAAAAAGAGAATTGGCGAAAAAGGAAGGTACGAAAATTACGGGAGAAGAAGGAAAGGGGGAATTGACTGTTGATTGAAGTAACGGTTGTCCTTAGCACCATCATCATGTTTATTTTATTTACAAAGCTCTATCAACGATTTCCCCATCCTATCATGATTCCCTTGGTCACGACTACGATTGTCAGTGCAGTGATTTTACTTGTGTTTGATATTCCATATTCAACTTATATGCAAGGTGGGGAATGGCTTCAGAAAATGCTTGGGCCAGCTGTTGTGGCACTTGCATATCCTCTCTATAATCAACGGGCAATTATTATGAAATATAAGTATTCTATTTTATCAGGACTTGTAATCGGCATGATAACAGGCTTAGTGACAATTTTTGTGTTACTAAAATGGATCAGTGTAGAACCAAGCTGGATGCTGACAGCCTTACCTAAATCATTAACAACGCCTGTTGGAATGCAGGTGAGCGAAACGATTGGGGGCATTCCTCCTTTAACGGCTGTTTTCGTTATGATTGCAGGGTTTGTAGGGGCCATTATCGGACCGTTAGTCATTAAGTATGGTAAAATCGACTCTGCTGTGAGTAGGGGAGTGGCAGTAGGAAGTGCCTCACATGGGGTAGGTCTTGTGAAATTAAGAGAATATGGGGAACAGGAATTATCAGTTGGTTCCTTATCAATGGGCTTAACGGCTGTTATCGGAGCTTTCTTCTGCCCTTTATTTGTGTATTTATTTTTATAATAGAATCGTGCTTTGTGGAAAAAGGAGCTGTCCCAAAAAAGATAGGAACAACCCTTTTGTTGTAATAATTAGTTATTTCTAGAAGCGGTTAGTCATTGTGAAAATCAACTAAAAAAATACTTCAGATAATATTCTATTATAGCGATTTTGTAATGAAGAGAATGTTTACTAATCTGTATTTTATAAATATAAAAGCTAGCCCATCTTATTGAAGAGCTAGCTTTTATTTTTTAGAAAATTGGCTTACGTTCTTTGATAACACGAATTGTTTTTAATGTTGTATCCTCTGGTCCTTGAACGGGTAAACCTGCTTCAATATTCATTTGAATATAATGAATATTTTCTTGAGTAATTATTTCCCCGGGAATAAAAATAGGAATCCCAGGAGGATATACCATAATAAATTCTGCACAAATACAGTTATCTGCTTCTGCAAGAGGAACGACTTCTGTATCTGCATAAAAAGCATCACGCGGAGACATGGCAAGAGCTGGAATTTCAGGAACATTTACCAAAGCCTCTGTTATAGCCGCTTCAGAATCAAATGCTTTAGACATACGAGTTAACGCATTTATTAAAAGATTAATTTCCTTTTTTGTATCTCCTAAAGTCACTAAACATAAGATATTATAAAGGTCAGACAATTCGACTTCAATATTGGCATTATAACGCAACCATTCCTCAGCTCGATGACCAGAAATACCTAAATCTTTCACACTAATCAGAAGTTTTAATGGATCCATATCATAAGTTGCAGAAGAATGTAACTTTTCCTTACCTGCACACTTTAAATGTGGGATTTGATTGATACGTTTACGAGCATCCTTTGCTAAACGTAATGCATCGTCAATTAAATCGTATCCATGAATGGCTAGCTGACGTCGAGCTGTGTCAAGTGAAGCAAGTAATGGATAGGATGTCGATGTAGTTGTTAACATAGAAAATACAGCTTGTACACGTTTTGCAGAAACAAGACCCTCACGTACATTTAAAATAGACGTTTGTGTCATGGAGCCACCAAGCTTATGAACGCTTGTTGCTGCCATGTCAGCACCTGCTTCCATAGCTGAATATGGAAGGTCATCATGGAATTTTATGTGTACACCATGCGCTTCATCTACTACTACCGGAATATTACGGTCATGAGCAATCTCCACAATACGCTTTAAATCAGCTGTAAAGCCAAAATATGTTGGATTAATAACAAGTACTGCTTTTGTATCTGGGTAAGCATTTAATGCTTTTTCAACAGCTTCAGGGGATATGCCATGAGAAATCCCATATTCGCTGTCAACTTCAGGATGAATAAAAATTGGAATGGCACCAGCGAATACAATCGCCGACATAATAGATTTATGAACATTCCGTGGCACTAGAATTTTATCACCTGGACCGACGACGGTCAGAATCATCGTCATGATGGCGCCACTAGTACCTTGAACGGAAAAGAATGTATGATCAGCACCAAAGGCTTCAGCTGCTAAGTTTTGCGCTTCTTTTATAGCACCCTTTGGTGAATGTAAATCGTCTAGTGGAGCAATATTAATTAAATCGATTGATAAAACGTTGTCGCCGACGAATTCTCGGAAAGCAGGATCCATCCCTTGCCCTTTCTTATGGCCTGGAATATGGAACTGAATGGGATGTCTGTTCCGATGTTTTAGTAATACGTCGAACAATGGAGTCTCTAATTGTGACAACGCAGGTACCACCTCACTTTATAATATCTAAGAAAACAAATGAATTATAGCACCTAACGACACGAAAAAATAGGCTTTTCCTAAAAAAATAAAAGGATTTTTTTCAGGATACCGAGAAAATAGTATTGTACGAAAGGGGAGGTACTATGAATTGGAATACACGTGTGACGGATCTTTTACAGGTTAAATATCCAATTATTCAAGGGGGATTAGCCTATTTAGCATATGCTGATTTAGCTGCAGCGGTGTCGAATGCTGGTGGTTTAGGGCAAATAACGGCTATGAGTTTACGAGATCCTGAATTATTACGAGCAGAGATCCATAAGGTAAGAACATTAACAGATAAACCATTTGGCGTAAATTTTGCGATTGGTATGCATGGTACAGGCTATGAGGATATGGTGCGTGTGGCAATCGAAGAAGAAGTTCCAGTTGTTACAATGACGGGGGGGAATCCAGCGCCTATATTTAATTTGCTGGCAGGCACAGCGATAAAAAAATTAGTCCTTGTAGCTGCTCGTAGACAAGCTCAAAAGGCTGAACAGCTTGGGGCAGATGCTGTAATGGTAGTGGGTCAAGAAGGTGGCGGTCATCTGGGGCGTGATGATGTCGGTACAATGGTTCTTGTTCCCCAAGTTGTTGATAGTGTAAGTATTCCTGTCATTGCTTCTGGCGGAATTGGCGATGGACGGGGCTGGATGGCTGCTCATGCATTGGGAGCTGAAGGCATTGAAATGGGCACTCGTTTTATAGCAACACGAGAGTGTGTTGATGCTTCAGAGGCTTATAAAGAGGCACTAGTTGCAAGTACTGAGGCAGATACAACCATTATTAAGCGCTCAATTGGTGCACCAGCTCGTGCATTACGCAATGAATTTACTGAAAAGATTTTGGAAATTGAGGAAAAGACACCAACATATGAGGCGTTGAAAGAATTTATAAGTGGTTCAGCAAATAAACGCTTTATTTACGATGGTGATAAGGATCAAGGCTTTGGCTGGGCTGGACAAGTGACTGGAATGATTCACGATATCCCAACCGTTGATGACCTTATTAAGCGAATGGTTGCAGAAGCTGAAAGTATACGGTTAAAATGGGGGCAATAACGTAAAGGTGGTTTTGTCGAATGGAATACTCTTATCCGTTTTCAACTGATTGGTCCACAGAGGAGATTGTGGATGTTGTTCAATTCTTTGAGGGAATTGAGAAAGCTTATGAAAAAGGCATCAAGCGTGAAGTTATGCTAGCTAAATATCGACGCTTTAAAGAGATTGTTCCTTCCCAAGCGGAGGAAAAATCAATTTTTCGCGAATTTGAAGAGGCGAGTGGCTACATTAGCTATCCAGTTGTAAAACAAACAAAGGAAGCCGAAGATGGAATGATTATAAAAGTTACCCCAAGAAATGGCCGTTAAAAAAAGTGGATGTGAGATCAACTCACATCCACTCTTTATTTTTTTGTGTTAAAAAACGACATATTGCATAAACTACATCAATAAAAAATTTTATAAGGTTAGCCTATTTTCCAACAATAATATTGTAAAGAGGAAGTAAGCAGTTAAATGTGTCTTCTGTTAATTGATGTAATTCGCTTACTGTTAGTTTGGTTGCTTGTTCTTTTGGAATATGACGCCCAATTAAGAACTCACCCTTTTTGACATCTCGTAGGCGAATAAGCAGTTCTTCAAGCTTGTCTTCTCTTGCCTCTTCGAGAGAAACAGCCTCAGGGGACATATGGTCTCCTGACACGATAAAATCATCGGGAAGCTGCTCAATTAAAGATTTATGAGCTAGTAAACGCTCAGCCATAACATTTTTTTGAGGCGCTTCATAAATAATAGCTAAGACGATGAATAAATGTGTGTGCCATAGACCAATCTGAAAGTGAGGCAATGATTTATAACCTCTTTTATAAGGGGCGAAGGCAACCCAGCTATCTTTTGGAGGGTTAACGGTTCTTCGAGCATGTTTAGCCACATGCGGGAAGAATTCTTCACCTAATTGGCTAGAGAAATATGCTGAAAAATCTTCACCTAGCGAATTAAATTTTGGACGTACATGTAAATTTAAAGCATCCATTCTCTGTTCTAAACCGTCTATTGTAAAAACTTTAAAGTCTTTGTTTGTCCACTTTATTTTTGGCAATTTTATTTTACTCCTTTCGTTTTATAAGGTTTATTTTACGCTGAATTTGGGAAAAAATCTTATAACAAGAACTTTATCAAATGAGCAAAGTTTTTGTAAAAAAATTTAAAAAAGGAAGTGTTTTTTATGAAACCGTTCGTAAAAATTATACGTAAAGTTGACATTGAAAAGCAATATGAGCACATTTTACAATTAGAATTAGATTATGAATTAGCTTCACTCTTTGCAGCAATGAATGAAAAAAATGACATGGAAATTGAAAAAAGTAAAAAACGTCTGGCAGAAATTCAGATGGAACTTGAAAGTTTGCACGCCTATGCGTAATCAAAATCTAATACCCATTTAAAAAATCACTTGCTGAATATTCCGACAGCAGGTGATTTTTATTGTGACAAAGGGTAAAATAGAAATTATATCATAAGGTAGTACTAGGTTTTATATAGCAAAAGTTGTGATGTAGTGGGAAAAGGTAGCATAAACATACGAGAGCGATTTATATAAAAGGCCTTTTCTTATATTCGAAGGGTGGGTTATGAGTGGATTTACAACAAATTGATAAATTTGCAAAAGATATTATTTTTGAAGCTGGGCGACGTATTCGGGAGGCTTTTTCGTATAATCTAGTAATTGAGACAAAATCAGGTGCAAATGACCTCGTTACTAATATTGATCGAGAGACGGAGTTATTCTTTATTGAGCAAATTAAAGCCTTTGATCCAACCCACAAAATTCTAGGGGAAGAAGGAATGGGCGAACAGGTTAAATCACTAGATGGTGTAGTTTGGATTATTGATCCAATTGATGGAACGATGAATTTTGTTAAACAGCATCGTCATTTTATGATTTCTATCGGTATTTTTGTCAATGGCGTAGGAAAGTTAGGTTACATATTTGATGTCATGCGGGAGGATTTATTTAGTGCCATAGAGGGGCAAGGGGCATGGTATAATGATTCACCATTGCGTAAACTACAGTCTGTTACAATGGAGGAGTCTGTCATTGGCATAAATGCACATTGGGTCGCACCTAATCGACATATTCACCATGAAAAGGTGATTGATATGGTTCGAAAAGTCCGCGGTACTCGGTCCTATGGCTCCGCAGCAATGGAAATTGCATTTGTTGTAAGTGGCAAATTAGATGCCTATGTCTCTATGCGTTTAGCGCCATGGGATATTGCAGGAGGGACCATCATTGCTCAGGAAGTTGGAGCAGTTGCTACAAATCTACATGGTGAAGGCTTTGATTTCCTTCATCAGGATACATTTATTATTGCTAATCCCGCTATTCATAAAGAATTATTAGAAAAATATATAGTGCCATATGAATAAAAAGGAGCCGTCTATTTATTAGACAGCTCCTTTTTATGTTCTTTAAAGTAATCCTTGCGCACGTAGTTTACGCTTCATTTTAAAGGCTGTCATGAAAATGACACAAGTAGCCACAATACCAGCTATTACACCAAATACATTACTAGCTGCAACAGAGTAGCCGATAGAACACATTGCTAATACAGCTGCCAATGCATAGATGGCCATTACGATTTTTGCACGATTCATAGCCTAGCCTCCTATATAAAAAATTTGTCGATCAAATATATTTTTTAGAATGATGGAAATTCTAATAAGGACATTTCTATCCTTCTTGTGCTATAATATCACAGTTAAACATTCGAAAAAAGAATATGGAGTGGAATAATGACAAACTTACGTCAAGATCTTCGCAATATCGCAATTATCGCCCACGTTGACCATGGTAAAACTACTTTAGTCGACCAATTATTAAAACAATCAGGTACATTCCGTTCAAACGAACATGTTGAAGAACGTGCAATGGACTCTAATGATATTGAACGCGAACGTGGTATTACAATTTTAGCAAAAAATACTGCAGTAAACTATAACGGAACTCGTATTAACATCCTTGATACGCCTGGACACGCCGACTTCGGTGGTGAGGTAGAACGTATTTTAAAAATGGTAGATGGCGTTTTACTAGTTGTCGATGCGTATGAGGGTTGTATGCCGCAAACACGCTTTGTACTGAAAAAAGCGTTGGAACAAAAGTTAACACCGATTGTAGTTGTAAACAAAGTTGATAAAGATTCAGCTCGTCCTTTAGAAGTAGTAGATGAAGTATTAGAATTATTCATCGAGCTAGGCGCTGATGATGATCAATTAGATTTCCCTGTTGTGTATGCATCAGGTGTAAACGGTACAGCTTCTCTTGATGCTGATCCAGCAAAACAAGAAGAAAATATGCAATGTCTATTTGAAAAGGTAATTGAAGCAATTCCTGCACCAGTAGACAACTCAGCAGATCCATTACAATTCCAAGTGGCATTACTTGACTACAATGATTATGTTGGTCGTATTGGGATTGGACGCGTATTCCGCGGAACAATTGAAGTAGGGCAACAAGTTGCTTTAATGAAGTTAGATGGGACTGTGAAACAATTCCGTGTAACGAAACTATTTGGTTTCTTTGGTTTAAAACGTGAAGAAATCCAATCAGCTAAAGCTGGTGACTTAATTGCTGTTTCAGGTATGGAAGACATCAACGTTGGGGAAACAGTATGTCCGGTGGAACATCAAGAAGCTTTAACACCATTACGTATAGACGAGCCAACATTACAAATGACTTTCTTAGTGAATAATTCACCGTTTGCAGGTCGTGAAGGGAAATGGGTAACTGCTCGTAAAGTAGAAGAGCGTTTACGTTCGCAACTTCAAACGGACGTATCTCTACGTGTAGAAGATACAGATTCACCAGATGCATGGACGGTTTCTGGACGTGGTGAGCTACATTTATCAATTCTTATTGAAAATATGCGCCGTGAAGGCTTTGAACTACAAGTATCAAAACCTCAAGTTATCATTCGTGAAATTGATGGTGTAAAATGTGAACCATTTGAACGTGTACAAATTGATGTACCAGAAGAAAATGTAGGTTCGGTTATTGAATCGATTGGTACGCGTAAAGGTGAAATGTTGGATATGGTGAACAATGGCAATGGCCAAGTACGTTTAACATTCCTTGTTCCTGCACGTGGTTTAATTGGATATACAACAGAATTCATGTCTATGACGAAAGGTTTTGGTATCATTAACCATACATTCGATTGTTACCAACCATATATTCCAGGCCGTATTGGTGGACGTCACCAAGGTGTTCTTGTATCAATGGAAACTGGTAAATCGACAACTTATGGTATGATGCAGGTAGAGGACCGTGGTACACTATTTGTTGAGCCAGGTACTGAAATTTATGAAGGTATGATTGTTGGTGAAAATACACGTGATAATGATATCACTGTAAACATAACAAAAATGAAGCAAAAAACGAATGTTCGTTCTGCGACAAAAGATGCAACAAACGTTATTAAAAAGCCACGTCTATTAACACTAGAAGAAGCATTAGAGTTCTTAAATGATGATGAGTATTTAGAAATCACTCCAGAATCTATTCGCCTTCGTAAACAAATTCTAGATAAAAATGAACGTGAAAGAATAGCGAAAAAACTAAAAAACGCTGAACAATAATTTTTTGCTTCCACGAAAGGAAGAGGAGTCTTGGATCTGAAGTCCGCTTTATTGGGTGAACTAAATGTTATTCAAGTTGCTGCACAGGCAGGTACAGATGAAACAACACGAGTTTATGGGAGAATGGCTGGTATCACTAGATTTTTATATGAAAATTTACCAAGCTATGAAATAGCAGGTTATGTTGTATTTCTTCTTGTATTTGTACTTTCTGCCATTGTCTATAAACTAGGCTTTGCCAAGAAATTAAAGTTATCTCAAAATATTATTATTTATGCGTTCCTATTTTTAGGTTGTATCATGCTTACATTCTTCGCCCTATTCTTACCAATGATTGAAGGTCTGATTGTAGCGGCCTTAATTCTAATTGTCTATAAAACAAGACTTTGGCGTGAAAAAAGAGAAGAGCAACAAGCTACCAATCAATAACAATTACGTACTTTATAATAAGAACTTTTTATCTGTTATAAACAGTCTTAGCGGTTTTAATGCTAAGGCTGTTTTTTTGTACGTTTTCCCTGTAGTCAAGCTGAAGAAAACACCCACACTCTACACAAATTAAAAAATGATAGGCACCGAAATCTTCTTATGTGAATAAGTTAATGTCGATAGGCTTATTTTCAACACATCAAGGAGGAAAGGGAATGCGTTGGCTTACAAAAGGTTTATTATTAGGTGTCATTGCTTTGTTACTCCTTTCTTTGACGGCATGTAATAAAGCAGAGCTAGAAAAAGTCAAAGTAGGAGAAGTAACTCGTTCAATTTTCTATGCGCCTCAATATGTAGCACTTGAGAAAGGTTTCTTCGAGGAGGAGGGTCTTTCTGTTGAGCTACAAACGATTGCAGGTGGCGATAAAACGATGACGGCGTTACTGTCAGATGGAATTGATATAGCTTTAGTTGGGTCGGAGACGTCTATTTATGTCACATTACAAGGTGCAAATGATCCTATTCAAAATTTTGCACAGTTAACACAAACGGATGGTACCTTTTTAGTGGCAAGAGATAAGATAGATAATTTTTCGTGGGATCAATTGAAGGGCTCAACGTTTTTGGGGCAACGTAAAGGTGGAATGCCACAAATGGCAGGTGAATTCGTGCTGAAAAAACATGGCATCGACCCTGTAAATGATTTAACGCTCATTCAAAATATTGATTTTGCCAACATTGCTACTGCTTTTGCATCAGGTACTGGTGACTATGTTCAATTATTTGAACCTACTGCGAGTGTCTTTGAGAAAGAAGGAAAAGGTTATATTGTAGCTTCGTTTGGAACGGAGTCTGGTAATCTTCCTTACACGTCCTTTATGGCCAAAAGTAGTTATTTAAAGGATGAATCTTCAACTGTTCAAGCTTTTACAGATGCATTGAAACGAGCACAGGATTTTGTGCAAAATGAGAGTGCTGCTGACGTAGCAAAGATTATTCAACCGTATTTTGAAAATGTGGATATAGAGATAATTGAAACTGTAATTGAGCGATATAAAGCACAAGGCTCTTATGCTACTGACCCAATCCTTGATGAAGGAGAGTGGGATAACTTGCAAACAATTATGGAGGAAGCAGGTGAACTTCCTCAACGAGTGGAGTATGGAAAACTTGTGAACACTACTTTTGCCAAAAAGGCTGCTGAGTAATATGGAATTTTTACAGCTGGAGAATATTCACCATAGTTATTTTTCAAGTACACAGGCAAAGGAAGTATTACGTGATATCAGTTTAGCCATTCATGAAGGAGAGTTTGTTTCGTTTATTGGGCCGAGTGGCTGCGGTAAAACCACATTATTATCAATTATTGCAGGATTATTCCCTGCCACTGAAGGCAATGTTTATATAGATGGTGAAAAGCTATCAGCAAGTAATCAATCAAGCATTGGCTATATGCTTCAGCAGGATTATTTATTTCCTTGGAAGACCATTGAAGAAAATGTCACAATTGGCTTGAAAATAATGGAGAAAAGTCATAAAACACATAAAGTAACGGCCAATGCGTTATTACAGGAAGTAGGATTACCGCATGTGGGGAATAATTATCCTCGAGAATTATCAGGGGGTATGAGGCAACGTGTCGCCCTTGCCCGTACCTTAGCTGTAAACCCGAAAATTTTATTATTAGATGAACCATTTTCTGCATTAGATTATCAGTCGAAATTAAAGCTTGAGGATTTAGTGGTGGAAACATTAAAAACTTATAAGAAGACTGCTATTCTTGTGACACATGATATTGGCGAGGCAATCGCAATGAGTGAGCGTGTAGTTCTATTTTCTGCAAATCCGGGGACAGTTCACAAGGTGTTTGAAATTCCTAAAGCCCTTAATGAACTATCACCTTTTGATGTAAGACAGCATCCAGCCTATGCAGATATTTTCCAAACTATTTGGAAGGAGCTGGAGAGCCTTGGATAATACATTATTTAAGCAATATCAGCAATTGTTAAAAAAAGAAAAACGCTATGTTCGAGTGTATCAGCTTATTATTTTACTGCTATTCTTTGGAGGATGGGAGCTGCTTTCAAGATTAGAATGGATTGATCGGTTAATTTTTAGCTCGCCAACTCATGTATGGCATACATTTATTGAAAAAGTCAGCGATGGTTCTTTAACATTGCATGTGAGTGTTACATTAATGGAGACCGTAATTGGCTTTTTAGCGGGGACTTTATTAGGAACATTGATAGCTGTTGTCTTGTGGTGGTCTCCGTTACTATCAAAAGTACTCGATCCCTATTTAGTAATTTTAAACGCGATGCCAAAAGTTGCACTTGGTCCGATTTTGATTGTTGCACTCGGTCCAGGTTATTTTTCCATCATAGCTATGGGTGCATTAATATCCATCATTATTACAACGATTGTTGTATATACGGCATTTAAAGGTGTCGATCCAAATTATAGTAAGGTTTTACAAACCTTTGGAGCGACAAGATGGCAAATCTTTCGTGAGGTCATTTTGCCTGCCTCATTTCCTACGATCATTTCGACCTTGAAAGTGAATGTTGGTTTATCATGGGTAGGGGTTATTGTAGGGGAATTTTTAGTAGCTTCAAAAGGACTTGGTTATTTAATTATCTATGGCTTCCAAGTATTTAATTTTAACCTTGTCCTTATGTCACTTCTGATCATTGCCTTTTTTGCTACCATTATGTATCAAGTTGTAGAATTAGTTGAAAAGACGATTATTAAAAATAATGCATAGTAGAAAAAAGAGGTGTCTCAAAATAGAGGCACCTCTTTTTAATCTGTTCTTTAGTTAAAATTCTTTATCCATCTGGGGTGAAGTACGATAAAAACGGAAATTGCCTGTTTCCATTCGTGCTACAGTATTTTCCGAAATGCGATCATGACAGATATTGCACATATAAGTATGAATTGGTCGATTACGCAATTTTTTTGCTAAAGGTAAATTATCATCTAAATTATGAATCGTATCGCAAATAACGCATTTAACGCGCATTGCATTCCCTCCTATTCAGCGCGAATGGCTGATACGTTTTTAATAGGATTGTCAATATTTGAACCGTCTCTTAGTAATACATGGATTGGACCGTCTTCTAAAAGAGGCTTACCGTCTTGGCTATATTTTAAAATAAGTGTATAAGCCTCTTCTATTGTGAAAGGATATTCTTGCCCATCTTTGCAAGTTAAGACGATTGTTGTCGCTTCTGGTTTAATTTCAGCATTCTTCAAGAAATGACTTAATTCGATACCAAATGTACCTGTCTCCATTCCTTTACGGTCAAATTTCCTTTCTGATTTTAATGTAGGTGGGAATGTTGCTCCTTCCATAATTTCACGTGACCAGTGTGCTCCTACTTCACGCATATATTTGACGTCAGCATCTTCCTCAACATTTTGAGTAGTGAAGTAAGTGTTTAAATCTAATTTACGATCATCGAAAATCCACACAGTAGGATCTAATGTTAGTTGGTATGTGACTGCACCTGTGATAGGAATTATTGTTTCCATAATAGAAATCCTCCTCAAATCTTGTATATCCATGACATAGTATAACGCTAATGCCTAGAGATAATAAAGAAATATAATTCGAAATCTCTATTTTCCAATGAAGACACTTGCATTTTTATCGACTAAAAGATAAACTTTATTAAGATAGAATCGAAGAAATATCAGATAATGGGGGCGTCCTCATGGATACGAAATCACAAACTTCTTTTCAAGAGAAGGCTTTGGAGCTATTAGTTGCTGATGCAGATAAGATTGCTCGCCTTATTCGAGTACAAATGGATCATTTAACAATGCCACAATGCCCTTTATATGAGGAAGTATTAGATACACAAATGTTCGGTCTATCACGTGAAATTGACTTTGCTGTGAAGCTTGGATTGATTGAACGTGAAAAAGGCAAAGAAATTCTCGATTCACTCGAGAAGGAACTTTCTGTACTACACGACGCGTATACAGACAAATAAAAAGAAAAACTCAAACGCTTCTTTGCGCTTTGAGTTTTTTTACTAGAACGAGGTTTTCCAATGAGACAATACTTAAAACGCTATGCACAAAATTTTGATTACCCCTTATTTTTTACGGTCCTATTATTAAGTTTATTTGGGTTAATAATGATTTACAGTTCAAGTATGATGGTTGCTATTGCACAGAAAGAACAGGCACCTGATTATTTTTATCAAAAACAAGTGACTAATTTAATGGTGGCTTTCCTCGGCTTTATAGTGACCGCCTTTTTCCCATATAAACATTATGCGAATAAGAATATTATGTTGTTACTAACGGTCGTATTGGCGGTGTTATTCACATGGTTAAAATTATTTGGTCATGGGGCAGATGAAGTAGGCTCTCAAAGTTGGATTGCTATCCCAGGATTAGGGAATTTCCAGCCTTCGGAGTATGCGAAACTATTTATAATTTTATATTTTGCAGCTGCTTTTTATCGAAAAGCGCAAAAATATACGTTTGAAAAGCTACAACCTACTGAAATTTTTTATCCAATTTTTCTATGGATTTTAGTAGTTGCTGGGGTAGCCTTTGAAACAGACTTAGGAGCAGTCATTATTCTATGTGGTATTGCTGTTTCAGTGGTAGCTTCAAGTGGTATTCCATTTAAAACATTTTGGAAATTTTTCGGTGTATTAGGTGCATTTGGTACAGCTATTCTTGGTATTCTATGGGTATTTAAGGGAGAGCTACTAACAGGAAATCGAAAAGGACGGATATTATCTTACTTAAATCCGTTTGAGTATGAGGATGGTAGTGGTCATCAAGTGGTGAATAGTTATTATGCCATTGGCGGAGGCGGCTTAGAGGGACGTGGTCTAGGTCAATCCATTCAAAAACTAGGTTACTTACCTGAACCACAAACAGATTTTATTATGGCAATTATTATGGAGGAATTAGGAATATGGGGAGTTTTAATTGTCCTAGGTGGTTTAGGATTTATTGTATATAAAGGTTTTTCTATTGCATTGCGAACAAAAGATCCATTGGCACGCATGATTGCGGCTGGTATTGCGAGCTGGATAGGCTGGCAGTCGTTTATTAATCTTGGGGGTGTAACCGGGTTAATCCCGTTAACCGGTGTAACGTTACCTTTTATAAGCTATGGCGGTACATCTATAATCATTCTATCTTTAGCGATGGGAATATTGATCAATGTTTCTATGTTTGAAAAGGTAGAGAGGAAAAAAACACAATCATAAAGGGGGATACCTATGGAATCAATCAACAAAATTCTCGTAGCCAATCGAGGAGAAATTGCAATTCGTATTTTCCGTGCTTGTACGGAGCTGAATATCCAAACTGTTGCCATCTATTCAAGAGAAGATAGTGGTGCTTTTCATCGCTTTAAGGCAGATGAAGCTTATTTAGTGGGAGCTGGCAAGAAACCAATCGATGCTTATTTAGATATTGAAGGTATTATTGCCATCGCAAAAGATGCAGATGTTGATGCGATTCATCCAGGGTATGGTTTTTTATCAGAAAACGTGGAATTTGCACGTCGCTGTGAGGAAGAGGGCATTGTCTTTATCGGACCAACTTCTCAGCATTTAGATATGTTCGGAGATAAGGTCAAAGCACGTTCTCAAGCCATTGCGGCTGAGATTCCTGTTATTCCTGGTACAGATGGCCCAGTAGCCGATCTAGCAGAGGTCGAGACGTTTGCTAGCAATTATGGCTATCCAGTTATGATTAAGGCAGCACTTGGCGGTGGTGGTCGAGGGATGCGTCTAGTCCATACGCCAGAGGATCTTGCTTCCTCCTATGAAAGAGCAAAATCTGAGGCAAAGGCTGCTTTTGGTTCCGATGAAGTATATGTAGAAAAAGCAATCATAAAACCCAAACACATTGAAGTACAAATTATTGGCGATAAACATGGCAATATTGTGCATTTATATGAGCGTGATTGCTCAATTCAGCGTCGTCATCAAAAAGTGGTAGAAATTGCGCCATCTCATTCGATTTCACAAGAGTTAAGAAATCGTATTTGCGATGCTGCTGTGAAATTAATGAAGAATGTCTCGTACATAAATGCAGGGACAGTGGAATTTTTAGTCGCAGGAGACGATTTTTATTTCATCGAGGTAAACCCTCGCATTCAAGTAGAACATACAATTACAGAAATGATTACAGGTGTTGATATCGTCCATGCCCAAATTAAGGTAGCGGCAGGCTATGGACTTCACAGTGAAGAAATTCATATGCCAAAGCAAGAAGATATGCCAATGATTGGCTATGCCATTCAAGCCCGTGTGACAACAGAAGACCCTGCAAATGACTTTATGCCAGATACAGGAAAGTTAATGGTTTACCGTTCAAGTGGTGGTTTTGGCGTGCGATTAGATGCTGGGAATGGGTTCCAGGGTGCTGTCGTAACACCATACTACGACTCTTTGTTGGTGAAAATTTCCACTTCGGGTATGAACTTTAAAGAAGCTGCTGCGAAAATGGATCGTAATTTAAAAGAATTCCGTATTCGTGGCGTTAAAACAAATATTCCGTTTTTAAATAATGTGGTGACACATGAGAAGTTTTTATCAGGTGCCTTTGATACTAGCTTTATTGATACAACACCAGAGCTTTTCGAGTTTCCTGTGCGTAAAGACCGTGGAACAAAGCTGTTAAGCTATATTGGGAATGTGACCTTAAATGGCTTCCCTGGTGTAGAGAAGAAGTCAAAACCTATCTTTGTCCAGCCAAACCAACCTAAAATTGATCCTTTAATTGTACCACCAGCAGGTACAAAGCAGATTTTAGATACACAGGGAGCAGATGGCTTAGTGCAGTGGATTTTAGCACAGGAAGACGTACTACTAACAGATACTACATTCCGCGATGCTCACCAATCCCTGCTTGCAACACGTGTTCGTTCACAGGATATGTATCAAATTGCAGATGCAACAGCTCGCATGATGCATCAGTTATTCTCGCTGGAAATGTGGGGCGGTGCAACATTCGATGTAGCTTATCGCTTCTTAAAAGAAGATCCATGGGAGCGACTAGCGAAACTGCGTGAGCAAGTGCCGAATGTGCTATTCCAGATGTTACTGCGTGGAGCTAATGCTGTTGGTTATACAAACTATCCTGACAATCTAATCCGAGAATTTATCGCTGAATCAGCTTCATCAGGAATTGATGTATTCCGTATTTTCGATAGCTTGAATTGGATTAAAGGCATGGAAGTAGCAATAGATGCTGTGCGTCAATCAGGAAAAATTGCTGAAGCGGCAATCTGTTATACAGGGGATATCCTCGATGACAGCCGTGTGAAATATTCGGTGCAATACTATAAGGATATGGCGAAAGAGCTTGAAGCAGCTGGCGCCCATATTTTAGCAATTAAAGATATGGCTGGTTTATTGAAACCAGAAGCGGCGTACCGTTTAATTTCTGAGTTAAAAGAGACGACAAGTCTGCCAATCCACTTGCATACACATGATACTAGTGGCAATGGAATTTACTTATACGCTAAAGCGATAGAAGCAGGTGTTGATATTATTGATACAGCGCTTGGATCTATGGCAGGCCTAACATCTCAACCGAGTGCAAACTCCTTGTACTATGCAATGAAGGGCGGCAAGCGTGAGGTACGAGCAGATATCGATGCATTAGAAAAATTATCGTACTACTGGGAAGATGTTCGTAAATACTATAAAGATTTTGAAAGTGGCATGATCAGCCCACATTCTGAGATTTATGTGCATGAGATGCCTGGTGGTCAGTATAGTAACTTACAGCAGCAAGCAAAAGCTGTAGGGCTTGGTGATCGATGGGAAGAAGTGAAACGCATGTATTCCCGTGTAAATCTACTATTTGGAGATATTGTTAAAGTTACACCATCTTCAAAAGTGGTAGGTGATATGGCTTTATTTATGGTGCAAAATGATCTAGACGAAAATACGGTCTTAACAAGAGGAAAAACGATTGACTTCCCAGATTCTGTGATTGAATTCTTCCAAGGTTATCTTGGGCAGCCACATGACGGGTTCCCAGAGGCATTACAACAAGTAGTGTTAAAAGATCGTGAAGCAATTACAGTTCGTCCAGGAGAATTATTAGAGCCTATTCAGTTTGATCAATTAGAGGCTGTACTAGAGGAAAAGTTAAATCGTCCAGTTACGAAAAAAGATGTACTAGCTTATGCACTTTACCCAAAAGTCTTTGAGGAATATGCGAAAACAGCAGAATCCTTTGGCAATATTTCAGTTCTTGACACACCGACATTCTTATATGGCTTAAAGCTTGGAGAAATTATTGAGGTCGAAATTGAAAAAGGTAAAACATTGATTATTAAACTCGTTTCAATCGGGGAACCACAACACAATGGAACACGTGTCCTTTACTTTGAGCTTAATGGACAATCGCGTGAATTGGTGATTCAGGATATGACAGTTGAAGTTGATGGTAATCTAGCATTAAAAGCCGATCCAAGCAATCCAAACCAAATCGGTGCTACAATGCCAGGTACTGTGCTGAAAGTTGTTGTTTCTAAAAGTAGTCCTGTAAAACGTGGTGATCACCTGTTAATTACAGAAGCTATGAAAATGGAAACAACTGTACAAGCACCTAAAGATGGTATTGTTAAAGAGGTATACGCAAGTGCAGGAGATGCCATTTCAACAGGGGATCTATTAATTGAAATTGAATAAATAGTCGTGAAAAAAGGTTATATAGATGCTTTTATTAGCATCTATATAACCTTTGTTATTGTGTGTAAGCGATAAATTATTATTATACCGACTCGTAACGTTAATTTGTCTATATTTTGACATTTCTTTTCCAACATTTTTTTAGGATTATGCACTAGTGTCCATGATTATCTTCATTGTTGGAATTATAGAAGCTATGAAGAAACCAAAATTGTCATAGAAAAAAGATTCGACACATCGTTGGTGGCGAATCTTTTTTAATGGGCTATTTCTTTTTCTCATTATAATTACTTCGAGCAACTAGCATGATCATATAGCATAATAAACCGAATAAAAGGGAAATAAATAATGAATGCAGTAAAGCTACCGTTAAATTCAGTTTAGTAAGGACTACTAACATACCTGCAATAACTTGTAAAACTACTATAGTAAAGGCAATTATCCATCCATAGTATATAACACGTTGATGTTTATATTCCTTTACAGCGTGCCAAGTTATGTATGCAATCCAAATGAAAATAATAAGAACAGCTAATCGATGTCCCATTTGCACCCATTCATACATATTATTCGGGGGTGCTAATGGTGTTTCATTATAGCAAAATGGCCAATCAGGACAAATTAAGCTCGAATCTGTATGACGAACTAGCGCCCCAGTATAAACGACTAAATAAGAATAAATTGTGACAGCAATTGTATGCCAACGTAACTTTTTACCGATAAATACGTTATCGGCATCAAATTTCCGATCGACTTCAAATACAATCATAGAGAGAAGAAGAACCGCAGCAAAGGAAATCAGAGATATCCCAAAATGAAGTGCTAAGATGAAATCACCTTGCCCCCATAATACTTGAGCTGCTCCAATAAGAGCTTGCGCGATTAAGAAAAACATTGCTAAGAAACCTAATAGTTTTACTTCGCGAATATGTCCGAGCTTACGCCATGTCCAAACGGTTAATACAAGAATTGAAATAGATACAACTCCTGTTACGAGACGATGTGAGAATTCAATAAGGACTTCTGGTGTAATCTCCTTTGGAATAAGAGATCCATTACAATCAGGCCAGTTTCGACCACAGCCTAGGCCACTATCTGTTTTGGTAACGAGAGCCCCACCTAGTAATATAAGGAGCATCCCTACTGTAGCGGCAACAGCAAACCACTTCAAATACCTGTTGTGTTGCATAAAATGAGTCACCTACTTTATCTATCAACATTACAAGAACGTAATGTTTCTGCTACTAGATAATATCGAAAATACGTATAAAAAACAACTTGTAAAGAGAAGGGACTACTAGATGTCGATTCCATTTCACAAATTGTTCATAATTTCGTGCTTTAACCTTCACAATTCATTTTAGAAAATGTTTTACTATAGATATGTTGTTTTTAATTATATTTCTAGACAAAACTAATTTTTACAACTTCATCTAAATTTCACTTAATGTCTAGAAATCAATCGCAAATTTCGCTATAGTTATTGTTAGCGGAATATGCTTACAAAAATGAAAGGAGAGGTATTATGTCAAACGGTCGTACACTGGCGGCTACTAGAAATCCTGGTCCAGAAACAACATCTGTTGTAAAAGATTTCTTAGCACTAATAAAAATTGGAATCGTTAACTCGAATCTTGTCACAACGTTTACAGGGATGTGGCTGGCTTTTCAGTTTACTAGTAGACATTTCTTGCAAGAGCTTGATGTCATATTTTACACCATGCTGGGTGCGGCATTAATCATTGGTGGCTCAGGTGCAATGAATAACTTCATTGATCAGGATATAGATCCAATCATGAAAAGAACAAAGGCAAGACCGACAGTGACAGGCAGATTTAAGCCAAACCTTGTGTTGACCATTGCCCTCTCATTTTTAATTGTAGGTGAAATTTTGTTATTTGCGGCATCGTTTGCAGCCGGCATGTGGGGACTAGTAGGAATATTTGCTTATGTCGTTCTGTATTCAATGTGGTCAAAGAGGAAGCATGTTAGTAACACGGTTGTAGGTAGTATTTCGGGGGCTATTCCTCCTGTTATTGGATTCGCAGCGATTGAGCCTGCCTTAGGTCCAGGAGCACTAGCCTTATTCCTTATCATGTTTGCATGGCAACCACCACATTTCTATGCGCTTGCAATGAAACGGACTGAGGAATATCGTGCAGCTAAAATACCAATGCTACCTGTTATAAAGGGATTTAAACGTACAAAGTACTCAATGTTATTCTGGATTCTTTTATTATTACCGTTACCTTTCCTTTTAACAGAGCTTGGAATTGGCTTTTTAACTCTTGCTACTGCATTGAACTTGGGTTGGTTAATACTAGCTCTGAAGGGCTTTACAACAAAAGATGATATGAAATGGGCAAATAAAATGTTTATTTATTCGTTGAATCATATGACCATACTATTTGTATCCATCATAATATTTGCGGTGTTTAGCTAAAGTTAGGGATTCTTTCTTTTTATAAGAATTCATATAGACAGAACTGATGTCCTAGGTACACATGAAAATACAACAAAGAAAGAGGGGTTTAATTAAGCTATGATGAAAGGGCTTAAAAAATGGCGTCTTTTTTCACTTCTAGCAGTGATGATGGTTTTCCTTTCAGGTTGTGGTGAAGATTATCTTTCTACACTAAAACCATCTGGAGAAGTAGGTAAACAACAATTGAATTTATTACTGTTAACTACTGTAATTATGACGCTAGTAGTAGTAATAGTATCCGTTATTTATTTACTTGCATTCCTAAAATACCGTCGCTCACGCGTTGGTGAAAATGTTATCCCTAAGCAAGTAGAGGGTAGTCATACTTTAGAAGTGATTTGGACAGTTATTCCGATTATTTTATTATTAATTATCGCTGTACCAGTTGTTACAACTACTTATAAATTTGCAGATGTAGCTGCAATGGATGAAGTAGATGAAGAAGGGAACAAAACAGCCCTAACGATCAATGTAACGGCAAAATTATACTGGTGGGAATTCGAATATCCTAACCAAGGTATCGTAACGGCTCAAGAGCTAGTGGTACCAACAGGTGAAAAAGTTTACTTTAATTTAAAAGCTGCCGATGTTAAGCACTCATTCTGGATTCCTGCTGTAGGCGGTAAAATGGATACAAACGTAGAAAACTTAAACAAATTCTACTTAGTATTCGATAAAGAATCAAAAGATCTTAAAGATGGCGTATTTTATGGAAAATGTGCTGAATTATGTGGACCTTCACATGCATTAATGGACTTTAAAGTAAAAACGTTAAGCCCAGATGCATTTGACGCATGGGTTGATGCAATGAAAGCGACAGAAGGACAAACAGCTGACAAAGCTTCAACTGATCTTGGTGAAGCAACTTTTGCTAATAGCTGCTTAGGCTGTCATGCTATCTCTGGTTCTGGAGCAGGTGGTACACCAGGTCCAAACTTAACTACGTTTGGTGACCGTAACCGTGTTGCTGGTTTCTTAGAGCATAATGAAGAAAGCTTAAAAGCTTGGATTAAAAACCCTGAGGAATTTAAACCAGGTAACTTAATGATGAATGCTGAAGGCACTGCGCCTATCTACGGTGATTTATCTGATGAAGAAATTGAAGCTCTTGCAACTTACATCATGGGCTTATCAGTAGAAAAATAATTTTCGTTCAATGTAACAAATTTTGAGGGAGGTAAAAGTTGTGAGCTCATACACACAGAAAAAGGGCTTTGGAGCAGCTGTCTGGGATTACATCACTACTGTTGACCATAAAAAGTTAGCAGTGATGTATTTATTAGCCGGTACATTGTTCTTCGCTATCGCTGGTTTTGAAGCATTATTAATGCGTATTCAATTAATGAAACCAAATAATGATTTCATATCAGCTGGTTTTTTCAATGAATTATTAACGATGCACGGAACAACAATGTTATTCCTAGCTGCTACGCCACTACTATTCGCATTTATGAACATGCTTGTACCATTACAAATTGGTGCGCGTGACGTTGCATTCCCGTTCCTTAACTCATTAGGGTTCTGGTTATTCTTCCTAGGTGCAGTATTCCTTCACCTGTCATTCTTTATGGGTGGCGCTCCTGATGCGGGCTGGACTTCTTATGCATCATTATCTTTATACTCTCCAGGACATGGTATTGATTTCTATGTTCTTGGTTTACAAATTTCAGGGGCAGGTACTTTAATTTCAGGTCTTAACTTTATCGTTACGATTATTACAATGCGTGCTCCAGGTATGACATTTATGCGTATGCCATTATTCACTTGGACTGCTCTTGTATCAAGTGCATTAATTTTATTCGCATTCCCTCCATTAACAATTGGTTTATTAATGATGTTATTTGACCGTATGTTCGGTGGTAACTTCTTTGACCATACAATGGGTGGTAACACAGTAATTTGGGAACACTTATTCTGGATCTTCGGACACCCAGAGGTTTATATCTTAGTATTACCAGCATTCGGTTTATTCTCTGAGATTATTCCAGCGTTCTCTCGTAAACGTCTATTCGGATACTCTTCAATGGTATTCGCTACAATTTTAATTGGTTTCTTAGGGTTCATGGTTTGGGCTCACCATATGTTTACAGTTGGTCTTGGGCCAACAGCAAACGCAATCTTCGCTGTTGCAACAATGGCAATTGCGGTTCCAACAGGTATGAAAGTATTCAACTGGATCCTAACTATTTGGGGTGGATCTATTAAAGTTACGACACCAATGCTTTATGCACTTGGTTTCATCCCGTCATTCGTTGCGGGTGGTGTTACAGGGGTAATGCAAGCATCTGCACCTCTTGACTACCAATTACATGATTCTTACTTTATCGTTGCTCACTTCCACTACGTAATCGTTGGTGGTATCGTTACAGCATTATTCGGTTCAGCGCACTTCTACTGGCCAATTTTCTTCAACCGTATGTTAAACGAAACGCTTGGTAAGATTACTTTCTGGGTATTCTTTATCGGATTCCATTTAACATTCTTCCTTCAACATTTCTTAGGTTTGATGGGTATGCCACGTCGTGTATTCACTTACATGGATGGTCAAGGTTGGGATCAATTCAACTATATCTCTACAATCGGTGCATTAATGATGGGTGTAGGGGTTATCTTAATGGTAATCAACTGCTTAATGTCTATTAAGGGCAAACCAGCAGGTCGCGACCCATGGGGTGATGGACGTACTTTAGAATGGTCAATTCCACAACCAATTCCATTCTACAATTTCCGTCAAACACCACTTGTTCGTGGTTTAGATCCATGGTGGATTGAAAAACAAGAAGGTAATAAAGAAGTTACATTTGCTGAGCCACTAGGTGATATCCATATGCCAAATAACTCAGCGATTCCATTCGTTATTTCATTAGGTATGTTTATTGCAGCATTCGGTGCACTTTACAATCCAGATGCAGATAAACCATGGTCAATCTATGTATTAATCATTGGTTTAGCGATTACATTTGGTGCGATGATTGCTCGTTCTGTTAAAGACGATCATGGCTTCCATTTACACAAAGAAGAAATTCTTGAAATTGAAGAACATCTTTACGGCAAAGGAGGAAATAAATAATGGATTTCAATACTAAATTTACTCCTCATACTTGGCCAGATCATCCTGAACAAGCTACGATGGAAGGTAAAAATAAAGTCGTTGGTTTCTGGATTTTCCTTGCCTGTGAAGTTGTACTTTTCGCAAGTTTATTCGCTACTTATTTAGCGCTTAAGAACAAAGGGCCAGCTGGCATGGAGTTCACAACTCAAGGTTTATTTGAATTACCATTAGCATTTGCTATGACGATGTTATTATTAACATCATCACTAACATCTGTTTATGCAATTTACCATATGCGTAACTTTAACTTTAAAGGTATGCAAACTTGGTTAGCGATTACATTAGCTTTAGGTCTTGGATTCTTAGCACTTGAAATCTATGAGTTCAACCACTATGTGCACCTTGGTTTTACATTTAATCAATCTGCATTCGCAACAGCGTTTTACTCTTTAGTTGGGACACACGGTTTCCACGTAACTTTAGGTCTTGTATGGATTGGTACTTTAATGATCCGTAATGCTAAACGTGGATTAAACCTGTACAATGCACCTAAATTCTTCGTTGCTGCTTTATATTGGCACTTTATCGACGTAGTTTGGGTATTTATCTTTACAGTAGTATACTTGATGGGAGTGATCGGATAATGTCTTCACACGATACACCTATAGTTGCTAAGTCACAGGCACAGTATGAGTATGATCGTCATCATAATGCCGTTCATATGCGTAAACAAGTAATCAACTTTGCGATTATGATTTTCTTCACTTTTATCGCCTTCGCAGTAGTTGCAGCTGATTTTTCTAAATACTTAATTATGCCATTCGTATTATTATTGGCTGGCGTTCAAGTTGTACTTCAACTTTATTCTTTCATGCACTTAGAAGATAAAAAAACTCACTTTGGTGGCGTTATTGGTTTCTTCATGTGGATGGGAATTTTAATCGCATTTACATTCTTCTTAGCATTTTTAACAATCATTTGGTGGTAATCACCAAAAAAAGCACGTTCGTTATTTTGTACGAACGTGCTTTTCCTATGTTTTGAGGTTATGTAGGTATCGAAAGAGGCAAACACTGTTAAACTTAACATTTGTTCACCTTTCGTTCATTGCAGTATAGCTGTAAGCGTTTTATAATAGGAGTACTGAAGTTTAAAGGAGTGCGTTCTATATGCCACTTAGTATATTTGGTTTCCAAGCATTGTGGAGCCCGTATTTAATAGGGGTTCTTGTTTTTATAACAATCATCTATTTTTTAGTCACAACAAAGTGGCGTAAAGATTTTAAAGTAAGTGAACCTTTGAAAAAAGGCGAAGCTATTTACTTTGTTTTAGCTATGATTACCATCTATATTATCAAAGGATCTCCTATCGATTTAATGGCTCATATTATGTTTACCATGCACATGGTGCAAATGGCTATTCTGTTATTGCTAGTCCCTATTTTCTTAATTAAAGGGATTCCTTGGTGGGTTTGGAAGGTGGCTATTGAAGCACCAGTAGTTAGAACATTGTTTAAAGTGCTAACATTACCAGTTGTTGCTGTCTTTGTATTTATCGGTCTATTTTCTTTCTACCATTTACCGTCCATATTGGATTACATTAAATTAAACGAAACATTACATGGAACCTATACATTTGTATTATTTCTATCTGCGGTGTTTATGTACTGGCCTTTAATTCAAAATATGCCAAATAGTAATCAAATGAAGCCTTTGCATAAATTGGCGTATATTATTGCTAATGCCGTTTTAATTACACCTGCTTGTGGATTAATCATCTTTGCCCCAAATGCAATGTATGAGACATACACAAACGGTGATGCATGGTTAAAGGCAATGGAGCTTTGTGTACCAGCCTCTACATTGTCAGGATTATCTTTATCTGGACCAGAGCTATTTACAGACATGAAACCAGTTGCAGATCAGCAATTAGGTGGCGTATTAATGAAAATCCTACAAGAGCTTATTTTTGGTGTACTAATTGGTACAATCTTCACAAGATGGTATCGATCCGAGCAAAAAGATCCAGATAAAATCACTGCTGACGCTTTAGCTGCCCACCAAAAGAAGTGGGAAAGTCAACAGCAACATTAATTGAAGAATAGAAATTTACTTTGTGTAAGGGGTTTTGACAATGGAATTGCAAATTTTGCCTACTATTAGTACATCGTTTATCGTTATTAGTGCTGTACTAGTAGCGATAGGGTGGGGCTTAATTATAAAAAGAAATGTAGAGGGACATAAGAAAGTGATGCTTGCTGCAGGTGTTGCGGCACTTATTTTCTTTATCATCTATGCGTCCCGTACAATCTTTATTGGAAATACAGCTTTTGGCGGTGGAGAAGATTTAAAACCATATTATACGTTCTTCTTGATTTTCCATATTATTTTAGCGACATCTGGAGCTGTGTTTGGTATCGTTAGTATTATTTCAGGTTTGAAAATGAACATAAAATTACACAGACGAATTGGGCCAATTACAAGTATTATTTGGTTCTTTGTTGCCATAACAGGTGTATTAGTTTATTTATTATTGTATATTTTATTTGAGCCTGGTGAAACAACATCAGTAATTAAAGCCATTTTAGGATTTTAAAAAAATCTCCCTCCTTATTTCTGTGCAGGAGGGAGATTTTTTATCGTTGGTTGGAATAGTGAAAGCACTACGACAACCAGTAATGGACCAATTAATATTCCAATAAATCCAAAGATTTTAAAACCAATAAACATGGCAATAAAGGTATTCAAGGAAGAAAGTCCAATTTTATCGCCAATAATTTTTGGCTCAATCATTCGTCGGACTAGAAATTGTCCAATGGTTAGTAAAATTAAGACAGCTGCATATAAATAATCGCCAGCAAAGACCTGATAGACTGCCCATGGGACTAATAAAATAAATGAATCAAGAAAAGGGATAAAGTCTAAAACAACAAGTAAAAGTGCTAACAGTATAGGAAATGGTGTTTTTAAAAAATAAAATGCAGCGAATGATATAGCAAAGATCCCTATCCCTACAAGTAATTGAGCTTTCAGAAATCCAAATAAGGCTAGCTTAACACGTTGGCCAATAAAGATAATTTTTTGATGGTAGTGAAAAGGAACGGGCGATAATAATTTACGATTAATTGTTGGTAATTCTAAAAGCAACATATACAACACAATCCAATAGACAAATATATCAAAAAGACGTGTGGGAATATATGTCAGTAAAGTTGACCAAACATTGACGTTCGTTAAGGATAAAGAAAATTTTTCGATGGATGCTAATGCTTTTGCAATCATAAATTGAATTTGTGAAACTAGCTCTACAGGTAAATGATAGGTGTAATTGCTGAGCTTAGATTGCATTTGAATCCATAGTGCGGACAATTGATTGAGATAATCAGGTATATCAATAATAAAGGATGAAAATTGTTTCCAGCTTATATAGAGGATAAGTGTACATAATAATAAAGATATACTTAGAAAAAACAAAAAAAAGAAGAAGACAACGATTTTTCGTTTTTTTCTAAACCGTTTACTCATTCGAACGATGATTGGTTCTAACAATAACGCGGTTAAGTAGGCAAGTAAAATTGGTAATGATATGGAGATGGACCAAAGGATCAGTATACCCATTGCGATAACAATAATGGGATGACGAAAAAAAGGACGATTAAAAAATGATAACATTTTTCTCACCTACATCTTGTAATAGATATAGGTAGTATGAGAAAAAAAATATTTTTTACTCAAAATAAAAAAGACTGGACCACCAGTCTTTTTACAACCATGAAGCTATTTACGCTTTCTTGCAGTCACTTCAATGTACGAAAGATTAGCGTGCGTTCACAGGTTCAAAGTTATTTTTATTTGTAGGCTCGATTGAGAATTGATCTAACTCTAATTTAACCTTTTTTAAGATTTCTTCACATTTTTTTACAAGGTGTGCTGGATAAACCTCGTCATCGCCATATTCAACACCATGTGGATAATAGTATTTACCAAGGACTGGTTTCATTAATGTAAGGATGGCATCGTGTGCACCTACGTCACCAGAAATAGCATATGCGAATACGCGTAGGTAATAACGACCTTCACGAGTATCGAATCGTTTATCGAATGTCATACGCTCGTAATCCCAGCCGCCATCACATTCTAAACCATGCTTTTTCATAATGCTGACAAGTAGCTCTTGATCAGCTGTTAAATTTTCAAGGTTAGTATTTTCAAAATACATGTATAGTCCTCCTTTAGGTTCTCGTACAAAGTATACGCTCATTTTTATAATAGAGCATATTCGACATTGTTGCAATGACAACATTGTGTCAACCCAATTACAATTGATATAATAACTTACAATAATGGTGATGAAAAGGAGTCCTCTATGAAAGCTTTATTCCGCATTTTAATGGTTTGTGGTGCAGTTGCATTAATTGGCTTTATGTTTTTTAATACCCCTAAGGAAAATGAGCCACTAGAAGGCCCAAATACCAATTCGAATATCATACCTCAAACACAGCTAAAGCAGGAATCTGCAATAGGAGCAATGACACGTCCACAAACGGGTATATCCACATTGATAGGAAAAGGCACACAAGCTGTTTTAGAACGATATGGGGAGCCTGCAAGAAAGGAGCCGTCTTCATTTGGTTATCAATGGTGGGTCTATAATGAAGATGTTTCAACTTTTTTTATGATTGGTATTGATAATAATATTGTGACACAAATTTACATAGCAGGACAAGAAATTGATGCATTTCCTTTTAAAGTGGGCCAAAAACGTGATGAAATATACAGAATGACAATCATTGATTATGAGGTAGCCGCCACTGTAGGCGAAAATATTTTCATTTTCTCCATGAGTGAAGAAGATATGCAAACAAGGCTACTTATCAAATTTGATGGTCTTTACGCACAGCTTTACATAGATCGGGAAACAAGTGAGTTGCAGGGGATACGATATACAGATAGTGAAACACTTGTCCTTCATCAGCCATATGAAATGAGCTATCAAGGGGAGCTTGTTAGACGTACTCCTCCTTCCTCTTTCTTACAGCAAGAAATTGATGTGGCTAGCGCTAAACAATTAGATGATTTGCTAAATGTAACAAGAGTCCATCATGATTTACTTCCTTTAGAAATGGATGAATCATTGGAGGAAGCAGCAAGAATGCATAGTGAGGACATGAAGGTGCAAAATTTTTTAGCGCATGAATCTCCAACCTATGGGGATCTAAAAAAACGATTACAGACGCAAAAAATCGAGTATAGTGAAGCGAACGAAAACCTGGCAACTGCTTATTTTGATGCGATTGAAGCCATGCATGGCTGGACAAATTCTCCTGAACATAGAAAAGTTCTTTTGAATGATCGATATACCCGCGTTGGTTCTGGCGCCTTTGTAGATTATTATACACAAATATATCTTGAACCTACTACACAAGAAGTGGGTAGAGAAGAGCAAGATAATGAAGAGACGAAAAATGAAAAACAAGATAGCGAAGAATCTACAGATAAATCAAATCAAACCTTACCATAACAGAAGAATATTCAGATGAAGACAAGCTTTCAACAAACGGGCTTGTCTTCATTTTTTATGTGGAGTTTTTCCTTCTTTTAGGCTTCTACATTTTTCGTCACACCGTTACAAACGCCGTCATATGATAGAGAACTGAAAGGGGGAATTAGGTTTGCAATTAGCAGAGTTATTAAAAGACTGGCCATGTAGCGTGACGGGAGGATCTATACGGACAGAAATTACTGGTGTAGAGGACTATGCACAGGCGGTACAACCTGGTGATATATTTATTGTGCGAAAAGGTAAAAAAACATCGGGAAGTCGGTTTGTCAAAGAGGCATTGGCACGTGGAGCTGCTGCCATCGTTTCAGAAGAAAGTATCTCTTTGCCAATTATAGATAAAGAAATTCCTTTTGTATGGGTTCCAAATACAGCATTATTTTTATCGTATGCAAGTGCGAAGCTTGCTGCTTTTCCAGCAGAAGCTTTAACTGTTATCGCCATTACAGGTACAAATGGAAAGACGACAGTGAGCCATTTTGTTAGTCAGCTTCTAAATGCACTACATAAACATGCAGCAGTTATTGGAACGGTTGGCTTTTTCATCAATGGTGAGAAACAACAAACGGCTTATGAGCAATTAACAACATTGCAAGCTAAAGAATTACACCCCATTCTTAAGCAATGTGTGCGAAAAGGTGTGACCCATGTTGTATTAGAAGCTTCTTCAATGGGGTTGCAGCAGCATAGGCTCGATCATTGTGACATTGACTGTGGTGTATTTTTAAATTTATCAGAAGATCATTTAGAAGATCATGGAGGTTTAGAAGCTTATAAACGTGCCAAGAAACGTTTAGCGGATTTATCAAAAAAGCTAGTATTAAATGGAGATGATAATTTTTGCCGTTCTGTTGGTATTTATGATAAGAAAAAATCTTGCTCATTTGGTTTTGATAATCACAATGATTTACATATTCAAATCGTCAGTGAATCAGTTGGAAAAACCGTACTTTGTTTACAGACTTCCGCGAGTGAGCATATTGTAGAAATTCCTTTTGTCGGTAAATACCATGTGCAAAATGCTGTTGCATCCTTAATGGCTGTATGGCGCTTAGGTGTCCCTATGGAAGATATAGTTGGACATATGTGGTCGTTAAGGCTACCAGAGGGCAGGCTAGAGAAGATTGAAAATCCATTAGGAATTGATGTTTATGTAGATTATGCCCATACAGCAGAAGCATTGCAAGCGGTATTGCAAACCTTTGATCGCTCTAAAACAATTTACCTTGTCTTCAGTTGTGGAGGAAATCGAGACAAGGCGAAACGCTTTGCAATGGGGGCAGTAGCAAGTAAATATGCTGATGTTATTTATTTAACAACAGATAATCCTCGTGATGAAGATCCTATTGTGATTAATGAAAGTATTATTGCTGGATTTACAGAGCAACAATATTATGAAATTTATTTAGATCGCAAACTTGCGATCCATCAAGCATTAGCAAAGGCAGAAAAGGGAGACATTGTCCTTGTTGCCGGAAAAGGGCATGAACAAACACAGCAAATTAAAAATCAAAAGTTCCCTTTTTCCGATCAACAATGTATTAAAGACTATTTTGCGAGTTTAATTACGGACGACGCTGAATAACGAAGAAAGATCCTGTAGCAATGGCAAGCCTGCGACCAGTCTCATCTTCAACATCACATTCCATGACAAGCGTTTGGCGTCCCTTATGAACAAAACGACCACGTGCAATCAATTCTTTATTTGTAGTGGTAGCAATATACGATATATTCATGTTCGTAGTAACTACATTATAGCCCTCAGGCACAGAGCGCGAAGCAAGCCCTCCCATAGCGGCATCGGCAATCGTTGCAACAATACCTCCGTGTGGCACCTTTATCGTATTATGAATGACCGGTGTAATAGGGATACGGACCTCACTGACCTCAGGCTCAAATTTACCTACCATATGTAAAGTAGCATTAATATAACGACGGTGAATGCCTTGCTGTTTCTCCCGTAGGCCATTTAAAAGATGTAATAAAACTTCTTCATCTTCCTCGGTACTGTCTTGTAAAATCTCGGCCACTAACTGTTCAACCTGCTCCTTAGATGTTGTCATCATTTGGAAAACCTCTTTCATTAAAATTATCATTAATGTAAAATTACCATAAAATCTGTTATGATGGGAAAGAGATTGGGGGAATTAAAGATGATGATGACCTCTGACTGGGTAATCATTTTGGATGAGGCGGAAGCGCTTTGTGAGATGATTCTTTCCTCAGAACCTGCGATGGCGCTACAACAAGCGTATGAAGCTGTATATAGTGATGCACAAATTGTAGAGGCTATATATGCATTTAATCGCATGAAAGAGCAGTACGAAGATGTACAACGTTTCGGAAAATATCATCCGGACTATCATACAATTATGAAGTCGATTCGCCAACAGAAAAGGGCACTTGACTTAAATGAGAAAGTTTCAGCCTTAAAAATTGCTGAAAACGATTTTCAGGATTTACTGGATGAGATTAGCCTATTAATAGGAAAAACGGTCTCTGAAGCGGTAAAAGTTCCTGTTAGTAATCCATTCTTTGCATCTGGTTCATCTTGCGGAGGTGGATGTGGCTCGGGCGGTTCATGCTCTTGCTCAGCGTAAATAGGATGTGTATATAACATATCTCTTCTAGACTGTAGACAACTCGAAGGCAATAACTGAGTTAGTTTACAGTCTTTTTTAATAATTAAATTGAAGGAGGAAGCATTAATGAAAACTTATCGAATTGCAGTAATACCTGGGGATGGGATAGGAAAAGAGGTTGTGCCAGCTGCAATAAAAGTTCTTAATCAGGCAGCGTTGTTAGATGGACGCTTTCAATTTGAATGGACAACTTTTCCATGGGGCTGTGAATACTATTTAGAGACAGGAAAAATGATGCCTGAGAATGGCATTGAACTGTTAAAACAGTATGACCAAATATTTTTAGGTGCAGTTGGTATGCCTAATTTGGTTCCGGATCATGTATCATTATGGGGCCTTCTCATTAAAATTCGACGTGAGCTACAGCAATCTATTAATGTACGACCTGCAAAGCTACTTCAAGGGTTACCATCACCTTTACGACAACCAAATGATTTTGATTTTATTGTTGTAAGGGAAAATTCTGAAGGGGAGTATGCTGAAAGCGGAGGAAGAATACATAGTGGTCAAGATGAGGTGGCAATCCAAAATGCTGTTTTTACAAGAAAGGGTACAGAACGGGCGATGCGCTATGCATTTGAATTAGCCAAAACACGTAATGGACATGTGACAAGTGCTACAAAATCAAATGGGATTACATATAGCATGCCTTTTTGGGATGAAGTGTTTACTCAAGTAGGAAAAGAATATGAAGAGGTAGGTCAAGCATCTAATCATATTGATGCACTAGCAGCATTTTTAGTGATGAAGCCAGAAAATTTTGATGTTATCGTAGCATCGAATTTATTTGGGGATATTTTGACAGATCTAGGCGGTGCCATTATGGGAAGCATTGGTATTGCACCTGCAGCAAATTTAAACATTGAAGGGCTATATCCATCAATGTTTGAACCTGTCCATGGTTCTGCACCAGGTATAGCTGGTCAAGGAATTGCCAATCCTATTGGACAAATTTGGACAGGTAAGATGATGCTCGATTTTCTTGGTTATCAAGATGTGGGAACAAGGATATTGAATGCTATAGAGCAAACATTAGCGCGGGGTATAAAAACGCCTGATTTGGGTGGAGCTGCCACACTACAAGAAGTAACTGATGCAATCATAGATTATTTAACTTAAGTATTACTGTAATGGGAAGCAATAATGGATCTAACATTTACATGAAAGGGAAGCACATCAGTTCAGTGTGCTTCCCTTTCATTCCTGGTCTTATTTAGACTCTTGAGCTTGTAATAACTCAACTGCAATATCCGGACGATCTGTAATAATGCCCTTTGCCCCATTATTGAGTAATTTTTTCATCGTATCTAGGTCATTGATTGTCCAATAGTGGACAGGAATATTGAGGTTGTTTAAAAACTGAATAAATTTAGGAGAATCTAATGCAATAACCCCTGACTTTGGAGGGATTTGAAAAACATCCACTTTAGGGTGATATAAATGTCCAAACTGACTTGAGAAAGAAGCAAATGCTTTTCTGACATCTGATTCACCTGCACCAAGTGCTACTTGATTTTGAGCATATAAATTAAAACGATCTATTTGCTCACCATAAAAGCTTGTCACAACAACACGTTGTTCAGCTTGTAGTTCTTCAATTAAGCGCCAAAGTTTAGAAGGCATGAGACTCCCTTCGTAAGTATCTGGAGCATCTTTGATATCAATGTTGATTAACATGTTTGGATAGGTTTCAAGCAACTCACGTAAAGTTACGACATCTAATTTTTCCTCTCGATATGGGAAATTTCCTTCTAAATCTTCAAATTGGTAGCCATGATTTAAGGCATTGATTTCTGCCAACGTCATATCTGCAACGAGCCCATAGCCATCCGTTGTACGTTCAACTGTCTCGTCATGGAAAACAATAATTTCCTCATCTTTCGTTAGGCGAATGTCGATTTCAAAGCCATCAACACCTAGCTGTGCAGCTTTTTCAAATGCGACCATTGTATGTTCTGGTGCTAAAAGAGCTCCGCCACGATGTGCAAGAATTATGGGGCGTTCGAATTGTAATGCTTGTTTACCTTCACGTTGCTGTGGTTTTGAAATAGCTTTACTGCCTGCCCAAGCTGCTGCACTTGCTGCTGCAATTGCAAGCGCAATTTTTGTTTTCTTACCCATATTCGTCCTCCTTAACAATTATCTCATATAAAAAGTAATAGTGAATTCATTGTTTAATCAATAGTAGTAAATACAGGGTCTACTATTAAAATTAGTTACTAGTATAAGTGAATGATGATTTTTTTTATGCCGATTTTTTCCATCATATTGAAAAACAATCATTATGGAGGTGCAAATGTCTTGTAAAGTGTTCATTTGAGGCATGATCATCTTTCAGCATTCTTCTGTTCCTGTAATGATGCTACAATTGAATTTAATTAAAACAACTGATTCATCTTCACGATGTTCAACGTCGTATGCTTTTCCATTATAACGGAAAATTGAGCGTTCTGTCAGCTAAACTCTGTTGCTATCATTTTCTGGTCTATGGTATTCTTTTATGTAAGAAATGAGGGAATCCACTATGAACGAACGACAAGGGCTAATCGTTTACGTCCATCAATTAAAACATGCGAAGTCACTTCGGAAATATGGTCATGTTCTTTATATTTCTAGAAGGCAAAAATACGTAGTGCTTTACTGCGATCGTGAGGATATTGACATGATGACAACAAAACTACAACGCCTTCCATTTGTGAAAGACGTTGTGGCGTCTTATCGTCCTTTTGTAAAAACTGAATATGAAAATGCAAAACCAGATAAAGCAAAGGAATATGACTATAAAGTAGGTCTATAAACTTATGTTAATGCGGGTATATAGTTATTTAGTCTTAATATACCTATTAAGTATTGATAAAATAGTTTTGATTCCGAAAATATAGATGAGTGCTTTATTTCTACAACTACTGCTTTTCGACCGAGTTGTTCTATTTGTGCTTCAAACATTTTTTGTCGCTGTGTTGGCTGTTCTTCATTGTATGGGATGCCCTCTCGACAAATATAAATAGGCATGAACTTACTTTCGCCGACTGGTTTAAGGGCGACAGCTAAAGAAATCACCTTCTTGTCTTCTTTTGTAGATGTTAGTAAAAAGGCTTGATGAAAACGTTCCTGGTTGGTTTTAATAATTTCGAGTAGCTCGTAAACATCACCATAGCCTTCACCTAATTCTATAAATTGTTGTGGCATAATAATTGCACATCCTTTCCACTACTCATAGTATCATGCTGCGGGAGGTCAAGCACATGAAATTTGCATTAAGCTTTTTTTCTATTTTAGCACTAATCATTACAGGAACGGTATTTTTTCAATACCATGCTTATTCATCTGATTTAGAAACAGGCATAGGGGATTTTCATTATTCTCAGGAAATAGAAATTGTCTATCGCGAAAATAGCTTAGATATTCGACAACATTTTAAAAACCTACCAAATCAAAAGGTGAAAATTAAATGGCCTGAAAAAGCAACAAACGCGAGTTGCTTTATTGAAAATGAAAAAAGCTGTGATCGTTTATCAGATGAAGTTTCTTACTTTGCAAAAGGGGAGACAAAATCACAATCTGTATCATACATAATTCCAATTGAGGGTGGCTTAAAAAATAAGATGCTCCTTCAAAATGTTTTTGCTACACTAATAAATGGTGAAGCATCGTATTCAATTGTTTCAATTTCTACAGACAGTAAGGTGAAAGGACAATGGGTTACAGGTTTGCCCCTAGTAGGTCAACAACAACTTGTACTTGTCAATTACACAATGTTTAGAGGAAACGGTACTATTCAAGATTTATATTGGCAAGCCGGGGAGCTTAAAGCGCAAGAACAGACACCTGTGTTATCAATTTATGCCCAGCAAAAAGTCCCTCATGATTTTCTAAAGTCATTAGAAAATTTACAGCTTCTAAGTGATGAGCATATTGCAATTATTCAAGAAAAAAGTCCAGTAGCAGTTCATGACGAAAGATTGTTATTTTTACCAACACTTACTGAACAAGCTGTAGAGCAAGAAGTGATTTTATCACAAATTAAATCACAATATAATTTTGTAGATTCCCCAGAATGGTTGTCTGAGGTTGTGGCATCCTATTTAATAAGCGATCCCATTGGTGGAGAAAAAACAAAGAAAATCATCAAGACATTAAATAATTACATGACGGATACTCAACAACAAGCTTGGCAGGAAACATTAAAAAAGCTTGGAGATGAAACGATTTCACCTGATACAATGGACAAGTACTTATCACAGGTATTAGATGCCAAGACATCTTATTTTGCATTAAATGCAGCTCAGCAAAATGGAACCTATCCACTTTTATTTGAGGATGCACGTGATGTCTATGTGGATGATACATTGAAGGAAGATGTTCATGTAATTCTCTATGAGGGACAGGTGTTGTATACGGCAGATACATTATTGCCTTACCTTGGCTACTCAGCTGAGGAAGGAAAGAATGGCTATTATGTAAATAGCGAGCATCGTACATTCCGCTTCCCTAAAGAGCCTGGATTTTATGTATTCAACCAGCGTAGGTATTCATCAATCTCTGAACCAATCATAAAGATAGCTGATCATTATTATGTAGAAGAAGCTTGGTTACAGCGATTATTCCTAGTGGAACTACAAAAAAAGGAAGAACGCATTCAAATATTAAAACAAGAGCAACAATAACTTTTGCAGCGGAGGGCCAACCTTTCGCTGCAAAATACTTTATATAGACGAAAGTACGGTGAGATGCTGATATGAGAGTTGTAGCAGGAGAGCGCAAAGGAATGCCGCTAAAAGCAATAGCAGGAAATACGACAAGGCCTACAACTGACAAAGTAAAGGAATCCATTTTTAATATAATTGGGCCATTTTTTGATGGAGGTTTGGCGCTAGATCTGTTTGCTGGAAGCGGCGGCTTGGGGATTGAATCATTAAGTAGAGGAGCAGAACGTGCTATTTTTATTGAGAAAGATCCAAAAGCATTCCAGGTGCTACAAGAAAATATAAAAAAATGCCGTTATGAAGAATATACAGAGCTTTTTCGTATAGATGCAAAGCGCGCTGTGAAAGCGCTATTAAAGCGTGATATTACATTTAAACTCGTTTTTTTAGATCCACCTTACCATCAGCAGGAGTATTATGACCTCGTACAGATTTTGGTCGATAACCGTAAAATACAACAAGATGGTATTATTTTATGTGAACATGCAAAAGAGATAGGATTACCTCAAAATTTTGGGGAGTTTGTTTTAACAAGACAAGAAACCTATGGCGGAACAATTATTTCTGTTTATCGCTGTACAGAGGAAGAGGGAGAATAAGTTGTCTGAAAAAATTGCTGTAGTTCCTGGAAGTTTTGACCCTGTAACATTCGGCCATTTAGATATAATTAAACGTGCGGCTGATGTGTTTGATATCGTATATGTAGCAGTATTAAACAATTCAGCAAAGAATCCTTTGTTTTCTGTAGAAGAACGTATGGCTTTGATGGCTGAAGTGACAAAAACCTTACCTAATGTTCGTATAGAGAGTTCTTCAGGCTTATTGATTGATTATGCTAAGGAAAAAAAGGCGAGGGCGATTGTTCGTGGTTTACGAGCAGTTTCGGATTTTGAATATGAGATGCAAATTACATCCATGAACCGTTTCCTAGATGAAACAATCGAAACATTTTTCATCATGACGAAAAATCAATATTCGTTCCTAAGTTCTAGTATAGTAAAAGAGGTTGCGAAATATGGTAGTGATGTTAACGAGCTAGTCCCTACATGTGTCGTAAAGGCTTTAAAAGAAAAATATGGTTTTACACATTAAGGATGCAGAGGATGTCAAAAGATCGATGACATCCTCTTTTTGATATTTAGAGCGATTGTTATTTTAGAAAAAACAGAGCATAAATAGTGGGTACAATGATTATGCTAAGGAGGCGGAATTTAATATAAGGTCGTACAGAAAGTTTTGCAGATTTGGCGATAACAAAAATTTGTAAGTGAATACTTATACTTTGCATCGTTAACAAAATCACAACAAGTAAATGGATATACGGAAGATCTGGAAATGCTGTAACTGTCATTTTAAGACCGTTCGTTACCTCCAGAACAGCTGCTATGGAAAGCTCAATCGTATAGGGAAGCTTTGGTATAAGCTGATCTAAGCCTTGTTGTACAATGGTTTGAATCGTTGTGAAAAAGATGATGGTTGTACCAACTAGCAGAATGGTTGGGGCAGTTTCTTTAATACTTTCCGAAAATGGAGCACTATAGAGTGGTGTGTTGTGTACGGAGATATTAGGTGAATCAGTTTTGCGAAAGAAAAAGTAGCCAGTTACTAGGCAACAAATATTAAACGTATGTAGTAAACATAAAAACAACCATCCAAACGTATTACTGTGTAATAAATCAAGGCTTACAAAACCTAATACAAAAAGTGGACTGGGTGCATGACAAACAGCTAGCAAGAAATTTGCCTCTTTAGGGTGTAATTGACCACTATTTTTCAAATAAACAATAGTAGTTGCGCCAGTTGGATAGCCTCCAAGGGCACTAATAATGTAGGCTTGTACGTATAAAGAAGCCCTTTTTGTTTTGGTACGCATAGGGGCTGTTAAACGCAGAAGCCATTGTGTTAACACAAGATACGGCAATAAGTACGGAAAAAGTGCTTCCATGAAAAGATTTACGCCTAAATCAGTACCACTGTGAGCAGTTTGTGGGAATAACAAGAGTAAGAGAATTAGAATTACGCAGAGCACTATTTGAATTGTAGCAAACATGTTATCATCTCGTTTCAACTTTTTGTCATTCACATAGGCAAATGCTAAAATCAATATATGTGAGAAAGGCAAAAACATGAACGTATGGTTTTGCAAGCGTCCTAGGAGGTGTTTTCAAGTGAAGAAAAAAATTGGTATTTATGCAGTGTTAATAGTCGTGATTTGTTGTATGATGTTATACCGACTAGACGCGTATATTATGAAACCTGGAAGTGCCTACGATGTCAGTAAATTTGTTACTGTGGATAGTAAAGAGGCAGATAGTAAGGGGTCTTTAAGTTTAATGACAGTTGCTATGCAGCAAGCCACACCATTTTCGTATTTGTGGGCAAAAGTTCAAAAATATCAAAAGCTAATGGATATTGAACAAGTACGAAATCCTTTAGAGGATGATGAGGAATATAATATTCGACAGTTAAAGTTAATGTCCGATTCACAATTTAATGCCAAATATGTAGCCTTTCAAAGAGCAGGGCTAGAGACAAAGGTTCTTTTTAATGGTGTATTTATATTAAACGTTTTAGACGGAGGAGCTTCGGACGGTATTTTAAAAGCTGGAGATGAAATTGTTGAGGTTGATGGTCAAAAAATAACTAGCCAGCAAATGCTTGTGGATCTATTAAAACCTAAGCAGCTTGGCGATAAGGTAACCATTCAATTTATACGTAATGAAGAACAACATCAGGAGACTATTACACTACAGGAAATTCCTAACGCCCAAGAACATAGAGCGGGTTTAGGTATTTCCTATACTGAAAGCAAATCGATTGAAACTAATCCGAAGGTAACGATGAAAACAGAGGATATCGGTGGACCTTCTGCTGGACTGATGTTTACACTTGAAATATTAGACCAATTGCTTGATGAAGATTTAACAAAAGGCTATGCAATTGCTGGTACAGGTGAAATGCTAATAGATGGATCCGTTGGCAGGATTGGTGGAATAGACTATAAGGTTATTGCCGCTGATCGTGACGGCATGGAAATCTTCTTTGCACCAGATGATGAAATCTCTCGAGAAATGAAGGCGAAGTATCCAGAGCTAGAATCGAATTATGCAACGGCTGTCAAAACGGCAAAAGAGATTAAAACAAAAATGAAAATCGTTCCAGTGAAGAGCGTTGACGATGCTATCAATTATTTAAAGCAACTTCAACCAAAATAATATAAAGGGATGCTAAGAGGACCTTAGCATCCCTTTTGATGCCTTTAGCAACGAATAGGTGGTGTTTGATAATCCTTCGGCAGCGTAAGATTCTTTGTTCCTTGCTCGATACTTAAATTATAAAGCTCTGCTGCATGTATATCGATAGCTAACATCGCATCATTGGTAGCTGCAACTCGACTGATTAAGGGTAATTCTATATTCTTTTTTTGCTGTCCTAAATAAGCTTGTCCCATCGAACTCATACCCAATAGCCGAATAAAGGAGGGCGCGTTAAAACTTTGAAGCTGCTGTTTGGTAAACCCTGTATAAATATGTGTTATCATCCGTTGAAGGCGGGTCCAGGTATAACGCTTAGATTTTATTTTTTCCATAAAGCTATAAAATGTAGAACTGGTTTTGGCAGCTTTGACAATTGCGTTTTCTATGCCCTCAGTTACTTCTGCATAACGAGTAAGCTCTGAAGGAGTATGTCTTACAATGGTGAACTGTAATAACGGCCAAAATGTTTCCCAGTTTGCAAATTGGTTATACTTTGTATGCCAGTCAGTTAAATATTCAAAAGTAGCAGTAGGAACAACATTTTGTACACTTTGTAAAGAATTTGTAGAGGCAAGGGCTTTACGTATGCCAGTGGCACTGGCGATTGATGCATCTTCCTTTAAAGCATCATGATATCCTGCTGCAACGCGAGGAATTGTTAGTGGTTTAATGTTGCTGTTAAGTGTCCTCGCTGCTTCAAGATAATGAAAGCCCAATATATTATTTGGTTGTGCAAGATCGATGTATGGAGCAGGGTACATCTGAGAAAGCTGTTCATAGGCGTAATGTAGGCTTTTTGGGTAGCTGGCACCTGTTTTAAGGCTGTCTTTAATGAACTGGTCATATTCTGTACGGTGGCTGTCAATCAGCTCAAAAGTGTTTAGAAAGGGCTGAATAGAGCCGTCTTCACTTCCAAAGGCAAAAGAGTTGCAACCAACAGCACTTAATAAGGAAATGGCTCCTTTTGCGAAATCTGTGGCAGGTGCTGTACTATAGACATAAGGCAGTTCAATAACAATATCTACACCGCCAGAAAGCGCCATTTTAGTACGTGTCCATTTATCTACCATGGCAGGTTCTCCACGTTGTAAAAATGTGCCGCTCATAACAGCGATTACGAGATCTGCCTGTGCTGCTTTTTTAGCCTGTTCTAAATGATAAGCATGTCCGTTGTGAAAAGGATTATATTCTACAACAATTCCAACTGCTTGCATGCTTCTCCCCCTTATAATTTGTGTCTTTATTTTAAACTGTTAGGAGTAAATACACTTCTCATAGTATATAATTATAGGTGGGTTTTAAAGTGGTGACAAGAAATTATCTTGACATCTATTTTTACACATTATATAATCAACAGTGTTGTCTCGAGGTGATTAAACGAATGAAATGGTCAATTCATCAATTATCTAAATACCGCCAAAACGGGATGCCAATCGATGCCTTTGTCCAGCTGGACGAAGTGATGGAGCGAAACCAGGATATTCGAGCAATTTCGCCCGTTCATGTAAAAGGGCTATGTACTTTTGGTGCATCGCAAATGACATGTCAGTTAACTGTGACAGCAACGTTAACACTACCATGTGCTCGCACATGGGAGGATGTTGAGTTTCCAATTGAAGTTGAGACAGTTGAAATTTTTAGCTGGATTGACGAAGATAAACGAGGAGACGATGACGGAGACATTCACTATATTGACGGTGAAGTCATCGACATGAAACCGGTTCTTGAGGAATTAGTTTTGCTTGAGGTACCAATGCAAGTGTTCAAGGAAGATTCTGAAGGACAAGTGCATGGTGGTAAAAATTGGTCTTATGCAACAGATGAAGACGTAGAGCTACACAAAAAAGCTGACGAACAAAAAGTGGATCCAAGACTAGCTGCTCTAGCTAAGTATTTTGATCAAACAGACGAATAGACGATCTGTAAGGAGGTGCCATCAATGGCTGTACCATTTAGAAGAACTTCTAAAACTGCAAAAAGAAAGCGTCGTACGCATTTCAAATTATCTGTACCTGGTATGGTAACTTGCCCTAACTGTGGTGAGGCTAAATTATCACACCGTGTTTGCAAAGCTTGCGGACAATACAAAGGTAAAGAAGTAGTAAGCAAATAATACAGTGTTTGCTCACTTAAAAGGCTAGTAGAGAGACCATGGCTCTTTACTAGCCTTTTTGTTTGCTTAAAAAGACGGAATATTTCGTTGATTATGAAGTTCTTTACAATAGTGAAATAATTGTGTGATACAATTTATTCATTGCGACAAAGGGGGTAGTGATATGTCTTATACGATTGACAATCATGATGGCATTATGACGTTTACCATTAACCGTGAAGAGAAACGGAATGCTGTCAATGATGAAGTGATGAACGGTCTTCAAGAAGTCATTACATATATTCGTGGGCATGAAGATGTGCGTTTCTTAGTAGTGACTGGTGCTGGCGATAAATCGTTTTGCTCAGGAGGGGATTTATCTGAGTTTCATTCATTGGAAACAGAGGATGAGGCATTTGGTATGTTAAGTAAAATGGGGAAAATATTATACGACCTTGCTACGCTTCCTGTACCAACTATAGCACTTATAAATGGTACTGCTGTTGGAGGGGGCTGTGAGATTGCAACAGCTTGTGATTTTCGTTTAGTAGCTAGCCATGCGAAATGCGGATTTATTCAAGGGACACTAGCCATTACAAGTGGCTGGGGTGGTGGTACATATTTATTTGAACGAGGTTTGCGTCATGATCGTGCAATGAAGATGCTAGTGGATGCGAAGCCTTACCCTGCGCAATTATTATATGAGATAGGGTGGGCTATGCGTGTTTTTGAAGGCTCAAAAGAAGATGCCTTGAACGATTTTATTGAACATATGCGAAAGATTCATCCTTCTGTTCATAAAGCTTATAAGGAGATTGAGCTTCGAAAGTGGCGTGAACGAAATATGTATGAGCGTGTGATGGAAGAAGTTCGTACCTGTGCAAAGTTGTGGGAAAGCGAAGCGCACCATCAAGCGGTTAATAATTTCTTGACAAAGAAGAATAATAAGTAATGTATAAAGACAGTGATGTGAGTAAAACATCATCACTGTCTTTTTTCATGCAATGATTCTATTTTGCTTGCTTTTGCATATAGTAGTAAAAAATGCGAGGGTGATAGATTATGGAATTGAAAAAAAGAAAAGATCAATGGACAAAGGAAGATGATGAAAGACTAGCAGAAATCGTATTGCATAATGTGCAAAATGGCAAAACACAGCTAGAGGCCTTTGAAATGGCGGCCATAGAACTAGGTCGTACAAAACAAGCGTGTGGTTTCCGTTGGAATAAAACATTGCGTGGTCAATATAGTCAGTCACTATTAGCTGTGCGAAATCAGCCCCAACAATCTATGCGAAGTCATTTGAAATTAGCGTTGACAAGTTTTGACGAATTAACGGAGGCTTATCAAACGCTTGAAATGAAGCATCGTGAATTGCAAAATGAGCATGAGAAGCTAGTGAAATGGCTTCAGCAAGGTTATTCATTAATGAAAGATTAAAATTATGATTACGTGGCTGTAGAACATGAATTACATTGCTTTTCTTTTATGGACATAAAACCCTTTCTGTATATCGTCAATAATCAGTCTATCCTGTATAATAAAAGAACCTGCGTAGAAGGTGCCTTAGATGTATTCTAAGGCACCTTATTCTTATAGTTTTATGAATGTATGCTATTCGGAGGTGAAGCATTATATGGTTGTTTTAAAGTCTGCTGATATAGGAGGCACGCCAAAAAGTGCGTCAACCTCTTTAATGGTGTGAATAATATCGTGTTGCTCTAAAGTATCACAGAGTGTTTCGAGTTTTTTGGACAATCTGGATGTAATGACGCCGAGGTAACAATGATCAGTAAAGATGGAAAGGGTGTAGACAATGAAAGTAGCGATAATTGGGGCAGGGGCAGTTGGTCAATTAACAGCAAGTTTTTTAGCGGAGTCTGGTGTACCAGTAACGTTGGTTGCCAGAAGGCAGGAACAAGTAAATGAACTAAATGCCAAGAAGTTAACACGTATCAACGTTGATGGGACTAAAACTGTGCAAAGGATTGTTGCTACTACAGATTTGGCTAATCTACCAAAGCAAGATTTACTAGTGATTGCTGTTAAATACGGACATTTGCAAAAGCTCTACAATCAATTAGCCTTATTTCCAAGTGATATGCCGTTGCTTTTTATGCAAAACGGCTTAGCGCATTTGGAGGAGGCGCTACTCTTGCCACAAAAAAATATCGCCTTTGGTTCAGTGACCTTTGGAGCTCAATTGATGAACCAATCGACGGTTCAGCATAGAGGAGTAGGACTATGTAAAATAGCGATAGAACGAGGAGAACACCAGGCTTTTCAACAGCTACTACAATTACAACATTCCTTATTTCCTATTGAATTGGCTAGTAATGCAGAGCAAATGCTTTTTGCAAAAGCGGTGCTTAATAGCTTAATTAATCCATTGACAGCTGTATTGCAAGTAAAGAACGGAGAGTTAGTGACTAATCAACAAGCATTTTTACTGCTAGAACATATTTATCGAGAGCTTACAGAAGCTTTTGAAGAAATTGAACACACCATATCTTTTAGTGATGTGATAGACTTATGTAGGAAAACAGCCAACAATACTTCATCTATGCTAGCGGATCGTCTGCAGGGTAGAAAAAGTGAAATCGAAACAATTGTTGGTGTCATACTAAATAAAGCTTTAGCAAACGGTCATAATTTACCTACTTTGCGTACTTTATATCATCAAGTGCTTGCAATAGAGGAGAGCGGTGAAAGAAGTTGAAAGACCTTTTACATATAGTTATTAGTATCCTTATTTTTTGTCCAATTGTTCTTTTCGTAATTGTTTATCTGGTTGGCAGGAAAGTTAAAATTCGTGGCACACATGCTTTTGGAGCAGCCTCTGATGTTACGACATTGTGCTTGTTTTTTTCTGTTCCGTTAGCCATCGGCGTACTTTGGCGTGTGAATGTTGGGGCTCTTTTGGTAATACTCGCGATAATGATGGCTATGATTTTTACATATATTGATTGGCGAACTAAAAAGGAAATAGAAGTAAAGCCGTTATTAAAGAAAATTTGGCGTTTTTTATTCTTAATACTTAGTACAGCTTATCTAGTGATATGTATCGTGGGTGTTATTCAATCCATTATGGAATATTTACAGGTTGTCTAAGCATTTTCTTTTCATGTTGAAGCTTTAAGCGTTAAAATAATAGCATTAAAATAGTTATAAAAATCATTCTATGGGGATGAGAATATTGATTGCATTCATAAACCTTCGTAACTAGAAGCGTAGTTCAGTGACATGAGGATGTGAACCAGCACATGTTTTTTGTACCGAAAGCAAAGTTAGGTATAGAAAATCCTTCTCGAGGGAGAGCAATGGCTTTTAAATCGAAATGTCTGCTGCAACATTGTTGCCTAAAAGCCGCTAATAGATGCCGCGGATTTTTTGAGCAATTTGAATGTCAAGGCGACATTGAAAGCCTTATGTGCATAGTATGAATGAAATTCAATTTCTTGTTATGAGTAAGGAAATGATTTAGTGAGTAGAGGAGTTTATGTTAAATGAAACTGGAGTCAATCCAAGTACCTATAAAAAATCATGTACTAGCAGATTACTGGTCGCCAAATACTGCCATTCATCAATTTTTTGAGTATGAATACAATGATCAAGCTTTTGAGAAAAGAGCGGAGCATTTAGCGCGAAATTCCCGTGATCAAAAAGAATTAACTACAATCATCCGTCAATTTATGGAGCCGCTGGGGTTATCAAAAAAAGCGAATGAACATTTAGAACAACTAGAGCAAGGAGCTATGGTAATAGTTGGTGGACAACAGGCAGGTATCTTAACAGGCCCTCTTTACTCCGTTCATAAAGCTATTTCAGTTATTGCATTAGCGAAAGAGCAAAGTACGAAGCTTCAACAGCCTGTTATTCCTGTTTTCTGGATAGCTGGAGAAGATCATGACTTAGAAGAAATCAATCACACCTATACGGTCCATGGGGAATTGCTGAAAAAAAGAGCTTATGGAGAGCGCTCTAGACGTAAAACGATGGCTTCTGCAACAACCCTAAACAAAGAGTCGATGACGCAATTAATTAATACAATTATTCGTGATATTGGAGAAACAGAGTATACAGAAACGTTGATTAAGCAATTAGTTGACGCATTGAACAATAGTGAAACATTTACAGATTTCTTTGCCTGTCTAATGAATCAGTTATTCAAAGAAGAAGGCTTATTATTAATCGATGCCGCCAACTTTCAATTCCGTCAATTTGAACATAAATATTTTGCTCAAATCATTCAATCCAATGAAGAAATTGCTAGAGTAGTAACGGAAAAGGAGCAAGAGCTTGAATGTGCTGGCTATGGTAAGCCTATTTTAGCAACATATGAAGCCGCTAATTTATTTTACGTAGAAGATGGGGAGCGACATCTTTTAGAAAGAAAAAATGATCTGTTTGTTAATTTAGCGGCAAACCTTAAATTTACACAAGAAGAGCTATTAGAAGTGGCGCATAATCATCCTGAACGTTTAAGTAATAATGTAGTAACTCGCCCGTTGATGCAGGAGATGACATTGCCAGTATTGGCGTTTGTTGGTGGCCCGGGAGAGCTAGCTTATTGGGCGACACTGAAAAATGCATTTTCAGTGTTAGATTTACAAATGCCGATTTTTGCTCCGCGCCTACATATAACTATTGTCACTCGTCATGTAGAGCAATTATTACGCGAGCATCAACTAACTGTTACTGACGTATGGGAAGGGAAAGCATTACACCTGAAAGAACGTTTTATTGCAGATGTACAGGACAGTGAAGCCAAACGCCAAATTCAAGCTATGCAGCAGTTGTTAGTAGAAAAATATGAAGAGCTAGCCTCCTATTTAGAGAAACAGCATCTGCAATTAGATAAGATTCTTGAAAAAAATCAAGAAAATCATGCGAAGCAATTTGACTATCTACAGCAAAAAATTGAACAAACTGTATTGGGTAAGCATGAAACGACGATTCGTAAATTTATGACACTGCAAAATGAATTATATCCTAATGATGGTTTCCAAGAGAGATCCTTTAATCCGTATCAATATTTCAATGAGTTTGGACCTATGTTAATTACTGAAATGCTGAAGCAAAATTATAGTATCGGTAAACACCACTATTTACTTTATTTATAAAAATAAAAATAGATACTTTTTACCTAATTAGTAATTTGATATCCTGTGAATTTGATGAATAATGTCGAGATAAATAGTATTTAAAGAGCTATCCTACCAGGGGTGGCTCTTTTTTTGTATCATTTAGCACATGTCAAAAAAATTCCTAAAGGTCTAATTGCATATTAAGTGATAAAATGTCAAGTTTTTTTTAAAAAAAGTGGAGGAAAGTGGGGGGATGTGGTACATTATTTAATAAAGTGGGGTGAGTAGTATGTTCATGGGAGAATATCAACACTCCGTTGATGCGAAAGGGCGATTAATCGTACCGGCAAAATTTCGTGAAGCTTTAGGCGAAACGTTTGTTGTCACAAGAGGTCTCGATAACTGTCTATTTGGCTATCCTATGAATGAATGGCGAAAACTCGAAGAGAAATTAAAAGGTTTACCAATGACCAAAAAGGATACACGAGCATTTGCGAGGTTTTTCTTTTCTGGAGCAACAGAGGTAGAGATAGACAAGCAGGGGCGTATCAATATCCCAACTACCCTTATGCAACATGCACATTTAGTAAAAGAATGTGTGGTGTTGGGTGTTTCAAATCGAATCGAGATTTGGGCTAAGGATGCTTGGGAAGCTTACTTTAGTGAGTCTGAACAATCTTTTAATGAAATTGCAGAAAATATGATTGGCTTTGATTTTTAACTTGTAATAGGCATTACAACGTGATAGTTGAATGAGGTTAAGGCCTGAGAGGAGCGAGTGGTATGTTCGATCATACAACCGTGTTATTAAAAGAAACTGTTGATGGGTTGAACATAGATCCTGATGGTGTATATGTGGACTGTACACTAGGTGGTGCGGGACACAGTGAATATCTAGTACAACAATTATCAGATAAAGGCCGCTTAATTTGTTTTGATCAAGATATGACGGCTATTGAAAATGCGAAAATTCGATTAGCACCTTATATAGAGCGTGTTACATTTATCCATTCGAATTTCCGTTACTTAAAAGAAGAACTATTAGCTCATGGCATTAAGCAGGTTGATGGTATTTTATATGACTTAGGCGTATCTTCTCCACAATTAGATACACCTGAGAGAGGCTTTAGTTATCACCACGATGCACCACTTGATATGCGTATGGACCAAACTGCAACACTGACAGCATCAGATGTTGTTAATCAATGGGCATACGAAGATCTTGTTCGTATATTTTTCCGTTATGGAGAAGAAAAATTTTCTAAACAAGTTGCTCGTAAAATTGAAGAGGCACGAAAAACAGCGCCGATTGAAACAACTGGTCAACTTGTAGAATTAATTAAAGAGGGTATTCCAGCAGCGGCACGCCGAAAAGGTGGACATCCGGCAAAGCGCATTTTCCAAGCAATAAGAATTGCTGTTAATGATGAGCTAGGCGCAGCAGAGGATTCATTAGTCGATGCGATTGATATGATTAACGTAGGGGGGCGCATTAGTGTCATTACGTTCCATTCATTGGAGGACCGCCTATGCAAGACAATCTTTAAGGAAGCGTCATCATTACCGGAATTACCGCCAAATTTACCTGTAATTCCTGATGACATGAAGCCAACTTTAAAGCTTATTACACGAAAGCCTATTATTCCTTCTGATGAAGAATTGGCAGTTAATAATCGTGCGCGTTCAGCGAAGCTTAGAGTGGTGGAGAAAATTAACGACAAAGGGCGTGAGTAAATGGCAGCAGTTCGTGTAAGGCAACAGCACCAACATCAACAAGTGCAACAACCGATAACACCACCTAGTCCACAACCCACTATCATACGTCGTAAAAAAACGAACCAGAAGTTTGAAAAGACAATGCTAATTGTTTTAATTGGCATTATTGCTGTACTAGGAATTCTTGTATTAAATAAACAAGCAGCGATTCAAACAACAAGTATAGACATTCAAAAAATCGAATCAGAAGCAGAAGAGATTGCGAAACAGAATGTTGACTTAACGGTTCGTGTAAGTGAACTTTCTACATACGAAAACATATGGAAAAAAGCCAAAGAACTCGGTTTAACTCAAAATGAGAAAAATGTAAAGGTAGTGCCGGGAGAATGAAAAAAAAGAGATTTCGATTCCAATGGGGAGCCTTTCTATTATTAATTTTTTATGGAGGGCTCTTTTTTCTATTATTCACAAGAATGGTGACATTACAGGCTACAGGTGAAGTGGAAGGACAAGAGCTTGCAGCGAGAGCAGCAGCTAAGTATGGTAAGGAAAGTGTAATTACAGCTAATCGTGGGAAGATTTATGATCAAAATGGACAAGTAATTGCAGAGGATACATTGAGTTATCGCATGATTGCCATTGTAAGCGAAAAGGCTACAACAGATCCAAAGAATCCTCGACATGTAGTAGATTCGGAGAAAACGGCAAAAGTACTAGCGAAATATATTCCAGCGATGAAGGAAAAGGAAGACGAGATTGTTAAAAAATTGAACAATCGATATAGAAGTGATGGTGAACCTTTATATCAAGTTGAGTTTGGTAGCGCAGGCCGTGGCATTAGTCACGAGGTCATGAGTAAAATAAAGGAAGAAAAATTACCAGGAATTCTCTTTGTGAGTGACTTAAAACGGTATTATCCAAATGGTGTATTTGCCTCTCATTTAATTGGCTATGCTCTCAAAAAAGATAATGAAGATGGCACGGTTACAACCAAGGGAGAAATGGGTCTAGAATATACGTATGATAAAGAATTAACAGGCGTTAATGGCAAGGTGGAATATGAGACAGATGCTTTCCGCTATTTGCTTCCAAACAGTGAGAAAATGATTACACCTGCAAAAAATGGGGACGACATTTATTTAACACTTGATAAAACAATCCAAAGCTTCTTAGAGGAAGCAATGACAAAGGTTGAACAGGAATATAATCCTGAGTCCATGACCGCGGTAGTAGCAGATCCGAAGACTGGGAAGATTTTAGCAATGTCACAGCGTCCTACATTTAACCCAGAAACACGTGAAAGTCAAAATATGAAGTGGCTGAATGAGGTGATTGAGGAGACAATTGAGCCTGGCTCAACGATGAAAACTTTCACGCTTGCTTCAGCTATCGATACTGGAAAATGGACACCGAATGATAGGTTTATGTCAGGTTCATATACAGTATTTGACCGTACGATTCGAGATCACAATAGATATGGTTGGGGTCCAATTACTTATTTAGAAGGTTTTCAACGCTCTGCCAATACTGGTATGGCCCATTTATTAACTAAGATTGGCGATGACGTATTTATTGATTATCTGGATCGCTTTGGTTTTGGGCACAAAACGGGAATTGATTTACCGAATGAAGCAGCGGGTACTATTTTATCGAAGTACCCTATTCAACGAGTAACAACAACTTACGGCCAAGGTTCAACAGTAACACCTATTCAGTTAATCCAAGCGATGACTGCTATTGCGAATGATGGCAAGATGATGCAACCGTATGTTATCGACCGTATTGTTGATTCTTCTACAGGGAAAATTATTCAAAATCATGAACCAGTTGAAAAAGGACAGCCGATTAAAGCTGATACAGCGAAACAAGTACGAGAAATCCTAGCTTCAACATTAACATCAAAACATGGGACAGCGAAGGATTTTATATTGGAGGATTATGAGGTTGCAGGGAAAACGGGGACTGCCCAAATTCCGAAAGCTAGTGGTGGATATCTTTCAAACCAATACCTTTATTCATTTTTAGGCTTGGCTCCTGTAGATGATCCACAGCTAATTGTATATGTCTCAGTGAAAAAACCTAAGCTGAACAATGAGCTTGGATCTGTACCAGTATCAAAAGTCTTTAATCCAGTTATGTTAAATAGCTTAAAGCACCTTAATATCAATCCAGACGATGTTCAACATGTCAATAAAGTCAGCATTCAGGACTTTACAGGTCAAAGTGCTGAAGCGGTTGAAGTAGAATTAGCCAATGATGGTTTACAACCAATTGTTGTTGGTAGTGGTGGTAAAATTATTGAACAATATCCATCGAACACTCAAAAACTGGTAAAAGGTAGTTTTGTATTTTTAAAGACAGATGGCGAGGTAACATTGCCAGACTTTACGAATTGGTCATTACGTAATTTACTAGTCTTCAAATCTATGACTGGACTAGAGATGGAAATATTCGGCGAAGGTTTTGTAGCAAGTCAAAGCGTTTCAGCTGGAACCGTCATCACTGATAGTTCCCCGATTGTTGTTAAGCTTAAAACACCTGCCGAAAGCTTTGTACAAGACGTTGAAGCTGCCTCTGAGGGCGAAGTTGAAGAAGTAGAGGATGAATAATACTGAATAGAAGTCCACTTTATTTCATACGTTGTAAAAAACAAGGTGTGATGTCGAATGAAGTGGATTTCTATCCATTCTAAAAAGCGTTTACGTATTTTATATGTGTTGTTTATGTGTGTAGCAGTGGCAATTGTTGTTAGGTTGTTCTTTTTGCAAGTGTTAGATCAAAAAGAATTGACTACCAAGGCAGAGGAGAACTGGGACAGGGAAATTCCATTTGCGAATGAACGAGGGCATATAACAGATCGAGATGGAGAGAGTATTGTAACTAATAAGCTAGCGCCTACTTTATATTTCATGCCTTCACAAAGCAATGATATTGAAGGAGCTGCTGAAAAAATTGCCCAGGTTCTCGAAGTGGATAAGGCGAAGCTATTAGAGAAAATGCAAAAAAAAGCGTACTTAGTGAAACTAGCACCTGAAGGCAAAAATATACCTTATGAAAAAGCAGTAGAATTACAAGGCATGCAAATTGAAGGGTTATATAGTGGTGTTGATTATTCTAGGGATTATCCTTACGGCACGCTATTATCTCGATTTTTAGGTTTTACAGGGTATGATGCCCAAGGATTAGCTGGAATAGAATATGAATATGATAAATTTCTGCAGGCTAATTCTTCTGCGATCCGTCTCTTTACAGATGCAAAAGGTAATAATTTGCCTAATGTTTCAAGTGCTTGGAAAGCAGGAGAGGATGGTGCTACGATCGAGCTAACAATTGACGTTGATGTACAGCAAGTCGTAGAGCGTGAGATGTCGCAAGCAATGAAGCGCTATGAAGCTGACCAAGCACTAGCGATTGCGATGAATCCAAACACTGGCGAAATTTTGGCATTAGCCTCTTATCCTACTTTCCATCCAGCTGAATATCAATTAGTAGAGCCAGCCATCTACAATCGAAATTTACCTGTATGGATGACGTATGAGCCAGGTTCTACTTTTAAAATTATTACCCTTAGTGCTGCGTTGGAAGAAAACCTAGTGGATTTGGAGCATGAAACCTTTTATGATCCAGGTTATACGATGGTGGCGGGTGCAAAGCTTCGCTGTTGGAAACGTGAAGGACATGGGCATGAAACCTTTTTAGAGGTGGTTGAGAACTCCTGTAACCCAGGCTTTATAGAATTAGGTCAGCGCCTAGGCAATGAACGACTACTACAATATATTAAAGACTTTGGTTTTGGAAAAAAGACAGGGTCTAATATAGCTGGTGAAGCATCGGGTATTTTATTTTCTAAGGATGCCTTTGGTCCTGTTGAGCAGGCCACCACTTCATTCGGGCAAGGGGTAGCCGTGACACCTATTCAACAAGTTCAAGCAGTAGCTGCTGCCATAAATGGAGGCAAGCTTTATACGCCATATGTTGTGAAAAAGGTATTTAATCCAAATACAGGAGAAGTCATACAAGAAACACAACCAGTTGTTAAAAATCAGGTAATTCGTGAAGAAACCTCTGCTAAGGTTCGAGGTGCTTTGGAATCAGTAGTAGCGAATGGTTCAGGTCGACAAGCCTTTCGAGATGGACTGCGCATTGGTGGTAAAACTGGGACAGCACAAAAAGTTGAAAATGGCCGTTATAAAAGTGGAGAATACATCGTATCCTTTATTGGCTTTGCACCAGCAGACAATCCGCAAATTGTTGTCTATGTAGCTGTTGACAATCCGAAAAAGACAACCCAGTTTGGTGGTGTTGTAGCAGCACCTATAGTGGGGCAAATTATTGAGGATGTTGCGCCTTTTGTAGGTATTGAAAAATCGAAGGAACAACTGGAAAAGGATTATCGTTATGGTGACCCAATTACTGTGAAGGTACCGAATTTTATTGGTCAAACAAAGGATGATATTGCCAAGCAATTTTATCCATTCCGTATTGAATGGCATGGAGAAGGGACTAAAATTGGTAATCAATTACCTGAAGTGGATAGTGTTATCAAACAAGATGGTACCATTCATTTATATTTGGAGAACTAAAATAACTTTACCTTTAAAAATTGGGAAAGAACCACTATTATTATGAAGGGTAGTAATAATAAAATGAAAGTTAATGCTTTTTTCTTAAAGAAGAAAGTGAAACAAGATTTAAAGGAGATTTTTCAATGAAACTCGCAACAACACTTACCATTTTAGCTCTTGCTTTTATAGTAACAGTTATCCTGGCACCAATTAGTATTCCACTTCTTCGTCGTCTCAAGTTTGGGCAAAGTATTCGAGAAGAGGGACCAAAATCACATATGAAAAAAGCTGGTACACCAACAATGGGGGGAATCATTTTCTTAATATCCATCCTCCTAACAACTGTTGGTGTAGGTAGCTTTTTAGATTTATTAACGACACAGACCGTAGTACTTTTATTAGTATTAGCAGGATTCGGCTTAATAGGTTTATTAGATGATGGTTTAAAGGTTGTATTTAAAAGAAATTTAGGTTTAACCTCTCTTCAAAAATTGATTGGTCAAATTGTTATTGCTATTCTTGCGTATTTCCTTCTACATGTAGGATCGTTTGATACAACGTTAGCTATTCCTTTTACGGAGTGGACAATTGATCTTGACGTATTCTATGTAGCCTTTTTAATTTTCTGGTTAGTAGGCTTCTCCAATGCAGTGAATTTGACAGATGGACTAGACGGGCTAGTGGCGGGTACTGCCTCCATTGCCTTTGCAGCATTCGGTGTTATTGCGCTATTCCAAAGTCAGGCAGATATTGCACTATTTTCGTTTGCTGTAACAGGTGCTTTATTAGGCTTTTTATTATTTAATGCAAATCCTGCAAAGGTATTTATGGGGGATACGGGGTCATTAGCATTAGGTGGAGCATTGGCTATGGTATCTGTCTTAGTAAAAGAAGAATTCTTGCTTTTACTAGTTGGTTTAGTGTTTGTGATCGAAACACTTTCCGTTATTTTGCAGGTAGGTAGCTTTAAGCTTCGAAAAAAGCGTATTTTTAAAATGAGCCCTATTCATCATCATTTTGAATTATCGGGTTGGTCAGAATGGAAAGTAGTACTTGTCTTCTGGTCAACTGCCTTAGCAGTAGCATTAATTGCAGTCTTATCGGAGGCGTTCTAATGAAAAACTATACAGATTTACAACATAAAAAAGTACTTGTGTTAGGTCTAGCAAAAAGTGGTGTGGCCGCTGCGGAAATTTTACATGAGCTTGGTGCATTTGTAACAGTAAATGATTCAAAACCATTTGATGAAAGTCCAGATGCACAAGGGCTATTACAGAAGGGGATTACTGTAATCTGTGGTCGCCATCCTGAAGATTTACTTGATGAAGGCTTTGAGTTAGTGGTAAAAAATCCAGGTATACCTTATAGCAATCGAATTGTGGCTGATGCCCTTAGTCGAGAGATTCCAGTCTGGACAGAGATTGAGCTAGCTTTTTTAATTAGTGATGCACCATTTATTGGTATAACAGGCTCAAATGGCAAAACAACGACGACAACTTTAATATTCGACATGTTAAGTAACGGAAGTAAAAATCCGTTAATTGCTGGAAATATTGGGACAGTTGCTTGTGGCGTCGCAAAAGAAGCTAATCAAGATGATATCATTGTAACAGAATTGTCTTCTTTCCAATTGATGGGGATCAAAACATTTAAGCCTAAAATTGCTATTTTGACAAATCTTTATGATGCGCATCTAGATTATCATGGAACATTTAATAACTATGCTGAAGCGAAGTTTGGCGTAACTCGTAATCAAGATGACAGTGATTATTTTATTTATAATGCCGACCAACCGATAGTGGTTGGATATGCAGCACAATCTCATGCACAGAAGATTCCATTCAGTTCGAAGGGGCGTACTGCAAATGGGATTAGTGCAGATGATACAACAATTTATTGGCAAGGTGAACCATACATGGATCGCGCGAGCATTGCCTTGCCTGGTAAGCATAATTTAGAAAACATCCTAGCAGCTGTGGCAGCCTGTATTTTAGTTGGCTGTGACAAAGAGAAGATGGAAGAGGTTTTAGCGACATTTGGTGGAGTTAGACACCGTACACAATTCGTACGTGAATGGAACGGTCGTAAGATTTACAACGACTCTAAGGCAACGAACTGTTTAGCGACAAAGAGTGCTTTAGATGCTTTCCAAGCTCCTGTCATTTTACTCGCAGGTGGCTTAGATCGTGGACATTCTTTCGAAGAACTTCGCCCTTGTATGAGTCATGTAAAGGGTGTTGTTGCGTTTGGAGAAACTGGCTTACGATTTGTAGAATTTGCAAAATCGTGTGGTGTCGAACATACCGTCATTGCTCAAAATGTAGAAGATGCTGTTCAATATGCAGCACCGATGTCTTCAGAAGGAGATGTTATTTTACTATCTCCAGCATGTGCAAGTTGGGATCAATATGACAGCTTTGAAATACGTGGAGATGTTTTTATTGATGCTGTAATGAAGCTGTAATGAGCCTGTAACTATTTTAGAATATACTTGACTTGGAAGGATGGCATTACTGAGAGGTAAAGAAAGCTACTTATTGCTCGTCACAACTTTGATGCTATCAATAATCGGCATTATTTTCGTCTATTCTGCAGGTACCTATTGGAGTGCCGTTCATTATAGTGGAAAAATGCCGTTTTATGTGAAGCAAAGCGTATACTTTGTGGTAGCCATTATCGTATTTTTAATCACGATTCGATTAAATATTTTGAGAGAGCAGTCCTTTTGGAAAATGGCCTATATATTTTCGTTAATTTTACTCGTTCTCGTACTGATTCCTGGTATAGGATTGGTGCGAAATGGTTCGCAAAGCTGGATTGGTGTAGGTCCATTAACAATACAGCCAGCAGAGCTAACGAAAATTACCGTCATTGTGTACTTGAGCCATATATTAGCCCAACATAAAACGGGCACTCCTGTTGTTAACTGGCGACATGGTTTCATCCTGTTACTTCCTGTTGTTCTTATCATGTTGCAGCCGGATTTTGGCTCAGTATTTATTCTCGTTGTATCTGTGTTTTTATTGTTTTTTGTCGCTGGCTATCCGCTCAAACTATACGCTATGATTATGCTTGCTGGCGTCGCTGGATTAGTAGGTCTCATAGCGACAGCGCCTTATCGTCTAAAGCGTATAGAAGCATTTCTTGATCCATGGGCTGATCCCTTGGTTAGTGGGTTCCAAGCGGTGCAATCTTTAATGGCTATCGGTCCAGCAGGAATTTTTGGGCATGGCTTTGGACAAAGCCGACAAAAGTTTCTGTATTTACCAGAGCCTCAAAATGATTTTATTTACGCCATTATTTTAGAAGAAGTTGGATTGATTGGTGGCCTCGTTATTTTAGCGCTTTTTGTACTAACGATTTATGCAGGCTATAGATTTGCTGTACAGGCTAAAAACCGAACGTCCTATTATGCGATAATCGGGCTAGTCACAATGCTTATGGTGCAGGCTTTTCTAAATATAGCCGTAGTAATAGGTTTAGTGCCAGTAACGGGTGTTACATTACCTTTTATTAGCTATGGTGGAACATCTTTAGTAACAATGTGGTTAATAATAGGTATTATTTATCAATTAGCGAAATAAATATAAAGGAGGAGTACTTTTGTGGAGAAAGTAATTGATATAGAAGAACGCATACCTACGCTAAAAAAGCGACGAAAAAAGCGTACAAACCGGAAATTTATAGTGCTAATATTACTTTTCTTTATTGTGTTAGCAGTACTCCTTTATTTTCAGTCTCCATACAGTAACATCAATAAAATTACAGTCAATGGTGCTAAGCTAGCGAATGACCAATATTATTTGGAGGCAAGTACTCTTGCACCAGGAAAATCAATGTGGAGTTTCAAAGTGGAAGATATTGAGCAGATTTTATTAAAGGATAAATGGGTAAAAGAAGTACAGGTTAACCGTAACTGGCTACAAGGCGTAACAATTGATATTAAAGAATGGAAAAAAGTTGCGTACTTAGCTGGAGATGGGACTTATTATCCTTTGCTAGAAAACGGCAAGCGCTTTGAACAAACGGGAAATGATACACCCATTGATGCACCTGTTTTTATCGGGATAACTGGTGAAAAGACAATTAATAAGCTTGTTGAACAGCTAGCACAATTAAAGCCAGAAGTATTAGCTTTAATTTCTCAGGTTAACACGAATAGTAATGAAGCAAATCCAAATGCAGTCAAGCTTTATATGAATGATGGCTACGAAGTACGTGCTGTTATTCAGACACTAGCGGAAAAGTTAAATTACTACCCCTCTATTGTCGCACAAATTGCTAACTTAGAAAAAGGTGTGATTGATTTAGAGGTCGGTTCATACTATCGTCCCTTTAACGAGGAATACAACAAGATTAGTATTGACATGGAAGTAAATGCAGATGGTGAAATGGTTAACCAGGAAGTGACAGAAGATGAACAACAAGAAGACGAATAGCAAAGGTAGTTTTTTTACTAGAAAACAATTCGAATTACTAATTGTTTGTGTAACAACAGGATTTATCATCGGCTATTCATACAACCAGGCGAAAGATAATCGAGAAGCAGGCACTCTTAATTCTGAGCTTTTTGAGCAAGAAGATTCTTATCGTGAGGAGCTAATCACTCAACAAGAGCGCAATAAAGAACTCACGGAAGAACTAAATAATTTACAAGAACAAATTCGAAAGTATGAAAAATCCTTTGCTTCAAACGAAAAGGACTATAAGAAGCTTGTTGAGCAAGCAGAAGATTTACGGCTTTTACTCGGTGAACTAAAGAGTGAGGGGAAGGGCATACGTATAACCCTTCAAGATGGAGACTATGATCCAAAATCCTTAAATCCAAATGACTATATTGTCCATGAAAGTCATGTATTTAAATTGTTAAATGAACTAAAAATTTCAGGCGCACAAGCTATTGCTATTAATGGACAACGTGTATTAGCGAGTTCTTATATTCGCTGTAATGGCCCAGTAATAACAATTGATGGTACACAACATCCAGCTCCGTTTGTGATCGAAGCGGTTGGTGATTCAGATACATTAATAGCTTCTTTAAACTTAAACGGGGGCGTGGTGGATCAATTATTAAATGACAATATTGTGGTGTCACTTGAAGAAAATCAGAAGCTTACCATGCCAAAAGTAAAAATAGAAAGTTAGGACAAGTTCTATACTTTAAATTTCATGTTTAATTTAGCCTCCAGTTATATAGTCGATTGTAGAAAATTATACAATGCAAAGTCGTATTCTGAGGGGCATACGATACGTCTAGGAGGGGCTATTTTGAAAAGAAATATGTACACCCGAATAACGATCGTGCTATTTATTATCGGTTTGATGATAGCGGTACAATACAATACCATACAAAAACCAGCTGAGCGAGATACACGAGATATTTGGGCAATAAGAGAGGAATTAGCACAAGAAAAACAAAGACATTCCGCACTACTGGCAGAAATTCGCTCACTTCATGAAGTAGTGGATCGCTATGAGCAATCTGAAAAAGTAAATCAGCAAGCAGCCTTAAATGAAACATTAAATCGTTTAAAGCTGCAAGCAGGATTAACAGAAGTTATAGGGCCAGGTGTTGTACTTCGAGTTGAACCTGCACCTGAACTGATAGAAATGGGCTATGAAATTCAAGAGATTTCACCTGATTTGTTAACTCAATTATTGAATACCCTTTTTAAGAACAATGCTACTAATGTCTCAATTGATGGTAATCGTGTAGTACAAACAACAGCCATACGTGATATCAATGGTAAGACAACGGTAAACAGTATACCACTGTCTTCGCCTTCATTTGAGATATTTGTTGGGACAAGCGATTATAAAGCAGCGCAAAAAATGTATAATTCCTTGCTGGCCTCAACATTTATAGACTCATTTTATTTAGACAATTTTAATTTAGTAATTGAAGAACCAATTGAACAGTTACAACTTCCAGCATTTGATCAGCCGTTGACAAATGATTATTTAGCAGAGGTAAAAAAAGGAGATTAATATATGTGGCTACCATTTTTAGGTTTGATATTTGGACTTGCCCTTGGCTTGTTAACAAATATACAAATCCCCTCTATGTATGAAAATTATCTGTCAATAGCTGTTTTAGCAGCTTTAGATACATTATTTGGAGGTATTCGTGCTCAATTACAGCAAGTTTACGATGATAAAGTTTTTGTATCAGGATTCTTTTTTAATATAGTTCTAGCAGCAGGATTAGCTTTTATAGGAGTGAATTTGGGGATAGATTTGTATTTAGCAGCGATTTTCGCTTTCGGAGTACGTTTATTCCAAAATATAGCAATCATTAGGCGTATATTACTAACTCGGTTAGATGAGAAACGTCACAAGCGGAAAAAAACTTCCATAGAATGAGAGAAAAATTGACCAAAATACTCGATTTGCTTAGACATTATGCGAAGTTTACAATAGAATGAAAACAAGAGCATTTTTCAAGGAGGTGCAGCGAATTGAATCAGCAAGATTTATACATTTCCCTTGATATTGGGTCCTCCTCTGTCAAGGTATTAATAGGTGAAATGAGTGACGGGCAATTACATGTAATTGGCGTCGGAAATGTAAAGTCGAATGGAGTTCGAAAAGGTGCGATTGTTGATATTGATGCAACAGTACAATCTATTCGAAAAGCAATAGAACAGGCCGAACGAATGACTGGTTATCAAATCCATGAAGTCGTTTTAGGCGTTCCAGCTAACCAGACGATGTTACAGCTAGTTAAAGGTGTTGTCGCTGTAAATAGTGAAAATAGAGAAATTACAGATGATGATTTAGACAGAGTGGTAGAATCTGCACAAGTCATGTCAATACCTCCTGAACGTGAATTAGTTAACATCATTCCAAGACAGTTTATTGTGGACAACCTTGATGAAATTAAAGATCCTCGTGGTATGATTGGCATCCGTCTTGAAATGGATGCAACAATGATAACGACATCCAAAACGCTTTTACACAATGTTCTTCGCTGTGTTGAGCGAGCGGGTTTAAGTATACGAGAAATATATTTGCAGCCATTAGCATCAGGCTACTTTGCATTAACAGAAGATGAAAAAAACCAAGGAACTGCCTTCATTGACTTAGGTGGCGGATCTACAACAATTGCAGTTTTTGAAGAGGGATTATTAACGCATACGGGTGTCATACCAGTTGGTGGTGATCATATAACGAAAGATATTTCAATCGTTTTAAAAACACCAACAGAACAAGCAGAACAAATTAAACACCAGTTTGGACATGCCTTTTATGATGACGCATCAGATGATGAACTCTTTGAAGTGCCTGTCGTGGGTACAGATTCTACTGATCAGTACAGCCAACGCTATATATCGGAGATTATCGGTGCTAGATTAGAAGAATTACTAGAGTTAGTTATAGATGAATTAGCACGTTTAGGTGTTAGAGATTTACCAGGCGGTGTAGTTTTAACTGGTGGTGTTGCAAAGCTTGAGGGGATTGCCCAATTAGCACGTCAAATTCTACAAACGCGTGTTAGAATCTATACACCCGATTATATCGGTGTTAGAGAGCCTTCATTTGCGACGGCAGTTGGACTTATTCGTTACGCCTATTTAGAAGATGATTTTTACGGTAAAAGTACGAATACGCAGCCTGTTGAATATGCAGTTGTAGGGGCTCAACCAGCTATAAGCAAAAAGCAAGAGTATTCTGCACCTTCAGAACCAAAAGAAAGCGTAATTGGGAGAGCAAAAAAATTATTTGATAAGTTTTTTGATTAACTAGAATGCGTAATGAATGATACAGAGTCGAGTTACCGTGGGAGGAAAAAGAGATGTTAGAATTTGATACAAGTGTTGACGAACTTGCAGTAATAAAGGTCATAGGTGTTGGTGGCGGCGGTAACAACGCTGTCAATCGAATGATAGAACATGGTGTACAGGGTGTTGACTTTATCGCAGTTAACACGGATGCACAGGCATTAAATTTATCCAAAGCGGAAGTAAGGCTACAAATTGGGGCTAAATTAACGCGTGGATTAGGTGCAGGTGCAAATCCAGAAGTAGGAAAAAAAGCTGCTGAAGAGAGCAGAGAACAGTTAGAAGAGGTTTTAAGAGGCGCCGATATGGTATTCGTGACTGCTGGTATGGGCGGCGGAACGGGTACTGGAGCAGCTCCAGTGATTGCACAAATTGCACGTGAATTGGGAGCCCTAACAGTAGGTGTTGTCACTCGTCCATTTACTTTTGAAGGTCGTAAACGTCAAACACAAGCAATCGGTGGAATTGGCGGTATGAAAGAAGCAGTAGATACACTGATTGTGATACCAAACGACAAGCTACTACAAATAGTTGATAAATCAACACCGATGTTAGAAGCCTTTAGAGAAGCCGATAATGTATTACGTCAAGGTGTACAAGGTATTTCAGATTTAATTGCTACACCTGGTCTTATTAACTTAGACTTTGCAGACGTGAAAACGATTATGTCCAACAAAGGTTCAGCTTTAATGGGAATTGGTATTGCAACAGGGGAAAATCGAGCTTCTGAGGCTGCAAAGAAAGCTATTTCAAGTCCATTGCTTGAATCATCCATTGATGGCGCTAAAGGTGTTCTTATGAACATTACAGGTGGTTCAAATCTTAGCTTATTTGAAGTACAAGAAGCAGCAGATATCGTAGCTTCTGCATCAGATGAAGAGGTAAATATGATTTTCGGTTCTGTAATTAATGAAAATCTTAAAGATGAAATTATTGTTACAGTTATTGCGACAGGCTTCACCGAGGAAGCTTTACAGCAACAACGACCTACAGCAAAACCAACACTTAACATGAACAGACAATCTGCTCCACAGCAACAAGCACCTATTCGTGAACAACGACAAGAAATGCATGTTCAACATGAGCAGCCACGTCAAAATCAGCAAAATTATGCACAGGATGACATGCTTGAGGTTCCGGCATTTTTACGTAACCGCAAAAATCGTGGTTAATTAACTTCTAAAAAGCTCGTATTTTACATATGTAAAATACGAGCTTTTTATATTGACTGCCATGATGTTCGAATGTGTAAGGAAACCATGTTTTTTGTCAAAACATTTTTAGGAAATGATGCGATTGTTTGACAATATTTGTGGGAGTAACGTGCTAACTTTGTAAGTAGGAGGCGGCTGTTATGTATGGAGAATGGCTGGTGCTCATTAATACGCTTTTTAATCTAGCGATACTCACGTTTACGGCAAGAGTAACAGGAGTCCTTGTAAAAAATTCAAGATTATTAATGAGTTCTATTTGTAGTAGTTTTGTAGCTGTCATTGGCGGTCAAATGCTGTGGACGACAATTCTGAGTTTTATATTGTTAATTGGTATAGCGTTTCACTTTAAGATTCGAAGCTTTCAGAAGCAAGGACCGATTGTATTAACAGCAACGATCGTCATTGGCGGATTGTTAACAGCGCTACAACCTTTTTTAAAAAATCTTTCTGCCACCCATTTCATTATGATTTGCTTTTTGCTTGCAGTTTTAAATCTTATTGCATTTTATAAGCAATGGGGTTTTGTAAAGCTAGAACGCTTAAGTGGTCAATTTGTATTTGATACAACTTTAACAATCTTTGGGGCAAAAATACCACTTTCTGCCTTTGTAGATACAGGAAATCAAGCCATTGAGCCATTATCAGGAAAGCCGGTTCATTTTGTTTCCTATACTGCTTTGAGACCACATTTACCTTCAGCGTTCCGGGAATCATTAATGAAATGGCAAGAAACAGATCCGTACAATGTATCTATGTTTTCAGAAGATTATCAGCGTTATATACGATTTATTCATGTCAATACAGTACAGCAGCAAACCGTTGTCCTTGGTTTTCGCTTTGATGAGTGGCATATAAAGGGGGAGCCTTCGCAAGTGAAAATGAATGAATATATCGTATTAACCAAAAAAGCTAAAAATTTTCCACATAGCACAGCAGCAATTTTACATTTTTCAGCGCTTTCAAATAACTCATAGAGGGGGAGAACTATTGCTTCTTAGGCTACTTGCTAGCTTGAAAAAATTATGGAGTAAGTTTCGGAGTCGTGAAACGTACTATATAGGGGGAAATGATTCATTGCCAGTGCCATTAAGTCGAGAAGAAGAAGTTACAGTCATTGCATCCTTTATGAATGGTGATTTACGAGCTAGAGACACACTAATTGAACGTAATTTACGTCTTGTTGTTTATATTGCTAGACGTTTTGATAATACGGGAACGCCAATCGAAGACTTAATCAGTATTGGCTCCATTGGTTTAATAAAGGCAATTGAGACGTTCAATACGGATAAAAATATTAAGCTTGCAACATACGCATCACGCTGTATTGAAAATGAAATTTTAATGCATTTACGAAAAACAAGTCGTATGAAGGGTGAAGTATCCTTAGATGAACCATTAAATTCTGATGCAGATGGAAATGAATTATTACTGTCAGATATTTTAGGAACAGAAGAGCATATTATTTTAGATAATGTAGAGAAAAAAATTGAACGTCAGCATATGTTCCACGCTATTAATTTACTAGGTGCGCGTGAACGTTATATTATGGAATGTCGCTTTGGTCTCAATGGAAAAGTTGAAATGACACAAAAAGAAGTTGCAGATCATTTAGGCATATCGCAATCATATATTTCCCGTTTAGAAAAGAAAATTATTCAAGATTTACGTGAAAATTTAAATCAACCAATTTCTTAGAAAGGGAAATTTATCCTACCTAAAATTGGTCGCAGCTTTTGTGCATATTCTTGTTTCTCTCGGACAAACTGATGTCACGGTTTAGTCAGAGAATAACATCCGGAGGAATCGAATATGCGAACAAAAGTAGATCTTTGCGGCTTAGATACATCGACTTTGCCAATTCTAAAGCACGAGGAAATGAAGGAACTCTTCATCCGATTGCAAGCTGGAGAAACAGAGATTAGAGAAGAGCTTGTGATGTGCAATTTAAGGTTAGTGCTTAGTATTGTCGGTAGATTTGCCTATAGAGGTGAACAGGCAGATGATTTATTTCAAGTTGGCTGTATTGGCCTCATGAAAGCCATTGATCATTTTGATTTAAAGCATAATGTAAGATTTTCGACATATGCTGTACCAATGATTATTGGTGAAATTCGTCGCCATCTGCGTGATCATCATGCATTACGTGTATCTCGCTCTCTAAGAGATATAGCTTATAAGGCAATGCAGGCAAAAGAGCAATGGATAACCGATAATTTGCGAGAACCAACGATTGAAGAAATTGCCGAGATGATTGACATGAAAAAGGAAGACGTTTTATTTGCTTTAGATGCCATTCAAGATCCAGTTTCATTACAGGAACCCATTTATTCAGATGGCGGAGATGCCGTTTATATGATGGACCAATTACGTGATGATGATGTATCAGAGGATCAATGGGTTGCCTATGTGTCGGTAAAGGAAAGCTTGCAAAAGCTAGATGAACGTCAGCAAATGATCGTTGCCAAACGATTTTATTATGGAGAGACCCAAACTGAGATTGCCAAAGAACTTGGGATTTCTCAAGCACAAATATCACGTCTTGAAAAAAATGCAATTGAAACAATGCAAAAAGATTACAAATAAAAAAATGCGCATCGTATAATTCGGTGCGCATTTTATCTTCATTCAATGAACAAATGATACATAAATATAAAGTAACAGCAAAGTTTGATGGTAGTAGAAATGTTTATACGAAAGTAAACAATAGAGGAGGTATGTCATTGCGTTTTTCGATGTTACAACAAAAAGAAGTCATTGAAGCAGGAAATGGACGATTTATAGGCTTTGTAATAGATGCTGAAGTATCAAAAGAAACAGGCTATGTGACAGCATTTTTGATTGCAGAGCCTCGCAAATATCTTGGTTTTTTTAAAGGTGAAGAGTCTGTGAGAAAAGTGTATATGAAGGATGTGCTTGTTGTTGGTAAGGATGTCATTTTAGTCAAAGCCCTTTCCTAAGACATAGGCACATTAAAATTGTGAGAATTGTATGCTGACATAGGTCAGGCTATTCATTGATAAATCAAGCATTGCTTGTTACAATAAAAGAAACTATTGTTGTAAAGTTGGGAAAAACAGTGACAAAAATCTTAACAAATTTAAACAAACTAAATGATTTAATAACAGCAGCAGAAAAAAAAGGGAATCGTGAGGGCGAAAAAGTCCAAATAATTGCCGTGACGAAGGAAGTTTCTGTTGAAAGAACACAAGAAGCAATTGAAGCAGGGCTCACTCATTTAGGAGAAAACAGACCAGAGGGCTTACATCGTAAAATTACTGAGATACATGCTGATGTTCATTGGCATTACATTGGGTCGCTTCAAACACGTAAAGTAAAACAAGTGATTAACAGCATTGATTATTTACACTCCTTAGATCGTTTGAGTTTGGCAGAAGAAATTGAAAAAAGAGCCGAACAACCTGTTAAATGTTTTGTACAAGTAAATATTTCTGGTGAAGAATCAAAACATGGTTTAACTATCGAAGAAGTTTTGCCTTTTGTAGAAGCATTAAAAGGTTTTACGAAGATTCAAGTTGTAGGTTTAATGACTATGGCACCAAACACCGAAAACGAAGCAATTATTCGCTCTGTTTTCAAGCAATTAAAACAATGTCAACAGCAAATAGCCGAGCAAGGATTCGCACACGCACCTTGTACCGAGTTATCAATGGGCATGTCTAATGACTTTGAAATTGCGGTAGAGGAAGGGGCTACTTTTGTTCGAGTCGGAACGGCTCTTGTTGGAAATGAAAGAGGGGAACAGGATGAGCATGAAAAATAAGATTAAAAACTTCTTTTACCTTGAAGAAGAATTAGAAGAAGAAATCACGCAAGCTCCTATTCAGCAACAACAACCCATACAACAACAGCAACCGATTCATTCAGTTAAGCCAAAAAAAATGATGAAAGAACGCAAAGCACCTATTCATGAAATCATGCCACAAAGCACAGCAACTCCTAATAACATTGTCAGTTTGCAGGCAGCTATGAGTTCTAAGGGAGCAAAAGTTGTTTTAATAGAACCGAGAGTTTATGCAGAAGCACAAGATATCGCAGAGCATTTAAAAAATAAACGTGCAACAATTGTCAATTTGCAACGTATCGAAAGAGAGCAAGGCAAACGCATTATTGATTTTTTAAGTGGCACAGTCTATGCTCTTGCTGGAGATATTCAACGTATTGGTAAAGATATCTTCCTTTGTACGCCAGATAATGTAGAAGTGACTGGTGAAATTACAAACTTTATTTTAGACGATAATTAATAGCGAGGATTGTAGTTTATATGACTTTTTTTATTATACTTGGTTATGTATCATTAGCATTTAAGATTTACTCATTCATGCTAATTGCATATATCTTAATGTCTTGGGTGCCTGCCGCTCAAAATTCAGCAATTGGTCGCATGCTTGAAAAAGTTTGTGAGCCATATTTAGGTATTTTTAGGAAATTCATTCCGCCTCTTGGTATGATTGATATTTCGCCAATTGTGGCCATCTTTATGCTGAATTTTATAGAAAGAGGGCTTTATATAGTCATTCAGAAAATATATTTTATGTTCGCTTAGAAATAAATCCTCACGTTTTGGTGGGGATTTTTTATTTATTTTAATTATCCTCGCTACAAAGCGACTAATAAAAAATATTAAAACAATGACGTCCAAACGTTATGAATTGGGAATACTAAGTTTCCAACTAACAAAGCAAAAAGGAACTAGTGAAAGAGGAGACAACAAGATGGAACACTTAATCCAGCATTTTCGAAAAGATGAACAGCCCTTTATTGAACAGGTAATAAGCTGGCAGCGTGAGGTTGAAGATCGTTATGCGCCTAAGCTGACAGATTTTCTTGATCCAAGACAGCGTTTTATTGTGACATCGATTATCGGGCAAGATGATACGCTAAAAACTGCATGCACAGGTTTATTTGAAGAGGCGGAGAGGCAGCGTATGCTTATTTTTCCTACTTACTATGAAGTGATAGAGGAGGACTTTCAGTTAGTGGCATTTACGATTCAATATCCAGTGAAATTTGTCCAATTACGACATCCTGATGTTTTAGGTGCGTTGCTTTCATTAGGTTTAAACCGTGGCAAGTTTGGTGATATTCGGGTAAATGATCAGCAGGTGCAATTCGTTGTAGCCCAAGAGGTAGCAGAATATGTTCGGTTACATTTAACAGGTATTGGTAAAGTTAAGGTGCATATTGAGTCTTTAAAAGAAGCGGATTCCCTTATTGTAAATGAGGAAGAATGGTTGGAGGAATCTCATACAGTATCTTCCATGCGCTTAGATGTAATTATTGCGACTGTATTAAATGTATCACGCCAAAAAGCTCAAGCTTTAATAACTGGAAAAAAAGTTCGTGTAAATTGGACAGAAAGAGATACAGTTGCTTTTGAATTACAGGAGGGAGATATTTTATCGATACGTGGAAGTGGACGGATGAAAATTATTATGACTGAAGGCCGAACTAAAAAAGATAAAATCCGTCTTCAAGTCGGTCGATTGGCCCAAAAAAGCTGAAAGTGAAGTAAATTTCATTAATTTTTACTGCTAAGTTGTCGGAACAATTGTATAATAGAAATTACGAATGTACATGTAAAGGAGAGAAGGATTGTATGCCATTATCACCTATTGATATACATAATAAGGAGTTTACAAAAGCCTTCAGAGGTTATGCTGAAGATGAAGTAAATGAATTTTTAGATCAGATTATTAAAGACTATGAAATTCTGCTTCGTGAAAAAAAAGAGGTTGATAAGCAATTAGAGATGGCTTTAGAACAAGCGAGACATTTCAACTCCTTAGAAGAAACTTTGCAGAAGTCTATTGTCGTTGCACAAGAAGCGGCTGATGAAGTGAGAAGAAATTCTCAAAAAGAGGCAAAACTCATTGTAAAAGAAGCTGAAAAAAATGCTGATCGAATTGTCAATGAAGCTTTGACGAAGGCTCGTAAGGTGACGATTGAAATTGATGAGCTTAAAAAGCAATCTAAGGTATTTCGTAATCGTTTCAAGATGCTTGTAGAAGCACAGCTGGATTTACTTAATGCAGATGACTGGGATCATTTGCTGCAATATGATATCGATTTAACAGAAATTCAAGCATCTGTTGAAGAAGCACAGGATTCTGAGGATATTTAACTTTTCATTTTAATTGCTGTAATTGACAAATGAAACTTGACGCGATTGTTTGAATTTCATATACTTTGTAATAGTAATTATTTTGAACAGATATGCATAAAAGCAGAGACGAAGACAGTATTTGTTAGGCGTTGTTAAGCGATTTGGGGACAGTGAGAGCCCAAACATACAACTAGCATTGAACATCACTTCTGAGCTAAATAACTGAAAAAAGTAGGTTATTTCGTGATGCACGACGTTAAACGTGCTTTTAAGAGGTAGTGCAATTTTTTGTACTACAATTAGGGTGGTACCGCGAGTAGAAGCTTCTCGTCCCTTAGTGGGATTGAGGGCTTTTTTTGTTTGTTTCCGAATCGTTTTAGATAAGTTTGCCAATAACTGTCTTATGAGAAAAATGTCTACCTGTTTGTGTAAAATAAAGGAGGAATTTTAATGGTTGAATACAAAGATACTTTATTAATGCCAAAAACAGATTTCCCAATGCGTGGAAATTTACCGGCAAATGAGCCAAAAATGCAAGAAAAATGGAATGGCATGGATATTAACAAATTACAGATGGAACGTACGGAAGGTCGACCAGAATTTGTTCTACATGATGGTCCTCCCTATGCAAATGGTGATATCCATATCGGCCATGCTCTAAATAAAGTATTGAAGGATATGATTACACGTCATCGCTCCATGACTGGCTACCATGTCAATTATATTCCAGGTTGGGATACACATGGTTTACCAATTGAGCAAGCATTGACTAACAAAGGTGTAAAACGCAAAGAGATGTCAGTAGCAGCATTCCGCCAACTTTGTGAAGAGTATGCTTATGAGCAAATTGACAATCAACGTGCCCAATTCCGCCGTCTAGGCATTCGAGGTGATTGGGAAAATCCATATATTACATTAAAGCCTGAGTTTGAAGCTCGTCAAATTGAAGTATTCGGTAAAATGGCGGAAAAAGGTTATATCTATAAAGGGTTAAAGCCGGTTTATTGGTCTCCTTCTTCTGAATCTGCTTTGGCGGAAGCTGAAATTGAATATAAGGACATCAAATCTCCATCCATTTATGTAAGCTTTGCAATTAAGGATGCGAAGGGTGTTGTTCCAGCAGATGCTAAATTTATCATTTGGACAACAACACCATGGACATTACCAGCAAACTTAGGGATTTCTTTGAATCCTGAATTTATCTATGTAGTAGTTGCAGTGGCTAATAAAAAATTCATCATTGCCAAAGAGTTATTAGAGTCAGTGGCAACTACGCTTGGATGGGTAGACTATGAGGTTGTCCAAGAGGTAAAAGGAGAGGCATTAGATCGTATTGTAGCACAACATCCATTCTACGATCGTGAATCGCTTATTATGGTAGGTGAACACGTAACTGCTGAAGCGGGTACAGGTTGTGTTCATACAGCCCCAGGGCATGGTGAAGACGATTATCATATTGGTAAACAGTATGGTTTAGGTATTCTTAGCCCTCTTGATAATAGTGGCTGTTATACAGATGAAGCACCTGGTTTTGAAGGCGTGTTTTATAATGATGCAAATAAACTCGTCACAGAAAAACTAAAAGAAGTAGGAGCGTTAGAAAAGCTTGATTTCTTTACGCACTCCTATCCACATGACTGGCGTACGAAAAAGCCTGTTATTTATCGTGCGACACCACAATGGTTTGCATCTGTTGAAGCATTCCGTGGGGAGTTATTAGAGGCTGTAAAAGCAACAGCATTTACACCAGCTTGGGGAGAAACTCGTCTTTATAATATGATTCGTGATCGTGGAGACTGGGTAATTTCACGTCAACGTGCGTGGGGTGTGCCGATTCCGATTTTCTATGCTGAAAATGGTGAACCTATTATTACACCTGAAACAATTAGTCATGTCTCAGCATTATTCCGTGAGAATGGATCAAATATTTGGTTCCAAAAAACAGCAAAAGAGTTATTACCAGAAGGCTTTACACATCCAGGTAGCCCGAACGGCGAATTTACAAAAGAAAATGATATTATGGATGTATGGTTTGATTCCGGTTCATCACACCAAGGTGTACTAGTAGAACGTGGTATGAAATATCCAGCTGATCTCTATTTAGAGGGTTCTGACCAACATCGTGGTTGGTTTAATTCCTCTCTTATTACATCTGTAGCTATTAACGGCTATGCACCATACAAAGGACTTTTAACACATGGTTTTGTACTTGATGGTGAAGGACGTAAAATGAGTAAATCTTTAGGGAATGTGATTATTCCGCAAAAAGTAATGGATCAGTATGGAGCAGACATACTTCGTTTATGGGTTGCTTCTGTTGATTATACAGCAGATGTGCGCATCTCTATGGATATGTTAAAGCAAGTATCTGAGGTGTATCGTAAAATTCGTAATACTTTCCGTTTCTTGCACGGCAATATTGCTGATTTCGATCCTACGAAAGATCGTGTAAGTTATGCTGAGCTTCGTGAAATGGATCAATATGTGTATATGCGCTTACAGGATGTCTTAAAAACTGTGCGTGCTGCCTATGATCGCTATGATTTTGCTGCTGTCTATCATGTAGTCAATAATTTCGTTGCTGTAGAGTTATCTTCATTCTATCTTGATATTGCCAAAGACGTAGTCTATATCGAGGGTCATGACAATAAGGATCGTCGTGCGATGCAAACAGTTATTTATGATACATTGATGACATTAGTAAAAATCATGACACCAATTATCCCACATACAACGGATGAAATGTGGTCTTATTTACATGTTCAAGGTATTGTAGAAGAAGTTTCTGTTCAATTAACAGATTTCCCAGAGGTAGATGTTCAAGCGAATTTTGACAGCCTACGTACAAAATGGGAAAAAATTATTGATGTACGCGATGATATTTTAAAAGCATTAGAGGAAGCACGTAATGCGAAAACAATTGGTAAATCACTTGAAGCAAAAGTCACTGTCTACGCGAAAGAAGATGTTGTCGCATTATTGAACGATGCCAACATTGACTTTGCACAACTTTCCATCGTTTCAGCTTTTGAGGTAGCTGCTATCGAGGAGGCACCTGCTGAAGCTTTAGCACTTGAGCATGTTTCCATTGTTGTTGAGAAGGCTACAGGTGAGAAATGTGAGCGTTGCTGGTCAATTTCTGAAACAGTTGGTTCAAATGAAGCACAACCTACAGTATGTGCTCGCTGTGCAGAAGTTGTAGAAAAGTATTACGTTTAATCTATAAATAACAAGAATCTGCATTTAAATGTAGAGGATGTGCAAGTCTCCTTGTTGGAGGCTTGCTTTTTTCATGGAAGTTTTGCAGATTCTTTTCCATTATTTAAATAAAATTTCTGTCGTATTGCGATAGTCTGTTGGAGAGATCCCTACATATTTTTTAAAAGTTAAGCTATAGTAATTTGGTGTATTGAAGCCACAGGTGGAGGAGATTTTTTCTATGGTGTAGTCGTACTTGCGTAAAAAAGGTAAGGTTTTGATAATGCGTGTATAAGCAACATAGTCAACAAAATTGCGACCTGTTTCTTTTTTAAATAGTCTACTAAAATGAGTTGGGCTAAAGTTAATATATTTTGCAACATCACGAATGGTCAGTTGTTCGTCGTAATGTTCTTCAATATACTGAATAGCTTTTTGCAGCTGCTCATGCTTTGTTAAATCTTCGTAATATCGGATGTGTATATTATGGATAGGTGGTTTTCTACGTGCTTTTCTAGCCTGGCTATAGGATTCCTTCACTTGCATAGCATCCTGAAATACACCTCCAACTCCCATAAAAAGATGAATAGAACAATCCCTTTTTAGGGTCTCGATAACCTCTAATAAACAGGCTTCACCCTCAGTCCAATGTTTGAAAGAGTTATAAGCAGTAGGAATTCGCATGAGAAGTAATAAATAGCGTTCAAAATGTAAAAAGGATAATGAGGCCTTCTCCGCAAAGTGCTGACGAAAAACAGTTGTAATACGACTACTTGCATCGTGTGGGACAGCTCTCTTATTATCCCCATCAATATAGCCTTGAATTAAAAATACAATATTAGGAATACAGCTTGTCGATAAAAATGAAGCAGATTGTATTATTTCTTGTTCATTGTCAATTTCTCCACGGATCAGGCGTTTTAAAAATGCTTCCCTAAATGGAGAGGTATGTTGTTGGGACACTTGTTGTGATAGCTCAAGTATTGTAAGCGTACTCGCCTTTTTTTCCTGATAGGACGTATACAGTTTTTTTACGATTCGTAAAAATTTTGATTTTTGTAATGGTTTTATGAGAAGTGCAGGTAAAGCTAATTCAATTGCTATACCAGTCGAGTAGGTAAGGTGTTCTGTAACAAACGGGACAATAATACTATTAGGATAGTTTCTTTTTAATCGATTAATTTTTACCCAGTCAAATAACCGATTGACTTCATAGACAATAATGACCTCATCTTCTGGCTTTGGCACTTTACATTCCTCTAAAGCGTTTGGTAAAACCTCTTTTAACCATTCACTCATCTGCAGCTTGTCAAATGAGCTTTCCATATACCATACCACCTTTAAAATGCTACCAGCCCCCTACGAATAAAAAGATAAAAATATTTTAACTTAAAATAGCAATTTTTTGTACTAATACAGCAATATTTTATATCTATATTGAAGTTGAAATAGAATAGAATAATTGTAGTGAATAATAATTTGAAATTTCAGATAATTATTTACTTATCAGAAAAGGGGGAGTTGGCTTATGGCGGAAGTAGGCAGTCATGATTATGACTATGTAGAAGCAGGAACAATTGATGTGAAAGATCTACCACCTTTAGATGCAACAACAAACAAAATTATGAAAGATGAATTTACAACAGGTTTAGGTTTATCGATATTTTACTTTATTTTGATTTTTAGTATCCCTGTTATGAATTGGTTTGCGCCAGCATTTGCGTTTAAGAAAATCTGGGGTGGTATGACAGTCACATGGTTTGTGACAACGATTGTAATGATGGCTATGGCATTTATTATTGCATATGTTCATACAGCCATGTACGAGAAACGTCTAAAAAAATACGATATAGCAAATAAGTAGTTGGAACAAAGGGGGAAATGTTGAATGATGGAAGCTCTATTAGAACCAAAGATGTTAATGACCATTGCTTTAATGGGGACAATTGTATACATTACGTATTTAACAAAAAGAAATGCAACAGCATCGGATTTCTTTGTAGGTGGCCGAAGCTTCGGATGGTTTACAAATGGTTCTGCCATTGGTGGGGATTACTTAAGTGCAGCAACATTTCTGGGCATCGCAGGGTTAACATTTCAACTTGGATATGATGGTGCTTATTATGCTTTTTGCTTTTCCATTGGGTTAACATTATTAGCGATTTTTGTGGCAGGTCCTTTAAGACGCTTCGGTGCATTTACCGTTGCAGATTTTTTAGGCTATCGTTTTCATAGTAGACGAGCACGGCTTGTAGCGGTAGCGGTGGTTTTAGCAATTTCTGGCTTTTATGCAGCTCCACAATTATTAGGTGCCGCACAAATTTTAAGTATGTTTTTTGGTACTTCTTATGAATTCGGCATTATATTTACTTGTGTTGTTATGATTTTTTATGTAGGTATTGGTGGTATGAAAGGAACAACCATCAACCAAGCATTAGAGTTGTGGATTCGTCTAGGTGCGTTTATCGTGATGTTAATTGCAGCAGTTTATGGCGGTTTACATTATGATAAAATTTTAGCAGCCATCCATTCATTTAGTGGTCCGATCACTGGCACTTCACCGTATGCCCTAGATGGCAATGATATCAATTTTGATGGTGCTGCTTGGACAGGCACAGGCTTCTATTTCCCAACGTTCTGGCAAACAATTAGTATGACGATTGGGTTAGCACTAGGAACAATTGGACTTCCACATATATTATTGCGTTTTTATACAAATCCAAGTGCTAAAGCAGCCCGTAAATCTGCACTCATGGCCATTGGGATTGCAAGCGCGTTCTTCTTGTTAGCTGTTTATTTAGGTGTTGTAGGTCGATCTATTTTCATTTCTGGGACAGCTAGTGAGGAAGTTATGCGTGATTTAGTGCTGGGTGGGAATAATATGGTCATTCCTACTACAGCCCTTGCACTAGGTGGCAAATGGCTACTTGGATTAGTTATAGCAGGAGCATTTGCAGCTATTTTCTCCAATCTTTCAGGATTGTTTATTACAAGCTCGGGTGCACTAGCTCATGATTTATATGCCAATATCATGAAAAAGGATATTACACAAAAACAACGAGTTATTGCTGGGAAAGTGGCTATTGTAATATTAGGTATTTTATATGGAGCATTGGGCTTACTTGTAAAGGATGCATCCATTGGCCATTTAGTGGCGCTCGCCTTTACTGTCGCTGCAAGTACATTTACCCCAATATTTATTTTAGGTATTTGGTGGAGAGGCATGACAGAGAAAGGAGCCATTGCAGGATTATTAATAGGACTTGGCGTGTCTATGTGGATGATCTTTTTACCAGGAACGTTACCAAGCTTCTTGCAGTTTAAAATTCCGGGTATTGTGACAGTGCCTGTGGGCTTCTTATCTGTTATTATCGTGTCTTTAATAGATCGCAAAGTTCCTGCTGATGTTAATGACTTCATGAAGCGAGTACATTCAAAAGAATCTGAAACTGTCTAACCAATAAGTTATGGCTATTTCTATTGCTTAAACGTAATAGGGGTAGCCTTTTTATATTTCTTGAAGAGATTTAGATTAGATAGGATATTAGTTATTGTGAATGGAACTGTTATGGTAGAATAGGTAAGATGTTGAGTGAACGGAGGAATGTCTGTGTATAAATATTATGGATTAGCTGCTTTTGTCGTTTTACTGGATCAATGGACAAAATGGCTGATTGTGAAAAATATGGAATATGCTGAACGCATTGCTGTATGGGACCCTTGGTTTGGTATTTTGTCTCATCGAAATAGAGGGGCAGCATGGGGGATGCTAGAGGGGCAAATGTGGTTGTTTAGTATTGTCACAGTTGCTGTTATCTGTGCGATTGTCTATTTTTATCATAAAGAAGCAAAGGGAAAGCCTGTTTTTCAAGTCGGCTTAATGCTTTTGCTTGGTGGTGCAGTAGGAAACTTTATTGACCGTCTATTTAGAGGAGAAGTGGTCGATTTTGTAGATGTTTTAATTCCGATTATTAATTATGATTTCCCTATTTTTAATGTGGCAGATGCTGCATTAACAATAGCGGTTGTCGTGCTGATGATTGGCTTAATTATGGAAGATAAAAAAGAGAAGAAACAGGTGAAACAATGACGCAAGTAACATATACAATCGAAGAACAGCAGCAAGGAGAGCGCATTGATAAAGCACTTTCCAGCTTACAATCTGAGTGGTCACGCACGCAAATTGGGAACTGGATTAGTGAGGGAGTCATTAAAGTAAACGGTGATGTGGTAAAGGCAAAATATAAGGTTAAAGCTGGTGACATCATCGCTATTGATGTACCAGAAGTGGAAGAATTGGATGTTGTCGCAGAAAATTTAGATTTAGATATTGTTTATGAGGATGCAGATGTTCTTGTTGTGAATAAACCAAAGGGTATGGTGGTACATCCAGCACCGGGCCATATGGGAGGTACACTGGTAAATGGCTTAATGTATCATTGTAAAGACTTATCAGGGATTAATGGTGTACTACGACCAGGGATTGTCCATCGTATCGACAAAGATACATCGGGCTTATTGATGGTTGCTAAAAACGATACGGCTCATGAATCATTAGTCAATCAATTAGTGAATAAAACAGTTACTCGTAAATATATTGCTCTTGTCCACGGGCATATTGCGCATGATAAGGGGACAATTGATGCACCAATTGGTCGTGACCAAAAAGATCGCCAAAAACAAGCAGTTGTCGATAATGGTAAACATGCTGTCACACACTTCCAAGTTGTTGAACGTTTTGGTGACTATACGCTTGTGGAATGTCGTTTAGAAACAGGACGTACACACCAAATTCGTGTGCATATGAATTATATTGGCTTCCCACTTGTTGGAGATCCAAAATATGGTCCGAAAAAGACAATCGACTTTGGGGGACAAGTTTTACATGCAGCGACTTTAGGTTTCGATCATCCTTCATCTGGAGAATATTTGGAGTTTGAAACACCACTTCCAGCTGATTATGAACAATTATTAAATGATTTACGAAATAGGCATTGACGTATACGAAAAGAAAGTCTATACTAACGACAGTGAATGAACAACATAACTAAATATTCACCTTTAATGGCAGTCCAGAGAGGCTGAGAAGGGACATGTGATAGTGTTGTGGAAATTTGTGCTGCAAATTTTTCCAACATGCTTTTTCGACACGTATACAACCCTCTCAGGCTATTCGCCTCGAGAGGTTTTTTTATGGACACATGGCCGATAATAGATTGGAGAGAGGAGGATACGAATATGGCACAAAATGAATTATTAGATGGCCCATCAATGACACGAGCATTAACACGTATTGCCCATGAAATAATTGAACGTAATAAAGGAATCGATGAATGTATTTTAGTTGGCATTAAAACAAGAGGTGCCTTTCTAGCCAGACGTTTGGCGCAGCGAATTGAAAAAATTGAAGGTAAACCGATTCGTACAGGGGAACTTGATATTACACTTTACCGAGATGATTTAACAACGAAACATGAAAACGAACAAGCACATGTAGAACAAGTTGATATCGAGTATCAAGTGAAAAATCAAAAAATCATCTTAGTGGATGATGTACTTTATACAGGTCGAACAGTACGTGCAGCTCTAGATGCTGTAATGGATTTAGGAAGACCTGCACAAATTCAACTAGCTGTTCTAGTAGATAGAGGACATCGAGAGCTACCAATTAGAGCAGACTATGTGGGAAAAAACGTTCCAACTTCTGGCTCTGAGCGCATTGTTGTCAATTTACAAGAGGTAGACGGAGAAGATTGCGTCATTATTTATAAAGAAGACGAACAATAAAGTGAGGAAACAGTATGTCAAATGCAGTTTTAGATATTAAGGATAAACCGACCCCGCTCCAGCTAGTGACATTAAGTTTCCAGCATATGTTTGCGATGTTTGGTTCAACGATTTTAGTACCGCAGTTAGTAGGTCTTAGTCCAGCGATTGCCCTTTTAACAAGCGGAATTGCTACATTATTCTTCCTATTAATTACAAAATTTCAGGTACCAGCTTATTTAGGATCATCCTTCGCCTTTATTGCACCAATCCTACTTGCTGCAGGTGGTTTAAATGAAGACGGTTCAAGTGTAAACCCAGGCAATGCCATGATCGGTGCTATGGCAGTCGGCATTACGTACGGGATTGTATCCTTAATCATTTGGAAAAGTGGTTATAAGTGGATTATGAAAATTTTGCCACCGATTGTGGTAGGCCCAGTAATTATGGTAATTGGGCTTGGACTTTCAGGTACGGCTGTGAATATGGCAATGAACGTCAATGGAGAGTATAGCTTTTTACACTTCTCAGCTGCTTTAGTGACGGTCTTTACAGCTATCATCTTTACGATTTTCTTTAAAGGAATTTTAAGCACTATGCCAATTTTGATGGGCCTAATTGTAGGGTACATTTACTCCATGATGATCGACATAGTAGACTATACACCGATTGCCAAAGCAAAATTCTTCGCAATGCCTGATTTCTTAATACCAGGTGTGCATTATGAGTTTGAAATAACAACAAAAATTCTACTTATCATGGTACCAATCGTAATTGTAACAATTTCGGAACATATAGGACATCAACTGGTATTAGGAAAAGTAGTAGATCGTGATTATATTAAAGAGCCAGGACTACACCGTTCGCTACTAGGTGACGGGCTTGGCACATTTGTGAGTGCTTTAATCGGAGGTCCTCCGAAAACAACGTATGGTGAAAATATTGGTGTACTAGCCATTACTCGAGTATACAGTATCTACGTTATTGCAGGTGCAGCAGTGGTTGCTATCTTACTATCATTCTTCGGGAAAGCAATGGCAGTAATTGCAACGATTCCAACCGCAGTACTTGGTGGAGTTTCCATCTTACTCTTTGGAATTATCGCAGCAAGTGGCTTACGTATGCTGGTAGATAATCATATTGATTTTGGTAACAGTCGTAACCTAGTAATTGCTTCAGTGATTTTAGTCATTGGTATTGGCGGTGCCAAGTTTGTTATCTCAGAATCATTGAGTGTAGAAGGAATGGCACTAGCAGCGATTATTGGTGTGCTATTAAATGCGATTCTACCAGGTAAAAAAGAAGCTGATATACCCGTACAATACAATCAAAATAAAGATTCATAGTAGTACCTTTTAATGAATTGTCCAGAGAGGCAAAAAAAGGGAAGTTGTGGACAGGCTGAAGTGGGATGTATGTCTTGCTGTAGTTTGTCACGCCTCCTCATGCCTCGTTGATGACATCAACGGGGCTTTTACTTTATATACAGAGAACGTCATACATAGGCGTTCACGATTCACAACCTAATGGAGGTCACATGATGAAGAACTTATTATCGATGGAACATTTAACAACAGAAGAGATTAACCAAATCCTAGATCTTGCGCAAGCATTTGAAAATGGTGAAACATCATCGTTATCTCGCACACACAAAGTGGCCAATCTATTCTTTGAACCAAGTACTCGTACAAAAACAAGCTTTGAAATGGCAGAATACAAAATTGGCTGTCATGTTATCCCTTTTGATGCAGGGTTTTCGAGTGTTACGAAAGGGGAAACGATGTACGATACGGTCAAAACATTGGAAATGATTGGTTTAGATGCTGTCATCATTCGAGCGTCAGAAGATGAGTATTACAATGAGCTGCTGGATGGTATTAATGTAGCGATTATTAATGCAGGAGATGGTGCTGGGCAACACCCTTCACAATCCTTATTGGATCTTTATACCATCAAAAAGGAGTTTGGCTATTTCGAAGGGTTGAATGTCACAATTGCAGGAGATATCTCTCATAGTCGAGTAGCGAAATCAAATGCAACAGCATTACAAAATTTAGGGGCAAATGTTCATTTCCTTTGCCCAGAAGAATGGTCTGGCGGTTTTGAAGCGCACCATTCATGGGATAATCTGATCGAAATAAGTGATGTCATTATGTTACTACGTGTGCAACATGAACGTCATAAAGTAAATAAAAGCTTCTCAAAGGAAGGTTACCATCAAGAGTTTGGTTTAACAATTGAACGAGAAAAGCAAATGAAAGAATCAGCCATTATTATGCATCCAGCACCCGTCAATCGTGATGTCGAAATTGCTTCTGAGTTAGTCGAGTGTGATCGCTCTCGAATTTTTGAACAGGTGCGGAACGGTGTTTACACACGGATGGCTATTATGGAAACCATTTTAAAGGGGAGAGAATAACATGACAAAGGTACTTCAAAATGTACAAATGCTAGATGAACAAGGTGAATTAAAGACAGTCAATATTGCAATGGCAGACGGAAAGATTACGGCTATTGGTCAAGATGTGACTGTAGCAGGTGCAGAACTGATTGAAGGACATGGTTTAATCGTAGCACCAGGCTTTATCGATGTTCATACACATTTACGAGAGCCAGGATTTGAGCATAAGGAAACCATTGCAACAGGTTCGGCATCAGCAGCAAAAGGTGGCTTTACGACAATTTGCGCAATGCCTAATACAAAGCCAGTACCTGATTCGGTTGAAAACATGCAACTCATCAATGGGCTCATTCAGGACAGTGCGGTTATTCGAGTACTCCCATACGGTTCCCTAACAAAGGATATATCGGGTGAGGTTCGAACAAATATTGAAGAATTAAAAGCACATGGAGCAGTGGCATTCTCAGATGATGGTGTTGGTATCCAGCTAGCCTCAACGATGTATGAGCAAATGAAAGATGCGGCCCAGCACGATATGGTCGTTGTAGCGCATTGTGAGGACAACTCATTAATCTATGACGGCGTGATGCATGAAGGAAAGCGTAATAAAGAGCTAGGCCTCCCAGGAATACCTTCCATCTGTGAATCCGTACAAATTGCACGAGATGTACTACTTGCAGAAGCAGCAGGCGCTCGTTACCATGTTTGTCATGTATCGACGAAGGAATCAGTGCGTGCGGTAAGAGATGCAAAGGCTGCGGGAATCCGTGTTACAGCAGAAGTTTGTCCACATCATTTATTGCTAGAAGAGATGGATATTCCATCTGATGATGCTAATTGGAAAATGAACCCACCATTACGCGCAGCTGATGATAAAGATTCTCTACATGCAGCACTACTTGATGGTACAATCGACTGCATTGCAACAGATCATGCGCCACACACAGTAGAAGAAAAATGCTGCGGTATGGTTGGCGCACCATTTGGTATTGTAGGTTTCGAAACTGCTTTCCCACTACTTTATACACAGTTTGTAGAAACAGGAAAGTGGACGTTAAAACAATTAATTGATTGGATGACAGTGAAAGCAGCTGAGATTTTTGATCTGCCATATGGCACATTAGAAGTAGGTGCTTCAGCTGATATGATTTTAATTGATATTCAAAAAGAACAAACGATTGATGCAGAAGGCTTTGTATCAAAAGGTCGTAATACACCATTCAACGGCTGGGTGGCAAAGGGTTGGCCAGTACTAACGATTTTTGAAGGCAATATCGTATATCAGGAGGCAGAGTAATGAAAAAACGTTTACTAGTTTTAGAAGATGGCACAGTATTTACAGGTACAGCATTTGGTAGCGAGCGCGCTTCACAAGGTGAGGTTGTATTCACAACAGGGATGACGGGTTATCAGGAAACGATTTCAGATCCTTCATTCTATGGACAAATTGTCACTTTAACTTATCCTTTAGTTGGTAACTACGGCATTAACCGTGATGACTTTGAATCGATTACGCCAGCAATTCGTGGATTTGTTGTACGTGAATTAGCTAAAAATCCTTCGAATTTCCGCTGTGATTTAACTTTAGATGACTATTTGACATCAAAGGATATCCCAGGAATTGAAGGGATTGATACACGAAAATTAACACGTATTATTCGTAGTAAAGGTTCCGTAAAAGCGATTTTGACAGCTGCTGATGAAGAAGTAAATGTGGATGAAATTGTGGCACAATTACAAGCAACGCCAGCCATTACGCACCATGTTCGTGAAGTATCACCAAAAGCAGCCTATCCATCTCCAGGACGTGGTAAACGAGTTGTTCTAATTGATTATGGAATGAAGCATGGAATTTTACGTGAGTTAAACAAACGTGATTGTGATGTGCTAGTCGTACCGTATAATACGTCAGCTGAGGAAATTTTAGCTTGGCATCCAGATGGCATCATGTTGTCGAATGGACCAGGAAATCCTGAAGATGTTCAAGAAGGCATTGAAACAGTACGTAACTTAATTGGAAAAGTGCCAATGTTCGGTATTTGTTTAGGCCATCAAATCTTTTCTTTAGCAAGTGGTGCGAAAGCCTTTAAATTACCATTTGGACACCGTGGTGGTAACCATCCAGTAAAAGATTTACGCACAGGTCGTACAGATTTAACATCTCAGAACCATGGCTATGCCATCGATATCGAATCATTAAAAGATACCGATTTAGAATTAACACATATCGCGTTAAATGATGGAACATGTGAAGGTGTACGTCATAAAAAATATCCAATTTTCACAGTGCAATATCACCCAGAAGCATCACCAGGTCCAGAAGATTCAAACCATTTATTTGATGAATTCATCGAAATGATGGAAGTAGAAGCAGGGAAGGGGAAACAACATGCCTAAACGTACAGATATTGAAACTATTTTAGTAATCGGCTCAGGCCCAATTGTTATCGGACAAGCAGCAGAATTTGACTATGCAGGAACACAAGCATGTCTTTCATTAAAAGAAGAGGGCTACCGCGTTATTTTAATTAACTCAAACCCTGCTACAATCATGACAGATACAGAAATCGCAGACAAAGTCTATATTGAGCCAATTTCTCTTGATTTTGTATCGCGTATATTACGTAAAGAACGCCCAGACGCGATTTTACCAACACTTGGTGGTCAAACAGGCCTAAATATGGCGATCGAATTAGACAAATCAGGTATTCTAGATGAGCTTGGAATTGAAATTCTAGGTACTAAATTAGATGCCATCCATAAAGCGGAGGACCGTGATTTATTCCGTAATTTAATGTATGAGTTAGGAGCTCCAGTTCCTGAATCTGATATTATTCATAACTTAGATGAAGCGAAAAGATTTGTTGCAAAAATTGGCTACCCTGTCATTGTTCGACCTGCCTTTACACTTGGCGGTACAGGTGGCGGTATTTGCTACAACGATCAAGACTTAGAAGAAATTGTGACATCGGGTTTAAAATATTCCCCTGTAACGCAATGTCTATTAGAGAAATCAATCGCAGGCTATAAAGAAATTGAATACGAAGTAATGCGTGATGCAGCTGACAATGCCATCGTTGTATGTAACATGGAAAACGTTGACCCAGTAGGGATTCATACAGGTGACTCAATCGTTGTTGCACCAACGCAAACACTATCTGATCGCGAAAACCAAATGCTACGTAATATTTCACTCGATATTATTCGCGCTTTAAAAATTGAAGGTGGCTGTAACGTACAGCTTGCACTTGATCCATATAGCTTTAATTACTATGTGATTGAAGTAAATCCACGTGTCTCTCGTTCATCTGCGTTAGCATCAAAAGCAACAGGTTATCCAATTGCTAAGCTAGCCGCTAAAATTGCAGTAGGCTTAACGTTAGATGAAATTAAAAATCCTGTAACAGGTTCAACATATGCTTGTTTTGAGCCTGCACTGGACTATATCGTAGCAAAAATTCCTCGTTGGCCATTCGATAAATTCGAATCTGCTAAACGTAATCTTGGTACGCAAATGAAAGCTACTGGTGAAGTAATGGCGTTAGGTCGTACTTTTGAGGAAGCTATGCTAAAAGCGGTTCGTTCTCTTGAGACAGGTCAAGTACACTTAGAGTTAAAACATGCTGAAGAAAATTCAGATTCTTGGATTGAAAAACGTATTCGCAAGGCTGGGGATGAACGTCTATTCTTCATCGGTGAAGCTTTACGTCGAGGTGTAACAATTGAACAAATTCATGAATGGTCAGCAATCGATCTATTCTTCTTAAATAAATTTAAAAATATTGTGGATATGGAACAAACGCTTGCTGACAATAAGAATGACAAAGACGTACTACGAACAGCTAAACGTTTAGGCTTTGCAGATAAGAAAATTGCTGAGCTTTGGGAAACAACACCAGAAGAACTGTATGCTTATCGTAAAGAGCATGGGATTATGCCAGTTTATAAAATGGTGGATACATGTGCAGCAGAATTTGAATCAGAAACACCATATTTCTATGGCACATATGAAGACGAAAATGAATCGATTAAGTCTGAAAAACCTTCTGTGGTGGTACTAGGTTCAGGTCCAATCCGCATTGGCCAAGGTGTAGAATTTGACTACGCCACAGTACACTCAGTTTGGGCGATTCAAGAAGCGGGTTATGAAGCGATTATCATTAACTCAAATCCAGAAACAGTGTCAACAGATTTCTCAATTTCCGATAAATTATACTTTGAACCATTAACAATTGAGGATGTTATGCATATTATCGACTTAGAACAACCAATTGGTGTTGTTGTTCAATTCGGTGGTCAAACGGCTATTAACCTTGCTGATAAATTAGCTGCTAATGGCGTGAAAATCTTAGGTACGTCTCTTGAGGATATTGACCGTGCAGAAAACCGCGATAAATTTGAGCAGGCGCTACGTGAATTAGATATTCCACAACCTCAAGGAGAAACAGCAGTTTCTACAGAGGAGGCTCTTGCCATTGGTGAGCGTCTAGGCTTCCCAGTGCTTGTTCGCCCTTCTTATGTACTTGGTGGACGTGCAATGGAAATTGTTTATAACCAAGAAGAATTACAGCACTATATGGAAAACGCGGTAGAGGCATCTCCAGATCATCCAGTATTAGTAGACCGTTACTTAACAGGACAGGAAATTGAAGTAGATGCTATCTGTGACGGTGAGAATGTGTTAATACCAGGAATTATGGAGCATATCGAGCGTGCAGGAGTTCACTCTGGTGACTCAATCTCTGTTTACCCACCGCAAAAATTAACACAGGCACAAAAAGATACATTAGTTGACTATACAACTCGTCTTGCGAAGGGGCTAGGCATCATCGGCTTAATGAACATCCAATATGTCATTTCACAAAACGAAGTATTTGTTATCGAGGTGAACCCACGTTCATCACGTACAGTACCGTTCCTAAGTAAGATTACAAATATCCCAATGGCTAATATTGCAACAAAAGCAATCCTTGGCAAATCCATTGTAGAGCAAGGCTATCCAACAGGCCTAGCAGCTGAGCAAAGAGGTGTATTTGTAAAAGTACCAGTGTTCTCATTCGCTAAATTACGACGTGTAGACATTACATTAGGACCTGAAATGAAATCTACTGGTGAAGTAATGGGGAAAGATGCAACATTAGAAAAAGCTCTTTATAAAGGCTTAGTTGCAGCAGGTATGGAAATACGAACAGAAGGTACAGTATTATTCACTGTGTCTGATAAAGATAAGGAAGAAGCGATTGCATTAGCAAAACGCTTCTCAACAGTAGGCTATCGCATTGTAGCAACAGAAGGTACAGCAAAAGCATTTGAAGCAGCAGGCGTACGAACTGATGTAGTAGGCAAGATTGGGGCGAAAGGACAAACATTGATTGACCTTATCCAAAATGGGGAAGCTCAGCTTGTTGTCAACACTTTAACAAAAGGCAAGCAACCAGCTCGTGACGGCTTCCGAATTCGTCGTGAGTCTGTAGAAAATGGTGTACCTTGCCTAACATCTTTAGATACAGCAGAAGCAATGGTACGTGTTATCGAATCTATGACATTTACAGCAGAACAAATGCCAAAAGCGGAGGTAGTACACTAATATGATACGTCAAGAGAAAATGACGGTCGTCTCTCAAAAGCAAATTGCGACAAACATTTTCGAACTGACACTTCATGGTGAACTGGTTCAGGAGATGACTCCTGGCCAGTTTGTCCATGTAAAGGTGTCGGATTCACTGGAGCCGCTTTTACGTCGACCAATTAGTATTGCAAATATTGATAAAGACAACAATGAGTTTACAATGATCTATCGTGCTGAGGGGCGTGGTACGAAAGTTCTGGCAACAAATCGAGAAGGTCAGCTGGTCAACGTACTTGGACCAATTGGGAATGGTTTCCCAGTAGAAGCGGTGCAGGAGGGAGGTACTGCACTACTAGTTGGTGGTGGCATTGGTGTCCCTCCATTACATGAGCTAGCCAAGCAATTGAATGCTCGTGGTGTGAAAACAATCCACGTCTTAGGCTTCCAAACAAAAGACGTCTGCTTTTATGAGGATGAATTTAGTGCACTTGGTGAAACGCATTATGTGACGGTGGATGGCTCGAAAGGCACAAAAGGCTTTGTAACAACGGTTTTAGAGTCGCATGCACCAGTGTTTGATGTTTTTTATTCCTGTGGTCCATTACCAATGTTAAGAGCATTAGAAGGCTTTTATCCTGAAAAAGAAGGCTATTTATCATTTGAAGAGCGTATGGGCTGTGGTATTGGAGCTTGCTTTGCATGTGTATGCAAAACAACCGATCAGGTTGAAAAAGACTATGTTAAAGTTTGTTCTGATGGTCCAGTTTTCCCGAAAGGAACGGTGGCACTATGAGTCGTTTAACAATTCAAATACCAGGCTTAGATTTAAAAAATCCTATTATGCCAGCCTCAGGTTGCTTTGGCTTTGGTCGTGAATATGCACAGCTTTATGATTTATCTAAACTAGGGGCTATCATGATTAAGGCAACAACGGTCGAAACGCGTGCAGGTAACCCTACGCCACGTGTTGCCGAAACAGCAGCGGGGATGTTAAATGCCATTGGTCTACAAAATCCGGGCATTGAAAAAGTGATGAATGAGGAATTAAAATTTTTAGAGGATTATAATGTGCCCATCATCGCCAATGTTGCTGGAACAGAGACAGCAGACTATGTGGAAGTAGCACGCCGTATTTCAGCAGCACCGAATGTCAAAGCATTGGAGTTAAATATTTCTTGTCCAAACGTGAAATGTGGTGGTATTCAATTTGGAACAGATCCTGCTACAGCACGCGAGCTTGTCAAGGCTGTCAAGGCTGTGTCAGAAGTGCCAGTCTATGTGAAGCTATCACCAAACGTGACGAACATCGTTGATATTGCCCTAGCTGTTGAAGCAGGTGGAGCAGATGGTATTACCATGATTAATACATTGGTTGGTATGCGTTTAGATGAGCGTACAGGTAAGCCAGTCATAGCTAATGGCACAGGTGGACTATCTGGTCCTGCTGTAAAACCTGTAGCAATACGAATGGTTTATGAGGTGTACAAGGCTGTCAATATTCCGATAATTGGTATGGGCGGTGTAACGGAAGCACAGGATGTCATTGATTTTATGTCCGCAGGTGCTTCAGCTGTAGCAGTAGGAACAGCTAACTTTGTTGACCATTTCGTTTGCCCGAACATTATTGAAGAATTACCAGCAAAGCTGGATGCATTAGGTGTAGAACATATAACAGAGATTATTGGAAGGAGCCATCGTTGATGAATACGAAGCCTATACTAGCTCTAGATTTTCCAGGAGAAAAAGAAGTATTCGATTTCCTTAAAAAGTTCGATGAGCCTCTTTTCGTGAAAATTGGAATGGAATTATATATGCAAGAGGGACCTGATATCGTACGCAAAGTAAAGGAGTTAGGTCATGATATTTTCCTTGATTTAAAATTACATGATATCCCGAATACAGTAGGCTCTGCGATGAAGGGTCTAGCAAAATTAGGGGTAGATTTAGTCAATGTCCATGCTGCAGGCGGACGTCCTATGATGGAAGCAGCTCTAGAAGGACTTGAAGCAGGAACACCAACAGGCAAACAACGTCCTGCACTAATAGCCGTTACACAATTAACATCCACAACAGAAGAACAAATGCAAGCAGAACAAAAAATTGCTCTTTCATTGAAAGAGTCTGTCCTACACTACGCAGGGCTGACAAAGGAAGCAGGTTTACAAGGTGTTGTTTGCTCTGTCCATGAGGCTAAGGCGATTGCTGAGGTGTGTGGAGATGAGTTTCTACGTGTCACACCTGGAATTCGTTTAGCTGGTGGTGCTGCACACGATCAAAAACGTATAGCAACACCTGATGGGGCAAAGCGTGATGGTTCATCACTCATCGTTGTGGGCCGTGCTGTAACAGGTGCACAGGATCCAGTAGCAGCATATAAAATCGTAAGTGAATTATGGGAGGCATAAATTATGACATTACAAAATGAAATTGCACACGCTATGTTAAAAGTTGGAGCTGTAGAATTAAATCCTACAGAGCTATTTACATGGGCATCTGGTATTAAATCACCTATATACTGTGATACACGCTTAACAATTTCCGATCCAGTTATTCGTAAACAATTAGCAAATGGTTTAGCCTCTGTCATCAAAGAAAACTTCGGAGCGACAGAAATTGTAGCAGGAACAGCTACAGCAGGTATCCCACATGCGGCGTGGGTAAGTGATATTTTAGAATTACCAATGGTTTATGTACGCTCTAAAGCGAAGGAGCATGGCCGTGGTAATCAAATTGAAGGAAAATACGCAGCAGGACAAAAAGTAGTGGTTGTGGAGGATATCGTCTCTACAGGTGGTTCTTCCATTACAGCAGTAGAAGCATTGCGTGCAGCAGGCTGTGAGGTGCTTGGAGTTGTTTGTGTTTACACATATAATCTTCCACGCGCTGAACAAGCATTTGATGAGGCTGGCATTCAATACGTATCATTAACTAATTTTGATTATCTGATTGAAGCAGCAAATGAATCAGGCGCTATCAAAGAAGAAGATATTCCATTCTTAAAAGAGTGGCATGGAAAATTAAAAGCTGGAGAATTGTAAAAGTAGTAGTAAAACATAGAGTTACTGGAATATAAAAGAGAGCAAATGCATAGAAACAACTATCGATACTTTTGTTGATAGTTGTTTTTTGTGTTTTTTCGACGTAGTCAAAGGAAAATAAACTTTATTAACTTTTAAGAGAAGTATGGCCTATAGATTAAAGAAATTGTAAAAATAATTTATTTTTTTAATGTAATATAAAACACTTCATTTGTTTAGTGCTTTAGTAAATAAAATTATTCGTTAATAATAATTAGGAAAATTTAGTATCATTCTATGAATTAAATAAACAATAAAAATCCTTTTATAATCATGTTTTCCAAATAAAAGTAAATTTTGACATAGTATGTGTGGATCAAATGAGTAGGTTATTATTATTTTAATAAAATAAAAAAATGATACTTTAGGCAAATAAAGTTGAAAATGAACTAATATTCAGTATGGTAAAATCTAAAACATCCAATCTGAAATGGTATAGTTGTATGGATTATTTTGTATGTAATATTATAAGAATTGTAAAAATTCACTTGATTAAATGTATTATTTCCAGATAAAATAGCATTACGCCTAATTGTCAGAATATTATATACCGATCCAGTTACTATTACATTTGGAAAATAGGGTCAATTTTATGTAATGAAGATGTACTCTTTAAAATTTGGTGTTTTTTTTAGGTAATATAATTTTGAAATAGGTTTAACATCTTATGATCTAATTTTTCGGAATATTGAATCTTATGAGGGAAGCCAAAAGCTAATTTCTATTTACATCTTTTACTTAAAGAATACATTTTAGACATATGTTTCTGTTGCTTACATAAAGGATGTAGTGATTTTTAGTAAAAAAATTAAAGGTGTGATATTAAATGAGCTTAATGTTAGAAGTGAAAAACCTTAAAACTGGTTTCGATATAGATGGGGATATCTATCATGCTGTTGATGATGTTTCTTTTTCAGTCAAATCAGGTCAAATTATTGGGGTAGTTGGAGAATCTGGATGTGGAAAAAGTGTCATGTCACTTTCAGTTATGCAGCTTCTTCCAAAAGGGATTGGCAAAATCACAGGCGGAGAAATTAAGTTTGAAGGAAAAAACATCGAAAATTATTCTAGCGATGACATGAATAAGATTAGAGGAAAAGATATCAGTATGATTTTCCAAGAACCCATGACATCATTAAATCCCGTTTTTACAATTGGTTCACAAATACAAGAGATTATCTTAAATCACTCTAAAATCTCAAAGGCTGAGGCTAAAAGTAAAGCAATTGACTTATTAAAACAAGTCGGCATACCCAGAGCGGATCAAATTGTAGATGAGTATCCTCACCAATTATCTGGTGGAATGAGACAAAGGGTTATGATTGCCATTGCCATTGCATGTCAACCTAAACTATTAATTGCAGATGAGCCTACTACGGCACTTGATGTAACGGTGCAAGCTCAAATCTTAGAGCTATTAAAGACAATTCAAGCAAAAAATGATATGTCCATCGTACTTATTACACATGATTTAGGCGTCGTAGCCGAAATGTGTGATGAAGTAATTATCATGTACGCGGGGAAAATTGTAGAAAAAACAAATGTAGATAATTTGTTCCACAATCCGCAGCATCCTTATACAAAGCTATTAATGGCTTCTATACCAAGAATCGATGAGGAAGTTGAAAAGTTAACGACCATTCAAGGGATTGTACCTTCATTGAAAAATATGCCCCAAATAGGTTGCCGTTTTGTGGATAGATGTCCTTCAGCTATGCCTGATTGTAGCAAGGTTACGCCGCAACTTTCCTTTATAGATGATGGACATGAGGTATCTTGTTTACTTTATGAAAGTTGCGATACTAGAAAGGGTGTGAGCTGACAGCATGAATGAAACAAGCGTAAAACAAAAAAAGGATAACTTATTAGAAATAATTGATTTGAAAACATATTACCCAATCAAAGGTGGCTTCTTAAGGCATACTGTTGGTCATGTAAAAGCAGTGGATAACATTTCTTTTTCTATTAAAAATGGCGAGACATTAGGGTTAGTTGGAGAATCGGGTTGCGGAAAATCGACAACTGGACGGACAATTTTAAGATTATTAGACTCGACGGATGGAAAAATTATCTTTGATGGTAAAGATATTACAAACTTGAGAGGGAAATCTTTAAGAGATATACGAAAAGATATTCAAATGGTATTTCAGGATCCATACGCATCTTTAAATCCTATGCAAATGGTAGGAAGCATTGTTGCAGAGCCAATTATGAATTTCAGTAACAAATCATTGAAATCATTAAAAGGCGAGGTAATGGAGCTATTAAGAAAAGTCGGCTTACCTGAAGATGCCTATTATAAATATGCTCATGAGTTCTCAGGTGGTCAGCGCCAGCGTATTGGTATTGCTCGGGCACTTGCACTTAGACCAAAGCTTATTATTGCAGACGAGCCTGTTTCAGCCTTAGATGTATCAGTACAATCACAAGTTCTTAATCTATTAAAAGAACTTCAGGATGAGTTTGATTTAACATTCCTGTTTATCGCACATGATTTAAGTGTGGTCAAGCATATGAGCGATCGAATTGGCGTGATGTATCTAGGAAATATTGTAGAAATAGCTGATAAGGAACATATTTACGATGAGCCATTACATCCTTATACACAAGCATTGATCTCTGCAATACCTGTGCCAGATCCGAGAAAGAAAAATAGTCGTATTGTTTTAGAGGGAGATATACCGAGTCCTGCTAATCCACCGTCAGGCTGTCCATTCCATCCAAGATGTCCAAAGGCAATGGCAGAATGTTCATTATCTAAGCCAGCTTTAAAGGAGGTGAAGTCGGGGCATAGTGTTGCTTGTCATTTATATTAAAAACTAAAAACGGAAAATAGTTATTGACAAAAATAAAATTACGGGGGGAAAAAAATGAAAAAATCAGCATTATGGTCATTTATGCTATTGCTAGTTATGGCATTATTTTTAGCTGCATGTAATAATGACTCATCAAAAACAGAGAAGGAAAATGAAAAGGATACAAGCGGGGATACAACGACAACAACAGATGAACCTTCTACAGAGGGTGGCATCGTAACATATGGTACAGATGTTGCACCTGAAGGCGTATATGATCCTGCTTATTCAGGTAGTATTGTAGACAGCTATATTCAAAATTTCACAATGGAAGGTATTTATGATGTAAATGATGACTTAGAATATGTTCCAAACTTAGCTTCATGGGAAATTAGTGAGGATAAATTAACGTATACGTTTACATTCCAGAAGGGTGTAAAATGGCATAATGGTGAGGAATTAACAGCTGATGACTGGGTTTTTGCTTTAGAAACTCTTGCGCATCCTGATTATGCTGGACCTCGCTACAATTATGTTGAGGGAATTAAAGGTGCCAAAGCTAAAAAAGAAGGTAAGGCTGACAAAATCGAAGGTATTGAAGTAGTAGATCCATACACTGTAAAAATCACTTTTGAACAAGTGAAAATTAATAATTTAGAAAATCTATGGTCAAATCCAATGCCGAAGAAACATTATGAAGGTATTGCTGTTAAGGATTTAGAGGAGTCAAAGCAAGTTCGTGAAAATCCTGTTGGCTTAGGGCCATTTAAGGTGAAAAAAGTTGTAGATGGAGAATATTCTGAATTAGAGCGTTTTGATGATTACTGGAAGGGCAAACCACAGCTTGATGGTGTTATTGTAAAAGTAATTGACCCATCATTAGCAACTGGTGCATTCCAAAATGGAGAAATTGACATTATGGATATTAGACCACAATCCGTAAAAGAATTAGAAGCATTAGGCAATGTACGTATTGAAGAAACTAATGGTGTGGGCTATTCATACATCGGACTTCGTTTTGGTCATCGTGATAAAGCTACATTAAAAAATGTGGCAGATTTTGATAAATTTAATGCAAAAGAATTACGTCAAGCATTATTATATGCAATTAACCGTCCAGCAATGATCGATGCTTTCTTAGAAGGAAAAGCAACAGTTGCCAACACTGTGATTCCAACTACTTTCTGGACTGCTGCACCAGAGTCAGAACTAAACCAATATGAATTCAACCCAGAAAAAGCAAAAGAGCTATTAGCATCTGCAGGTTATGTAGATAAAGATGGTGATGGTTTCGTAGAAGATCCAAAGGGACAACCATTTAAAATTTCATTTGGTCACTATGCAGGTTCAGCAGCATTTGAAGGACGTGCACAAGCAATTGTTCAATCTTGGAATGATATTGGTGTGAAAACAGAATTAGCGACAGGTAGTTTAATTGAGTTTAACTTATATAATGATATGAAAGATAATGATGATGCAGCTTTAGAGGCATTCTTCGGTGCGTGGAGTACAGGTGCTGATCCAGATCCATCAGGATTATGGGGTAATGACGCTGAGTGGAACTATGGTCGTTGGGTAGATCCTAAAAACCAAGAATTATTGGATAAAGGCTTAAGTGAAGAAGCATTTGACAAAGACAAACGTATGGCAACATATGTTGAATGGCAAAAATACTTCAACGAAGAATTACCTGCACTTCCTTTATGGGAAAACTTAGATTTATATGGTATTAATAACCGTTTACAAGGTGTTCATGTCAACGCTGTTGGCTTCCAAACGGATGTTTATAAATGGCATATTAAAGAATAAGCTAATTTGTACTTTAATTCTTGCTAACTAAGTCCTTGAAAAGAGGACTTAGTTAGTAAATTTATAGATAAGGAGACGTTACATGCTTCAATATACACTTCGACGACTACTTGGCATGATCCCATTGTTACTCCTTATTTCGTTGGTGGTATTCTTTTTAGCGAAAATGATGCCAGGAGATGCATTTGCTGGTGAAATTGATCCTTCTAATACGAATCCACAATATATCGAGGAAATGAGAGAAAAATTAGGCTATAACGATCCTATTATCCAGCAATACGGTAGATGGATTGTTAATTTTATGCAAGGGGATTTTGGTAAATCAACTGTTTATAAGAAACCAGCGGTAGAAATTATTGCGCAGCGTATACCTAATACCATATTTTTAGCTTTAACATCGTTAATTTTTACCTACATATTTGCATTTATCATGGGCATGTATGCTGGTAGAAAGCCCTATACACTTGGGGATAATTTGATTGCAACGTATAATTATCTAGCTTTAGCCATTCCGTCATTTGTTGCGGGAATTGTAGCCATTTACTTTTTCTCGTTCAAGTTAGGTTGGTTCCCATTTAACGGATCTGTTGGTGTAGGGCTAGAGCCTGGAAATTTGGACTACTATATAAGTAGATTCCACCATGTTTTACTACCTGCGCTTATATTAGGATTGATGGGAACAGCATCCTATACACAATTTTTGCGGAATGACATTATTGAAAATAGTAGAAAAGATTTTGTAAGAACTGCGAGAGCAAAGGGAACAAAAGAATCGAAAATTTATAACAAACATATTTTACGAAATTCTATTATTCCTCTTATTACGTTCCTTGGGTTTGATATCGCAACATTAATTAGCGGTGCAGTAATAACAGAAACGATCTTTACGTATCCTGGAATAGGTGCTCTCTTCCTTGAATCAGTTGGAAGAAGGGATTATGCAGTCATGATGTCGATCACAATGTTACTTTCGTTTTTAACACTTTTTGGAAATTTAATAGCGGATTTATTATATGGTGTAGTAGATCCACGTATTAGATTGGATTAAGGAGGGGGAAATATGACATTGGTAACGGATCAAGAAGTTTTAACGCCAAAATCGCCAAAGAAAAGCCCCTCGCCATGGGTAATTGCGAGACGAAAGTTCTTTAAAAATAAACTAGCCTTGATTAGCCTTATATTTCTACTGATCGTTATTATCTTATCGTTTCTAGCACCATATATTACAACTAAAGATATTGTCCGGGTTGATTTTACCCAAATAAGTAAACCACCATCTAGTGAAAATTGGTTAGGAACAGATACAAATGGACGAGATGTGTTTACAAGAATGCTCTATGCTGGTCGATCCTCCTTAACAGTAGGATTAAGCTGTATGTTCTTTATTGTTTTAATTGGAACTACAGTCGGCGCTATTTCAGGGTACTTTGGTGGAAAAATAGATCAAATACTCATGAGATTTACAGATTTTATCTTAATGTTTCCATTTATGATTTTTGTAATTGTTTTAAATCAAATTCTAATTGGAAAAGTATCTGGTCTATGGACTTTGATTTTTGTTATCTCACTATTAATGTGGGGATCAGTTGCAAGGATTGTACGAAGTAGGGTGCTTGCTGAAAAGGAAAATGAGTATATATTAGCAGCTCAATCAATAGGATGTAAATCATCAAAGATTATTATGAAGCATTTACTACCTAATGTTGCTTCGACGATTATTGTACAAGCAACATTGCTGATGGCTGTAACAATCGTCGCTGAATCTGGTTTAAGCTTTTTAGGGTTAGGCGTACCAGCAGATACGCCAAGTTGGGGGAATATGCTGTCCGAAGCTAGAAACTCAGAGGTATTAAAGGAGAAGCTTTGGATGTGGGTGCCTCCTGCAACAGCTATTACGCTAGTAATTTTGTCCATTAATTTTATCGGGGAAGGCTTAAAGGATGCATTAAATCCAAAATCCAGAAGGTAATCAAAAAATGGATATTAAATAAGTGACAAGAAAATAGGGCACCTTTAAATGTAAAAGTAATCACATTTAAAGGTGCCGAATTTTATAAAGGATAATAGTTTAATACATAGTAATATTGATTGTCCTTACAGAGACCATAGAGACCTGGAAATAATGTTTTGAGAGCAACTATTATGGTCTAATCACACAAGGCTTTGGACTGTGGCATGGACCAGGATAGGCAGATGCTGTGGTAGAACCAACACTAATTAATACGATTGTAAAACAACATGTAGCAAGAAGAAGTTTCATACTTTTTTTCATTGGACTACACCCCTTTATTCGTGTTAACTCTATCATAATATATTCGGGAAATTATTTAAACTAATTTTACAAAAATGGTATTTATTAACTATTTATTTTGTGTAAAATAAAAGAGTGAAGGGAATTAGAGTCTACTAAAAGGTTGTAAGTTTATTTAGGTTTCATTGACGGGGATATTGGGTAACAAAGAAGTAAATAAAAAAACTCCCATCACAGTTTTTGTACTGTCGATAGGAGTTATAGCTTTTAGCGATTACCAACCCAAGTTTTTACTAGATCAGCAGTACCATAAACATAATGCTGGTCACCTACTTCATGGTAGGTTGCACTTTCGTCAACCTCTGTATGCTTGTACTGAATACGTTGACGGCGCTTCTCTGACATTGGATCAGGAAGTGGGATAGCTGATAATAAAGATTTTGTATACGGATGAACAGGGTGATTGTAAATATCATCTGCTTTACCGATTTCCATGATTTTACCACGGTACATTACAGCAATACGGTCACTGATGTATTTTACCATAGATAAGTCATGGGCAATGAAAAGATATGTTAAGCCACGTTCTTTTTGTAATTCTTTTAGTAAGTTTACAACTTGTGCTTGGATCGATACGTCCAGAGCAGAAATTGGCTCATCGGCAATGATGAATTTCGGGTCTAGGCTTAATGCACGTGCAATTCCTATACGTTGACGTTGACCACCAGAGAATTCGTGCGCGTAACGATTCGCGTGCTCTTTGTTTAAACCAACAGCTTCAAGTAACTCTTGGATTTTTGCACGACGTTCTTTTTTATCCTTGTAAAGGCCATGAATATCAAAGGCTTCTCCAATGATCTCACCAGCTGTCATACGAGGGTTTAAAGAAGCATAAGGATCTTGGAAAATCATTTGCATTTGACGGTTAAATTTCTTTAACTCATTTTTAGATTTTTTTCCATGGACATTTTCACCATCGAAAACAATCTCGCCACCTGTAATATCATATAAACGAATAATTGAACGACCAGTTGTTGACTTACCACAACCTGATTCACCCACAAGACCAAGTGTTTCACCTTCGTAAACATCAAAGCTGATACCATCTACAGCTTTAATAGGATTACTTGGCGAACCAAAATGCTGCTGTAAATTTTTGATTTCAAGAATTTTTTTCGCACCAGTTTTAGTCATTTTCTTGTGCCTCCTTTGCTAAATACCCTTCAATACGTTTAGCAACCGCATCTGGAAGAGGAATCTTTGGTGCATCAGGATGCAACAACCAAGTCTTTGCAAAATGTGTTTCGCTTACTTGGAACATTGGTGGCTCTTGTTCATAATCAATCGCCATAGCATACTCGTTACGAGCTGCAAATGCATCACCCTTAGGTGGATTTGTAAGATCTGGTGGTGAGCCTGGAATGGTACGTAATAGCTCATCAGTATCATTATCTAAATCTGGCATTGAACCAAGTAGACCCCATGTGTAAGGATGCTTTGGATTATAGAAAATATCATTTACAGTACCATATTCAACGATTTGTCCAGCGTACATTACTGCTACACGGTCAGCGATATTCGCCACTACACCTAAATCGTGTGTAATGAAAATGATAGATGTTTTCGAGTTTTTCTGAATTTCTTTCATTAATTCTAAAATTTGCGCTTGAATGGTTACGTCTAGAGCTGTTGTTGGCTCATCTGCAATTAATAGCTTAGGATCAGCTGCAAGGGCAATGGCAATAACAACACGTTGACGCATACCACCTGAAAATTCATGTGGGTATTGGTTATAGCGTTTTTCAGGGAAGGGGATACCTACCTGTGTTAAAAGCTCAATCGCACGTTTTTTCGCTTCATTTTTAGAAACTTTTTTGTGTTGCAAAATTACTTCAGTTATTTGACGTCCGACCTTCATTGTTGGGTTCAAACTTGTCATAGGATCTTGGAAAATCATTGCAATTTCATTTCCGCGTACTTTAGACATTTCTTTATCAGTTAATGGAACTAAATCACGACCATTAAATAAAATTTGTCCTGACTCATAAATACCAGGTGGCTGTGGAATTAGTTTCATTAATGCATTACTCGTAACACTTTTACCAGAGCCTGATTCACCTACTATAGCGAGTGTTTCACCCTCCTTTAAATCAAAGTTAACACCACGCACAGCATGGACAAGCCCTGCATAAGTTTTAAAGTTAATTCTTAAATCTTTTACTTCTAGAACTGTTTTACTCATTTTGGCCACCTCCTTATTTACGTAGTTTTGGATCTAGAGCGTCACGTAAGCCGTCACCAACTGCGTTAAACGCAAAGATTGTTAGTGAAATAAATACCGCAGGGAAAATCAAGCGCCATGGGGCATTCGCAATGGCTTTATTACCATCAGAGGCCATTGTCCCCCAAGAAGCTGTTGGAGCAGGCACCCCAAGACCAAGGTAGCTTAGGAATGATTCGGTGAAAATAGCAGATGGAATTGTTAGCGTCATCGTTACTAAGATTGCACCAAGGGCATTCGGTACCAAGTGTTTGATAATTAAATGGCCTGTACTAGCACCTAATGTACGAGCAGCAAGAACATACTCTTGATTTTTAATAGATAATACTTCACCACGAACGATACGAGCCATGTTAATCCATCCAGTGATGGACAGGGCAATAATCATAGGAATTAAACCAGGTTGCATAACAACTAAAAGTACGATTACTACTAAAAGGTAAGGTACTGCTGTTAAAACGTCAGCAATACGCATCATGATGTTATCAACGCGACCACCTGCTAAGCCTGAAATACTTCCCCAAATAACACCGATAATTAAGTCAATAATCGCTGCAGCAATTCCGATAAATAGGGAAATACGAGCACCTTCCCAAATACGAACGAAAATATCACGACCAAGGTCATCCGTCCCGAACCAAAATTGTGCAGATGGTGGTGCATTGAAAACACCCAGTTGATCACTTGATTTATACTGAGAAAACATTGGTACGAATGTAGCCATTAAAATAACAATGATTAAAATGATTACCCCAATGATGGCTAATTTATTATGAGAGAAACGGAGAAATACTTCTTTCCAAAAGGAGACTGATTTGTCAGCTAACTTATCCGTTGCTTCATGATTGCCACCAACAATTTTAAATTTATCTTTTTCAATTTGTTGCTGTGTCATTATTTTTTCGCTCCTTTCAGTTTAATACGCGGGTCAATCACGCTATATAGAATATCAACGATTAATACCGCAAATAAAAGGATGATGGAATAGAACACCGTCGTACCCATAATGACTGTATAGTCACGGTTTGTAATACTTTGAACGAAGTGTTTACCAAGTCCAGGAATAGCGAAGATTTGTTCAACAATGAAACTACCTGTTACAACACCAGCTGTTAATGGACCAAGGTATGTTACGACTGGTAGAAGGGCATTTCGTAATGTATGACGGAATACGATTGTCCATTTTCCAATACCTTTCGCACGAGCCATTTTTACATAATCACTATTGTTTTGTTCAAGCATACTAGAACGTGTTAATTTTGCAATAAAGCCCATGTGAGAGAAAGCGATTGCAAGAGCTGGCAATATACTATAGACGAAGCCCTTCCAGCCACTAATCGGGAACCAGCCTAGCTTGAAGGCTAGGAAATACTGCATTAAACCTGCTAAGATAAATGAAGGTACTGATATACCGAGCACCGCAAAGGACGTTGCCAAATAATCCGGGAACCTATTATGATATAGCGCGGAAACTACGCCAATTAATACACCGAATCCAACTGCTAATAGCATAGCTTCAATCCCTAATGTTAATGAAACAGGGAAACTTTCAGAAATCATATCATTTGTAGAACGCGCTTTATATTTCATTGACTCACCGAAATTGAATGTGGCCGTATCGATTAAATAATCTTTATATTGTATATACCAAGGGTTATTTAATCCATACGTTTCGTTTAACTTCTCCTCAATTTGAGGTGGGAAATTACGTTCACTCGCAAAAGGACTACCAGGAGCGAGACGCATTAAGAAAAACGTAACCGTTACGATGACGAAAAGCGCGAGAAGTATATACATCAGCCTTTTCAAAATATATTTAATCACATAAAACTCCTCCTTCTATTTGTCAATTTTCAGACAAATATATGCCTTCGTATTTTAAAAAGAGCTGACTCGTGCCGAAGTGGCTACGAGGCAGCTCTTCGCTGTAGAGCTAAATAAGCGAAAGGTTGTTGATTATTTCTCTACTTTAACCTCTTTAAGAGAGATGTTACCAAGGATGTCTGCCTTCATATCTTTCACATAATCTTGTACTACAGAAAGGTTCGTGTAGTAGTAGATTGGAACAACTGGGAACTCAGAAACAGCAATTGCTTCAGCTTGTTTTAAAAGCTCAAGACGCTTGGCTGGATCTGCTTCTGTATTAGATTGATCTAATAATTTTTTGTATTCTGCATTTTCCCAACCTGTATCATTGTTACCGTTTGCAGCAGTGTCATACATTTCTAAGAAAGTATAAGCATCGTTGTAGTCACCAACCCAGCCCATACGGCCAACTTGGTAATCTAATTGGTTAAGTTTTTCTAAATATACTTGCCATTCAGAGTTATCAAGACTTACAGTGATACCAAGGTTTTTAGTCCAGCCCTCTTGAACGAATTGTGCGATAGCAGCGTGTGCTTCACTTGTGTTGTAAGAAAGGTTAATTTTAATATCTGCTGGGTTTGTAATTCCAAGTTCTTTCATACCAGCTTCAAGTGCTGCTTTAGCACCTTCGATATCATTATCTTTGTAGTAACCACGGTCTTCTTCAAAGCCATGAACTGCGATAGGAACCATACCTAATGCAGGTTTTTGCTCACCTTTAGTAACATTATCAATTAAAGTTTGACGGTCAACTGCTAATGCTAACGCTTTACGGATGTTAGCGTTTCCAGTGATTTTATCTTTTGTATTTAGCTTGTACCAATAAACAGAAGCTTGGTCTTCAATACGTAATTTCCCATCTGCTTTGAATCCATCGATTGAGTCAAGTGCCACAGATTGGAAAGGTGCCCCTACATAATCAAGTTCTCCAGCTTTGAAGCTTGTAGCTACAGTTGTTTCAGATTCAACCATACCGATATTAACAGTCTCTAAAGAAACTTTATCAGCATCCCAGTATTCTGGGTTTTTCTTTAATACGATTGTATCATTGTGTCTCCATTCAGCTAATGTGAAAGGACCGTTTGTAACAAAGTTTTCACCAGCATCTGTGTACCACTCATCATTACCTTCAACTACTTTTTGGTTTAATGGTGCATATGTTTTGAATGCTGTTAATTCTAAGAAGTAAGGTGTTGGATTTTCTAAAGTTACTACTAATGTTTTTTCATCTTGAGCTTTAACGCCTACATCATCAGCAGAACCTTCACCGTTGTTATATGCTGTAGCACCTTTAATTGGGTAAAGGATTGAAGCATATTCAGAAAGATTGTCTGGGTTTAATGCCCATTTCCAAGCGTATTCGAAGTCACCAGCTACTACTGGATCTCCGTTTGACCATTTAGCATCACGTAATTTGAACGTGTATGTTTTTAAATCTTCACTAACTTCCCAGCTTTCAGCAGCAGCAGCAACTGGACGAGCGTCTGCATCAAGTGTTGTTAATCCTTCAAAAGTATTTGTAAGAATAACACCAGAAGTTGTATCTGTTGCTAATGCAGGATGAAGTGATGGTGGCTCAGAAGCTACAGCTACATTTAATTCGCCGCCTGAAGTTGTTTCAGAAGAACCTGAATCTTTTTCATCGTCTTTTGATTTGTCAGACGAATCTCCACCGAAGCCACATGCAGCAAGTACTAAAGAAAATACTGCAAGGACTGTTAGTAATAAAAACTTTTTGTTTTTATTCATGTGAATCCCCCTTATACAATTTTTAAGCCTTTTGTGAAGCTCCTATTTAATATACCAAAAAAATCATTGTGTACAAAATAAAAAAGATTCGAATTTATATAGTATTATCTGACATTTAGGAGAATAATAAATTTTTCCGATTTATCACGCTAAAGAGGCGAAGTGTATATATATTAAAAATTTGATATTTACTTATTCTGAATATCAAAAATAAAGTAAAAATAAAAAAATGATTTACTATACGGAAAATTCCTATTTTTTTGATAATATTATCGATATTTGAAAAATGAATCAAAAGTCATGGATGTAATACCTTGAGGAATTTGTATAGATTTGTAGAAAATCTATGTAAAACTCAGTGAATTAGATTCTTTTACAGGCAATTTCTTGTAATTTATTATCGCAAAACATGAATATTTTTATCTATTAATGATATATAAGAAACTTGTTTTGTATTTTTCTAGGATTATCCATTTGTGGGGAAGGAAAAGAAAAAAATGAGCATTTGTATGAAAAAAGGTACCCATACTAAGAAAAAATTGGATTTAGTGACAAGCTAGTTTACGAGATTAAGTTTTTTTGAAATAATTTTAGAGCTAGTTGTATATACATGCATATATGCAGTTGGTTACTGTTTTATTCATCAGTCAAAAAAGAAAAGAAATGCTTCATTTAGCCTTATATTCTTTCTCAGAGAACCGTTTAAATCGTATTGTTTTTTTGAGGATGTCATTTGTCTTACTGAAGAGGATTGATAATGCAAATAATTACTAAAAATCAGTTTATTCATCGAATGAAAACGTTAACAATAGCTATTCAAGAGGATATTCTTCCGCATTTTAAGTGGTGTACTATGAAAAAAATATAAAAAAACAGTGCATCCCAACTATAAAATGCACTGTTTTCTATTTAAAGTTTAAATTGATTGATTTGATTCTGTAAATCTAAGGACTTTTCACTTAGATCTGCGGCAACTTGGTTTACTTGTTGTACTGTTATAGATTGTTCTCTTGTTGCTGAAGCTACAATTTTTGTATTATCCGCGCTCGTTGAAGCACCATGGGCGATTTCTGCAACGGATGCTGCAACCTGTTCAGCGCTAGCTGAAATTTCTTCAGAGGTAGCTGATATATCTTCTATCTGATCTGTCATCGTATTAATTGCTTTCACAATTCCTTCAAAGGCTTGTCCTGCATGTCCAATGATTTTAACGCCCTCTGTGACAGAATGAAGTCCATCAAAGACAGCTTTTTCTACATTATGTGTATCCTGTTGAATATCTAGGGTTAAGGCAACGATTTGGTTGGCGGATTGTTTTGATTCCTCAGCTAACTTACGAACCTCATCTGCTACTACCGCAAATCCTTTGCCATGCTCTCCAGCTCTAGCCGCTTCAATGGCTGCATTGAGTGCCAATAAATTTGTTTGATCGGTAATGGCTGTAATAACTGCTGTGATCTGACTAATTTCATCTGACTGCTTACTCAATTTTTGAACAAGATTATTAATCGTTTGTGTTGATTCATGGATGACGTTCATTTGTTGCTGAGCTTCTTCTACCGTCTCGTTTCCATTTGTTGCTAATTCAGAAGTTGTTATAGCGTTTTGATGTAGTTGTTGAGTTGCCTCAGCTATTCGTTGAACACCTACAGCCGTTTCATCCATTGCGTGTGCGCTTTCGTTAGCTGCAACTGTAGCTGTCACTGCAGCATCAGCTGTATCATTAATCCGTATTGTAATTTCATCAGCAGTGGCAGTAATTTCTTCAGTTGAGGCAGAAAGTTCCTCTACTGAAGCTGTTAAATGCTCCGCATTGTCCTGTATATGCGTTAATAAATTTTTCAGATTACCCTTCATGGCATTAAAAGATGCTGAAAGCTGACCAATTTCATCTTTTGATTGATGGGTAATATCTGGATGAATTAATTCACCATTAGCTACATGGTTTGCTGCCAGAACGACAGATTTTAAAGGGCGTGAGATTGTTCGTTGTATATAGAAAATAAGGAAAATACCTAGAGCGATACCAATAATGATTGCGATAATGGAAATAAGTTGGGAATTAAACACAGCCTGTTTAGATTCTTTTGTCACAATATCTAGTTGTTCCTTTTGATAGGTTCCAATTTTATCGGATACATCTTGTATACCTTTATTAGCTTGTTGTACTTCACCATTTACCTTCTGCAAAGCACCTTCTAGATTACCAGCTTCAAATAGAGCTATTGCTTCGGTTGCTGCCTTGTTAAAAGTATCATTATAAACTTTTAATTCCTGTGCATATGTTTCCATTTCGGCTGAATTCGATTTTTCAATGATTTCTTCTACATGTGTGTCGAGCATACTTGCATATTTTGAGAAACTCTCTTTGTTAGCAGGTTTGTCTTCGATGATGATGGCACGAATGAAAAGACCTTGCATAGCCATTTCGTATTGAATATCATCTGCTAATTCTACAAGGGCAACATGTCCTTCTAATGCATTTTCAATCTTTTTTTCAATGTTTGAAAATAACAGGAACATAATGAACAAAGAAATGATTAATGTGAGAATAATTGCAAAGAAACCAAAGCTTAATTTTTTACCTACAGACATATAGATACGCCCTTTCCTTAAATGCTCTATAAAATTTTTTATACTTTAATTTAGCGTTTCTCAGTAGTAGAAGTCAATATTCGTTGAAGGAAACAGTGCAGATTATTCATGTGCTTTTATATTGTTATTATAATAAGGAAGATTGTCTGTAAAAATCAATCAAAAGAAGGTTGTTTTCATCGTTTTATAGTACTGATTACGTGTACGCGTTATAAAAAAGAAGAAACCGATACAATTTGTATCGGTTTCTTCCTTTATGACTGTTTCTTTAACTGTAAAATGACTGCCTCATCAGGGTCAATATACAGTGTCTTTTGTTCAAAATAGATGACGAAACCAGGTTTAGCACCATTTGGTTTTTTGACCTGTCGTATTTCGGTATAGTCTACAGGGACAGAAGAGGATTCTCTGGCCTTAGAAAAATAGGCGGCTAATGTGGCAGCTTCTCGCAATGTCGTTTCATCTGGTTCACTTGAATGAATGACAACATGAGATCCAGGAATATCTTTTGTGTGTAACCAAATATCAGTTCGTTTTGCTAGTTTAAATGTCAGCATGTCATTTTGTTTATTGTTTTTCCCAACAGAGATTGTTACACCTGTAGAAGAAACATAGCGTTCTGGTTCAGGTTTTGCTTGTTTTTTCTTTTTCTTCGCATGACGTAGTTTTAAGTAACCTTGCTCTGCTAGCTCTTCACGAATTTCCTCAATATCTCCAGGGGAAGCCTGCTGAACTTGCTGAGCTAGCATTTCGAAGTAAGAAATTTCATCAGTTGTTTTTTCTAGCTGCTCTTGAACCATGACTAAAGCATTTTTTGCCTTTGTATATTTTGTATAATAGCTTTGGGCATTTTCAATCGGTGTTTTACGTTCGCTTACTGGAATCGTTATTTCTTCGCCAGTTTCACTATAGTAATTTGTAACAGTAACTTCCTTAACTCCTTTTTCAAAGGCATAGATGTTAGCCATTAATAGCTCACCATATAGTTGGAATTGATCGAGCTTGGAGGCACGTTCATAATCCTTTGTTAATTTTTTTGTTTTTAAAGCTAGTTTATCAATCTCATTTTGTAGCCAGCGCTCTAAATCGCCTGCTTGTTGTTTTACACGATCTCGCTCTGCACGTGCAAAGAATACACGATCAAGAAGCGCATGGACATTAGGATAGATTGTTATATCCCCATCATGCAAGTGCGTTAATTCGATAGGGGAAAAGTATACTTTCTGATTAAAGAGTACGTACATAGGCTTTATTCCACCGTTCGCAAAGGCGGTCATAAAATCCTTGAAACATGCTAGCATATTTGAAGTCGTCTTCATTCGATACAATAATTCTTCCGCGTGAAGAGGTGAAAAACCAGCTAATTGTTGCACTAGCTCTTTAGAGGTTTTTCCTTCAGCAAAAAATGCTGTTAGTTCTTCATCTGTCACTGTTAAAGGATTCCATTTGTTTTGTGGGGGTGGCGCAATATACGGTTGCCCTGGTAGTACAGTACGGAAGCTATTGACTGAAGGCGGTAGATGTTTTAGGCTGTCAATAATTTTTCCCTGCTCTTGATCAATCAACAGTAGATTACTATGTCTACCCATAATTTCAGCATGTATTTCTCTTACAATTGGATCTCCAATTTCATTTTTACTTTCAATTTCTACTATTATAATGCGATCAAAATCACGCTGTTTTATAGAAGCAATAAAACCACCCTCTATATGCTTACGCAAAAGCATACAAAACATTGGCGGCTCTGCTGGATTTTCAATCACATGTTCAGTAAGGTGTACACGTGCATAAGAAGAGTGGATGGAAAACAGTAATTTATGATTCTTTCCGTTCGCTCGCACATGTAAAATAACTTCTTGTGCATTAGGTTGATGTATTTTGGTAATCCGACCAGTGACTAGCTGTTGTAGGTCGGCAGTTATTGAATAAGTAAATAAGCCATCAAATGCCATATGAATTCCTCTTTCCAACGATATCAAGCATCTTGGTACTTTCGTATTTTTTTTCTTAATGTATCTGCATTTACTATTTTTAAGCTTCCGCAAATACTCTTTTGGTATGTTTATCATAGCATTTTTTAGGTGAATATTAAAATATAGCTTCAATTGTGGTAGAATTAGCTTTTACTTTATCCAAATTTTTTTGGAGAGTCGTCATAATCGACAAAGCTTATGTTATAATAATCCCAGTATGCAAAGAAAGGTGTGACGAACCTTGGTGCGTAGTATGACTGGTTTTGGCAGAGGTGTCACAACAACTAGAGACTTTCAATTAACCGTGGAAATGCGCTCGGTCAACCATCGTTTTTTAGAAATTAATGCAAAATTTCCGAAAGAATGGCTTGAAGCTGAAATTTTTGCAAAGAAACTAATTACTCAAGCTTTGTCACGCGGCAAAATTGATGTGATGGTATATGTGAAGGACTTAGAGAACGTAGAGCAATCTATTGAGATTAATTGGTCATTAATTGAAGCGTATCGTAAGGCAAAAGAGCAATTAGCAAGTAAAGTACCACTTGAAGAAAAATGGACGATGCAAGAGCTTTTATCGTTAGAGCAGGCACTTGTACAGCAAAAACCCCAGCTTACACCAGAGGATTTGCTCAGTGCTGTTGAACAAGCGATTTCACAAGCAATTGAACAGCTCGTTCAAATGCGTGAGCGTGAAGGGCAAGAATTACAAGAGGTTGTTGTACAATATAAGGAACAGTTAATGGAGCAGGTCAATCAGATTCGTTTGTGTTCTTCACTTGCTGTTGAAAAATATCGTACACGATTAATAGAGCGAATTAATGAAGTTGCAAATGGCACATTGCTAGAAGATCGTTTACTGGCGGAAGTAGCAATTTTTGCGGAACGAGTAGACATCTCCGAAGAGTTAGACAGATTAGATAGTCACTTCAATCAACTGGAGGAAACATTACTTGAAAAGGTTTCGGTTGGGCGTAAATTGGACTTTTTAATGCAGGAAATACATCGCGAGATTAATACGATTGGTTCAAAAAATCAATCTACAGAAGCAGCGGTTGCTGTTGTTCAGGCAAAAACAATTTTAGAAAAGATGCGTGAGCAAGTGCAAAACATCGAATAACTTGCACGTATCTGTTATAAATTAAGGGAGATATAGAGAATAAATGATAAAAGAACGTGGATTATTAATTGTTCTGTCTGGCCCCTCTGGTGTAGGTAAAGGGACAGTGCGAAAAGAATTATTTTCTCAGCCGAATACGAATTATGAGTATTCCATCTCGATGACAACACGAAATCCTCGCGAAGGTGAAGTAGATGGTGTAGACTATTTTTTCAAGACACGTCATGAATTTGAAGTGTTAATTGAACAAGGTGGCTTATTAGAGCACGCTGAATTTGTCGGTAACTATTATGGAACACCATTAGCTTATGTAAATGAAACACTTGATGCAGGTCGTGATGTATTTTTAGAAATCGAAGTGCAGGGTGCAGCACAAATCCGTAAAAAAGCACCAGATGCCTTATTTATTTTCTTAGCCCCTCCAAGTTTAACGGAATTAAAAGATCGTTTAGTTGGACGTGGGACAGAAACAGAGGATATCATTGCCAAACGAATCGCTACTGCAAGTGAAGAGCTTGAAATGATGAGCTTGTATGATTATGTTGTGGAAAATGATGAAGTGACGAATGCCTGTGATCGTATAAATGCGATTATTAAAGCCGAGCATTGTCGTAGAGAACGTGTTGAAAAAAGATATTTGTCAATGTTGAGAGGAGAATAAAACAATGCTATACCCATCAGTAGACGCTTTAAAAAAAGAAATCGATTCAAAATATTCATTAGTGAGCCTTGCTTCTAAACGTGCTCGCCAAATGCAAGAAGAGCAAGACACAGAACGCTTACACAAGTATGTTTCCCATAAATATGTAGGGAAAGCACTTGAAGAAGTAGCGGCAGGTGTACTTACGAAAGTATCACAGGATGAGTCAACTGTGTATGAGGACGAAATCTAACATCATGTAAAGTGCTTTACTATGTTTACAAGCATGTTAGTCTAGTTAGCAGTTGATTTTGATTATACAGAATGCCGAAAGCTCCCAGGGAATCCTTCTTTGGGAGCTTATCGTTTGAAAGGACGACACCTAACATGAATAAAAATATTTTACTTTGTGTTTCAGGCGGGATTGCCGTATACAAGGCTGTGGCACTCGTAAGCAAGCTATCACAAGCAGGAGCCAATGTAAAAGTCATCATGACAGCTTCTGCTAGAAAGTTTGTAAATCCATTAAGTTTTCAAGTGATGTCCAAAAATGATGTTTATTTTGACACGTTTGATGAAAAAGATTCAAGTGTGATTGCTCATATAGACTTAGCAGACTGGGCTGATTTAATTTTAGTAGCGCCTGCTACAGCAAATATAATAGGAAAAATGGCCAATGGTATAGCAGATGATATGATCACAACAACCCTGCTTGCTACGACAGCACCCGTATGGATTGCACCAGCCATGAATGTACACATGTACGACCATCCAGCGGTAAAACGTAATTTGGATAGGCTATTAGCTGATGGCTACAAATTTATTGAGCCTTCCGAAGGGTTTTTAGCATGCGGCTATGTCGGGAAGGGACGTCTAGAGGAGCCAGAAAAAATCACTGCACTTGTTCAAGATTTTTTTTCGGGAAAAACTAAACAACTGACAGATAAAACAGTCATAGTGACAGCAGGTGCCCTGCATGTACCATTGGATGAACAGCATGTAATTAGCCCACAGGCAAATGGAGCCATAGGACGAGCTTTAGCACATGAAGCAAGAATGCTAGGCGCACATGTAATTGAAATAGAAAATTCTAATTTGTTTGATGCTATACAGCAACTAGAAGCTTATAAAATCCAATACCCTCAAGCAATATTAATCCATGCGGCAAATGTGCCGACTATAAAGGAAACGCCGATCATTTCGGTAGAAGGCATAAAAGCGATCACTTTCGGACAAAAAGTGCAAGGAACACCAATGCTTAACATACTTTCTGAAAGTTGGATTGATTTTAGTGAAAAAGCGCAGCTTAACGGACAGTTTTTAGCTACAATGAACCCACAACTTTTTGCTCAGACATTATGGTCTTATATTATAAAGGGTGAGGAACAATGAGCTTTTTGATAGCAGAGATCATTGTAGATGTCTCTACTTACCATGTAGACCGTCCATTTGATTATCAAGTACCTGTAGAATGGGTTAGTGTTATCGAATTAGGAAGTCGTGTTAAAGTGCCATTTGGTCCACGAAATGTCCTGGGTTTTGTTGTTGGATTGAAGAAAGAAACAGATGTACCGTTAAATAAACTAAAGGCAATCAATCAAATTTTAGATATGGAGCCAGTCCTGACAGAAGAGATGTTGCGAATGGCGAAGTGGTTGAAGAACGATACGATTTGCTATGAAATAGATGCCTTACAAGTGATGTTACCATCTGCACTTCGAGCCAAGTATGAAAAAATGATTAAGCTACAACAAGGTCAACAATTGCCACTAGAGGTACAGGCTATATTCGGCAAGCGTCAACGGGCAAATTTTAAAGAATTTGAACGAGCAGGTTTACTACCCCTATTAAAACATTTGGTTGCAGAAAACATTGTTACAATCGAAAATGTTGTCAAGCAACAGGGAAATGTGAAAGAAATTCGAATGGTTCAAATAACAGCAGACCAACAACTTATTGAACATGCTTTAGAGCAGTCATCCAGAGCAGTTAAACAACGGCTATTACTGCAATGGATGTGCCAACACTTAGGAGAGGTTTTTTCTCCTCAACAAATTTGTGATGAAGCAGGGGTCTCTATATCAGTATTAGAGGCAGTAATTGACAAGGGAGCTGCTCAATTTATTCAAGAGGAAGTATTTCGTGATCCATTTACGAAGGAAGTTTCACGTACACAAGCCTTACAATTAACGGGAGAGCAACAGGTTGCTCTCAAAGCTATTACTACAGCTATGGATCAGCAAATAGCGCAAACCTTTTTATTACATGGTGTAACAGGGAGTGGCAAAACAGAGGTTTATTTGCAGGCTATTCAAAAGGTATTAGAAGAAGGAAAAGAAGCCATTATGTTGGTACCTGAAATCTCTTTAACTCCACAAATGACCGAACGATTCCGCAGTCGCTTTGGTGAGCTGGTTGCTGTGATGCATAGTGGATTATCTGTAGGGGAGAAATATGATGAATGGCGTAAAATCCAACAAGGCAAAGTGAAGGTCGTAGTTGGAGCTCGTTCAGCTATTTTTGCTCCCTTTACGAATATAGGGCTTATTATATTGGATGAGGAACATGAATCAACTTATAAGCAAGAAGATTCACCGCGTTATCATGCAAGAGATGTAGCCATCTGGCGTAGCGAATTTTATAACTGTCCTATTATTTTAGGGAGTGCAACACCAGCATTAGAATCATTTGCAAGAGCTAAAAAGGGAGTATATAAGCTACTCTCCTTAAAACATCGTGCTTTACATCAGGCTTTGCCGACTGTTTTTATTGCAGATATGCGTGAAGAGCTGAGACAGGGTAATCGTTCGATGTTTTCCCAATCACTGATTGAAGCAATCCGTTTAAGACTTGAGAAAAAAGAGCAAATGGTGCTGTTTTTAAATCGTCGTGGCTATTCATCATTTGTACTCTGTCGAGATTGTGGAACAGTTGTCCAATGTCCAAATTGTGATATTTCATTAACCTATCATCGAACAACTGAAAAATTGAAATGTCATTATTGTAATTACGAGGAACATGTTCCTCAAATATGTCCGCAATGTCAAAGTGATCATATTCGTTATTTTGGTACAGGTACACAAAAGGTGGAAGAGGAACTGTACAAGTTGTTTCCTGAGGCAAGAGTATTACGTATGGATGTAGATACTACGAAGCATAAAGGGGCACATGAAGAAATATTGGAGACATTTGGGGCAGGGCAAGCAGATATTTTGCTGGGTACTCAAATGATCGCGAAGGGTCTGGATTTTCCAAATATTACACTAGTCGGTGTACTTAGTGCTGATACATCCTTACATTTACCTGATTACCGCGCAGCAGAGCGAACATTTCAGCTATTAACACAGGTAAGTGGCCGTGCTGGGAGACATGACAAGCTAGGGGAAGTCATCATTCAAACGTATACACCTGAGCATTACGCAATTGAATTAGCTAAAACCCAAGAGTATGAACCTTTTTATGAACGTGAGATGTTTTTACGTCGCAGATCCAACTATCCACCTTATTATTTTGTAGCTCTTATTCAATTATCCCATGAAGATGTCATGATGGCTGCTGAATATGCTGGTCGAGTGGCTGATTGGTTACGAGGAAACTTATCGAATCAAGTAGCAATAATAGGACCAACAACTGCGAGTATTGCTCGTCTCCAAAATAGATATCGTTATCAATGTTTGATAAAATATAAAATTGAACCAAATCTAATTCCCGTGTTACAACGTTTACTTGCTATGTATAGAGCAGAGTGGATTAAACAAGGAATATTAATGACGGTAGATTTAGATCCGTCTACTATATAGTTAGCGTGTAAGAATAGCACGATTTTTAATAAAAGTATCAATTAGCTAGTGCACTAGCTTTAAAGCAGAAATGAGGAAATAATAATGGCTATAAAAAAAGTAATTGAAAACCCTGCAAAAGTACTATCAACACCGTGTGCTGAAGTGACAGAAATTAATGATGAAATTATTACATTACTGGATGATTTATATGACACTATGGTGGAATATGATGGCGTTGGAATTGCGGCACCACAAATAGACGTAGGGTTACGGGTAGCAATTGTTGAACTAGGTGAAGAACGTGATATTTTAGAAATGATTAATCCAACTGTCGTTGAAACGGACGGAGCAGAAGTAGATATTGAAGGATGCTTGAGCTTTCCAGGGTTATATGGAGAAGTGGAACGTCCTAGTTATGTCAAAATTGAAGCGTGTGATCGTGAAGGACGTGTTTATGAATTAGAGGCAGGTGGCTTTGATGCCCGTGCGATTTTACATGAAATTGATCATTTAGATGGTGTGCTTTTCGATTCAAAAATCAAGCGTATTGTCACAGCAGAAGAATTAGAAGAAATGTACGCTGAAGAGGAGGAATAAAATGACATCTATCGTTTTTATGGGGACACCTGACTTCTCCGCACCTATTTTGCGTATGCTACATGATGAAGGATATGCTATTAAAGCAGTTGTAACACAACCAGATCGTCCAGTTGGGCGTAAGCGAGTATTAACACCGCCGCCAGTAAAGGCAACGGCTTTGGAACTTGGCTTGCCAATTATTCAACCTGAAAAATTGCGTGGCTCCGAGGAGTTACAGCAGATTCTTGCTTTACAGCCTGATCTAGTAATAACAGCAGCATTTGGACAGATACTACCAAAAGAATTATTAGATGCACCAGCTCTAGGCTGCATTAATGTCCATGCCTCACTATTACCAAAATATCGTGGAGGGGCTCCAATTCACCAAGCCGTCATGGATGGTGAAAAAGAAACAGGAGTAACAATCATGTATATGGCAGAAAAGCTTGATGCGGGAGATATTATCTCTCAAAAAGCAATCCCTATTGAAGAGGATGATCATACTGGTGGACTTTTTGATAAGCTAAGTATGGTTGGCTGTGAATTACTTAAGGAAACACTTCCTTCAATTATAAATGGTACAAATAACCGTATAGTTCAAGATGAAGCACAAGTTACCTTTGCGCGTAATATTTCAAGAGAACAAGAACGGATTGATTGGACCAACGATGCTATTACTTTATACAATCAAGTGCGTGGTCTTCATCCGTGGCCTGTTGCTTATACCACTTTTGAGGATGGTAATTTTAAAATTTGGTGGGCAACGATTGGCAAAAGTAAGCATGAAGCTAATCCAGGTACAGTGGTGGCCATTGCTAAAGATCATTTTGAGGTAGCAGCTGGCAACGGGACAACTTTAGCATTATATGATGTGCAACCAGCTGGAAAAAAGCGTATGACCGCAGAGGAATATTTACGTGGGACAGGTTCTAAATTACAGATTGGGGACCAATTTAAATGAGTAAAAAAAGTGTAGTGATTTGGGATGGCAATGTACGAGATGCCGCATTGTCAATTCTATTAGCAGTTGATAAAAATCAGGCTTATAGCAACTTATTGCTAAATGAAACAATTAAACGACATAAAATTGAAGCAAAAGATCGTGCTTTATTGACTGAAATAACGTATGGAACTTTACAGCATAAAATGACACTTGATTATTACTTAGAGCCATTTATTCGTGGTTCAATTGATCATTGGGTTCGCTGGTTATTAAGAATCTCGTTGTATCAAATCCATTATTTAACACGTATTCCTCCACACGCTGCAGTAAACGAAGCAGTAGAAATTGCCAAGCGTCGAGGGCATCGTGGGATCGCTTCTATGGTCAATGGCATATTAAGATCCGTGTTACGCGGTGGAGTCTCTTCAACAGATGACATAGCAGATCCAATTGAGCGTCTTTCTATAGAAACAAGTCATCCAATGTGGTTAGTTCAAAGATTTGTTGATAACTACGGTCTTGAAGTAGCGACTGAAATGTTGCATGAAAATAATAGACCGCCTGTGCAGACTGTGCGTGTTAATACAACAAAAGCAACTGTTCAGCAAGCAATTGCCGAGTTAGAGGCAGAAGGATTAACGGCTAATCAAAGCGATGTTATACCAGAGTGCTTATACATTACAAACGGTCAACCAGCTCGTACAAAAGCCTTCAAAGAAGGTATAATTACTATTCAGGATGAAAGTTCAATGATACCTGCTAATGTGCTAAAACCAGCTCCAGGTATGCGTGTCTTGGATATGTGCGCGGCACCTGGTGGAAAAACAACACATATTGCCGAAATAATGAAAAATGAAGGGTCTATTTTAGCAACAGACCTTCATCCACATAAATTAGATTTAATCGACCATAATACTGAACGTCTAGGGCTTGATATTGTTGAAACAGCCCCAATAGATGGACGGAAAGCACCAGAATTTTTACAAGCAGCGTCTTTTGATGCTATCTTAGTCGATGCACCATGTAGTGGACTAGGAGTTATGCGACGTAAGCCAGATATTAAGTATACAAAGCGAGAAGAAGATTTAGAAAGTCTTCAAAAAATCCAATTAGCTTTACTGGATGCTGCAACGAAAGTTTTGAAAACAGATGGTAAGCTTGTATATAGTACGTGTACAGTAGACATACAAGAAAACGAAGGCACTGTGAAAGCCTTTTTAACAGCACATCCAGAAATGGAAGCTATACAACTAGAATCTTTACCAACAAAATTAGCGGAAAAGCAAGCTAATGGCATGCTTCAAGTCTTTCCACAAGACTTTGGCAGTGACGGTTTCTTTGTCGCCGCCTTTCGTAAAAAAGGAGAATCCAACTAATGGTGGATCAAGAGAAATTTAATGAACGTATTAACGATTTAGTCGAAGAAGCGGAAGAAAAGCCCGTTCGACGTGTAAAAAAAGAAAAGCCAAATTTAAAAGAATCCATTTATTCATTACAACCTCATCAATTAGAAGAATGGCTAAAGGAAAATGGCGAAAAGCCTTTCCGTGCTGCTCAAATTTTTGACTGGCTGTATAATAAACGTGTAAAGACATTTGAAGAAATGTCAAACCTTTCAAAGGGATTACGCGAAAAACTAACTGCAAATTTTGCATTATCCACACTATCAACCATTATTAAACAAGAATCTAAAGATGGTACCATTAAATTTTTATTCCAATTACAAGATGGCTATTCAATAGAAACTGTGTTAATGCGCCATGAATATGGAAATTCTGTCTGTGTAACAACACAAGTAGGTTGCCGAATTGGCTGTACGTTTTGTGCATCCACTCTAGGTGGTTTGAAGCGACATTTATTAGCAGGGGAAATTGTGGAGCAAGTTGTCAAAGTCCAACAAACATTAGATGAATTGGGCGAGCGAGTATCTCATATTGTCATTATGGGTATTGGTGAACCTTTCGATAACTATGATGCAATGATGAACTTCTTAAAAGTGATCAATCATGAAAAAGGTTTAAATATCGGAGCACGTCATATCACGGTTTCAACATCGGGTATTGTACCTAAAATTTACCAGTTCGCAGATGAACAATTACAAATTAACTTTGCTGTTTCTCTGCATGCGCCAAACCAAGAAGCACGTCAAAAGCTAATGCCAATTGCCCGTGCTTATAAATTGGAAGAATTAATGGAAGCAGTGCGATACTATACAAAAAAAACAGGTCGACGAGTGAGTTTCGAGTATGGACTGATGTCGGGTGAAAATGATTCAGTAGAAATAGCAGAGGAACTATCTGCTTTAATTAAAGGAATTAAATGTCATGTCAACTTAATTCCTGTAAACTATGTACCAGAACGTGATTATGTTCGTACATCTCGTAGTCAAATTTTTGCTTTTGAAAAAACATTAAAGAAAAATGGTATTAACGTAACGATCCGCCGAGAGCAAGGTTCAGATATCGCTGCTGCGTGTGGTCAATTACGTGCACAAGAGAGATCTGAAGAAACGAGGTGACCAGTATTGGAATACACAGTCGAAAGTGATATTGGTTTAAAACGATCCATTAATGAGGACCGTGCTGCATTCTTTAAACGTCCAGATGGGCTTGCACTAGCACTTGTAGCGGATGGCATGGGTGGTCATAATGCTGGTGATGTAGCAAGTGATATGGCAATTCAACAAATGGAATCCTTTTTTTTACAGGCAGACACACATCATTTTGTATCCACAACATCAAAAAAAGAATGGTTATTACAAACAGTTAAGCAATTGAATAAAACAATATATGACTATTCTTTATCACATGAAGACTGTAAAGGAATGGGCACGACATTTATTGCAGTGTTAATCGAAGAACAACATTGCTTCATTGCACATGTGGGGGACAGTCGTGTGTATTATTTCTTTGAAGATGGTGCACAACAAATAACAAGAGATCATTCATATGTGAACGTCTTGGTCGAAAATGGTGAGATAAGCGAAGAAGAGGCTTTGACACATCCAAAGAAAAATTTCATCTTAAAAGCGGTTGGGACAGAGGACACAATCGAACCAGACTTTTATGAAGTAGATTTAGCATCAGAATCGTATTTACTCATTTGTTCAGATGGATTAAGCAATAAACTAACTGTTTATGAAATGGCATCGATCATTACGTATCCAGACTCCATTAAGGAAAAGGGACGTAAACTTGTAGAATTAGCAAATGCCAGCGGGGGAGAAGACAATATCTCCCTCGTGCTATTAACAAAAAGGGATGAGGAGGTGTAAGAATGCTTGTAGGTAAAAGAATTAGTGACCGCTATAAAATTATAGAACTCATTGGTGGCGGAGGTATGTCCAATGTTTATTTAGCACACGATATGATCTTAAATCGTGATGTAGCCATTAAAATATTACGCTATGATTTTTCCAATGAGGATGAATTACATCGACGTTTTCAACGTGAGGCACTGTCTGCTACAAGTCTTACACATCCGAATATTGTTAGTGTTTATGATGTAGGTGACGATGGAGATCTACACTATATTGTGATGGAATATGTTCAAGGAAAAACATTAAAGCAGTACATACAAGAATTTGCACCAATTTCTCCTGCAAGAAGTGTGCATATTATGAAGCAATTAACGTCTGCCATTGCTAATGCCCATGAAAACCATATTATCCACCGTGATATTAAACCGCAAAATATTTTAATGGATGCGGAAGGTAATGTGAAAATTACGGATTTTGGTATTGCCATGACGTTAAGTGCTACATCATTTACTCAAACAAATTCTGTGCTTGGCACAGTGCATTATTTATCACCGGAGCAAGCTCGCGGCGGTACAGCTACAAACAAATCAGATATTTACGCACTCGGTATTGTATTATATGAATTATTAACAGGTGAACTTCCATTTTCTGGTGAATCAGCTGTTTCAATAGCACTTAAGCATTTACAAGCCGAAACGCCTTCTGTCCGTGCTTTTGATGCAACGATTCCCCAAAGCTTGGAGAATGTAGTATTAAAGGCTACTGCCAAAGATTCATCCCATCGTTATACGACAGTGGAAGAAATGTATGAAGATTTGGAAACTGTACTATCACCATCTAGAATCAACGATCCCAAATTTGTCATACCTGTAGATAATGATGTAACGAAGGCTATTCCCATCATTAAAGAGCAGATGCATAAAAAAGACGAAGATTTAACTAAAACAAGAGTTATTGAACCAATTATGGAAGCTAAAGCTCCTTCTCAACCACAACCTAAAAAGCCTGTAGAAAAGCCAGTTCCTGTTAAGGCAAAGAAGAAAAATTGGCCCAAATATGTTGCTGGACTATTCATTGCTGTGATTGTCATTTTCTTATTCTTTATTTTTGCAAAAGATTTATTTAGCCCGAAAAAAGTGGCTATACCAGATGTAGCAAATTTAACAATAGAGGAAGCGACAAAAAAATTAGAAGCAGATGGATTTGTTGTTGGTGAAGAGCATCAGGAGCGAAATCATGAGGAAATTGAAAAGGGGAAGGTTATTGAAACGGACCCATCAAAAAATTCATTACGTGAAAAAGGCTCAGAGGTAGATTTAATCGTTAGTTTAGGTGTAGAGATGACGACTGTAGATAATTATGTAGGACAAAATTATAGTCAAGTTGAAGCTTTAATAAAAGGAAAGTATAAAGACGTGGTAAAAGAGGATGTCCCTTCTAATGAGCCAGAAGGAAGTATCATTGAGCAAAGCATCCCTCCAAATTCTGAGGTAGTAGCGAAAGAAGAAACAATCACGTTTAAAGTTAGCCAAGGAGTTAGAATGGTAAGGGTTGAAAACGTTGTAAATTATACGAAAGCGGATATGGATGACTATGTGAAAAGAGTAGGCCTCAATTGGCGTATATCTCGTGAAGAACATCATGAAACCATCCCAGCTGGGAGTGTAATTTCGCAATTGACAAAAGCGGGTACTATGGTAGAGGAAGGTTCTATGATATCGGTTGTAATAAGTAAAGGGCCAGCGAAACAGCCTGATAAACTACGTCTAATACCTGTAGTCATTGAGTATAAACCTACAGAAGAGGGAATAGCTCAAAATATTCGAATTGAAATTCAAGATAAAAATCATACATTGTCTGAACCTGTTGAAGTATTTGAAATTTTAGGTGATACGCCATACAACATTCAGCTTACAATTGAAGATGGCAAAGATGCGAGTTATAGAATAATTCGGGATTCAGAAATAATTTTAGAAGGCAAAGTTCATTATAATGATGTCGATTAAGGAGGAATTGGATGGCGCAAGGCCAAATAAGAAAAGCATTAAGTGGTTATTATTATGTATTTGATGGACATCAACTGATTCAATGTCGAGGACGTGGGGTATTTCGTAATCGTGGCGAATCCCCACTCGTAGGCGATATTGTAGAGTATACAATGGAAACTGAAGGCTCTGATGGGACAATACAAAAGATTTTTGAGCGTCAAAATGAATTAGTACGTCCGCCAATTGCGAATATTGATCAAGGTATTTTGGTGTTTTCCGTAAAGGAACCGAATTTCAATACCATTTTACTGGATCGTTTTTTAGTTGTGTTAGAATCCTTCCATGTACATCCTATTATTTGTTTAACAAAAATGGATTTGCTAGAAAATGATGAACGTGATGAATTACAAAATTATATAGCAGATTATGAAGGCATGGGCTATACAGTTTTGCAAACATATAAAGATGAAGAAGAATTAGTAAAACGATTACGTCCTATTTTAAAGGGAAAAACCACCGTTTTAGCGGGCCAATCGGGCGTTGGCAAATCAACTTTGCTTAATACGCTCATTCCAGAGTTGAACTTAAAAACGGGTATTATCTCCCAAAGCTTAGGACGGGGTAAACATACTACTCGTCATGTTGAACTGATAGAAGTCTGTGATGGTTTATTGGCAGATACTCCTGGATTTAGTTCCTTTGATTTTGACGAAATTGAGAAAGAAGAATTAGGTGTATGTTTTCCTGAAATGGCTAGAGTAGCGGATGATTGTAAATTTAGGGGTTGCTTACACTTGAAAGAGCCAAAATGTGCAGTAAAGGCAGCAGTAGAAGCAGGGGAAATTCGTGACTACCGCTACAAGCATTATGAACAATTTATGCAAGAAATTATGGATCGAAAGCCGAGGTATTAATGATGATACAAATAGCACCATCAATTTTAGCAGCAAATTTTGCAAAGTTAGGTGAAGAAGTAAAGGAAGTAGAGCAAGCAGGTGCACAACTTATTCATATTGATGTAATGGATGGTCACTTTGTACCGAATATCTCATTTGGTTCCATTGTATTGGATGCTATCCGTCCATTAACGAAGTTACCATTAGACGTGCATTTAATGATAGAAAATCCAGACCAGTATATTGAACTGTTCGCAAAAGCTGGAGCAGATTATATTACGGTACATGTAGAAGCATGCCGTCATTTACATCGAACAATTCAATTAATCCGTTCTTTTGGAGTAAAAGCGGGTGTCGTATTAAATCCACATACACCGATAGACTCAATTCAACACATTTTAGAAGATATTGATATGGTATTATTAATGACTGTTAATCCTGGATTCGGTGGACAAAAATTTATCCATTCTGTTATACCTAAAATTGAAGCATTATCAACATTGATTAAGGAGCGTGGCTTAGATATTGCCATTGAAATTGATGGTGGTATTACTGCTGAAACAATTGTGCCATGTGCACAGGCTGGAGCGACAATTTTTGTAGCTGGGTCAGCTATCTATAGTAAAGAAGATCGAACAGCTGCTCTTCAAGAGATTTTACTAGCTGGAGAGGCAGCGATTAAAGGATGACGACAGTCGTTGTTTGTGCAGGTGGTCCAAAAAATGAGCTATGTTCATTTTCATCGTTTCAGCAACAACAGGATGTTGTGTTTATCGGGGCTGATCGTGGTGCTTTATATTTAATTGAGCAGGGAATTACACCTCATGCCATTGTTGGTGATTTTGACTCTTTAACGGATGAAGAATATCGACAAGTGATGGCACAAACCAATGATCAACAACGTTTTCAAGAAGAGAAAAATGAAACAGATACGGATTTAGCTTTGCTTAAAGCCTATACGTTTGCACCACAAGAAATTGTTCTGACAGGTGTGACGGGTGGGCGTTTAGATCATTACGAGGCAGCTGTTCGTTCTATTTATCGGTTACAAAAAGAGCATCCTCAAATTGAGCTAAAGATAATCAATTATACTAATATGTTGCAATTTTTACTACCAGGTACACATACAATTTATGCGGATGATCGATACCGATACTTGTCTTTTTTTGCTCACGAGGAGCCTATTCAAGATGTAACTTTACGACAAGTAAAATATGAAACAACGAATGAGGAAATTTCCTTAGGAACATCTCGATTTACAAGTAATGAAATAATAGGAACTTCAGGGTCTATATCTTTCTCGCATGGCATATGTTTAATGATAAGAAGCATAGATTAGCGTAAGGGGGAGAGAGTCCTGAAAGTATATACATTCCAATTGCCGAAATTCGTGAGTAGTATCACGCGTACGTGTATTAACCTATTTAAAAAAGATAAGAAAGTAAAAAAATCCGACTAACACTAGTCGGATTTTTTTACTTTCTTCTAGAATACTAATCAAGAAAAAAATCGATTGCGCTCAATGCGAAATCGATTTTTTAGAAGCAGCGATTAAACGCGCTCGATTTTACCTGATTTTAATGCACGAGCAGAAACCCATACACGTTTTGGTTTACCGTCAACTAAGATACGAACTTTTTGAAGGTTAGCACCCCAAGTACGTTTGTTAGCGTTCATAGCGTGGGAACGGTTGTTACCAGTACGAGCTTTACGTCCAGTGATTACACATTGTTTTGGCATGTTGTATTCCCTCCTTACTGTTGATGCTGAAAGATTATTATTTCAGTTCGGTATTTCACATACCATAATAATTTAACATACGATGGCGTTCAGTGCAACAGTTTTCACATAACCTTTCAAGAAAAAAACCTTTACAGACATAAAACGTTTATGAAAAGTAGAGAAGTTTAATGGGGAATAGTTCTCCTAACCTTTTCCTCGATAACCAAGTTTCAGTGATACACGTCTACCAGTATCAACTAATCGCTCAATTAATGTATTAATATGATCTTGAGAGACATTAAAGTTTACAAAACTAATACTGACTGCTCCTATCACTTCACCAAAACCATCTAAAACAGAGACAGCAATAGAGGAAGTACCTGCAGTTCGTTCTCCGTGACTTATTGCATAGCCTTGTTGTCGAATTTGATGAAGCTGTTCCTCTAATTCGGCCATTTCATCTTTAGTTACTAGTTGCTCTAGTATTTCTTTGGATTGAATCACGGACATTGAGGCAAGTATGGCTTTATTGGCCGCTCCGATATGCATAGGTATGCGAATACCCAACTGATCATAAATACGAATCGGATTTGCTGCACTGTCTATTCGTTCTATAATAATCGTATCTAATCCAGCTGGTTTACTTAAATAAACGCTTTCTTCAACCTCTCTGGCTAATCGTTCTAACTCAGGTCTGATTTTGCTAATATAATCCATCGTATCATACACCTGTAAGCCAAGTTCCATCCATATGGTTCCAAGCCGATAATATTTAGTCTGTTCATCTTGCTCAATCATCCCTTGTTTAATCATGGCTTTTAAAATTCTATGTAAAGTACTTAGCGGTAAATCGCATTTTGTAGAAAGCTCTGAAATGGACAAGCTACTGTCATTTGCATCAGCAGCTAAAACCTTGGCAATTGTCATCGCTCGCTCTAATAATTGCATTTGTCCCACCTCCCTTCATCCTATTTTATTTTTATTCTCCATCTACGTCTAGTTTCAATATTCCCAGAAAAATCAGAAGTCTAAACAAAGGCTTTATTTTAATACACGAAAGCGACAAAAGAATCCTTTTAGGCTTATTTAATAAATGTTTTACGGCTCTTTTTCCAAGGGTGAATGCAAGCTAGATTAAAAGAAAAATTAAAAGTTTTCTAAATATATTGACAGTATAGCATAAAACGAATATATTCTTCATATAAACTTTCCTCTTAACGGAAACGTTTTCCACTACACGGAAAAGAGGTGAAAGGAATGCATTATTGTTCATCAATGTATGCGCCTTTGAAACACGTTATTGTAAAAGATCCAAAAGATGCTTTCCAAAGCCAAACACATCTTAGTAAGGAATGGAAAACATTTAACTACTTATCTGAGCCTAATTATGAAGAAGCTCTAAGCGAATACGTTGAATTTATTGGGATTCTTGAAAGGTATGTTGAGACTATTGAATATTTGCCTAAAGCAGATGAAGTAGGATTAGATTCTCTTTATGCACATGATCCAGTTAAATTCACACCAAATGGTGCCATTATACTGAAATCAGGCAAAAAATTAAGACAACCAGAAGCAGCAGTATACAAGGACTTTTTACGGCAAAAAGGTATACCAATAATTGGTGAACTTACTGGAGAGGCAGTTTCAGACGGTGGAGATATTGTTTGGCTAGATAATCGAACGCTCGTTGTGGGTAGAGGTTATCGAACAAACGATGAAGCCATTCGTCAGTTAAAGGAAATGACAGCCGATATGGTAGATGAATTTATAGTTGTACAACTACCACATGATCTTGGTGAAGCTGAATGTTTACATTTAATGTCTTTCATAAGTATGGTAGACCGAGATTTAGCTGTTGTGCATTCGCGTTTAATGCCAGTATTTTTCAGACAACTGCTAATTGAGCGGGGCATCCAGCTAGTAGAAGTACCTAAAGATGAATACGATTCGTTAGGGTGTAATGTGTTAGCGCTTGCACCGAGGGTATGTGTGATTCCTCAAGGCAACAAAGCAACAAAGCAACAGCTACTTGATGCTGGAGCCACTGTGTACGAATATAAAGGCGATGAAATTACTGTTAAAGGAACAGGTGGGCCGACTTGCCTAACTTGCCCAGTAGTAAGAGGATAAAGGAGAAGATGAATATGTTTAAAAATGTTATTGTTAAAAATCCAGGAAATAGTTTTGTAAACGGTTTAACAACTAGTGATTTAGGAAAGCCGATTTTAGAAAAATTATTTGAACAACATGAACATTATGTAGAGGCTTTAAAAAAATGCGGTGTAGAAGTTACACAATTACCAGCAAATGAAGCATTTCCAGATTCAACATTTGTAGAGGATACAGCTGTATTAACGCCTGAATTTGCTATTATATCGAATCCTGGAGCAGCAGCTCGTAACCGCGAAATTGAAGAAATCGAACCAGCTGTAAAGCAATTCTATGAAAAAATTTACTATATTAAAGGTTCAGGAACACTTGATGGCGGAGATGTACTACAAGCAGAGAAAAAGTTTTACGTAGGGATCTCAGATCGCACAAATGAAGAAGGCGCTCAGCAATTTAAAGAGATTGTTGAACAAGAAGGCTATGAAGCAACTATTATTCCATTAAAAGAATTCTTCCACTTAAAAACTGGAATTGCCTATGTTGGGGAAAATCGTATGGTGTTAGCTGGTGAATTTGTCGATCATCCTGCATTTGAATCTTACGAAAAAATCGTGATTCCTAAAGAGGATGAATATTCAGCTAACTGTATTCAAGTAAATGATTATATTATTATCCCAGCTGGCTATCCAGAAACAAATCGTAAATTACTGGACCTTGGCTATCAAATAATTGAACTTGATATGTCTGAATTTAGAAAACATGATGGTGGTTTAAGCTGTTTATCATTACGTTTTTAAGTAAATCTAACAATACCCAATCAATTTAAAAGAGAAAATTGATTGGGTACTTTCATTCTAGAAAAATCAGAATATTTAATATTTTTACATTATATGGGAAGTAGGGATGGATGTTGAATAAAGGGGATCAGCTTCACAATAATCAATTAAAACGTTCGATGAAAAGTCGTCACTTGTTAATGCTTTCACTTGGGGGGGTAATTGGAACAGGTTTATTTTTAAATGTAGGCTATACCATTAACCAGGCAGGACCCGGAGGTGCACTGATTGGTTACTTATTTGGTGGCTTAATTTTGTTTATGGTCATGAATTGCCTTGGGGAATTGGCTGTTTACATGCCTGTTACAGGCTCTTTCCAAACATATGCAACACGTTTCATTAGTCCTTCAGCTGGTTTTTCATTAGGTTGGATGTATTTTGTCGGGTCTGCTGCCACAGCGGGCGTTGAATTTACGGCTGCAGGTATTTTAATGCAGCATTGGTTTCCGAGTGTACCAATTTGGATATGGTGTGCTGTGTTTATGGTTCTTTTATTTGTCTTAAATGCTTTAACAACGAAGGGCTTTGCTGAAGCAGAGTTCTGGTTTGCTAGTATAAAAGTTGTTGCAGTGATTGCATTTATCATTATTGGTGGAGCGGCAATCTTTGGTTTAATTCCATTAGCAGATCGACCTACCCCACATCTCACAAATTTAGCACCTTCTGGTTTATTCCCAGCAGGTATTACGATTATTTTTGTCACAATGATGAATGTAATTTTTTCTTATCAGGGATCAGAGCTGGTGGGGATTGCAGCAGGGGAGACCGAGAACCCTGAAAAAAATATTCCAAGAGCGATTCGTACAATTCTATTTAGAATCATCGTTTTCTATATTGCTTCCATTATTGTATTATCAGCAATATTCCCAGCATCAGAGCTTGGGCTGATGGAAAGTCCATTTGTCACGTTAATGAATTTAGCTGGTGTACCATATGCCGCTGGTATCATGAACTTTGTTATTTTGACAGCTATTTTATCAGTCGGTAATTCATGTTTATATGCATCAACACGTTTATTATTTTCCATGTCACAAGAGGGGATGGCGCCCAAGTTATTTGGTCGATTAACGAAAAATAAAGTACCTTTAAATGCGCTTATTTTTACGATGGTATTCTCACTCTTATCTTTATTAACTAGTGTTATGGAAGCGGATGCTGTATTTGTATTACTAATGTCGGTAGCAGGTATATCTGTCACAATTTCATGGATGGGGATATGTGCTTCTCAGTTAATGTTCCGTTATCGCTATGTGAAGTCGGGAGGAAATGTGGCTGATCTAAAATTTAAAACACCACTATTCCCGTTGATTCCAGTATTTTGTATAATCTTTTGTGTTTTAATTTTAGTATTTTTAGCGTTTGATCCAACGCAAAGGATTGGTTTACTATACGGGATTGGCTTCTTTATTGCCTGTATGATCTTTTATCAATTGAAATTAAAAAAAGCGGCGACTGCTGCTACAGATAGCAAAAATGAAGAAACACTAGAAGTTCGTTAATCGTACCTCTAACGAAGGGGAGTTAAAGGAGAATTTTATGAATACTTTTATGTGGGATACACCCGAAAAACTACGTGCCCTATTATGTGAGCTTGTGAGCTGGGAAAGCCGAACATTAACGGAGGGCGAAAATAAATTTGCCTTTCGCTTAAAAGATAAATTGTTAACGCTTCCATATTTTGAAAAGCACCCAGACTTGATTGAATTACATGATGCTGGACTTGGCAGGAATGCAGTGACAGCCTTCTATAAGCATCCAATGGCAACTGAAACTGTTGTGTTAATTAGTCACTTTGATACCGTGCATACGGAGGAATATGGTGAACTAGAGCCGTTAGCCTTTTCTCCAGAAGAACTAACGAAAAAGCTAATGGAACCTAAATACCTAAAAGATTTACCAGAGGCAGCTCGCATTGATTTGGCGTCTGGAAATTATTTATTTGGACGCGGCACAATGGATATGAAAATGGGTCTTGCCTTACACATGCAGTTGATCGAAAAGGCAAGCTTTGAGCAATGGCCGATTAATTTGATTTTAACAACGGTCCCTGATGAGGAAGTCAACTCTGCTGGTATGAGAGCGGCTGTTGTGGAGCTGGTGAGACTGCGGGAACAGCATGGCTTAACCTATAAATTATTTTTAAATAGTGAGCCATCGTTTTCACAAGGGCCATCGGATACGAATGAATATATTTATTCAGGTACAATTGGTAAAATCATGCCTGCTGCTTTGTTCTATGGAAAAGAGACACATGTCGGCGAGCCATTAAAAGGGATGACGGCTCCCTTTATCGCTTCCTATATGACACAGCATATGGAGTGGAATCCCCTTTTCCGTGAAACAGATTTAGGAGAAAGCACACCACTACCCGTCTCTCTACAATTAAAAGATTTAAAAATGGAGTATTCTACACAAACACCATACCGTGCGGCGGCACTTTACAATGTCTTCTTGTTAAAACGGACAGCGGCAGAGGTAATGGCTATTTTTGAGGAAGTTGCGTTACAGGCAATGGCTGCATGCAATACGCACTATCAGGACATTTGTACACGAGAAAATGTTCAGGGTGTGGGCAAGGTAAAGGTCTTACGCTACGAGGCATTATTGGAGCATGCGATCCATAAGCTAGGAGCTGAGGAAGTACAAGCAATTAAGCAGCAGGTTCAGCAGCATCGTGCATGGGATGATCGTGAGAAATCCATTCGCATTGTGGATCAGCTCATGATTCGCTGTCAGGAATTAGCACCTGCCACAGTTCTGTTATATGCACCCCCTTACTATCCAGCCATTAATTCATCCAACCATCCGTTAGTGAAACAGTCGATTGAATTAATGAAGCAAACAGCTCAAACATTTGATATTGAGGTGGAGCAGATCCACTACTTTAACGGAATTTGTGATTTAAGCTATGTCAACTATTCAGATGCATCCAATGAGTGGCTAGCATTTGAGCGGAACACACCTGTATGGGGCGATACGTACCATATTCCATTCAAAGAGATGGCAGCATTACAAGGTCCTGTCTTAAATGTCGGGCCATTTGGTAAGGATGCCCATCAAAAAACAGAACGTTTGCATGTGGATAGTGCGTTTAAAGAGATGCCTGTTATGATTGACACGCTTATTAAAAGCCTATTTTAGCCATATAAATTTTTTTAGATTTAATTGAATACAATGTAAAAAGTTGATGCTATAAAGGTATCAACTTTTTTATTTATCAGAAAAATTTAGATTGACTTGTATTTTTTGTTATGATGACGATACATATAGGACATTATAATTATTTGAAAGCGGGCATGAGGAGAGAGCATGATGGAAAATCAAGAAAAATTAGCTTTTTCTATTCGCGAAGAAATGGTTCAGTCGAATTTAAAAGGGATGAGAATAGTTGCTTGGACACTCATGTATGTATCAGCCATTATTTCGTTAATACATTACGGAGAGGTATTTTTTGTGAAGGCGGAAAGAGCCATGGTTCCCGTCTATATTGCCATTCATAACGCCATGTTTTATATAGATGTTGCAGTATTATTGTTTATCCGACAAAAGCGAATTCATATTACTCCTGTTACTATACAGAAGTATGAACGGTTGGTTGTTGTTTATATCTACACAATAATGCTATTGATTACTGCGATATCGATATTGGATGTTTACTTCTTCCGTCATGCAGCACTGTATGAGGTTATTTTAATCATTATTTGTACAGTATTCGCATTACCTTTACGAAAAATTATCTGGATTATTTTGCTTTCTGCATCAGCCATTATTGTGAGTGCATATATGAGTGCTGGAATATCGAGTGAAAATATAAAAATTATATTACCCATGTCCTTATTAATACCTATTGGTGTAATGATTCAATATCAAACCTATAAGGTTCGTAAACAAATCCATACCCAGCATATTTTATTGAATGAGGAAATGACCAAAACGAAGCGACTATCAGAATTGTTGGCTATTAAAAATAATGAATTAGCAGAGCAAGCATTAAAAGATTCTTTAACGAATCTACCTAATCGACGTGCATTTAACCAAAAATTGAATAAGATAGGACAGCAACTTTATCAAACACAACCTTTAACAGTCATAATGATTGATATTGATTGCTTTAAAAAATTTAATGATTATTATGGTCATTTGCAGGGAGATGCAGCAATTGTCAAAGTCGCATCTCTATTGGAGGAAATTGCAGGGAAGTATAATGCATTTGTTGCCCGTTGGGGTGGCGAGGAATTTGTTATGATAAGCCAGCATACTTATAAGGTTGCTGAACCTGTATGTGAAGAAATCTTAGAGGAAATTCGACAACTTAATATACCGCACCTACAATCTACTATTGCCCAACAAGTTACTGTTAGTATTGGAATGTGTCAAGCTAAAATCGCAAAATATGAGCATTTACAAACATGTTGTGAATTAGCTGACCAAGCGCTATATTTGGCAAAGCAAAACGGACGAAATAACTATTTCTGCAAAATGGCAATTTTCGATGAAGAAGCAAATGCGTCTATTTGAAGTCAGAAAACGTTGCTACGAAGCCCTTCAATACCCCCTTAGGTTGCTTAAATTATAACGAAAGTGTTACAATATAGTTTAGTCAAAAAGAGCCAAGGGGGCATTTCTATGTCAATTGAATTAAACAATGAATTCGGCCAAATTGATATTTCAACAGATGTACTTGCACAAATTGCTGGTGGAGCTGCTGTAGAATGCTACGGTATTGTTGGCATGGCATCTAAACATCAAATTCGTGATGGTCTAACTGATATTTTACGTAAAGAAAACTTCGCAAAAGGTGTTGTAATTCGACAACAGGACGACGATTTACATATAGATATGTACATTATTGTTAGTTACGGGACAAAAATTTCGGAAGTGGCTTATCAAGTACAATCGAAAGTGAAATATACAGTAGATAAAACATTAGGTATGAGCGTAAAATCTGTCAATATCTTTGTACAGGGCGTTCGTGTAGCGAATTAAGAGGAGGAACTAAATCGAATGCAGTCTTTAGACGGTATAAAGTTTGCTGAAATGGTACAAATGGGGGCGCATCACCTATACCAAAATGCAAATTATGTAGATTCATTAAATGTTTTCCCCGTTCCAGATGGTGATACAGGTACAAATATGAACTTATCGATGACATCTGGTGCAAAGGAAACAGAGCATGCTGCCTCAGAGCATATTGGTAAAACAGCACAGGCATTATCAAAAGGCTTGTTAATGGGAGCGCGTGGGAATTCAGGCGTTATTCTATCTCAATTATTCCGTGGTTTTGGGAAGTTTATTGAGAAGGAGTCAACAATTGATGCAAAGGGCTTTGCTGGAGCATTCCAGGCGGGGGTTGATACGGCATATAAAGCTGTTATGAAGCCAGTAGAAGGAACGATATTAACGGTGGCACGTGAAGCTGCGAAAAAAGGTGTAGAAGTAGCAGAAACTGAAAACGATATCATTGCCGTAATGGAAGCTTTTACAGCAGAGGCAAAGGCATCGCTGGATCGTACACCTGACCTACTGCCTGTTTTAAAAGAAGTAGGTGTGGTAGATAGTGGTGGTCAAGGCTTACTATTTGTGTATGAAGGATTTTTAGCTTCCTTGAAGGGGGAAGCTCTTCCAGAGAAAAATGACGCGACGCTAGATGATTTAATCAATGCAGAACATCATAGAGCCCAAGATTTCATGAACACTGCTGATATTGAATTTGGTTACTGTACAGAAATAATGGTACGCTTAGAAGAAGGAAAAGAACCTTTTAATGAAGAACAATTCCGTAATGAATTAAATCCTTTAGGTGATTCTTTACTTGTTATTTCAGATGAGGAAATTGCGAAGGTTCATATCCATTCCGAGCAACCAGGTTCTGTTCTATCAATTGGCCAAAAATACGGTAGTCTTATAAAAATTAAAGTTGATAATATGCGTGAGCAGCATTCAGCAATCGTTGGCGAGGAACATAAAGCCCCTACGCCTGCTAAAAAAGTAGAAAAACATCCATATGCTATTGTAACGATTGCTATGGGTGAGGGTGTGGCTGAATTATTGCGCTCTATCGGTGCTTCCTATGTCATTGAAGGCGGTCAAACAATGAATCCTTCAACTGAAGATATCGTGAAGGCTGTACAAAAAATCGGTGCAGAGAAAGTATTAATCTTACCGAATAATAAAAATATAGTGATGGCAGCGGAGCAAGCGGTTGAACTATTAGAAATTGATGCAGCAGTAGTTCCTACAAAGACGATTCCTCAAGGAATGGCAGCGATTTTAGCGTTTAACCCAGAGGCGGCTGTTGATGTAAATAAAAAAACAATGTCAGAAGCATTTACAAATGTGAAGACAGGTCAAGTTACCTATGCAGTCCGTGATACATCTATTGATGGTGTTGAAATTCACAAAGATGATTTTATGGCATTGGCAGAAGGGAAAATTGTCCTTTCTACACCAGCACTAAAGGATGCAGCTGAAAAAGTAATTAAGGATTTAGTCGATGAAGATGCTGAGATTGTTACAGTCATTTATGGTGAAGATACAACTGAACAAGCTGCCTCTGAGTTGGTAGCTTTCATTGAAGAGAACTATCCGGATGTGGAAGTTGAATTATTTGATGGTAAACAAGGGTTATATCCATATATTATTTCAGTAGAATAATTACATGCTACTTTGCTATTCCGTAAAGAAAGCAGTGCACAAAACGTGTACTGCTTTTGTTTATGCTACAAAGAGAATATTGGATTAAATTTATTAAAAACGTACTAAATATGAATCATTCAATGTACGTACCCACAGGATATAAAATTTGGAAATATTGGAATGTCAACGTTTTCGTAGTTGTGTATATATGGTACGGACAATAAATAAGCATAAATATTTACTATAAATTATAGTAGTGGTAATTTTCTGAAAGTTGATAAATTAAATGCTTTACTTTTATAGTAACTATCAAGCATGATATAAATAAAAATAAATATTATTATACGGATAGAATAGAGGGGTGTTTGTATGAAGTTTACTTCAGTATTTGATATTATTGGACCAGTCATGATTGGGCCCTCCTCCTCTCATACGGCAGGAGCAGCTCGCATCGGGCGTGTTGCAAGGGATTTATTTGGTAGACAACCTAAATGGGCAAAAATTCATTTATATGGATCGTTTGCAGAAACGTATAGAGGGCATGGTACAGATGTTGCGATTGTAGGAGGCTTATTAAATTACGATACATTTGATGATCGTATTAAAACGGCATTTGAAGATGCCAAAAAAGCAGGATTAGAATACGAATTCATTCCGGAAACAGCTAATACCGAGCATCCAAATACGGCTCGACTTGTCATTGGAGACGATGAAGGGGAAATGTCAGTAGTCGGTATTTCAATTGGTGGCGGAAAAATTGAAGTCAGTGAAGTCAATGGCTTTAAATTACGTTTAACTGGTGGTATGCCAGCTATTCTTGTTGTTCATGATGATCGTGCTGGCTGTATTGCCAATGTAGCCAATTGCTTGGCGATGCATGAAGTCAACATTGGGCATATGGAGGTATCACGTATCGAACGTGGCTTAACTGCTTTAATGGTAATTGAAGTTGATCAAAACATTGAGGATAAGGTGCTACAGCAAATATCTTTAATTCCATATATTACAAAGGTCTCGAAAATTAATAACTAAGGAGGTGTCCTGTGATGGACGTTTTATTTCATAATGTTCGGGAACTTGTTGAACGAGCAGAGAAAGAAGATAAATTAATATCAGAAATTATGATTGAACAAGAAATATTGATAACTGGTAGAACGCGTGAAGAAATCATCCGGCAAATGGATCGAAATCTAACAGTGATGGAAGAAGCAATTGAACGTGGATTACAAGGTGTGCAATCAGTAACAGGTTTAACTGGTGGGGATGCCGTATTACTTCAAAATTATATTGCACAAGGAAAGTCACTTTCAGGTGATTTATTATTAGATGCAGTAAGTAAAGCGGTTGCAACTAATGAAGTAAATGCTGCAATGGGAACAATCTGTGCAACACCAACAGCAGGTTCAGCAGGTGTAGTGCCAGGAACACTGTTTGCAGTAAAAAACAAACTAAATCCAACTCGTGAGCAAATGATTCGTTATTTATTTACGTCAGGAGCATTTGGATTTGTGGTAGCCAATAACGCTTCCATCTCTGGGGCTGCGGGTGGTTGTCAGGCTGAGGTTGGTTCAGCTGCAGGTATGGCTGCCGCTGCTATTGTCGAAATGGCTGGAGGTACACCACAGCAATGTTCAGAAGCGTTTGCCATTACACTAAAAAACATGCTAGGTCTTGTTTGTGATCCAGTGGCTGGCTTGGTTGAAGTGCCTTGTGTCAAACGTAATGCTATGGGTGCATCTAACTCCCTTGTAGCGGCGGATATGGCACTTGCTGGTGTAACAAGTCGTATTCCATGTGATGAAGTAATTGGTGCTATGTATCGCATTGGACAATCTATGAGTCCTAATCTTAAAGAGACGGCACGAGGCGGTCTAGCAGCAACACCAACTGGTAAGGCGATCAGTAAAGCCATTCTTGAAAATGGTGGCTTACAAAGCATTAAAGCACTTCAATAAATATAAGAAACATGCTATCTAAATAGGTAGCATGTTTTTATGTTGGTTGATAACTTACTGGAAAGAAAAAACCTCTTACGTACATAGTCGATTTAAGTATAATTAAATTTTAATAAGGAAATGTATTTATCTTAATTATATAGCAGGGACGTGAATAGAGATGGATTTGCGTAATTTGAAAACATTTCATGTTGTTTCAACTTACCTCAACTTTACAAAAGCGGCTGAAATTCTTAATTATAGCCAGCCTACAATTAGCCAACAGATTAAAGCGTTAGAGGAAGAGTTAGGGCATATCTTAATTAATCGAATGGGTAAGAAGATGTTCCTTTCTCAAGTAGGAAAAATAGTAAAGGAACATACAGATCAATTATTTGGGATTATTGAAGAAATGGAACAGGATTTGAAGAATTTCGAAAAGCCATTTGGTCATTTGACAATCGCTGCACCAGAGTTTTATTGCGGCTATTATTTATCACATATTATCGGCTCGTTTTTAAAACAGTACCCTCAGGTAAACCTAAAACTTCTTTGTGCCAATAGTAAAGAAACAGCCAAACTTGTGAGTTCAAACCAAGCAGATATAGGTTTTGTAGCTGGATCCCCTAGTTACGCTGGTGTAGAGGGGATTTTATTGGAGGAAGAGGATTTAGTATTGGTTGGAAATCCACTTATTATAAAGGATCGTACTGTGCAGGAAATATTTGATGATTATCCCTTTATAACCTATGGAATGGATGAGTGTATTGTCAGTTGCCTGCAAGAAATTAAGTGTAAGCCACAAACAATAGTGGAATTTGGAAGCGAGGAAGCAATTAAGAGAGCAGTAATGGAACAAGTGGGTCTAGCCTTGTTGAGTGATATTATTATTCAAAAAGAGGTAACCAAAGGGAGTCTTCAAGTTCTGTACCGATTCCCTAAAAAGTTACCCACTTATTTAATTTTTCCTCAAAATGCTAAAACATTTAGTAATGTAAGTACATTTATTGATTTAGTTAAAGACACATGGAAAACAATTTAATTGGTTTGTATATCGAAAAGAATGAAAAGAATGTTGCTGCCTGGTGAAATCGCAGGGATGTAACGTTCTTTTTATTTGTAATTTTTTTGATGTATCCCGATGAATTTATATGTAAATTTATCAATAGTAACTATTCAAAATAGTAATTTTTTATTTATTTTTTTATCAATTACAATGAATAAGACGGAAATTTCAAAAAAAGGGGATGGCTTTTTATGTTGGAGAGATATGTTACGTATTGATAGTGGACATAAAAATTTGTTTTTATTCAATGATTCAATTAAGGAGGATGGCGGATGAGTAAATTTATAGCTAATAAAGAAATAGAGCAACAAAAAGGAATTAATGTTTATGTGTTAATCTTTTGCCTTATTGTTATATCATCTATTTTAACGTATTTTATTCCAGCTGGTTCATTTCAACGGGAAGAAGTTAATGGACGTCAAGTGATTCAACCTGGGACATTTAGTTTTACAGATATGAACCCCATTGGATTTTTGGATATTTTTAGCAGTGTACATTCAGGCATGATGCAAGGAGCAAGTATTATTTTCTTCGTATTGATTGTAGGAGGTACCTTTGGAATACTATCAGCCACAGGGGCATTAGAATCCTTTATCGCCATGCTATCTGTAAAAATGGCAAAACGCGAAATGTTAATAATACCAGTATTAATGTTGTTTTTCGCCTGTGCTGGGTCATTAATGGGGATGTCTGATGAAACGATTGTATATGTAGGGATTCTTGCACCGCTTGCTGTTGCCCTAGGGTTTGATGCAATTACAGGTTTTGCAATTGTTATTCTTGGTGCATCTGTCGGATTTTCGGCAGCTGTTATGAATCCGTTTACAGTAGGAATAGCGCAAGAGATTGCGGGCTTGCCATTATTTTCAGGAATTGCTTTTCGAATTGTCATTTTTATTGTCTTATACACAGTAGCAACAATATATGTTTATCGCTATGCAAGAAAAGTGAAAAATAATCCTAAACTCGGCTTTTATGGAAATTTTCGCAATGATGAGGGTGATTTCGTACAGGGGAATTCGAAAATGGAAATAAGACATAAGCTTGTTATGGCTACATTTCTTTTGAATTTTATCGTATTAATGTACGGGGTTGTAAAACTAGGTTGGTACATTACTGAAATAGCTGGTTTATTTTTATTGTTTGGTATTTTAATGGGGCTTATTGGCAAATTATCACCTTCGCATATTGCTAATTCATTTATGAAGGGTGCAGGTGATTTAGTAGGTGGCGCTCTTATCATTGGGTTAGCTCAGTCTATTTTAGTGATTTTCAATAACTCAGGATTAATTGATACAATTCTCTTTTACACATCTGCATTGCTTGATTCAGTTCCACCTGCACTAAATGCTGTAGGGATGTTTATCTTCCAGTTATTTTTAAATTTTTTAGTACCATCAGGAAGTGGACAGGCTGCCTTAACGATGCCAATTATGGCACCTTTATCAGATATGATCGGTGTTACAAGACAAACAGCCGTACTTGCCTATCAATTTGGCGATGGTATGTCGAATATTATATTCCCAACAGTAGGTTTTTTAATGGCGGGATTATCAATTGCGGGTATTCCTTGGGGTAAATGGATAAAGTGGATTTTTCCGTTTATGCTTATTCAAGTAACAGTTGCGGTAATATCGCTCATTATTGCACAAGTCATACAATACGGACCTTTCTAAAGGAGTTTAACAATGGAAATAATGAATATAAAAAAATTAGCAGAAAAGGCAATAGAGGATCGCCGTCATCTGCACCAATACCCAGAGCTTTCTGGTGAAGAATACGAAACAAGTGAGTTTATTCGTAAAAGACTAGAGGAGTTAGATATAGAAATTCTAGATTATGAACCTCCAGGTGTAGTGGCGTTTATAAAAGGGACAAAGGGAACAAAAACTATTGCATTACGTGCCGATATAGATGCCTTACCTATAAAAGAAGAGGGAGACAAACCGTACATTTCAGACAGGCAAGGTGTTGCTCATATGTGTGGCCATGATGGTCATACAGCGATTTTATTAGCAGTTGCAACATGGATAAGCTTAAATAGAGAGAAAATCGAGCCGAATATCAAGCTTATATTTCAATCAGCAGAGGAAATCACGCCAAGTGGCGCTGATTTATTAATTCAAAAAGGTGTGTTGGAAGATATAGATGCTATTTTTGGCGTTCACTTATGGCAAGGTTTAGAGAAAGGGAAGATAGGTTTAACACATGGACCGATGATGGCTTCTATTGATGATTTTGAAATTATCATTCAAGGGTATGGTGGTCATGGTTCGATGCCACATGAAACAATTGATCCTATTTATATAGCTAGCCATTTAATGCAAGCTTTTCAAAGTATCATAAGTAGAAATGTCAATCCTATCGATGCGGGTGTCATTACAGTTGGTAATATACAAGCGGGAACCACTTATAATATTATTCCTGATACGGCAAAATTAACTGGAACGATCAGAGCATTGACACCGAACACTGTAAAAATCATTAAATCGAAAATGGTAAGTTTAACAGAAGGGATTTGCCGAGCATTTGGAGCAGAAGGAAAAATCGATTTTATTTTAGGAACACCTCCGCTCGTCAATGATCCAACACAATCACGATTTATTGAATCGATTGTACGGGAACAATTCGGAGATACCGCATTTAAGGTAGTCGAACCAGTCATGGGTGGAGAAGATTTTTCTTATTATTTACAACATAAGCCTGGAGCATTTGTTTTTGTAGGTATGGGTGGTGAAAAAAGCCAATATCCACATCATCATCCACGATTTGATCTAGATGAAGATGTTTTCCCTGATGCGATTCAACTATTTATAAATATTATCTTGCAACATAAATAATCAGACTATTTATACGAAAAGGAGTTTTACATCGTGATAAAAAAGATTGAAGTGTTTGCAGCACGTTTACAATTAAAGGAACCCTTCGTTATTTCTTATGTTCATTTAGATGATATGCCAACTATTCTTACCAGAATCGAGACGGATGAGGGTGTAGTTGGCTGGGGTGAAGCTGTGCCTGATCAAAATGTGACGGGTGAAACTTGGGAGAGCACGTATCACGTTATTAAACATGAACTAGCACCATTACTGATTGATGAAGATCCATTTGCAGTAGACCGTATCCATAAAAAGTTTAATGAAAAAATTGATGGAGTCCCTTCAGCAAAAGCCGCATTGGACATTGCACTCTACGATTTGATGGGGAAAATGACTGGTCAACCAGTTTATCAATTAATTGGTGGAAAAGCACATGAGGAATTACAGGTACCAAGAGTGATTAGCATTAAGAGTCCTGAGGAAATGGCTAAAGATGCAAGTGAATTTGTAAAATCGGGTTTCCGTAATATTAAAATTAAGGTTGGTACAAATGCTGATTTAGATATTGCTCGTATTCGTGCGGTAAGAGAAGCAATAGGTGAGGAGGTGCAACTGCGAGTAGATGCCAATCAAGGTTGGAATAGAATGGAGACACTAAAAGTAATAAGAGAAACTACAGCTTGTCATGTAGACTGGTACGAGCAACCTGTAAAAGCACATGATTTAAGAGCGTTAAAAGAAATCAGAGCCCTTTCACCTTGTAGTATTATGGTAGACGAAGGTGTTCATAATATTTATGATTTAGTCGATGTCATAGAAATGCGTGCTGCCGATATGCTAAATATAAAATTAATGAAATCAGGTGGAATCTATCCAGCTTTAGCGCTTGCAAGTCTTGCGGAGGCTGCAGAGATGCCTTGCCAAGTTGGCTCTATGGTTGAATCAGCAATCGGAACAATGGCTGGGGCACACCTAGCCATCAGTAAGTCGATTATCCATACAAACGAGATGGTCGGACCATTAATGTTTGTAAAAGATGTGGCAAATGTTACATACTATAAAGACATCCTGCAGTTAAGTGATAAAGCTGGATTAGGAATAGAAGTTGATGAGCAATATGTGAAAGAAATTACATGTTTCTCCTGTGAAATTAAATAATCACAAGTTTAACCCTATCAATCATTGGTAGGGTTTTTGCTTATATGTAGGGTTAGGGAAATAATTTATGGTACATTAGATAGAGAGAGTATAACACTACATAAACAATCAATGAAGGGAGTTGTGGGATAAGATGACTGAATTATATGGTCCCGTCAATGAATTAAAAGGCGTCGGGAAAGAAACAGCAGCCCATCTTGAATCACTAGGAATCAATACAATAGCTGATTTATTATGGACGTTCCCACATCGACATGAAGATTTTCGTTTAAAAGATTTAGCGCAAACACCACATAACGAACGGGTTACAGTTGAGTGTAAGGTGGAGCGGGAGCCTACGATTTTATTTTTAGGTCGTAATAAGTCAAGACTCCAAGTAACTGTTTTAGCAGGAAGACATTTAGTAAAAGTCGTATTTTTCAATCAGGGCTATTTAAAGCAAAAGCTTGTACCTGGTTCCATTATTACTGTGACTGGTAAATGGGATCGGGGTAGACAAGTAATCAATGGCACTTCAGTTACATTTGGTCCTAAAACAGATCAAGTTGACTTTGAGCCTGTCTATAGTCTGAAAGGCTTGATCCCCCAAAAAAGATTTCGAAAATATATGCGACAAGTGTTAGACGATTGTGGAGAAGTACTGCCAGAGACAATTCCATATTATTTACAAGAGTCGTATAAGCTTGTTTCAATAAGAGAGGGCTTGGAGGGTATTCATTTTCCACTGGATGCTGGGCATGCTAAACAAGCAAGGAGACGCTTTGCCTATGAGGAGCTATTAAACTTCCAATTGCGTATTCAAGCTTTACGGAAAATAAGGAAGGATAGTGAACACGGTACAGTTATTCAATTTAATGTGCATAAGTTACGAGATTTTATTGCTTCCTTACCCTATGAATTAACGAATGCTCAAAAACGCGTGGTGAATGAAATTTGTAAGGATTTGAAGGAGCCGCATCGAATGAATCGCTTGCTACAAGGGGATGTAGGTTCGGGTAAAACCGTTGTAGCAGCAATAGGGCTATATGCAGCAGTAACAGCAGGTTTTCAAGGAGCCTTGATGGCACCAACTGAAATATTAGCAGAACAACACTTAGAGAATTTGAAAGAATGGTTCCAACCATTTGGCGTTCGTGTTGCACTCTTATCCGGGTCCACTAAAACAAAAGAGCGACGTGTGATCTTAGCTGATTTGGCAAATGGAGATCTTGATATTGTTATTGGTACACATGCACTAATCCAGCCAGATGTTATTTTTCATAAACTTGGCTTTGTCATCACGGATGAACAGCACCGCTTTGGTGTGGAGCAACGACGTATTTTGCGTGATAAAGGGGAGAATCCCGATGTGCTTTTTATGACAGCTACCCCGATACCACGAACATTAGCTATTACTGCATTTGGGGAAATGGACGTATCGATGATTGATGAAATGCCAGCAGGGCGTAAGCAGATTGAAACGCATTGGATGAAGAAAGAACAATTCGGCTCCGTTTTATCTAAGCTAGAATTAGAGTTAGCGGCTGGAAGACAAGCCTATGCGATTTGTCCGCTTATCGAGGAATCCGATAAGCTTGATGTTCAGAATGCTGTGGAAATTTATGAGCAGCTAGCGACTTACTTTAAAGATCGTTATCATGTCGGTTTAATGCATGGACGTTTATCAGCTGATGAAAAAGATGCGGTTATGCGTGCTTTTAGTGAAGGGACTATTCAAGTTTTAGTTTCTACAACCGTTGTAGAGGTAGGTGTAAATGTGCCAAATGCTACCTTTATGATTGTCTATGATGCTGAACGCTTTGGCCTAGCGCAGTTGCATCAGCTTCGAGGTCGTGTTGGTCGTGGTGAGCACCAATCATACTGTATTTTACTTGCAGATCCTAAGTCTGATGAGGGGAAAGAACGTATGCAATCGATGACAGAAACAAATGATGGTTTCCGTTTAGCTGAAAAAGATCTTGAATTAAGGGGGCCAGGAGACTTTTTTGGTAGAAAACAAAGTGGTTTACCTGATTTTAAAGTAGCTGATTTAGTACATGATTATCGTATATTGGAGACCGCAAGAAAAGATGCCTCAGAGATGCTTGAAACAAAAGCATTTTGGCAGGATGACGACTATCAATACTTGCGTAAAATGCTAGAAGATACTGGTGTTTTACAAGGAGAGCGCTTCGATTAATCTGAGAAGCTTGTTAGCACAGAAAGAATGTAAGTACTTGATTTCAAAACAAGTCTTGCATTCTTTTTTTAACCTCTATATACTGATATTAGTACCAAGTGCTAATAACAACTCAAAAGGTGGCGAATGAAGTTGAGACGAACGAAAAAAGAGCGACAGCGACTACTATCTGAAACGATAGCTGAAAATCCATTCGTCACAGATGAACAGCTAGCAACACAGTTTCAGGTAAGTGTCCAAACAATTCGTTTAGACCGTATGGAATTATCAATACCAGAATTACGCGAGCGAATTAAAGATGTTGCTTCAAAAAACTATGAAAATGAAGTAAAATCTCTCCCGATTGATGAGGTAATTGGGGAGATAGTAGATATTGAATTAGATCATCGAGCACTCTCGATTTTTGATGTACAAGAAGAGCATGTTTTTCAGCGTAATGGCATCGCACGTGGGCATCATTTGTTTGCGCAAGCAAATTCATTAGCGGTTGCAGTAATTGATGACGAACTAGCACTAACCGTACATTCCAATATTACGTTTGTGAAACCTGTACGAGCTGGAAATCGTGTTATTACAAAAGCGATTGTTATCGGACGAGATGAACAAACACATCGAACAAAAGTTGAGGTAACATCTACCGTTAATGGTGAAACCGTTTTTGTTGGTGAGTTTGATATGTACCGCACGAAAGGTAAAGGTGAGTAACAATGAAATTAGCGCTTGATGGAATGGGTGGAGACAATGCACCAAAGTCAGTTGTTGAAGGTGCACTTTTAGCATTAGAGCAAATTCCAAACTTAGAAATTCAACTATATGGTCATCAAGATAAGCTGGAACCATTTTTAAAACAACATGATCGATTAAAGGTTATACATTGTGAGGAAGCAGTAGAAGGAACTGATGATCCTGCCCGTGCTGTTCGTAGAAAAAAGGATTCTTCCATGGCACGTATGATGGATGCAGTAGAAGAGGGTAAAGCAGATGCTTGCCTTTCTGCAGGGAACACAGGGGCCCTGATGGCGGGTGGCCTATTTAAAGTAGGTCGCATTGAGGGAATAGCTAGACCAGCATTAGCTACAACGCTACCAACATTAGACGGTAAAGGGTTTTTGATGCTTGATTTAGGGGCAAATGCAGATGCTCGCCCAGAGCATTTAGTGCAATATGCCATTATGGGTGATATTTATGCTAAAAAGGTTGGAGGTTTGCAAAAACCACGAATTGGCTTATTAAATATCGGTACCGAGGATAAAAAAGGGAATGAATTAACAAAAGCTGCCTTCGAATTATTGAAGGAAGCAGATTTGAATTTTATTGGAAATGTAGAAGCTCGTGATTTACTTGAAGGAGTAGCTGATGTTGTTGTAACAGATGGCTTTACAGGAAATATGGTGTTGAAGTCTATTGAAGGGACAGCAGGTGCTTTATTTTCTATGTTAAAAGAGGCCTTTATGTCTTCAACGAAAACGAAAATTTCAGCAGCGCTCATGAAAAATAATTTACGTGACTTGAAAAATAAAATGGACTATACAGAGTATGGTGGCGCAGGATTGTTTGGCTTACAAGCACCTGTTATTAAGGCACATGGATCATCAAATGCGAAAGCGATTTTCAGTGCCATTCGACAAGCCAATACGATGGTAGAGCATACGGTTATTTCGACGATTACGGAGACAGTACGCCACATAGAAATTGATTAAGCAAAGGGGATTATTCAAATGACAAAAATAGCATTTATTTTTCCAGGACAGGGTTCACAAGTAGTTGGAATGGGTCAAGAGTTTGTTGAAAATGCTGCAGAAAGTAAAGCATTTTATGATCGCGCAGATCAGGCTCTTCAATTTGAATTATCTAAATTAATGTTAGAAGGTCCAGCAGAAGAGTTAACACTGACATATCATGCACAGCCAGCGCTACTTACTACTGGTGTAATGGTGGCTGAAAAGTTACGTGCAGCAGGTATTCAACCACACTACGCAGCGGGTCATTCACTTGGAGAATATGGTGCATTGGTGTTAGCAGGTGTTATGTCATTTGATGATGCTGTGTCAATCGTGCATAAACGAGGTCTTTATATGAATGAAGCTGTGCCAGCAGGTCAAGGCGCAATGGCGGCAATTTTAGGAATGGAACTAGAGGCATTGAACGAGGTAACAGAGCAGGTATCAGCATCAGGTGACTCTGTTCAGGTGGCTAATGTGAATTGTCCAGGACAAATTGTTATTTCGGGCACTAAAGAAGGTGTGGATAAAGCAAGTGTTGCTGCCAAAGAAGCTGGTGCAAAACGAGCAATACCTTTAGTTGTAAGTGGTCCCTTCCACTCTGATTTAATGCGTCCATCTTCAGAGAAACTGCAAGCAGCATTGGCAGAGATTTCTTTATCTGCACCTGAAATTCCTGTAATTGGCAATGTGATGGCGAAGGAATTAAAAGATGTAGCAGCAATACAACAAGAGCTAGTTGAACAGGTATACAGTGCTGTTCAATGGGAAGCTTCTATGCGTGAAATGCTTGCGCAAGGTGTTGACGTCTTTATCGAATGTGGACCTGGTAAAGTATTAAGCGGTCTCTTGAAAAAAATTGATCGCTCTGTTGCAACTTATTGTGTTTATGATGAAGCTTCGTTAGAAGCGGTTTTAGAAGCGTCGAAGGAGTGGTCAATTAATGCGTAAATTAGAAGGAAAAGTAGCTGTTGTAACAGGAGCTTCAAGAGGGATTGGACGTGCTATTGCTTTAAAGCTTGCAGAAGAAGGTGCTAAGGTTGTTGTGAACTATAGTGGCTCTCAGGCAAAAGCAGAGGAAGTAGTAGCGATGATTCAAGAAAACGGTGGCGAAGCAATTGCTGTACAAGCTAGCGTCTCTCAGACAGAAGAAGTGACAGCATTAATGGATGCTGCTGTGAAAACATACGGCTCTCTTGATATTTTAGTGAATAATGCTGGTATTACAAGAGATAACTTGCTCATGCGTATGAAAGAAGACGAATGGGACGATGTATTAAATACGAACCTTAAAGGTGTTTTCCTTTGTACAAAAGCAGTCACACGTCAAATGATGAAGCAACGTGCAGGTCGCATTATTAATATTTCTTCCATCGTTGGTGTAGCGGGTAATGCTGGTCAAGCCAACTATGTTGCGGCTAAAGCAGGTGTTATTGGACTAACGAAAACGACGGCAAAGGAATTAGCTTCTCGTAATATTTTAGTTAATGCTATTGCACCAGGTTTTATCGAAACGGAAATGACAGAACAATTGCCAGAGGATATCAAACAAGGTATGCTAACACAGATTCCTCTTGCGAAACTTGGTCAGCCAGAGGATATCGCAAAAGCAGTAGCTTTCCTTGCATCGGAGGACGCAAATTATATGACTGGACAAACGCTTCATATTGATGGCGGTATGGTTATGTAATTTCAATTAGGCATATAAGCTGATTTTTTGTATAATCATTTGAGGGGAGGTGAATCATTTGTCTACAGTATTAGAACGCGTAACAAAAGTAATCGTGGACCGTTTAGGTGTGGAAGAAAGCGAAGTAACGCTTGAAGCTTCTTTCCGTGATGATTTAGGTGCTGACTCATTAGACGTAGTTGAGCTTGTAATGGAGCTTGAAGACGAATTCGATATGGAAATTTCTGATGAAGATGCTGAAAAAATCTCAACAGTAGGTACTGCAATCTCATACATCGAAAGTAAATTAAACTAATTTCGTTAAAACTTTATTTAGTGAAAATAGATCACCTCTAATGGTGTAATGGTCATCGTAATCATACAATGGTTTTATGGTAGCTTGAATAAAGTAGAAATTACTTTTTCTGCATCCCTTGTTTGAAGGAGCAGATTCAATGAATGAAGATGTATTTAAAGGGGACGAAATGGATCGGTTTTCGATCTATTAACGTCCCTTTTTTATGTTAAAAATCTAATGACCAGTCAGCTTCAGACTTCTCTCTCATGGGAGATGCATGCTGTATGAAGAGGAATTTTCGGAAAAATTTCCAAAACATTGTGTTTAAGCCGAAATACTTTTGCATAAACGCCCTGAAAAAGGTACACTAAAACGGTAGAAACTATTAGGAAGGCAGATTTGTTCAATGGCTATGAAAAGAAAAGGAACTATGCAGAAATCTGGCGTACTTCCTGAAAAAGTACGCAACCAATTTGAGCTGTTACAGCATGAATTAAATATCACATTTATTAATAAAAATTTATTGTATCAAGCATTCACGCATTCATCTTATGTGAATGAGCATCGCCGTAAATTATTTACGGATAATGAGCGTCTTGAATTTTTAGGAGACGCAGTACTTGAACTGTCTGTTTCTAAATATCTTTTTGAGAAATACCCAAATATGAGCGAGGGTGAGTTAACAAAGCTAAGAGCTTCCATTGTATGTGAGCCATCACTAGTGATTTTTGCTAACGAACTAGGCTTTGGACGCTTTGTATTACTTGGAAAAGGTGAGGAATTAACAGGTGGTCGGGAACGTCCAGCGCTGCTTGCAGATGTCTTTGAATCATTTGTAGGTGCACTCTATTTAGATCAAGATTTACAAACGGTCGTGTCATTTTTAGAACGAATCGTGTTCCCAAAAGTAGAAGTCGGTGCTTTTTCGCATGTGATGGATTTTAAAAGTCAATTGCAAGAAATGGTACAGCAAACGAATAATGGACTTCTTCATTATGAGATTATCGATGAAAAAGGCCCAGCACATAATCGTACCTTTGTATCAAGCGTATTATTAAATGGACAAGAGCTTGGTATTGGTCGTGGAAAATCAAAAAAAGAAGCCGAGCAGCAAGCTGCACAATGTGCAATGCGGATGATGCGTGAAGAAGCTGCAAAAGAGGAGGCTTAATAGATGTTCCTAAAACGACTAGAAGTGATTGGCTTTAAATCTTTTGCGGAACGCATTGGAATTGATTTTGTACCTGGTGTTACAGCCGTTGTTGGACCAAATGGCAGTGGAAAAAGTAATGTCACAGATGCGATTCGTTGGGTACTTGGGGAGCAATCGGCAAAGTCGTTACGTGGAGCAAAGATGGAAGATGTTATTTTCGCTGGGAGTGACTCTCGTAAGCCACTCAACTTTGCAGAAGTAACGCTTATTTTAGATAATACTGATGAGCAACTTGCTTTTTCTTATACAGAAGTCAGTGTAACAAGACGCGTATACCGTTCAGGTGATAGTGAATATTTATTAAATAACCAACAGTGTCGCCTGAAGGATATTACGGACTTGTTTATGGATTCAGGACTTGGGAAAGAGGCATTTTCAATTATCTCTCAAGGTCGTGTTGATGAAATATTAAATAGTCGACCTGATGACCGTCGTTCTATTTTTGAAGAGGCAGCTGGCGTTTTAAAGTATAAAATAAGAAAGAAAAAAGCTGAACATAAGCTTGTTGAAACAGATGAAAATTTGTATCGTGTATTAGACATTCTCCATGAATTAGACAACCGATTAGAGCCGCTTGAAATGCAGGCATCTAGTGCAAGAGATTATGTACAAATGTCTTCTGAGCTAAAGGATTTTGATATTGCAATTCTTGTGCATGATTTTAGAAATTGTGCACAATCTTTGCATGCGCTTAAAGAGGAATTTACGGAGCTTTCTGCAACAGAGCTAGAACAAGCTCAAAATATTTCAATGATTGATAAACAGACCGCTAATATACGTAAGCTATTAAAAGATCTAGATGATTACTTGGATGTTTCGCAGGCTGAGCTTGTCAATGCCACTATGGAGGTAGAGCGTTGGGATGGTCGTAAGGCATTAATGGCTGAAAAACGCCAAAATGCATCGAATCAACTACTACAACTGAATACAACATTACAAGAGGCTAAGGCAGAAGTAGAATTACTCCTGGTTCAAGAACAGGAGAAAAAAGAAGTGTTCTCTGAGAAGCAACAAGCCGTATCAGTATTAAAGCAGAGCATCAAGCAGTTAGAGCAATCATTAAATCGATCTGTGACAGAAATCGAGGAAGAAATAGAAGACTATAAAAATCGATATATTGATTCATTAAATGAAGAAGCAACAGTCAAGAACGAATTGAAAAATATCGATCAGCAATTAGCTCAACAAAAGGCAATGGCGGCAAAAATGTCCGATCAAACAGATGAAATTGGACAAGAGCTTATGCAAATCATTGCTGAAAAAGAAAAGCTAGTGGTTGAACATGCCTTAACAACCAATGATTTACAGAAAAAAATGGAGCAACATGAAACCTTACAAATACAGTTAAAAAATGTCAATATTTCCTTTGCTGAAAAGCAGGATATGTTGTACAAAGCGTATCAACACCAACAACAACTAAAGGCTAGAAAAGATACATTAGCTGAACTCGAAGCTGATTTTTCTGGGTTCTTCCAAGGTGTTAAAGAAGTTTTGCTTGCTCGAGATAAAGGTGATTTACAAGGTATTGAGGGTGCTGTAGCAGAGTTAATCCAAGTTGAAGGAAAGTATTCGCAAGCGATTGAAACAGCTTTAGGTGCTGCCTCTCAACATATTGTCACAACCAATGAGCGTCATGCGCAACAGGCCATTCACTGGTTAAAACAAAAACGGGCTGGACGTGCTACTTTTTTACCGAAAACAGTCATGAAATCACGCAAAATTAATCCAGGAACTATTCAGCTAGCAACTGAACATCCTGCCTTTATTCAAATGGCAGATGCACTTGTCACTTTTAACGAAGACAATCGAACAATTGTTGAAAATCTTTTAGGTAATGTCATTGTGGCATCAAATTTAGAAGGCGCAAGTCAAATTGCCCGATTATGTGGTTTCCGATACCGAGTTGTCACTCTTGAAGGAGATATTGTTAATGCAGGGGGTTCCTTAACAGGTGGTGCACTGAAACAGCAATCCTCACTCTTTACAAGAAAAGCTGAGTTAGATGATTTAATCATTAAGCTAGAATCGTTACAGGCCTCCATTTATAGTGCAGAACAGGCTGTTGCAGCCGAAAAAGAGAAGCTTGCGGTACTGCGAGATCAAGTAGAGCAATTAAAGCTTGAAGGAGAGCAATTACGAAAAGATGAGATGCAACAGTCAAGTCGTATTCGTGAGCTAGAAGTCGTTGAAAACAGCTTATCAGCCAGAGTAACCTTTGCTTCAACTGAAACAAAGGATGTAAAAACACGTGAGGAAGCATTGTTAACACAAAAACAAGCAGCAGAGGAGCGCTTAAATACCCTTGCCATAGAGCTTGTCGAAATCAATGAAACTGTCGAACAATTAAGTAAGGTAAAGTTACAAGGGGAGACAGAGAAAGACGTCTTACGAGAACAGCTTGCCGAAAAGCGTTCACAGTTAGCGGTTATGCAAGAACAAATGTCCCAAGTTCAAATTACAACTGCTGAACTGGCACTACAATTAAACAAAGCACAACAAAAAGTTAAAAATATTTCTCAGGAAATAATGTGGCTGCAATCTGATGAATCGACAAATCATTTAAGTGATGAAGAGGTTGAGGAACAGGTTGCGACATGGAAAGCAAGAAGAGATGCCTTACAAGAGACTATTTCTGAAAAGAAAGAGCAGAAAATAGGACAACAACAAGAACTCTCTACATTGGAAGAACAACTCAAGGAACTGCAACGTATTCATAAAGGATACCTTGAAGCAATTCGTGCCAATGAGTTAAAACGTAATCGTGTAGAATTTGAAATGGATAATTTTATCGAACAACTCGAAGAAAATTATCAGTTAACATTCGAAGAGGCTGAAAAAGAAGCTCTGGCAATAGAAGATGAAGAGTTTGTGCGAAGACGTGTTAAATTGTTAAAAAGATCCATTGAAGAGCTAGGACCTGTTAATTTAAGTGCGATTGAGGAATATGATAGAGTACTAGAACGTCATACTTTCTTAACTGAACAACGGGAGGACTTGCTTGCTGCACAGGAAACATTACATGAAGCAATCAAAGAAATGGATGAAGAAATGACGTTGCGCTTTAGTGAAACGTTTTATGCTATTAGAGAGCAATTTAAACGTGTTTTCCGTGAATTGTTTGGTGGGGGACAAGCTGATTTGGTTTTAATTGACCCACAAAATTTATTGGAAACAGGTATTGAAATTGTGGCACAGCCTCCAGGAAAAAAATTGCAGAATTTAAGTTTGCTTTCTGGTGGTGAGCGTGCACTTACAGCCATTGCTTTGCTATTCTCCATTTTAAATATTCGACCTGTACCATTTTGTATTCTGGATGAAGTAGAGGCGGCTTTAGATGAGGCGAATGTTGTGCGTTATAGCCAGTATTTGAAAAAGTTTAGTCTCGACACACAATTCATTGTGATTACTCATCGTAAAGGAACAATGGAGGGAGCTGATGTCTTGTATGGTATAACCATGCAAGAATCAGGTGTGTCGAAACTTGTATCAGTAAAACTAGAAGATGAACCCGTACTTGCGGAGCAAAGGAGCGAACAAGCATGAGTTTTTTTAAACGTTTAAAAGATAAATTAATGGGTAATCCAGCAGAGGAAGAGAAGCTAGACGCAACCGACAAAGAACAGGAATCTGACCATTCGGAGCCAGAGCTTAAAGAATCAAACGAACCTGCTGCCATTGAGACCGTTGATCTAAAAGTGTCTGAACAAGATGAAGAATCACCAGAAATGGAGATTGTGAAAGAAGTGGAAGCCGAGGCCTCGCCTGAAATAGAAGAAGCACAGCTAGATGTTCAGGAGCTAGCAGTAGTAGAGGATGAACAACTGGAAGAGAAAAAGCCTTCTGCTTGGTCAATAACACAAAAATTCAAGGCTGGTCTTGAAAAAACACGTAATTCTTTTACATCAAAAGTGAATGACCTTGTGGCACGCTATCGTAAAGTGGATGAGGATTTCTTTGAAGAATTAGAGGACTTACTATTACAGGCTGATGTCGGATTTGAAACAGTCATGGAACTTATGGATAAACTGCGTTATGAAGTGCAACGTAAAAATATTAAAGATACAAATGGCATCCAAGCAGTGATTTCTGAGAAGCTTGTCGAAATTTATGAGCAAGGTGAAGAAGATTTAATTGAACTAACTATGCAGCCAGATGGTGAACTAACTGTTATTCTATTTGTTGGCGTAAATGGTGTTGGGAAAACAACAACGATAGGTAAGCTAGCACACCGTTTAAAATCTCAAGGGAAAACGGTTGTATTAGCTGCGGGTGATACGTTCCGTGCAGGTGCTATTGATCAATTACAAGTATGGGGAGATCGTGTTGGTTGTGAGGTTATTAAACAATCAGAAGGCTCTGACCCGGCGGCAGTCATGTATGATGCGATTCGTGCAGCAAAAAACAGAAAAGCAGATGTGTTGATTTGTGATACAGCGGGACGCTTGCAGAACAAAGTGAACCTAATGAATGAGCTTGAAAAAGTTCATCGTGTTATTTCACGTGAAATTCCAAATGCTCCACATGAAGTATTATTAGCATTAGATGCAACAACTGGCCAAAATGCGCTTGTTCAAGCACAAACATTTAAAGAGGCAACGAATGTGACAGGGATTGTTTTAACAAAGTTAGACGGTACTGCTAAAGGGGGGATTGTTCTTGCTATTCGTAACAAGCTGCACATTCCTGTGAAATTTGTGGGTCTTGGTGAGAAAATGGATGATTTACAGCCATTTGATGCAGAAAGATATGTCTATGGATTATTTGCTGATGGTTTGGATAAGGAACTACAAAATAATGATGAGTAACAGCTAACAGTGGCTGAATAGTTTTAAATTGATTGCCATGTATGTCTTCTATTGAGAAAGCTGGATGCTTAGTTTGCTTCAGTTTTTGAACAAAATTGGATAAAATGACACTGACACATAATAGATAAAAACGCTCGATTGTGTATAGGATAATTGACTTGTTTAAAAGCGTAATACTGGCCAAAGGCAAAAAATGCCTGAAAGCTGCAATTTAGGCTTTTAGACAAGGAGATTACCTTGACACAGACGGGCGCTTTTCGTTATGATACAAATGACTAATAGCGGGAGGAGAAACATTCGATGCTACTTGAAAAAACAACACGCATGAACTTTCTCTTCGACTTTTATCAAGCATTATTAACAGATAAGCAAAGAAGTTATATGGAGCTATACTATTTGGATGATAACTCTCTAGGAGAAATTGCTGAATCGTATGGTGTTTCACGCCAAGCTGTTTACGATAATATTCGTCGAACTGAAGCGATGCTTGAGGAATATGAAGAAAAATTATGTTTACTTGAAAAATTTCAACAACGTACCCAAATGCTGTTACAGCTAACACAGGGGATTACAGAAAAAAGTATGACAGCTGAAGAGCAGCTAGCACTTATTGAGCAGCTGAAAGAATGGGATTAGGAGGCGAAAGCAATGGCTTTTGAAGGATTAGCGGAACGACTCCAAGGAACGATCCAAAAGATTAAAGGCAAAGGGAAAGTATCAGAGCAAGACGTTAAAGAAATGATGCGAGAAGTCCGATTTGCTTTAATCGAGGCGGATGTTAACTTAAAAGTAGTCAAAGAATTCGTGAAAAAGGTAAGTGAACGTGCTGTCGGTGTTGATGTTATGCAAAGTTTAACACCAGGTCAGCAAGTTATTAAAATTGTACAGGATGAACTAACAGAATTAATGGGGGGCGAACAAAGTCCCATTAAGTTTAATACGAAGCCACCCACTGTCATTATGATGGTCGGTCTACAAGGTGCGGGTAAAACGACCACTACAGGTAAATTGGCAAATGTTCTACGAAAAAAATATAATCGTAAACCATTATTAGTTGCCGCTGACGTTTATCGTCCAGCAGCTGTCCAACAATTACAAACATTAGGAAAACAGTTATCACTACCTGTTTTTGCGCTAGGTACTGAGGTATCTCCTGTAGAAATTGCACGTCAGGCAATTGAATTGGCAAAGGAAGAGCATCATGATGTAGTGATTATTGATACAGCTGGTCGACTTCATATCGATGAAGACCTAATGCAAGAGTTAAAGGATATTCGTGCATTAAAAGAGCCAGATGAGGTTTTCCTAGTTGTTGATGCCATGACGGGTCAAGATGCAGTCAATGTAGCAGAAAGCTTTAATGAGGCAATCGGTATTACTGGGGTTGTTTTAACAAAACTTGACGGTGATACGCGTGGTGGTGCTGCATTATCTATCCGTTCTGTGACGCAAAAACCAATTAAATTTGTCGGGATGGGCGAAAAAATGGATGCGCTTGAGCCATTCCATCCAGAGCGTATGGCCTCTCGTATATTAGGTATGGGCGATGTTCTGTCCCTTATCGAGAAAGCTCAGGCAAATGTAGATGAAGCCAAGGCCAAAGAATTAGAGGAAAAGTTTAAATCTCAAACATTCACTTTTGATGATTTTGTCGAGCAATTACAGCAAGTCAAGAAAATGGGCCCTCTTGATGAAATTTTAAAAATGCTACCAGGTGCTAACAAAATCAAAGGCTTAGATAATGTAAAAGTTGATGATAAGCAAATGGGGCGTGTAGAGGCCATTATTTACTCGATGACGCCTGCTGAAAAGACCAACCCAGAAATCATTAATGGTAGCCGTAAAAAGCGTATTGCGAAAGGCTCTGGGACATCTATTCAAGAGGTGAATCGTCTCATTAAACAATTCGATGAAATGAAAAAAATGATGAAACAAATGACTGGAATGGCAAGTGGTAAAGGGAAGAAAAAAATGAAATTACCAGGCTTTGATTCATTGTTTAAATAATAATTTTTAGGTGTTAAGAAAAAACACTTTACAAACAACCTAAACATTGATAATATACTATCTTGTGTGAAACTTATTCGGAGGTGCTATTAAAATGGCAGTTAAAATTCGCTTAAAACGTATGGGAGCTAAAAAATCTCCTTTCTATCGTATCGTAGTTGCAGACGCTCGTTCACCACGTGACGGTCGTCAAATCGAAACAGTTGGAACTTACAACCCACTAACTCAACCAGCTACTGTAAACATTGATGAAGAGAAAGCTCTTAAATGGTTAGCTGACGGTGCAAAACCATCAGATACAGTACGTAACCTGTTCTCAGAACAAGGTATCATGGAAAAATTCCATAACCAAAAATTCAGTAAATAATCGGGGGCGACGTCTTTGAAGCAGCTGATTGAAGCAATCGTTTTACCGTTAGTCGATTATCCAGAAGAAGTTCGTATTGAGACGGATGAAAATGCAAATCGAATTGTTTATAAACTTTTTGTTCATCCAGAGGATAGAGGGAAAGTCATAGGCAAGCAAGGGCGAGTAGCAAAAGCGATTCGTACAATTGTTTATTCAGCGGCAGGTAGTCACCATCAAAAGAAGACCTACGTCGATATATTGGATTAATAGAAAAGATTTTCACGCTCTTGCAACAAGTACTAGTGAGTCCTGATAGGTGTGTTTACATGTCGCTTAGGAGTTCGAAGTGGCCTTTTAGTATAAAGCGTAAAATCTGGACGAAAAAGGAGGGAGCTTGTAGGTTCCTTCCTTTTTTTATCTTTTTTTAACATCAGCATATCGCTATGACTGCTCTTTAAGTGGAAAATAAAGCTTAAATAAGGAGTATAGCTAAAGGATATTGCTTATATTATTGTTGACAAGACAAATGCGTCTTAGCTAAAACTACATTCTTCCAAAGCACATCTGCAAGAACGGAACCTTTTTGGGATGAGCCAGATGCTTTGTGAAGATAAGCATGTTTTTACGAGGTGAAATAGAATGGAATGGTTTAATGTAGGTCGAATTGTCAATACGCACGGTATTCGTGGTGAGGTACGTGTATTATCGACAACAGACTTTGAAGAAGAGCGCTTTACAGTAGGAAATAAGCTTGCTGCCTTTAAAAAGGACGATAAGAAGCCAACCTGGGTAACGATTGAATCTGTGCGTCGTCATAAAAACTTTATTTTATTAACTTTTGAAGGCATGAACAATATCAACTTGGTTGAGCCATTTAAAGAAGGCATGTTGAAAGTGACAAAAGATCAAATGAGTGATGATCTTCTTGAAGAAAATGAGTTCTTTTTCCATGAAATAATAGGCTGCACAGTTATTTCTGAAGAGGGCGAAACAATCGGTGTTGTAGCAGATATCCTGCAAACAGGGGCAAACGATGTATGGGTAGTGAAAGGGACTAAGAAAGAACATTATATCCCTTATATAGAAGATATCGTGAAAGATATTGATGTTATAGACAAAAAAATAGTCATTCATGTTATGGAAGGCTTATTATGATGAATATTCATGTATTGAGCCTGTTCCCTGATATGTTTTCGGGCGTTTTTGGTGCATCTATTTTAAAGAAGGCACAAGAAAAGGGAGCTGTAAATTTAGAGGTAACGGATATTCGTACATTTTCAGGGAACAAGCATAATCAGGTTGACGACTATCCATATGGTGGAGGTGCAGGTATGGTATTAAAGCCTGAACCAATGTTTAGTGCAGTAGAGGCTATAACTGCAGGGAAACAGCCACGTATCATATTAATGTGTCCTCAGGGTGAACGATTTACCCAGAAAAAAGCAGAGGAGCTAGCGCAGGAGACAGAGTTAGTGTTCCTATGTGGTCATTATGAAGGTTATGATGAGCGTATACGGCAGCATCTCGTGACAGACGAGATTTCTATTGGCGATTTTGTCTTAACAGGTGGGGAACTAGGTGCTATGACTGTTATTGATAGCGTAGTGAGATTGTTACCTGGTGTCTTAGGACAAGAGGATTCTCATATCCAGGATTCTTTTTCAACGGGTCTACTTGAGCATCCACATTATACACGTCCTGCGGAGTTCCGTGGCATGAAGGTACCTGATGTTTTATTATCGGGGAATCATGCTAAAATCGAGCAATGGCGAGAGGAACAGTCGCTAAAGAGAACTTTTGAGCGCCGTCCTGACTTACTGGAGCAATACCCATTAACAGACAAGCAAAAATTGTATCTAGAAAAACTAAAAAACAATCGTCTAGATGCTTGATTGCTGAATCTATTTATGATAACATCTAATCTGTACTTCTATGTGGAGTACTGAATTACGGTGTTCCGCTGTGGCATAGATTGCGTGCATGAGCATCTGTCTAAGGAGAGAAAACAATGTCAAACATTATTGCAGAAATTACAAAATCTCAGCTTCGCTCTGATCTACCAACTTTCCGTCCTGGTGATACTGTTAAGGTACACGTGAAAGTAGTAGAGGGTACTCGTGAACGTATCCAAATTTTCGAAGGTGTAGTAATTAAACGTCGTGGTGGCGGAATTAGCGAAACTTTCACAGTTCGTAAAATTTCTTACGGTGTAGGTGTTGAGCGTACATTCCCTGTACACACACCAAAAATCGCTAACTTAGAAGTTGTACGTCGTGGTAAAGTACGTCGTGCTAAACTTTACTACCTACGTAACCTACGTGGTAAAGCTGCTCGTATTAAAGAAATTCGATAATTATGACTTAAAAGTGAGGGGCTTGTGTTCAAGCCTCTTTTCTTTTTGCTTGTCATCTTTATTGACTATCATCTAAAATGGTGTTAGACAAGGGGGCAATTCTCAATGGAAAAACAAGTGAAAGAAAAAAATGAATTATGGGAATGGACAAAAGCACTATTAATTGCATTTGCGATTGCTGCAGTTATTCGATATTTTTTATTTACACCCATTGCAGTTGATGGAGAGTCCATGATGCCAACCCTTGAAGATGGCGACCGAATGATTGTGAATAAAATTGGTTATAAAATAGGTGAGCCTAAACGTTTTGATATCGTTGTATTTCATGCACCTGAACAAAAAAATTACATAAAGCGTGTAATTGGATTGCCAGGAGATACACTAGAGTATAAGGATGATCAATTGTATATAAATGGTGAACCAATTGAAGAACCCTATTTAGATGCCTATAAAGCGCAAATCACAGAGGGCACTTTAACAGAAGATTTCACCTTAAATGACATTGATGTTTCCTTGGATAGCAATACCATTCCTGAGGGGTATATCTTTGTTATGGGAGATAATCGTCGATATAGTAAAGACAGTCGACATATTGGCCTTGTTAACCAAAAAGAAATTATCGGTAATACCAGTCTGATTTTCTGGCCATTTAGTGATATAAAAATTGTAAAGTAATGTAAGAAAGGGAGAGCATAATCACTCCCTTTTTCTTTTAGTTTAGGAGGTATAGCTGTGACGATACAATGGTTTCCAGGGCATATGGCTAAAGCCCGACGTGAAGTAACTGAAAAATTAAAGCTTGTCGATATTATCTTTGAATTAATAGATGCACGTTTACCGCTATCCTCACGTAATCCGATGATTGACGAAGTCATTAACCAAAAACCTCGTCTTTTGATCTTAAATAAAGCGGATATGGCAGATGAACAAGAAACACGGAAATGGGTAGAGTATTTTGCAAAGCGTGGCCATAAAGCAGTAGCCATTAACTCACTTGAGGGCAAGGGCTTACAGCAAGTCACAAAAGCGGCACAAGATATTTTAAAAGAAAAATTTGATCGCATGAAAGCAAGAGGAATGAAGCCTAGAGCTATTCGTGCCATGATTGTGGGTATTCCAAACGTGGGAAAATCAACATTGATAAATCGATTAGCGAAAAAAAATATCGCTAAAACAGGCAATACACCAGGTGTGACAAAGGCACAGCAATGGATCAAAGTTGGTAAAGAGCTTGAACTATTGGATACACCAGGTATTTTATGGCCGAAGTTTGAGGATCAAGAAGTAGGCTTTAAATTAGCTTTAACTGGTGCTATTAAGGATACTATTACAAATATGGAAGACCTAGCTGTCTATGGGTTACGCTTCTTATCTAATCATTATCCAAAGCGTATGGAGGAGCGTTACGGTCTTGAGTTTATCCATGAGGAGTTAGTGGATACTTTTGACCATATTGGTAAGCTGCGTCGTGTATTTGGTCCTGGTGGAGAAATAGATTATGATCAAGTAGCTCAACTAATTGTTCGAGATATCCGTGGATTACAATTAGGTAAACTTACCTTTGATTTTGTGGATGAGCAGTTAGAAAAGGAAACTGAACAATTATAAGTATTTAAAACTGTCACACGTTCTTTTGTGACAGTTTTTCTTTTAGGAATACATTTTTTAACCGATAATGACTATAGAGAGGAAAATAGTTTTCAAGTTAAAGAGACTACATAAGAACTGACCATGATATAGTTTGAATGAATAGAAGCAAGAAGGAGTACACAATGAAAACCATTAAGGAAATTACAACTGCATTGAAAGCTGCTGAGGAATGGCAAGATTGGATGAAAGAAGTTGCAGCCGATGAAAGAGCAGGTGTACAAAAGGCTTGGCTAACTTGGCAAAAGAGACAAGATAAAAAACATCAATTACTGCAAGAGCATCAAAAAAAAGTTACATTTGATTTAAGTTATGGGGGAAAAGATACATTTATTGCGGGTGTAGATGAAGCAGGAAGAGGACCACTAGCAGGACCAGTCGTAACGGCAGCAGTAATTTTACCGACAAATTGTGAGGCACTTGTTGGTCTGAATGACTCGAAGCAATTATCGAAGGATAAACGAAACGGCTTTGCTACATTAATTAAAGAGCATGCCATAAGCTATTTTATTCATTTTCAATCTGCCCAACAAATTGATGAACTGAATATATATGAGGCAACAAAACAATCTATGAAGGTAAGTGTTGAATCATTGTCAACGAAGCCCGATGTTGTTTTAGTAGATGCAATGACATTGCCTATTACAATTCCTCAAGATTCGATTATAAAAGGAGATGCTAAGAGCTTAGCGATAGCAGCCGCATCCATTTTAGCTAAAACGGCAAGGGATGAGTATATGGAGCAATTAGACGAGGAATTTCCAATGTATGGTTTTGGGCAACATGCAGGGTATGGGACTAAGCAACATTTAAAAGCGTTAGAAGAATTTGGACCAACTATTCACCATCGTAAATCATTTGAACCAATAAAATCTATGTTTTCATAAAGCTAAAAAACGGTAGACAATTACACGAAGGAGTAATTGATGAAAGGAGTATGTATATGACAGCCACATCATTTAATCCAATTCAATTGCAGCAAAATGCAATGACTTCGACAAATCAACCACTTGCTTTAAAACAAGGTCAAGTATTTCACGGAACAATTAAGCAATTATATCCAGATCAAATGGCAGAAATCCAAGTAGGTAATCAAAAATTTATAGCTAAACTCGAAGTGCCGTTAAAAGCTGGGGATGCCCACTTCTTTCAGGTAACAGGGACAAATCCACAAACGGAATTGAAAATAGTGACTGGACCGATGGCGCAGGCATCTACACCAAGTCAGCAAATTAATCAGTTGTTAGATTCCATGAATTTGCCTAAATCACCAGAGATGCAGCAATTATTAGGGCATTTTATGAAAGCGCAGCTACCCATTTCTAAAGAACAAATGCTGCAAGCAGAAATGTGGTTAAAGGCCTTGCCAGAGGGTATATCAAAAGTAGATGCTCTACAAACCATTCAAAAAATGATAGAGCTTAAAATGCCTATGATAAACGATGTGTTTCAAGCATTGATGAGTGGTCAAAAGACATCTGGGATGACCGCTATCATGGATAACTTTGCTCAGCTTTTAGCGAAGGATACAACCCTATCTGAGTCATTGAGGCAAAATTTAATGCAACAAGTACAAGCGATTGCCAAGCCCTTTGAAGTAGAAACAGGCAGTGCAGTGCTTGCAAGGCTTTTACAAAGTTTAACGAATAGTGCTGCGACAATGAATGAAAAAATGCAAGCTTTATCAATGCTAAAAGAGTCGGGAATTCTTCCCCAGCAGGCTACATTACAAAACTGGTCAAAGATGAATGAAGCAAAAGCCTTTCAGCCAATACAGCAAGCTGGTCAAGTTATTCAAACCATTCTTGCTACAAAGCCAGAAAATGCTAGTCAACTGGTGGCACAGCTTAAATCATGGACAGAAAGTCAAAATTTATTAACAAATGAGCAAAAACAGCAAATCAATCAGCTGGTGGAACGCTTTAATCAGTTACCAGTATCAAAACAAACGCTAGATGTTTTTGCTAAACAAATGCAGGATCAGCTATTAAAAGCATTTACTCAAAATACAGCTGATCGTTTGTTTACACAAGATGCCCACACACTTTCGATGAAGGATCATTTGTTATCCCTATTTAAACAAGAGGCCCATTCTCCTTCACAGACTGAGGCACTCATGCGCAATCTGGTGAAAAATAGTATTAATTCTTCGCAACCATTTATACAGCAAATTGTGACGCAAGCAGATGCACTAGTACAAAATTCGATGGATAGTAAAGCAATGGAACATGCACTTAAAACGGTGTTGAAAAATTTAGGCATTAGCTATGAGGCTACACTCGGAAACAAGTCGGCTGATTTACACATGATTGCGCATCAGCTAAAGCCACAACTCCATACATTATTGCAGGAAACTAATATACCACCTCAAATGAAGGAAGCGGCAGAGATGCTTATGACGCGTATGAATGGAATGCAGCTATCTTCAGGAGAAAATGGTCACCAACATCAGCTCATCATGCAAGTTCCACTTGAATTTTTTGGCAAGAAGATGGATGCAACCTTACAATGGAATGGTCGCATGAAAGATAATGGCAAAATTGATGCTAACTATGCACGCGTATTATTTTATTTACAAATGGCATCTATGCAAGAAACAGTGATTGATATGCAGGTTCAAAATAGAGTTGTCACAGTAACGGTCTTTAATGAAAATTCGGAAATTCAATCACTTGCTGAGCCGTTGAAGGCTGCTTTAAAAATTGGACTGGCTGAAAAAAATTATCAACTTTCAGGTGTGTTTATTAAACAATTTGATAAAGGGCAAACGGAAAAAGTAGGTCCTGTAGTAGAACAGCGAGAGGAGCAGAGTGGGGTGGATATCCGCGTATGAGCGAAGAAAAACTTACTCGAAAAGAGGCAATTGCGCTTACGTATAAGCTTGGTCAATTTGATAGTCCCACTGTTGTAGCAAAGGGAAAAGGGAAAATTGCCGAGAACATTTTGGCAAGAGCAAATGAGCATAATGTGCCGATTTATGAGGATCCTAACCTTGTGCAGTTACTTGGTCAATTAGATTTAAATGAGTCTATTCCTGAAGAATTATATCAGGCAGTAGCAGAAGTTTTCGCATTTATTTATCGTTTGGATCAGCAACATGCGCAAAAATATAGAAAAAATGAATTATTCTGATTATTTTTACAAGCTGTTTTAGTACACAAAATAGAAAAAAGCGTCATAATAAGAGAGAAAATTCGAACTAAAGACAAAGTGTAGACTTTATCAGAATCTTTCGTTAGAATAGTCTATGTTAGTAAAACAATTCTATGCAAATGTTTGATGGGAGGATGTATTATGAATATCCATGAATATCAAGGGAAAGAGATTCTGAGAAAATATGGTGTAGCTGTACCAAACGGAAAAGTTGCTTTTTCCCCTGATGAAGCAGTAAAAGTAGCGAAGGAACTTGGCTCAAATGTAACAGTAGTCAAGGCGCAAATCCATGCAGGTGGACGCGGTAAAGCAGGCGGTGTCAAAATCGCTAAAAACCTTGACGAGGTGCGCACATACGCAAAAGAGTTATTAGGAAAAATTTTAGTGACTCATCAAACAGGTCCAGAAGGAAAAGAAGTAAAACGTTTGTATATTGAAGAGGGTTCTGATATCCAAAAAGAATACTATTTAAGTCTAGTATTAGACCGTGCCACATCTCGTGTAACAGTGATGGGATCTGAAGAAGGCGGTATGGATATTGAAGAAGTAGCAGAAACAAATCCAGAAAAAATCTTCAAAGAAGTTGTGGATCCTGTAGTTGGATTAACAAGCTTCCAAGCACGTCGTATGGCGTTTAATATGAATATTCCAGCAAACCTTGTAGGGAAAGCTGTTAAATTAATGTTAGGCTTATATCAAGCATTTATCGACAAAGATGCATCAATTGTAGAAATTAATCCACTTGTTGTAACTGGACAAGGCGAAGTAGTAGCATTAGATGCTAAATTCAATTTTGATGCCAATGCATTATATCGACATAAGGATATTGTCGAATTACGCGATTTTGACGAAGAAGATGCAAAAGAAATCGAAGCTTCAAAATATGACTTAAGCTATATTTCATTAGATGGAAATATTGGCTGTATGGTTAACGGTGCTGGTCTTGCAATGGCAACGATGGATACAATTAGTTATTATGGCGGAAGCCCTGCTAACTTCCTAGATGTAGGGGGCGGTGCAACAGCTGAAAAAGTAACAGAGGCTTTCAAAATTATCCTTTCTGATCCAAACGTAAAAGGCATTTTCGTAAACATCTTTGGTGGAATTATGAAGTGTAACATTATTGCTGAAGGTGTTGTAACGGCTGCTAAAGAGATTGGTTTAGCTGTGCCATTAGTTGTACGCTTAGAAGGTACAAATGTTGAGCTTGGAAAAGAAATTTTAAATGCATCTGGTTTAAACATCGTTGCAGCGGATTCAATGGCTGACGGTGCACAAAAAATTGTGGGACTAGTAGGCTAAGGAAGGCAGGGAGAACAATGGCTGTATTTATTAACAAAGATACGAAGGTAATTGTACAAGGGATTACGGGCGAAACAGCTCTTTTCCATACGAAGCAAATGCTTGAGTATGGTACTAAAATCGTAGCAGGTGTAACACCAGGTAAAGGTGGACTTGAAATCGAGGGAGTTCCTGTTTTCAATACAGTAGCAGAAGCTGTAGCTGCAACAGGTGCTACAACTTCAGTTATCTATGTACCTGCACCATTTGCGGCAGATGCAATTTTAGAAGCTGTTGATGCTGAATTAGAATTAACAATCTGTATCACAGAGCATATTCCTGTCCTTGATATGGTTAAGGTTAAACGTTATATGGAAGGCAAAAACACTCGACTAGTAGGTCCAAACTGTCCAGGTGTTATTACAGCTGATGAATGTAAAATTGGTATCATGCCTGGTTATATTCATACAAAAGGCCATGTAGGAGTTGTTTCTCGTTCTGGTACATTAACATATGAAGCAGTACACCAATTAACACAAGCTGGAATTGGTCAAACAACTGCAGTAGGTATTGGTGGAGACCCTGTCAACGGTACAAACTTCATTGATGTACTTGAAGCCTTTAATAATGATCCAGAAACATACGCAGTTGTTATGATTGGTGAAATCGGTGGTACAGCTGAGGAAGAAGCAGCGGCATGGATTAAGGCAAATATGACAAAACCTGTTGTAGGCTTTATTGGTGGACAAACTGCACCTCCTGGCAAACGTATGGGTCACGCTGGTGCTATCATTTCTGGTGGTAAAGGAACAGCAGCGGAGAAAATTAAAGCAATGAACGAAGCTGGTATTGAAGTTGCAGAAACACCTTCTGTAATTGGTGAAACATTGATTAAAGTAATTAAAGAAAAAGGGCTATACGAAAAGTGTAAAACCCATTAAAATGGAAGATGTAGCCATTACGGCTACATCTTTTTCATTATTTATACACTGTTTATCATACTTCATTCAACAATTACCTACTTACTGATGAAGAAATCAACAATTTTGTGGCAGATGTTATAAAAAATAATGCAATGTTGTGTTGAAAATTATCATGCGGTCATTTAATTTCTTCTATTATAAAAGGAGGTTTATTGAATGATTCTCGCAGTAGATACGCAGAGATTACTAGCCTTACATTATGTGTACCCATTACCACTACAGAAACTTCAGCAATTGTTGTCCCCTGTGAATATTTTAAGCTCTTTTGAAGACATTCATTATGACGACCTCGCAAAAGTTTTACAAATATCGGCACAAAAAGCACATCAACTTTCTCAGCGCTTTCGACAAATTATGACAACACCACTTGAAGAGGCCTATGCACGGGCTAATATATTCCCCATCCCGTTTTATCATCCTTATTTCCCGGCGCAATTATTTGAAATATCAAGTCCACCTACTGTATTGTATGTGAAAGGTCAATATTCCCTGTTAACAAACAAAAAACAGATAGCTATTATAGGCTCTAGGAAGGCGACAGCGTATTCAAAAAGAGCGATAGACTTAATTGTTCCGCCGCTTATTCAACGTGATTATACGGTTGTTAGTGGGCTTGCAAGAGGTGCAGATACAATGGCACATAGGGCGACTATCGATATGGGCGGTCATACAATAGCTGTGCTTGGACATGGTTTTAATTATCTCTATCCATCAGAAAACCGCATTCTCGCTACGCAAATGGCAGAGCAACAGTTATTAATGACAGAATATCCTCCCTATATGAAGCCTGAAAAATGGCATTTCCCAATGCGTAACCGAATCATTAGTGGTTTATCTCAAGCATTAGTTGTGACAGAAGCGGCATTAAAAAGTGGCACGCTTATTACAACAGAGCTTGCATTAGAGCAAGGAAAAGATGTGTTTGTGGTGCCAGGACCTATAGACGCAACGCAATCAAAAGGGACAAATCAATTGCTTTTTGAAGGAGCAATTCCCATAGTGAATGGTCATCAAATCATTGAAACATTAGACCTCTTTTCTAACAAAAATTGAAAAAAAGTTGCATTATCTTAAAATCTGTTATACATTTTGCAACAGGTAACTTAAAAAATTAGTAATAGACCTCGCTAAGGGGGAGACATAGATGGCGGATTATTTAGTGATTGTAGAATCACCAGCAAAAGCAAAAACAATTGAACGGTATTTAGGAAAGAAATATAAAGTGAAAGCGTCGGTTGGACACGTACGGGATCTTCCACGTAGTCAGATGGGCGTTAGCGCGGAAAATAATTTCGAGCCTAAATATATTACGATACGTGGTAAAGGACCTGTGTTACAGGAATTAAAGTCTGCAGCTAAAAAAGTAAAGAAAGTTTATCTAGCAGCCGATCCAGACCGCGAGGGAGAAGCAATTGCTTGGCACCTTGCGACTGCATTAAATATTGATATTCACTCAGATTGTCGTGTTGTATTTAATGAAATTACTAAAGATGCAATTATAGAGTCTTTTAAAAATCCACGTCCAATTAACATGGATTTAGTAGATGCGCAGCAAACAAGACGTATATTGGATCGACTTGTTGGTTATAACATTAGCCCGATTCTATGGAAAAAGGTGAAAAAAGGTTTATCGGCAGGTCGAGTACAATCTGTAGCACTACGCATGATCATTGATCGTGAAAATGAAATTAAAAACTTCCAACCTGAAGAATATTGGACAATTGAAGGAACGTTTGAAAAGGGAAAAAAATCATTTGATGCCCTTTACTATGGAAATGGTAAAGACAAAATAAAATTAACAAATGAAGCACAAGTCAAGGCAATCTTAAAAGATGTTAAAGGAACAAACTTTGATGTTGTCAATGTAACGAAAAAAGAACGTAAGCGTAATGCTGCACCAGCCTTTACAACATCATCTTTACAGCAAGAAGCAGCACGAAAATTAAATTTCCGTGCTAAGAAGACCATGATGCTAGCTCAGCAATTATACGAAGGTATAGATATTGGAAAAAAAGAGGGAACAGTCGGGTTAATTACTTATATGCGTACCGATTCCACACGTATTTCTGATACGGCAAAAGCAGAAGCAGTTACTTACATTGAGGGTAAATATGGAAAAGAATACATTGCAACAGAAATAAAACAAACAAAGAAAGCTTCAAATGCACAGGATGCGCACGAAGCAATACGTCCAACAAGTACAATGCGGACACCAGATGAATTAAAGGCGGTACTTAGCCGTGATCAGTTACGCTTATATCGCTTAATTTGGGAGCGCTTTATTGCGAGTCAAATGGCACCGGCAGTACTTGATACTGTAGCTGTAGATCTTCAAAATGGTGATGTTTTATTCCGTGCAAACGGCTCACAAGTTAAATTCGCAGGCTTTATGAAACTATATATTGAAGGTACTGATGATCAAACTGAAGAGACGACAAAACTTTTACCTGAGATGGAAATTGGTGATCAAGTAAAATCGCTCGAAATTGAGCCTAAACAACATTTTACACAGCCACCACCACGTTATTCTGAGGCGCGACTTGTTAAAACAATGGAAGAACTAGGAATTGGGCGCCCGTCCACATATGCACCGACCCTCGATACAATTCAGCGCCGTGGCTATGTTGTATTAGATGCTAAACGCTTTATGCCAACAGAGCTAGGAGAGATCGTACACCAACTCGTACTAGAATTTTTCCCAGATATCATAAACATCGAATTCACAGCACAAATGGAACAAGATTTAGATGATATTGAAGAAGGCAATCGACAATGGAAAAAAGTCGTGGAGGAATTTTACAAAGACTTTGAAGTCCATGTAAAACATGCGGATGAAGCTATGGAAAAGGTTGTCATTAAAGATGAGCCTGCAGGGGAAGACTGTGAGCTTTGTGGATCTCCAATGGTCTATAAGCTTGGACGATATGGCAAATTTATGGCTTGTTCTAATTTCCCTGATTGTAGAAATACAAAAGCGATTATGAAGCCTATTGGTGTGAAATGCCCTTCCTGTGAAACGGGCGAGATAGTGGAGCGAAAAAGTAAAACAAAGCGTCTATTCTATGGTTGCAATCAGTATCCTGAATGTGAATTTGTCTCATGGGACAAGCCGATTAATAGACCATGTCCAAAATGTAGTGCATTATTAGTAGAGAAAAAGATAAAAAAAGGTGTGCAAATTCAATGTACGAAGTGTGACTATGAAGAAGCACCAACTCAATGATAGGAAGATGGTAAGAAACATGACTGAACAAGTAGTAAATGTAATTGGAGCAGGGCTGGCAGGTAGTGAGGCAGCTTGGCAAATTGCTAAGCGTGGTATAAAAGTTAAACTTTATGAAATGCGTCCAGTAAAGCAGACACCAGCGCACCATACAGATAAATTTGCAGAACTTGTTTGTTCTAACTCATTGCGAGCAAACGGGTTAACAAATGCTGTAGGCGTTATAAAAGAAGAAATGCGTATGTTAGATTCTGTTATCTTAAAGGCAGCAGACCAATGTTCAGTACCTGCTGGAGGTGCCTTAGCAGTAGATCGTCACGAATTTGCAGGGTATGTAACTGAAACTGTGAAAAACCATCCACTTGTGGAGGTTATTCATGAAGAAGTCACAGAAATTCCAGAAGGTATTACAGTTATTGCAACAGGACCATTAACTTCAAAAGCTTTAGCTGAAAAAATTCAAGGTTTAACGGGTTTAGATTATTTATACTTTTACGATGCAGCAGCTCCTATTATCGAAAAAGATAGTATTGATATGAATAAAGTTTATTTAAAATCTCGTTATGATAAAGGGGAAGCGGCTTATTTAAACTGTCCTATGACAAAGGAAGAATTCGATCGTTTCCGCCAAGCATTAATCGAAGCTGAAGTTGTACCATTGAAGGAATTTGAAAAAGAAATTTACTTTGAAGGTTGTATGCCAATTGAAGTCATGGCAGCTCGTGGAGAGAAAACTATGTTATTTGGTCCGATGAAGCCAGTAGGTCTTGAGGATCCAAAAACAGGAAAACGTCCATATGCAGTTGTTCAACTTCGTCAAGACGATGCAGCAGGCACGCTTTACAACATTGTAGGCTTCCAAACGCATTTAAAATGGGGGCCACAAAAGGAAGTGCTACAGCTCATTCCTGGGTTAGAGAATGTAGAAATTGTTCGCTATGGCGTCATGCACAGAAACACCTTCATTAATTCACCGAAAGTTTTAGAAAAAACATATCAACTTCGTGAGCAAAAGAATATTTTCTTTGCAGGTCAGATGACTGGTGTAGAAGGCTATGTTGAATCAGCAGGTAGTGGATTAATTGCAGGAATAAATGCAGCTCGTTTAGCCTTAGGACAAGAGCCGATTATTTTCCCATTCGAAACGGCATTAGGAAGCATGGCGCGTTATATAACAGAAGCACAGTCGAAAAACTTCCAGCCTATGAATGTAAACTTCGGCATCTTCCCTGACTTACCACCTGGTCGTCGTTCGAAGCCAGAGCGTGCGGAAATGCATGCAACACGCGCAATAAGCACAATTCGAAATTTTGTGAATTCACAAACAATTTAATTGCCAAAAGCCTCTAAAAGTTGTTATACTCTTAGAGGCTTTTTCTTTTTGTAGACAAAATGCTTAATTAGACGTATTTTATTATTTTGTATGAAGTTTTTCTCAAAATATAACTATTTACACTTGCTATATTATGAAGATAGGTTTAGTGTCAATATGTATGTTTATTAATGATCAGGAAAACGATACAAACTTGTAAGAGATGACAAAGGATTGTATATCCGTTATATTACAAGTGTCAGTCATTTAAGAAAATTATTAATAAATTATTGGTGGTGAATCTTTCTGTGTTAGTTTCGTCCCAAGATGCACTCGAACAGTTCATGCTTTACATCCAAGTTGAAAAGAACTTCTCTGTTCATACAGTGCGAGAATATGAATCAGACCTGCTAGATTTTTTAACCTTTTTACAAACGGAGGGAATCGATGATTTAGCAAGTGTTGAATATATACATGCACGTCTTTATGTAACAAAGTTGTACGATGAGAAAAGGGCAAGGGCTTCTATTTCAAGGAAAATTTCCTCAATACGCTCCTTTTTTCGCTTTCTAAATAGACAGTACGGATTAGATGACGGAGCCTTTCGTTCGCTTTATCATCCGAAAAAAGAATCACGTTTACCTAATTTTTTCTACGAAGAGGAATTGAAACAGTTATTTGATGCGAATACTGGTGATGATTTGAAATCATTAAGAAATCTAGCTATATTAGAGCTGTTATATGCAACAGGTATTCGTGTGAGTGAACTGACTTCAATTCAAGTAGAGGATGTAGATTTTCATTATTCGATTATACGAGTAATGGGCAAAGGTCGAAAAGAACGAATCATTCCATTTGGTCAATTTGCGAGTTTAGCAATGCAGGACTACATAGAGCAAGCTCGTCCACGATTGATGAAAAAAACGAATCATCTGCAGTTGTTTGTCAATATGCGTGGTGGGGAACTTACTCCTAGAGGGGTACGTCATATTTTAAACGAAATGATTGACAAGGCCTCACTCCATACAAAAATTTACCCACACATGCTTCGCCATACTTTTGCTACTCATTTATTGAATAATGGCGCAGATTTACGGACGGTGCAGGAGTTATTAGGTCACTCACATTTATCTTCTACACAAGTTTACACACATGTAACAAAAGAGCATCTTCGTCAAACATATATGAATGCTCATCCAAGGGCATAATAGAGCTAAGGAGGAAGGCAGATGGGACAAATTCATGCAACAACGATATTTGCGGTTCATCATAACGGAGGCTGTGCTATGGCTGGTGATGGCCAAGTAACATTGGGAAATGCAGTTGTGATGAAGGGTACAGCAAGGAAGGTCAGACGTCTGTTTAATGGGCAGGTCCTCGCTGGTTTTGCAGGTTCAGTTGCGGATGCCTTTACACTTTTTGAAATGTTTGAAGGCAAATTAAATGAATATAATGGTAATTTGCAACGTGCAGCCGTTGAGGTAGCGAAGCAATGGCGTGGTGATAAAATGCTGCGTCAGCTCGAAGCGATGCTACTAGTAATGGATAAAACGACTTTATTACTCGTTTCGGGTACAGGAGAAGTGATTGAACCTGATGATGGTATTTTGGCCATTGGCTCTGGGGGCAATTATGCATTGTCTGCGGGTAGAGCATTAAAAAAATATGCAGGTGAAACAATGACTGCTCGTGAAATTGCTGAAGCGGCACTAGAAACAGCTGCTGAGATCTGTGTATTTACAAATCATAATATTATCGTGGAGGCGCTGAACTAATGACACAAAAAAATTTAACGCCAAGACAAATTACTGAGCATTTAGATCGTTACATTGTTGGGCAGAATGAAGCTAAGCGAGCAGTAGCTATTGCGTTACGAAACCGCTATCGTCGTTCGTTGTTAAATGAAGATATGAAGGCTGAAGTTATTCCAAAAAATATTTTGATGATTGGGCCTACTGGTGTCGGTAAAACAGAAATAGCCAGAAGGATTGCAAAGCTTACCAATGCACCTTTTGTAAAAGTTGAAGCGACAAAGTTTACCGAAGTAGGCTATGTGGGTAGAGATGTTGAATCAATGGTTCGTGACTTGGTAGAAGCTTCTCACCGTCTAGTTAAAGAAGAAATGATGGAGTCTGTCAAGGAACAAGCAGAAGAATTAGCAAATGAAGCAATCGTGAAACTTTTGGTGCCTTCTTTACGTAAAAAACAGGCGATGCAAAATCCGTTTGAAATGCTATTTGGTGGGAAAGAACAACCGACAAATGATGATTCATCAGCAGATGATGGAGAAGTTCGCTCGAAGCGTGCTCAAATTGCCATTGATTTACGCAATGGTAAGTTAGAAAATGAGTGGGTTACTGTAGAGGTAACAGAACAAAATCCATCCATTTTTGATGCCTTACAAGGAACTGGGATGGATATGTCTGCGAATAGCGGTATGCAGGATATGCTCTCTAGTTTAATGCCTAAAAAACAGAAAAAGCGCCGTGTGCAAGTAAAAGACGCGCGTCGTATTTTAACAATAGAAGAAGCAAATAAGCTGATAGATGCTGATGAAGTAGCACAGGAAGCCATTAATAGAGCTGAGCAGACGGGTATCATCTTTATTGACGAAATCGATAAAATTGCTAGTAAAGAAGGAAATACTTCGGCGAATGTCTCTCGCGAAGGAGTTCAACGTGACATTTTACCAATTGTAGAAGGTTCTACGGTCACTACGAAGTATGGTGCAGTGAAAACGGATTATATGCTGTTTGTTGCTGCTGGGGCATTTCATATGTCAAAACCATCAGACCTAATTCCCGAGTTACAAGGCCGTTTCCCAATTCGGGTAGAGCTAGAAAAATTAACAAAACAGGATTTTATCCGTATTTTACAAGAACCAGATCAATCATTAATTTTACAATATAAAGCACTTTTAGAGACAGAAGGCGTAGAAATTCATTTCACAACAGATGCTATTGAACGAATTGCTGAGATAGCAACTGAAGTGAATCAGGAAACAGACAATATCGGAGCTCGTCGTTTACACACGATATTAGAACGTTTACTGGAAGAACTATCGTTTGAGGCATCTGAGATTGCGCCAGCGAGTATCCCGATTAATGCGGCGTATGTGGATCAAAAACTTGCGGGAATAGTAAAAAACAAAGATTTGTCACAGTTTATACTGTAAGATAAAGCTGATTAGTATCATTCAATAGTAAAAACCTTTAGAATATTTAGTAAATACTCTTCGGATTATTTATAGGAGGAACATATAATGAATTTATTAGAAAAAACACGTAAAATTAACTCGATGCTTCAAGCTTCTGCTGGTAAGCCAGTAAACTTTAAGGAAATGGCCGATACATTAGGCGACATTATCGATAGTAATGTCTATATTTTAAGTCGTAAAGGTAAATTATTAGGTATTTCAATTCACCAACAAATTGAAAATGAACGTATGAAAAAAATGTTCGAAGAGAGACAGTTCCCAGAAGAATACACACATAGCTTATTTACGATCTCTGAAACATCATCAAATTTAGATATTAATAATGAACATACTGCTTTCCCAGTAGAAAATAAAGATTTATTCCAAAATGCTTTAACAACAATTGTACCAATCGTTGGCGGTGGTGAGCGTTTAGGCACATTAATCCTTGCTCGTTTATCTTCACAATTTGAAGATGATGATCTAATTTTAGCTGAGTATGGTGCAACGGTAGTTGGTATGGAAATTTTACGTGAAAAATCGGAAGAAATTGAAGAAGAAGCTCGTAGCAAAGCTGTCGTGCAAATGGCTATTAATTCACTTTCGTACAGTGAGTTAGAGGCAATTGAACACATTTTTGAAGAGCTTGATGGTAATGAAGGTTTACTAGTTGCTTCTAAAATTGCTGATCGAGTGGGTATTACACGCTCAGTGATCGTAAACGCATTACGTAAACTTGAATCAGCGGGTGTCATTGAATCTCGCTCTTTAGGCATGAAAGGTACTTATATTAAAGTACTAAACGATAAATTCTTAAATGCTTTAGCAGAAATTAAAATGAAATAAATACTTCTTTTAAGAAGCTAATGAAAGCGTCTATGGTAAACATAGACGCTTTTTATGTTGTTGAAAAAGACCTTTTAGAAAGGTGAGGGGTGCTTTAGGTTTCGTCATCGTCCAATCCAGAGGAGTGTACAATGAATCTGTTAGTCGAACATGAGGAAAAGTGACTTTTCAGACTAGTGATTGTAATTTTTGCTTTTAATGTAGAACGGTGGAGTAGAAGGCTAATTGATTCCCATGTGAGAAAGGGAGACCTTAAACAGAGCAGTAGTTTTGTACTTTAAACTGAGTGAGAAAGAAGTATAGTGGCAAGCCGGTAGGGTGGAATGAAAGCTGATTTCATCTTTCGTATAATGTATTGTTTTTCAAAATAATGGTGGTGTCTATGGTAAATATAGACGCTTTTTTGTGTATTTTCGAAATTTTAGGGCACTTATTTTGTAGAGAATTAATATAAAAACATGGATATCGTTGCTTTTATCCTAAAAATGTTCGATAATTTGTCACTACAATTAGCATATAAAAAATGCTGATATGTTACTTTTGAAGAATGGTGAATAAACTTATAGTCACTGTATAAAAAATACCCCCTTAGTGGTCAATCTAGTAAAAAGGGACCTTTATTTAAAAGGGTTAAAAAAGGCGATTAACCTCATAAAAAGGCATTTTTCACAATAAAATCGTAAACACTGTCGAAATGGTGTAAAATAACTAGATGATTAATAATCTTTACTGAAGCCTAGAGACACAAAGGATGGGGAAGTTTTGTCATGGTTAAGAGGGAGAAAAAATAGGGCGTATAGACTATTAAAAAGTGACAAAAGACAATAGACACTAGGTATCATCTTAATTACAATTGTATTATTGGATAAATTAACAAGTACATAGATTTTAAATAAAATGAGGTGAACAGTTTTGAATTTATTTGGAGGAACTATTAGTAGCCTGGAAAATGGACTTTCCTATGCCACTTTAAATCATAAAACAATCGCAAATAATATCGCGAATGTCGATACACCTAATTATAAGGCGAAAAATGTTAGTTTTAAGGATATGTTGGAAGAGCAGAAGAGCATAGCTATTTCTGCATACCGCACTGATAATAGACATTATGATTTCACGTTTCGACAATCTACACCAGGTGTCAATATTGTTGAGAACTTGCGATATAGAAACAATGGGAATGCTGTAGATATGGATGCTGAGCAAGCGAAATTAGCAGAGAATCAAATTTATTATAATGCGCTAATCGATCGTGTTAATGGGAAATTAAACACATTGAATACCGTTATTAAAGGAGGTAAGTAATAGATGTCTATTTTTCATGGGATGAATACCACTGCCTCCGCATTAACAGCGCAGCGTTTACGTATGGACGTTATTTCTTCTAATATGGCTAACATGGATACAACTCGCGCTCGTCAAGTGAATGGGGAATGGGAACCATATCGACGTAAGTCCGTGACGCTGTCAGCACAAGAAGGACAATTTTCTAATTTTTTGAATATAGCACTAGGTAAAAATGCAAAAAGTGGTGTTGGTAATGGTGTGAAAATTACTCGAATCTCAGAAGATCAAGAAACACCTTTCAAACTTGTATATGACCCAACTCATCCAGATGCAAATGCAGATGGTTATGTAAACATGCCTAACGTCGATCCATTAAAAGAAATGGTTGATTTAATGTCGGCTACTCGTTCTTATGAGGCTAATATAACTGTATTTAATGCGAATAAATCCATGCTTACAAAGGCTTTAGAGATTGGTAAATAAATTTAAGTAGAAAGGAAGATACATACATGGCCATTTCGTCCATTTCGCTAATGACACCTACTCAGGTTGTAAATAACACGAATAAACTGAATGCTACACCTTATGAAGCGCAACAAAGCTTCGCGAACTCGTTAAAAGAAGCAATTGCAAAAGTAAATGATCAACAAATAACTTCTGATAAATTTACTCAGAAGCTAATTAAAGGTGAAGATGTGGAGTTGCATGAAGTGATGATTGCTTCGCAAAAGGCAAGCATTACCCTAAACGCAACAATTGAAGTTCGCAATAAGGTGATTGAAGCTTACCAAGAAATAATGCGCATGAGTGTTTAATTATATTGTAAAGATAAGAAACCTCTTTTCAATATATATTAACAACCACAATTCAGAGTGGCTCATTATGTTCGCAAATTATTGATGGCTAGGTTATTCACTATAACCGGAGGATTCATAATGAATGAACGATTGACAAAAATAAAAAACGACACCAGTCAATTTTGGACAAGTCGAAGTAAAAAGCAAAAAATAGTTATGATTGGCTCCGTGGTAGTTGTAATCGCAATAGCAGCAATTGTGACATTTTTTGCTTCCAAAACTACATATGTTCCACTTTATAAAGATTTATCAACACGGGAAATTGGACAGGTAAAGGAAGCTCTAGATTCCCAAGGTGTGACTTATCAAATTGCTCCAGGTGGAACATCTATTTTAGTGCCAGAAGAACAAGTAGACTCCTTATTAGTGCAATTAGCTTCAGAGGGATATCCACAAACAGGTTCAATCGATTACTCATTTGCTAATAGTTCAGGTTTTGGTATGACTGATAATGAATTTAACCTATTAAAAAAAGCAGCTACTGAAACTGAAATTGCTAAACTTTTCAAAAATCTGGAAGGTGTAAAAGATGCAAAAGTGATGATTACTGTTCCTGAGGAAGGTGTATTCGTAACGGATGTTCAGGGAGAGGCAACAGCATCTATCGTTTTAAATACTGATCCTGGCTATAAATTTACGGAACAGCAAATAACTACAATGTACAATTTAGTGTCAAAAAGTATTCCGAATTTAAAGACTGAAAATATCGTGATCTCTAACCAATTTTCAGAGTACTTTGATCTGAATGCAGCAACAGCTGATGGTACTTCCACAACAACAGCTGAAGGCCAGTTACAAATGAAGAAATTGGTAGAACGAGATCTACAACGTCAAGTGCAAAATATGCTTGGAACGTTGATGGGACAAGATAAAGTAATGGTTTCTGTCACAACGGATATTGATTTCAAGAAAGAAAATCGTGAAGAAAATCTTGTGACACCAGTTGATGAAGAAAATATGGAAGGTATTGCCATAAGTGCTCAGCGAATTACAGAGCAATATTCTGGTACAGGCGCAGCTGCCGCTGCTGGAACACCTGAAGCTGAAACAACTACTGATAACTTCACAACTTATAATGAAGGTACAGCAGGAAATGGTGATTACGAGCGTACGGAAGAAACGATTAATAATGATGTGAACCGTATACGTAAGGATATTCAAGAAGCTCCTTATAAAATTCAGGATATTGGGATTCAAGTAATTGTTGAACCACCGACAGCAACTGATGCAGCGTCATTACCAGACGGTGTTCGAGAAGATATTGAGAAAATTTTAAGTACAATTGTACGTACAACAATTTCCAAAGACGTAGCAGCAGAACTTACTCAAGAGCAGATCGATGAAAAAGTGGCGGTATCTGTACAACCATTATACGGTAAGGCAACAGAGGTAGCTGATGAAAAACCAATCATTCCATGGTGGGTTTGGGTTATCGGAGGTATCTTGTTAGCTGTTATCTTATTACTAGCATTCTTCATTATCCGTTCACGTAAACGTGCGAAGGAAGAAGAAGAGTTAAGTATCCTAGAAGAACAAGAAGAATTAATGGTTGATGATATTAATGAAGAAATTGAAACGGAAGCTACAATGCGTCGTAAGCAGCTAGAAAAAATGGCCAAAGATAAGCCAGACGATTTTGCAAAGTTACTGCGTAGTTGGATTGCTGAAGACTAACTAGGAGGTTCGGCTGTGTCCAAGAAAGATAAAGAATTAACCGGAAAACAAAAGGCCGCTCTCTTGTTAATTTCATTAGGGCCTGAAGTTTCAGCTTCTGTCTATAAGCATTTAACAGAGGAAGAAATTGAACGTTTAACATTAGAGATTTCAAGTGTTAAAAAAGTAGAATCAAATGTAAAAGAAGAAATTATTGAAGAATTTCACAATATTGCACTCGCGCAGGACTATATCACACAAGGTGGTATTGGCTATGCAAAAACAGTATTAGAAAAAGCACTTGGCGTAGAACAAGCACAAACAATCATCAATCGACTAACATCTTCTTTACAAGTACGCCCGTTTGATTTTGCTAGAAGAGCTGATCCAGCGCAAATTTTTAACTTTATCCAAAATGAACATCCTCAAACAATTGCCCTAATCCTCTCTTATTTAGAGGCAGGGCAAGCAGGGGTTATTTTATCTTCTTTACCACAGGAAGTACAAGCTGACATTGCTAAACGTATAGCGGTCATGGAATCGACTTCACCAGAAGTGATTAGCGAAATTGAATCTGTGTTAGAGCGTAAATTATCATCAACCGTTACGCAGGATTATACAGAAACCGGCGGTATTGATGCAGTCGTTGAAGTTTTAAATGGAGTAGATCGACAAACAGAAAAAACAATACTCGATGCACTGGAAATACAAGACCCAGAACTTGCAGAGGAAATCAAAAAACGTATGTTTGTGTTCGAGGATATTGTTACACTCGACAATCGTTCCATTCAGCGTGTTATTCGTGATTGCGAAAACGAAGACTTACTGCTTTCAATGAAGGTATCAAGTGAAGAGGTAAAAGATATTATATTCCGTAATATGTCACAACGTATGGCTGAAACATTTAAAGAAGAAATGGAAATTATGGGACCTGTACGTTTACGTGACGTAGAGGAGGCACAATCTCGAATTGTTGCTGTTATTCGTCGTCTAGAGGATGCTGGAGAGATTATTATTGCTCGTGGTGGAGGAGATGACGTCATTGTCTAGAATCATCCGTTCTATTTACACTAAATCTGATAGCGATAATGTCAAAGAAATTCAAATCCGCGATATGTTTGAAGCGATGGAAGAATACCAAGAAGAAGAGCCTCCTCAGCATCAATTAACGTTGGATGAAGTCGTGGCAGAGCGAGATCGTTTACTTACTGAAGCAAGAACTGCTTTGCAAGCTGAACGAGAGATGTTTGAACAGGAAAAGCATAGGCACTTTCAAGAGATTGAACACTTAAAGCTAAGTTGGGAGGAAGAGAGACCCAATCGTGTTCAAGAAGCTTATGATGAGGGATTTGGACAAGGCTATGAAGATGGCGTGAATAAGGCCACCGAAGCAATGGCTCAGTCACTTCAAACAGCGAACGAAATAATGATGTTAGCGAAAGAAAATGCTCAAAAATATATTGAGGATCAAGAAGCGGTAATTTTAGAGTTAGGTTTAACTGCGGCAGAAAGAATTATTGGTACTTCTTTAGAACAGGATAACGAACTATTTGTATCGATTGTGCGTAGAGGGCTGAAAGAAGCAAGAGAAATGAAGGAAATTAAAATTTATGTTTCGCCAGCTTATTATGCTTTAATTACGACCAACCGAGATGAATTAGCAGAAATGTTCCCAATAGACGTACCATTTATGATTTTTGTTAATGAAGATTTAGATAATGAGACAGATTGCTATATTGAAACAAATCATGGGCGAATTATGGTTAGCATCGATGAGCAATTAAATGCACTGAGATTAAAGTTACATGAAATATTAGAGAGTAAGGAATGATCTTGATGAAAGCGGCTCAATTAATTGAACAAATTCCGCATATCCCAACTTTTAAAAAGTTCGGTAGGGTTACTAGAGTTGTTGGCTTAATGATTGAGTCGCAAGGTCCAGATAGTTCTATAGGTGATGTCTGTAAAATTCATGTGGAAACTGTAAATCATGGACACCAGATTATTTTAGCAGAGGTCGTTGGCTTTAAAGATGAAATAGTCGTCTTGATGCCTTTTACCTCTTTACGTGAAATATCTATTGGCTGCCTTGTCGAAGGAACGGGAGCCCCACTGGAAGTAAAAGTGGGTCCTGAGTTAATCGGCAAAGTATTAGATTCTATGGGAAATCCAATTGATGGCACTCTATTACCTAAAGGTCTCATGACAGTCCCTACAGAGCAAGATCCACCAAACCCACTAACTCGTCCACCAATTAATGAAAGGCTTGAAGTGGGAGTCAAGGCAATTGACGGTATGCTAACAGTTGGAAATGGACAACGTGTTGGTATTTTCGCGGGTTCAGGGGTAGGTAAAAGTACTTTACTTGGTATGATCGCAAGAAATACACAAGCAGATTTGAATGTCATTGCGCTAATAGGTGAGCGTGGTCGTGAGGTTCGGGAATTCATCGAACGTGATTTGGGTGCTGAGGGCTTAAGTCGATCGATTGTTGTTGCAGCTACCTCTGATCAACCGGCATTAATGCGGATTAAAGGGGCATTTACAGCTACAGCAATCGCCGAATATTTTAGAAATCGAGGCTTAAATGTCATGCTGATGATGGATTCCGTGACACGTGTGGCTATGGCACAACGTGAAATTGGACTTGCCACAGGAGAACCACCAGCACAAAAAGGTTATACGCCTTCTGTTTTTGCGATATTGCCTAAATTACTAGAACGTACAGGCACTAATGAAAAGGGTTCTATAACAGCATTCTATACTGTTTTAGTAGATGGTGACGATATGAATGAGCCCATTGCGGATACTGTGCGAGGGATATTAGATGGTCATATTGTATTGGATCGAAATCTTGCCAACAAAGGGCAATATCCAGCCATAAACGTCTTGAAAAGTGTGAGTCGTTTGATGAATCATGTTGCAGAGCCAACTCATAAGAAAGCTGCTGAACGATTAAGAGAACTCTATTATACTTACGACAAATCAGAGGATTTGATCAATATTGGTGCTTATAAAAGAGGAACCTCTAAAGAAATTGATGAAGCAATTCATTATGAACCGCTCATTACTGCTTATCTTAAACAGGGTTACTTAGATAAAGTGACACTTGAAGAAAGTGTCAATGAGTTAATAACATTATCGAACGGTGGTGCGAAATAGATGGTCAGTTATGTGTATCGTTTTGAAAAAGTATTAACAATTCGCGAACAAGAAAAAAACGAAACCGAAATGGCTTATAAGGAATCTGTCCGTTCTTTTGAAGAAATAGCAACGAAATTATATGAATTGCTAAAAAAGAAAGAAGATTTAATTGCATTCCAGCAGGAGCGTTTAATGGTTGGTTCATCCATAAATGAAATCCATCATTATAGTCGTTTTATTGATAGTCTCGAAAAAACAATTGCAGATGTACAACAGAAAGTGATACAAGCTCGTGCAAAGATGAATTGGCACGAAGAAAAACTATTAGAAAAAAACTTGGAAGTACGTAAATTTGAAAAAATGAGAGAAAAGGATTTTAAGCATTTCCAACAAGAGCAAGATCGTATAGAAAGCCTTTTTTTAGATGAAATTTCATTACAAACGTATAACAAGAAAGAAATCAGGTGATTTCATGGCAAAGAAAGACAATCGATTAGCAACAGAGTTAGTAGAAGAGCAACCAAAGAAAAAATCTGGGGGCTTTCTTAAGTTTTTTACTTGGATTGTACTGCCGATTATGTTTGTAGTAGCGGTTTTGCTTGTTGTGGCAACTTTAATGAATACAAATGTCTTTGATTTAGGAAAAAAGGCAATTGGTAGTATACCTTTTATCCCCTCAGAAGAACAACAAGCAAAGGATGCTGTCGTTAATAACGACTCTAAAATAGTGAGTTTACAGGCAGAGGTACAAGAAAAAGAAGCAGAGATTACCCAGCTTCAAAAAAAATTAGATTCAACAATAACTGAAAAAGAGAAGCTGCTGACAGAAAAGGAACAGTTTCAATTTGAAATTGAAAAATTAAATCGTGAACAAGATGATGTGAAGCGTGACTTTAACGATATTTTATCAACATTTGATAAGATGTCGCCGAAAGCTGCGGCACCTGTCTTAATCAATATGAGTGATACAGAAGCACTGAGGATTTTAACGAATTTAAAGCCAGATAAATTAGCAGCTATTTTAGAGAAAATGGATGCAAAAGATGCAGCAAAATATACGGAGCTTATGGCTAAACAGTAGGATAATTGAAAGGAGGTGAAAAATAGTGGATGTAGCAATGATGCAAATGATTAATAAAACAGTACCTACTAAAACTGCAGCAACAAAGTCAACAACAGTTGGAAACGCTGAAGGAAAAATAGACAGTACACCGAAGAAAGAAAATTTATCAAATTTTGGTTCTGTTTTTGGGCAAGTATTAACTTCTTCAACCCAAACAACCCAAACAACCCAGTCAACACAGACGTTCTCAACAAATGAACTCGAGGATTTACAAGCGTTATTAAATGCTGACTCAATGGAGGAAGTACTAGATTTACTAGGGATTTCTCACGATGATGGCTTATTAATGCTTCAGCTTGGTGAAGACGGAAAAGCAGTGGCGATGGATGAAATGCTTAATTTAGACAATATATTAAACGCATTAGGCATTAATGAAGAGCAGCTGCAAAAAATAGTTCAACAGCTACTAGGAGAAGAAAAGGAAGCAAGTGATGTTTGGGAGCTCTTAACATTAGTAGATGCTCAAGCGCCGGTACTACAGGCGAATATAAGCACGGCTTTACAAGGTGAAGGTCATGTGACACCAAAAGAGGCATCACAACTTCTCCAAGTGTTGAAATTAGCGCAATTAGTAGGGCAAAAGACAGACTTAACAGCATCCCAAGAAGATCTGTTAACGACTGTGAAGAGCCTATTAACGTCATTACAAACGCAGGTAGGAACTTTGCAGGTAACAACAAAAACAACTGTTACATTGCCATTACAAGGCTTCCAGCAAGTAGTTCATCAAGTCCAAGTGATCAAACAAAGTGAAACAACTACAAATGACATGGTTACGCCACAAACTGTACAAACGAAACCAGACACATTCCATGTAACGTTACCAACGGCGAAGCCTGCTCAATCAGAAGCTTTACTAAAAGAAATGCAAGCTATTATCAATCGAGCACAGATTTCGAATGCTCAAGGTATTACACGTTTAACCATAAAATTGTATCCAGAAAATCTAGGGACGGTTCGTATTGAACTTGTACAAAATGATGGTGTCCTTACAGCCCGTTTGCTGGCTTCTACAGCTCATGGACGTGAATTACTTGATAGTCAAGCACACCAGCTAAAACAGGCATTTACTCAGCAAAATATACAAGTAGATCGCCTTGATATTGCACAATCTCTGCAAGATGCCGATCGTCAACAACGTGATCAAAGCTTCTTCAATAATTTCTTTAAACAACAGCAGGAAGAAGAACAGGATCAAAAAAGTGATGATGAAGATGAAGGAATGTCCTTTAGTGACTATTTAATAAGTGAGGAGGTGTAAAAATGGCAGATACAACTACGAAAGTGACAAATCCGGCTATAACTGATGATCTTTATTACTCAAATTATCAGAAGCCAGTGAAGCAAACAGGCAATAGTGAGCTTGGCAAAGATGCCTTTCTACAATTGTTAATTACACAATTACAGCATCAGGATCCAACGAATCCAATGGATGATCGAGAATTTATTTCTCAAATGGCGCAGTTCTCTTCTTTAGAGCAAATGCAAAATATGACAAAGGCAATGGAATCTTTACTAGCATCTCAGCAACAAACACAGATGATGAGTTATACAACTTTTATAGGCAAAGAAGTCAAATGGCATGAGATTACAGAGGGGAAAGATGAAAAAGGAAATCCTGTGGTTAATGAAGGAACAGGCGTAATTGAATCTCTTAAATTTGTAGATGGTAATGTTGTGTTCAAATTAGCTGATGGGAAAGAGATTGCTCCTGGTAATATATCTGGTATTTTAGGTGGAGCTAGCGACTCTAGTTCAAATGGCAATAATAATGTACCAGAATCTCCATTAGTGAAGGCTAGCCAATTGATTGGTAAAAATGTAACGTATAAAGACGGTGATCAAGAACTAAAAGGACGAATCGTCTCTGTTTCCAATAAAGATGGGGTCATTAATTACGTACTAGATAATGATAAAAGACTAACAGATAGAGATTTTACAGTGATTAGCGAATAAAGGTGGAGAAAAGTGATGGATAAATTTTCAATTCATCGTGTACCCTTGCATCCATCTATTCGTACCACACAACCTAAGCCAGTCAATACACAACAATCATTTAAAGCTCATTTACAGGAAGCTTCTAAACAAGAGCTAAAGGTGAGTAAGCATGCGAATGAACGTATTATTGAGCGTAAAATTAATATCACTGAACAAGAATGGCAGGTTGTATCGGATAAGGTATTTGAAGCACACTCAAAAGGTGTCAAACAACCATTAGTCTTGATGGATCAAGCAGCTTTAATTGTCAGTGCTAAAAACGCTACTGTCATTACAGCAATGGATCGCACGGAAGCAAAACAGCAGTTATTTACAAATATTGATGGCACGATTGTGCTTTAAAGGCTGGACCTTCTTACGTAAGGAAGCCTTGGTGATGCTGAGTGATAGAAGCTCACCTATATAAAACGAAGGGAGAACGAAAACATATGTTACGTTCTATGTATTCAGGTATTTCAGGTCTTAAAAACTTCCAAACAAAGCTAGATGTGATTGGTAATAATATTGCCAACGTGAACACTTATGGCTTTAAAAAAGGGCGAGTAATTTTCAAAGATTTAATGTCGCAAACACAGGCAGGTGCCTCTGGTCCGAGTTTGACAGCAGGTGGTACGAATCCTCAACAGGTAGGATTAGGTTCAAGCTTAGCAACAATTGATACTATTCATGGATCTGGATCACGCCAAACTACTGGTCGTGTTTTGGATATTGCTGTTGAGGGTGAAGGCTTCTTTATGGTTGCGAAATACAATCCAGATGGTGACGGAGAATCAGTTGCGGGAGAAAACTTTGACAGTGTAGCTTACACACGCGCTGGAAACTTCTATATGGATGAGCAAGGTTTCTTAGTAGATGCATCAGGGAACTATGTAGTTGGTATCCAAGGTTGGGAAGGAACAGCTGAAGACGATGTGGATTTACCACTTGTTGAAGATGCTGGCACGGCACTAGAATACGATTCGGAAGATTGGGACGAATTACAAACTGAAGTAACAGGGACCCGAATCCGAATCCCGACAGATGCACAATCAATGTCTATAAGTACGGATGGTAAAGTTACATTCGTAGATAGTGAAGGGCTTAAATTTGCTGGTCAAATTGTAATGGCTAAATTTCCGAATGCTGAAGGTTTAACAAAAGAAGGGAATAACTACTTCCAAGAAAGTGCAAACTCTGGAGCAGTTCAAATAGGTGTAGGTAATACATTTGGTATCGGTAAAGCTGTTTCAGGTGCTCTTGAAATGTCGAACGTAGACCTTTCAGAGGAATTTACTGAGATGATTGTGGCACAACGTGGTTTCCAAGCAAATACGCGTATCATCACAACATCTGATGAAATATTACAAGAGCTAGTAAACTTAAAACGATAATAATATAGTCCTTTCAAAACGGACGTTTTAACAAACATATTTTCATATGAGGGAGGGTCGGGCCGGCTCTCATGCTAGACCCGGCCCTAATTCATGATTGAACTAACACGTCTAAATGGCAAAGCATTTACATTAAATGCTTTATACATAGAAACAGTCGAATCATTTCCAGATACGACTATTACATTAACAACTGGAACAAAATTAATTGTTTTAGAGAGTGAAGAAGAGGTGCGACAAAAGGTAACTGCCTTTTATAACAATATACAAATACTATCCAACCCGCATCTACGAGGTGAAGAAGATGAAGAATAATAAAATGCTAACAATGATTATTATTTTACTAGTAGCAGTCATTTTGATTGGGGTTATTTTGTTTGTATTGCTTACGCAATTTAATAAACCCACAGGAGCTGTTGAGCCGTCCATTGATGAGATTGTAGAGGCAACAGTGGAGATACCAGAGATCACGACAAATCTTGCAGATAAAAGAGTTGTTCGCTTGTCATTGAAAATTCAAACGACAAGCAAGGAAGCGGGTGCAGAGTTAACAAAGCGCGTTTTCCAAGTGCAAAATATCGCCATTCAAGAGCTTTCTGAAATGGAGCAAAAGGACTTAGAAGGTAAGCAAGGGAAACAAATTTTCCAAAAATCATTAAAAACAAGATTAAATGAGTTGATGCAAGAGGGAGAAGTCCAGGAAGTATATTTTACCTCCTTCATTACTCAATAAAACAGAAACTGCTTGAATTGGAGGTGGGCAAATGGCAGGAGATGTGTTATCTCAATCTGAGATAGATGCGCTGCTTTCCGCTATATCGACAGGGGAAATGTCAGCGGATGACATAAAAAAAGAGGACGAGGGACGTAAGGTTAAAGTTTATGATTTTAAACGAGCACTTCGCTTCTCAAAAGATCAAATCCGAAGTTTGACCCGAATACATGAAAATTTCGCACGACTATTGACAACCTTTTTCTCTGCACAGCTTAGAAGCTATGTACAAATTACGGTTGCATCAGTAGACCAAATACCATTTGAAGAGTTTGTTCGTTCCATTCCAAATATGACACTCATTAATGTATTTGAAGTGCCACCATTAGATGGTAATATATTGATGGAAATTAATCCTAATATTGCCTATTCGATGTTAGATCGCCTAATGGGCGGTAGTGGGGCAAGTCATAGTAATGTAGATAACCTAACGGAAATAGAAACAAAAATTATGACAAACCTTTTTGAACGCTCATTCGACAATTTACGCGAAGCATGGGAAAATGTTGCGGAAATTGATCCAATATTAGTGGAACTTGAAGTAAATCCACAATTTTTACAAATGATTTCACCTAATGAAACGGTTGTCGTAATTTCGTTAAATACGATAATTGGTGAGACAAGCGGTATGATTAATATTTGTATTCCACATGTTGTATTGGAGCCAATTGTTCCAAATCTTTCGGTTCGCTATTGGATGCAAACCAATACGAAAGAGATGTCACCAGAGCAAACAAAAATGCTTGAAACACGTGTGAAACAAGCCCAATTACCACTTTCAGTTGAATTAGGATTAACGGACATCACTATTGAAGATTTCCTAACAATGCAAGTTGGAGATGTCATACAGTTAGATCAAAAAATTGAAGCGCCATTATTACTAAAAGTAGGTACATTGCCAAAGTTCACTGTTCAACCAGGTAAAAAAGGCAAAAAATTAGCAATCCAGATTATCGACCCTTTGAAAGGAGGAGACGAAGATGAGTGATGAAATGCTCTCCCAAGAAGAAATTGAAGCGCTATTAAGGGGCGAGACGTTGGGAGATAAAAACAACGACACTGATGCTTCAACAAATGAAGAAATAAATGAGATACGAGTGGAGGATTACCTTGATTCGTTTGCACAAGATGCATTAGGAGAGGTAGGCAATATATCCTTTGGTAGCTCTGCCACAGCTCTTTCAGCGTTATTGGGTCAAAAAGTAGATATTACAACTCCAAGTATTTCAATGATTAATCGTAATAAATTAGAAGAGGAATTTCCTCATCCATATGTAGCTGTACAAGTTGAATATACAATTGGTTTGACAGGTATGAATTTACTTGTTATTAAACAATCTGATGCAGCAATTATCGCAGATTTAATGTTAGGTGGCGATGGATTAAATCCTAAGCCAGACTTAGGTGAAATTCAGCTAAGTGCTGTTCAAGAGGCTATGAATCAAATGATGGGCTCAGCTGCTACATCTATGTCGACGGTCTTCAACAAAAAAGTAGATATTTCTCCACCGACAATTGATTTAATGAACATCTCGCAAGATGAAGGTCGAGAAAATATCCCAGAAGACGATTTGCTGGTGAAAGTTTCATTTAGATTAAGAATTGGTAATTTAATTGATTCGAATTTAATGCAATTATTACCGCTTAAATTTAGTCAAAATATTGTAAAATCATTATTAGGTGAAACAGGAGTGTTTGAGGAACCGGTGGCAGCAACTATTGCACCTGAGGCTCCACCAGTTACACCACCGCCTGTTCAACAGCAAATACCTGTAGCACCACCATCTGAACAACCAGTTTATCAACAGCAGTCAGCACCGATGCAGCAACCGATTTATCAGGAGCCACAACAATTTGCACAACCAGCAAGACCTGCACAACCTGTAAATGTGCAACAAGCGCAGTTTGCTAGCTTCGATACAAATGTAATCTCTCAATCCGAAGCTAGAAATTTAAATATGCTACTTGATATTCCATTGCAAGTTACTGTAGAGTTAGGACGTACGAAACGTTCTGTTAAAGAGATTTTAGAACTATCAAGTGGTTCAATTATTGAACTGGATAAATTAGCGGGAGAACCGGTTGATATTTTAGTCAATAATCGTTTAATTGCTAAAGGGGAAGTCGTTGTTATTGACGAAAACTTTGGTGTCCGTATTACAGATGTTTTAAGTCAAGCAGAGCGTTTAAATAATTTAAGATAGTTTCAATTGGAGGAGTTAACCATGTCTAAAAGAATTTTGATTGTAGACGACGCTGCATTTATGCGCATGATGATCAAGGATATTTTATCAAAAAATGGATTTGAAGTTGTTGGAGAGGCAGCAGATGGTTTACAAGCTGTCGAAAAGTACAATGAACTAAAACCGGATTTAGTAACAATGGATATCACAATGCCAGAGATGGACGGTATTGCAGCTCTTAAAGCTATTAAGGGAACAGATCCAAGTGCAACTGTAATTATGTGTTCAGCAATGGGGCAACAAGCAATGGTAATCGATGCGATTCAAGCTGGTGCTAAAGACTTTATCGTAAAACCTTTCCAAGCAGATCGTGTAATTGAAGCGATTCAAAAAGCGCTAGGATGATTGCATGAAAATGTTAAAATCATTTCGTTTAACGATGATTTTCGCATTTCTTGTATCCTTCCTGTTTTTGTACCCGACACCGACTTCTGTCTATGCAGACGCTGATACAAATAGTGTCACGGATTGTATTAAAGACCCAGAAGCTTGTAATGGAGATACGACTGATCCAGCTGCTAAACAAGAAACAACTGTAACAGCAGCTGGAGATATATCTGCATGGGAATACATAAAAATGGTTTTGGCGCTTATTTTTGTTGTAGCTTTATTTTATGGATTGATGAAGTTTTTAAATAAACGAAATTTAAACTTCCAACGTAATCAAATGGTACAAAATTTAGGCGGTTTATCGTTAGGTGCGCAAAAGTCAGTTCAGCTTTTACAGGTAGGTAAAACATTGTATTTAGTTGGGGTCGGAGAAGACGTTCAGCTTTTACGAGAAATTACAGACCCTGAAGAAGTTGAAGCTCTTTTAGCCCTATATAACGAAAGGCAAGAATTTGCAGCAACATCACCGTATATTGCAGAAGTATTTTCTAAGTTTAAGAGAAAAGATAGCGCGAAGGTGCAAAATGAGCAGCAAAAGCAAGATTCATTTGGCAATCTATTCGAAAAAAAGCTATCAGAAATAAAACAGGAGCGTAGTGATGAGATAGAGAGATGGAAGCAGAAGGAGAAGGATGGTAAATGAATGATTTAATCAATATTTTTTCCAACAGCGATCCAACGAATGTCTCTACATCTGTAAAGCTCTTACTTTTACTAACAGTTTTATCACTTGCACCAAGTATTTTAATTTTAATGACATCCTTTGCTCGTATAGTCATAGTCTTATCCTTTGTGCGTACAGCATTGGCAACACAGCAAATGCCACCAAATCAAGTGATCATTGGGCTGGCACTATTTTTAACATTTTTTATCATGGCACCAACCTTTCAAGAGGTCAATAAAGAGGCATTACAACCATTGTTTGCTGAAGAAATTGGTATAGAAGAAGCCTATGACCGTGCTAGTGTGCCATTTAAAGAGTTTATGAGTAAGCATACTAGGCAAAAAGATCTTGATTTGTTTTTAACATATAATCAAGCAGAAAAACCAGCATCAGTGGAGGAAATCCCACTGACTATGCTTGTACCTGCCTTTGCTTTAAGTGAAATTAAAACAGCATTTCAAATTGGTTTTATGATTTTTATTCCATTCCTAGTGATCGATATGATTGTCGCGAGTACATTAATGTCGATGGGGATGATGATGTTACCGCCAGTAATGATTTCATTGCCATTTAAAATTTTATTATTTGTACTGGTTGATGGCTGGTATCTCGTTATGAAATCGTTACTACAAAGTTTTTAGGGGATGATACAGTATGACAGGTGAGTTGGTTATTTCCATTGCAGAGCGTGCTATAATGATTATCCTTCTAACAAGCGGTCCGCTACTATTAGTTGCTTTAATCTCGGGTTTAGCGGTAAGTATCTTTCAAGCCACAACTTCGATACAAGAGCAAACGTTAGCATTTGTACCAAAAATTATTGCTGTCTTAGTGGCCATCGTATTCTTTGGCCCTTGGATGCTATCTCAAGTTACAAGCTATGCGAGAGACATATTCGAGAATTTAACGCGATATATAGGGTGAGTACATGAATGAATTAATTCCGCATTTAACGGTTTTCTTATTAGTACTTGTACGTGTCTCAGCCTTTTTTGCTACGGTTCCTTTTTTTTCCTATAGAACCATTCCACCTCAAGTCAAAATTACTCTCGCACTGGTTTTAGCTTGGATGATGTACTATACAATTGATGTTGAGCCATTTGCATTCAATGATGATTACATATTATTAGTGATGAAAGAAGCACTAGTTGGACTATTACTCGGTCTAATGGGCTATATCATCATGTCCGCAATTCAAATTGCAGGAAGCTTTATCGATTTTCAAATGGGTTTTGCCATTGCCAATATAATTGACCCGCAAACAGGTGCTCAAAGTCCATTAATCGGTCAGTTTTTTAATATGCTAGCACTGCTTTTATTGTTAGCGATTGATGGCCATCATATGATTCTTAATGGAATCTACTACAGCTATCAATTTTTCCCGATGGATCAATTCCCAAGTTTTATGAACGAAAACTTTCCTCAATTTATTATCACAACTTTCACAGCAGTTTTTGCCATAGCATTCCAGATGGCTGCTCCTGTTGTAGCGACCTTATTCTTGGTCGATTTAGCTTTAGGGATCACTGCAAAAACAGTACCGCAATTAAATATATTTGTTGTCGGTTTTCCTATTAAAATTGGTGTTAGTTTTTTAGTGTTATTTACAATGATGGCCGTTATGATTCAAGTTATTCAAAAGCTTATTACGATAATGATTTATGGGATGCGTGATTTAATGGCCATTTTAGGTGGTGGATAATATGAGACTACTACTGAATTTAGAGCTACAATTTTTTGCGGGTGAAAAAACAGAAAAGGCAACCCCTAAGAAACGACAGGATGCTCGGAAAAAAGGGCAAGTTGTCAAGAGTCAAGATATTTCAAGTGCCATTGTAATGTTAATGGTATTTATCTTTTTGTTTTTCTTTGCTGGCTCTTTGCGTGACGAGCTATTAGCTTTTTTCAGGCAAACCTTTATTCATAACATACGCATCGAATCACTGACTATTGATAGTGTGATGCACCTATTTACAGAAACTTTGATTCAAATGGCTTTTATCATTGTGCCCATTATGGCAATTGCATTTGTCGGAGCACTTGCAGGTAACTTTTTGCAATTTGGTTTTCTTTTTACGTTAGAGCCAATGAAATTTGATTTGAAAAAGATGGACCCTATTAAAGGGTTAAAAAAGATATTTTCTGTCAAAGCCATTGTGGAGTTAATAAAGTCTGTTTTAAAGATTGGTTTTATCGGAAGTGTTACAACTATTATTATTTGGTCAAACTTACCAGAAGTTTTGGCGTTATCGTTTAAAAGTCCATGGATGACTCTCATTACGGTAGGGAAGCTTGTTGGTATTATGGGTATAGCAGCTTCTTTAGTATTACTTTGTGTATCCGTTTTAGACTGGATGTATCAAAAACATGAGTATGAAAAAAATCTTAAAATGTCTAAGCAAGATATTAAAGATGAATATAAAAATAGTGAGGGTGACCCTCTAATCAAATCAAAAATCAAACAACGCCAACGTGAGATGGCGATGAGACGTATGATGTCAGAGGTTCCGAGTGCGGATGTAGTTATTACCAACCCTACTCACTATGCAATTGCCCTCAAATATAATGAGGACAGTATGGATGCTCCTCGTGTTATTGCCAAGGGGACAGACTTTATTGCTCAAAAAATTAAACTGATCGCCAAAGAACATGATGTAATAATGGTTGAAAATCGACCTTTAGCACGAGCTATGTATGACCAGGTAGAAATAGGCGATCAGGTACCAGAAGAATTTTTCAAAGCAGTAGCAGAGATACTCGCTTATGTTTACCGAATTAAGCGAAAAATTTAAGGCTTTTTGTAGGAGGGACACAAATGAAAGTTCGCGATATTGGGGTTTTAGGTGCGGTTATTTTAATCGTTGCGATGCTCATCATCCCTCTTCCTCCGTGGATGTTAAGTTTTTTAATTGTCATTAATATTACATTAGGATTAATTGTACTGCTCACAGCAATGAGTATGAAAGAAGCATTGGATTTTTCCATTTTTCCTTCGGTGATTTTACTACTGACTTTGTTCCGATTAGGACTAAGTGTTTCCACAACTCGTGCCATCTTAGCAAATGGAGATGCAGGTTCGGTCGTTGAAACTTTTGGTGATTTCGTAGTTGGAGGAAATATACTTGTTGGTTTAGTCGTCTTCTTAATTTTAGTGTTAATTCAGTTTATTGTAATTACAAAAGGTGCAGAACGAGTAGCAGAAGTAGCGGCACGTTTCACACTTGATGCGATGCCAGGTAAACAAATGAGTATTGATGCTGACTTAAATGCGGGGATTATTTCCGAAAAAGAAGCGCGCGAGCGACGTGAAAAAGTTGCAGGAGAAGCTGACTTTTACGGTGCAATGGATGGTGCCACGAAATTTGTAAAAGGGGATGCCATCGCTTCAATGGTAATGGTTATTATCAATCTATTATTTGGTATCATCATTGGCGTTGTACAAATGGGGCTTCCATTTGCAGAAGCGGCAACTCATTTTTCGAAACTAACAGTTGGGGACGGTATTGTATCCCAAATTCCTGCCTTGCTTATTTCGACTGCTACAGGGATTGTCGTAACACGAGCCTCTTCTAAAGGGAGTCTTGGTCAAGACATTACAGGCCAATTATTTGCTCAAGCTAAGCTGCTTTATGTAGCAGGAGGTACCATTGTATTACTAGGGCTATTTACGCCAATACCAAACTGGGTAACGCTGCCAATAGGCCTTTCGTTAATTGCGGGAGCTTATATGATGGAACGTAAGAAGCCAGAGGATGAAGAAGAATTACAGGAGATTGAAGAAGAAGTGGCTACTGACGGCATGAAGAGTCCTGAGAATGTTGTGAATTTATTAAATGTGGACCCAATTGAATTCGAATTTGGTTATGGATTAATTCCCTTAGTAGATGCCGCTCAAGGTGGGGATTTATTAGACCGTGTTATCATGATTCGTCGACAGCTTGCCTTGGAGTTAGGTATCGTGATTCCAGTAGTCCGTATTCGAGACAATATTCAGCTTCAACCAAATGAATATCGAATTAAAATAAAGGGGAATGAAATGGCACGAGGAGAACTTTTACTAGATCATTATTTAGCGATGAGTCCTGGCGACGATGATTCTATTGAAGGTATTGATACTGTCGAGCCATCATTTGGATTACCAGCTAAGTGGATTACAGAGCAAGTAAAAGAGGACGCGGAAATGTACGGTTACACAGTTGTGGACCCACCGAGTGTGGTGTCAACACATTTAACAGAAATAATTAGAGCAAATGCTCATGAGTTATTAGGCCGTCAAGAGACAAAGCAGTTAATCGATCATTTACGCGAATCCCATCCAATTTTAGTAGAAGAATTGACACCTGCACCTTTATCTACTGGAGAAATTCAAAAGGTACTGGGTAAGCTTCTTCGAGAGAATGTATCAGTGCGTAACTTGCCAATTATTTTTGAGACGCTTGCAGACTATGCAAAATTAACGAGTGATACAGATATCTTAGCTGAATATGTACGTCAAGCATTGGCTCGTCAAATTACAGCACAGTATGTTGGGGATAGTTCAGTATTAAAGGTGATTACGGTTTCTGGTAAAGTAGAAAAAATGATCGCTGATAGTATCCAACAAACGGATCACGGAAATTATTTAGCGATGGATCCACAAGATTCTCAAACAGTATTAGAAACTATTGCAGCGGAAGTAGAGCGTGTTTCGTTTATGGAGCAATCAGCTATTATATTATGCTCTCCAGCAGTTCGAATGTATTTACGTCAACTAACGGAGCGTTATTTCCCACAAATTCCGGTTCTATCCTATAATGAATTGGATGCTTCGGTTGAAATTCAAAGTGTTGGGGTGGTGAATGTTTAATGAAAATGAAAAAGTATTATGCATCATCCATACCAGAGGCGATGAAGCAAGTGCGAGCAGAATTAGGTGAGGACGCAGTCATATTAAATTCAAAAGTCGTCATCACAAAGAAATTTTTTGGCATGATAAAAAAGAAAAGTTTTGAAGTGGTTGCGGGTATTGATGCAATGGAGCCACAACAAGTGGCTTCAGTACCAACACCACCAGCTGGACTGCCAGTAGTAAAAAAAGAAAATGCAAGGTTACAAGAGATTACAAATGCTATTCAAGCAAAAATACATCAGGAGCCACCCCTTGGTGTAGCAGCAGTACATGAGGACGCTAGCATGTCAGAAGAATTGAGAAAAGAAATTGCTGATTTAAAATCATTAATGCAATCGATGCATAAAAAGACTACCCAAGCTCAATATCCCGATGAACTCTTACCCTTCATTGAATACTTAAGACAGCAAGAGCTAAGTGAAGAGCTCATCACAACGATAGGTGATGAGCTTTTTATGCATTTTAAAGAAGCATCCGAAATAAATTTCTCGCAATGTAAATTGATAGCAAAAAATTTACTACGTAAGAAGCTAGAAGTACTTCCCATCGGAGGATTATCCTACGAAAGAAAATATATAAACATTTTAGGACCAACAGGGGTTGGAAAGACTACAACCATTGCCAAAATGGCAGCTAGAGCTGTGTTAGAAAAAAAGAAAAAGATTGGCTTTATTACGACAGATACTTATCGGATTGCGGCAATAGAGCAGCTCAAAACATATGCTGGTCTCTTACAAGCTCCTGTTGAAATTGCTTACAATGCAACAGATTTTGAACAAGCAATCCAGAGATTATCACATTTAGATTTGGTTTTTATTGATACAGCTGGTCGAAATTATAAAGAAGTCAAGTATGTTGATGATCTCCAACGTCTCATAAAATTCGATGATCATGCAGAATCTTATTTAGTGCTTGCAATGACAACGAAAGAAAGGGATATGGAGAATATTGTAGATCAATTTAAGCAATTACCAATTGAAAAATTCATTTTTACAAAAATTGATGAAACAAATTCTATTGGCACAATGATCAATTTAATGATTAAATATAATAAAGGACTTGCTTACTATACGAATGGTCAAGAAGTACCAGAAGATATTGAAGAAGCTGATTTAGAAGCAGTACTTAATTTGTTTTTTCAAGGTGAAGAAAAATGAGAGACCAAGCTGAAGCATTACGCTTAAAAATGATGAAACAGCAAGGCGAACTAGGTAGAGCGATTGCAGTTGTAAGTGGCAAAGGTGGAGTAGGTAAAAGTAACTTCACAATGAACTTTGCCATGACTTTGGCCCAAAAGGGAAAAAGAGTTGTCATTGTAGATATGGATATTGGGATGGGGAATATCCATATCTTAATTGGGAAAAATGCTTCTTATAGTTTAAAAGATTACTTAGAAGGAAATAAGCTACTAGATGAGGTAATATTTGAAGGGCCTTATGATTTAAGGTATATTTCAGGTGGGTCAGGTATGACGAGCGTGCTTGATTGGTCTCATAGTATGTTTGAACGACTTATTCAAGCATTTGAAGAACTTCAAAAAAACTATGATTATATTTTATTTGATATGGGCGCTGGTGCTACTAATTGGTCGTTAGATTTACTCACATCCATTGATGAAATTATCGTCATTTCAACAGCGGAACCTACTTCTATTACAGATGCGTATTCCATGATGAAATATATTCATGTTCGAGATCCAGATAAGCAGTTTTATATTCTCTGTAACCGCGCTTTCAGTAAAGAAGAAGGAATAGAAACGAATGAACGTTTGCAGTTAACAATGAAACGTTTTTTAGACAAAGAAACGATCATTCTTGGTTCATTACCTGAAGACCCTGTTGTGCGTAAGGCAGTGCGCGAGCAAGTGCCATTCTCACTTGCTTATCCAGAAGCATTAATATCAAAGACAATGCAACTTATAGTCGTTCGTTTTATGGAGCAACGTGCGGAGGAAATACATGCACATGATCAAACAACGAAAAAATTTTTAACGAAACTTAGAAGTATTTTCTCGAAAGGGCGTGATTAATTGGACTTTTTGCATAAAAGCAAGCTTTTAGTTGTGGATGATTCTGCTTTTATGAGAAAGCTAATTAGTGACTTTTTTGTTGGCAACTCGAAGGTGGAAGTAGTTGGAACAGCTCGAAATGGAAAAGATGCGATCAAAAAGATACAATCGTTGAAGCCAAACGTTGTAACAATGGATATTGAGATGCCTGAAATGAACGGGCTCGATGCTTTAAAAGAAATTATGATACAATGTCCAGTTCCTGTAGTAATGCTCTCAAGTACCACTCAACGTGGGACAGACAATGCAATTGCAGCAATTGAGAGCGGGGCAGTCGATTTTGTTGCCAAGCCTAGCGGGACCATCTCCCTTGATTTACATAAAATTCAAAATGAACTTGTGCACAAAGTGGAACAAGCTGCAACGGTGCCAGTTTCCAAATTGAAAAAACCTTCTGGAAGTAAACGACAACACGAACAAGTGACAAGGGTGAGTACCGTAATAAAGGAACCACAACAGCATGGACGAACAAATACGTCTACTAATGTTGTTTCTACTAAGGTAGCCGTAACTAAACCAATGGTAGAATGGAGTAAAATAGGAAAGAAGATTGTGTTAATTGGCACATCAACAGGAGGACCTCGCGCGCTTCAGGAGGTTGTTACTAAAATTCCTAAGTCTATTCAAGCTCCAATATTAATTGTTCAGCATATGCCTGCTGGATTTACTAAATCGCTTGCTAATCGACTTGATCAGCTAAGTGAAATTTCTGTTAAAGAAGCTGAACAGGGCGATATTTTGCAAAATGGAGTGGCTTATATTGCACCAGGTGGATATCATTTAAAACTTAGAAAAGTAGGGACAACTTTTGGCATTGTTCTTGATAATCAAGAAGCACCAAGATCTGGCCACCGACCTTCTGTAGATGTCATGTTCGAAGATGTTAGTCAATATAAAGATTTTGATAAAGTAGCAGTGATTATGACAGGTATGGGCCATGATGGCTCTAATGGTCTAAAAGCATTAAAACATACTGGCAATGTCATTGCTATTGCAGAATCAGCAGAAACTTGCATTGTATATGGTATGCCAAAAGCAGCAGTAGAAACGCAACTTGTTGATGAAGTTGCAGATGTAGATGATATTGCACAAACAATAATGAAATATTTGCCTTAAAAGGGGTGTCCTCTTATGGAAGTCAATCAATATTTAGAGATGTTTATTGAAGAAAGTAAAGAACATTTACAAGCGTGTAGTGAACATTTATTAGAATTAGAAAAAAATCCAGATGATTTGGCAATTGTTGGGGAAATATTCCGCTCTGCACACACATTAAAAGGTATGTCTGCCACAATGGGCTTCGAAGATTTAGCAGATTTAACCCATAAAATGGAGAATGTTTTAGATGCCATCCGTAATGAGAAGATTCATGTAACACCTGAAATTTTAGATGTTGTATTTGAATCTGTTGATCATTTAGAAGAAATGGTGATGGATATTGCGAATGGTGGAGATGGTAAGCGTGATGTTTCCTCAACTGTCGCACAACTAAAGCGTATAGAACTAGGCGAGGAAGCAGCAATACCAGAGGTGGTAGCAACGGTTGCTGCACCGGTTGTTGAAAGTGTATTAGAATATGATTCGTTTGAACAAACAGTCATTACACAATCGGCTGAACAAGGCTTTAATGCTTTTGAAATTTTAGTAACATTACGTGACGATTGCCTTCTTAAGGCAGCACGTGTATTTATGGTGTTTGAGATTTTGGAAAAAGATGGGGATGTCATTAAATCAAGTCCATCTGTTGAAAAGTTAGAAGATGAACAGTTTGATCAACAATTTTATGTAGCTTTTGTCACAAAAACAACAGCTGAGGATATGCAGAAAAAGCTAATGAAAGTTTCTGAAGTTGATGAGGTTATAGTGACTACAATTGACCAACGGAAATTTAGTGAAAAAGTATTTGAAGCGCAACAAGAAGTAGCAGCAACTGCAACAGCAGTGGCTGAGGTAGCTGCTATACCAACAAGTACGCCTGCTGCTAAAGCCGAGCCTATTGCAAAACCTGCTAAAGAGGCTACACCTTCCAAGGCTGACAAAAATCATGCACCAGTAGGTAATAAAACAATTCGTGTAAATATTGAACGTCTAGATATTTTAATGAACTTGTTTGAAGAGCTTGTCATTGATCGTGGAAGACTGCAATCTATCTCTACTGAAGTAAATCATGGCGAACTAAATGAAACAGTAGAGCGTATGAGTCGTGTGATGGGTGATTTGCAAACTATTATTTTAACAATGCGAATGGTACCTGTAGAAACAGTGTTCAATCGTTTCCCGAAAATGATTCGTCAGCTATCACGTGATTTAAATAAGAAAATCAACCTTGAAATTATTGGTGCTGAAACCGAACTAGATCGCACAGTAATTGATGAAATTGGAGATCCGCTTGTTCACTTGATTCGTAATTCTGTGGATCATGGCATTGAGAATCCAACTGCTCGTCGTGCAAAAGGCAAGCCTGAAGAAGGAACGGTCGTATTGCGTGCCTATCATAGCGGAAACTACGTCTTTATTGAAATTGAAGACGATGGCGCGGGCATAAATAGAGAAAAAGTGTTAGCGAAAGCTATTTCAAAAGGTATTGTTACACAAGAACAATCCTATTCAATGTCTGATAAACAAATTAATGAGCTTATTCTAGCTTCAGGCTTCTCAACTGCAGATGTTATTTCAGATGTATCTGGTCGTGGAGTAGGTTTAGATGTTGTAAAAACAACGATTGAATCACTAGGTGGCAATATTTCAATTGAATCAACACAGGATGTTGGATCCATCTTCTCGATTCAATTACCACTGACATTATCAATTATTTCAGTTATGCTTGTTGAGATTGAAAAGGAAATTTATGCTATTCCACTATCTTCTATTATCGAAACATCTATTATCCGTTCATCAGAGATTATGAATGCGCATAATCAAAAAGTAATCGACTTCCGTGGCAAAGTTGTGCCGTTGGTATTCTTAGAGGAAATCTTTGAGGTACCTCGTCAAGAGCATCAAGATGAAGAATTCCACTCAGTGGTGATTGTCCGTAAGGGTGAAAAACTTGCTGGTTTAGTGGTGGATTCATTCATTGGCCAACAAGAGATTGTCTTGAAGTCTTTAGGAAATTACTTAACAAATATCTTTGCCATTTCAGGAGCAACAATCTTAGGCAATGGTAAAGTAGCCTTAATTGTAGATTGCAACGCACTAATTAAATAAGGTGAATGAATAAGAGAGGTGTAAAGTATGACAAATGCAGTGGAGCAAGAAAGTATTAAAGTAATAGTATTTCAGTTAGCAGATAAAGAATATGCAATTCCTGTGTCCCATGTTCAAGGAATTGAGAAATTAATGCATATTACACGTGTACCGAAAACAGCGAAATATGTAAAAGGTGTAATTAATCTACGAGGTGTTGTCACACCAATTGTGGATTTACGTGAACGTTTTGAATTACCTATTTCTGAACATGAGGAAACAACACGCATTATTATTATTTCATTAGAAGATATGGAAGTAGGCTTTGTAGTGGATTCTGCTAACGACGTTATTGATATTCCTGCAAGTGCTATTGAACCCCAACCAGAAGTCGTTGGCTCACTTGAAGAAGAATTTATTTCAGGCGTTGCTAAAGTAGAGAAGCGATTATTAATCTTATTACATTTAGAAAAAGTATTAAATCCACTAAAGTAGGGATCGATAATGACATTTAATCAAAAAATTACATCACTACATTTAGATGTATTAAAGGAGATTGGAAACATCGGTGCTGCGCATGCCGCGACAGCACTTTCCAATTTACTTGGGAAAAAAATTGATATGCGTGTGCCAAAGGTAGAGATGGTGTCCTTTAACGATATGATGGAGTTGGCTGGCGGATCAGAAAACGTAGTTGTTGGCATTTTCCTTCGTATTGAAGGTGATGCAGAGGGAAGTATGTTCTTTATTTTACCGATCGAACAAGCAAACCGCTTTATACGCCGACTTATTTTTGATGATTCTTTTGACTTTAAAAAACGACCTGTTTCAGAGTTAGGTTTATCAGCCATGCAAGAGATGGGTAATATTTTATCGGGCTCCTATTTATCTGCCTTATCGGATTTTACTAATTTGAAAATTTATCCAACTGTGCCAGGTCTAAGTGTTGATATGTTTGGAGCTATAATAAGCATTGGATTAATAGAATTATCTCATGTCAGTGATAATGTTATTGTTATAAATACATCCATTTTTGAAGAAGGTGTGGAAGACCATGAAACGGTGAGGGGCCATTTCTTCCTACTACCAGACCCTGACTCGTTTGATGCAATTTTTAAAGCATTAGGGGTTTCGTGATATGTTAACCAATAGTAGTGGACAAGTGATTAAAGTGGGAATTGCACAAATGGATGTAGTAAAGCTGCCTAACACGATTCGAACTTCTGGTCTTGGTTCATGTGTTGGTGTTATTTTGTATGATGAGTCAAAAAAAATTGCTGGTTTAATCCATGTGATGTTACCAGATTCAAGTTTAGGAAGAGCTGAGTCAATCAATGTCGCGAAATTTGCAGATTCAGGGATTGCTGCAATGATTGATTTACTAAAGTTAGAAGGCGTTCAAAAATTTAAACTCAAGGCAAAAATTGCAGGGGGTGCGCAGATGTTCCAATTTACTTCAGACAAAGATACAATGCGTATTGGTCCCCGCAATGTAGAAGCTGTCAAAAATGAATTAAAGAGGCAGGGCATCCCTTTAGTAGCCGAGGATACTGGTGGAAATAGTGGTAGAACGATTGAATTTAATCCTGCAACGTCGATATTACATATCCGAACAGTTAACCAGGGAGTGAGTGAAATCTAATGTTTGGTTCTATATTTTACAACCTATGGGGAGCATTAATTGCCTTTTCTATTTATTTTTTTAGTACATTTCAAAAACCATTTACGCCTCTGCGAATCCTGATAGGCTCTTTTATTGTAGCAATCATCGCATTTTTTGTAATGTTTATTGTACGTTTTCTAATTGCTTACATCTTGTTTACACCAGAGGAAGATGAGGAAGCGGTTGAAGGCGATATAGAAGAAAAGGAACTTGAATCAATAGAAGGCGTAAAACAAGAAGTGCCAATAGCTAATTCTACGGTTGAATTTCAAGATGAAAATTCAGAGGAAATTGCACAAGTAGTAAGAACGATGATGAGTCGAGAAGAAGATCAACAAGTAAATGCGTAACAGTAAGAGTCGTGAATAACGACTCTTTTTTATTTTGCTTTGGAGTATGTAGCATATGAAAAAACTTAAGTGAAATTAATTATTTTTATATAGCCATAACTTTAGGCTAGGAGATGTTTCACACTCTGAGGCAGAAGAAATGGCGAGCATCTTACGTGATGCAGGTATTACGATCGTGACGAGTGTCCCCCCTACGTAGAAAGTTTCCCCCTGCTGGTTTATAACACAGAAAAGGAGTAACTGTTGTAATTGGGTGTGACAATATCTTTGATGTTTGGTCCCCATTTGGTAACGGGAATTTATTAGAACGAGCTGGTCGTTTGGCAAAAAGCTCAGGTTGGGGGGATGAACGCTCATTAGCCCAAATCCTTCAATTTATTACAGGAGGAAAAACTCCACTCAATCAAGCAGGTGAGCAAACATAGCCAAAAGTGAGAGATAGTGCAAATATGGTGTGTGGAGGCTTCTTGCTCTGCTGTAGCAATTGCTCGAAGATCTCTACGTAAGGCAACTATATTCAATGGAAACCTTGTCTTTAGTTCGTTGTAAAGCATAATTTATTGATAAAGAGTGGTTTCTATATATTGGGTAGTATTGCTCTTTTGTTCAATTTGTTCTTTGCGTTACACTAGTGCTAAAACTATATCAAAAGAATTCAGTAGCTACCTACAAATAGCTTAATCATATCCAACTGTATCCAAGTGTCGTTACACAATCAGGATACAGTTTTTCTATGTCTTTCAAAAACAAAGGAATATATTAGAGACTAAGAGAAACAAATGAAATTATAGTCGATTCTTGTTATAATATAGGAAAGATGGCAACTGCTTATCGGGCTTAACTATTCAGGGCTCACGTCTAGATTAGCTTAAATGTGGATTTTTATAAAAAATAACTGAGAAATCCTGTTGAATGATAAATTTTAAGAGCGCAAGTAGTCGTTAGTAAACAGGCGTGAAAAAGCGTTTTTTAGAGAGGTGGATTTCATGACACAACCAATTCTGAACGATGAGCAAAAACTATGGAATCGCTGGATACATGAGCGTGACCCCGATGCGGGTGATTTACTTATAAAAAAATACATTTCTTTAGTATCTTATCATGTCCAACGTATTGGTGCAGGTCTGCCAAAAAGCGTCTCACGAGACGATTTAACGAGCTTAGGGATGGTAGGACTTTTTGATGCATTAAATAAATTTGACATTAACAGAGATTTAAAATTTGATACATATGCTTCGTTTAGAGTAAGAGGAGCCATCATTGATGGTTTACGAAAAGAAGACTGGTTACCACGGTCAGCGCGTGAAAAAGCTAAAAAATTAGATGCACAAATTGAACAACTAGAACAAAAATATATGCGTCATGTAACACCTGAGGAGCTTGCGGAGCATATGGAAGTATCTGTTGAAGATGTCTATCAAACTGTGCAAGAGCATTTTTTTTCAAATGTTCTTTCTATTAATGAACAACAAGACCAAGAAGAAACAGATGGCAAGTCATTTGTCATACGAGACGATACAACAAAAACACCTGAGCAAGCTATCATTAAATCAGAGTTGTTAGATGATCTTGCGGAAAATATTCAGAAACTCAATGAAAAAGAACAACTTGTCCTAAGTTTATTTTACACGGAGGAGTTAACTTTGACAGAAATTGGTGAAATGCTTGAACTATCAACCTCTCGTATTTCACAAATTCATTCAAAAGCGCTATTAAAGCTACGAAAGCTATTATCTAGTGAAATGATTAATGCGTAAATATCCTTGAGGGAGAGATTCCAATGAGTTTAAAAGGTGTCGAGTTACAGATTGCTATTCCAAAAACATTTGAAGCAGGAAAAATGGCGGATCAGGCACAGCAACAAGTATTGGCTCAGCAAGCACATGCAAATGAAGCATTAAAAAAAGAAGTAGAGCGCAAACAAAAAATTGTCAACACATCAGAAGGTATGGATGAAATTAGTGAGGATGAAGATGCGGGTGGTGAGTATTTAACAGGGATTCATAAAAAGAAAAAAAAGCATCAACAAGAAAAACAGGCACAACATCCGTTTAAAGGGAATTTCGTGGATTTTAGTGGATAGGAGTTTACAATGACAACCATTCTAATAGCGGTGCTATTCTTTTTACAGCTAATTTCATTTTATTTTCTTATCATTTTAAATACAAAGTTAGCAAAGTTTAAAGATTTGGAAAAGAAGCAAGAACGATTAATGAGGGAAATGGACGACACCATTAGTGTATATTTAGCTGAAATGAAAGATGAAAATGACCGTCTTATTAAAGAGCTACAAAATGTCTCGCAATCAGAAATAGCTGCTAGTAGCTTGCAGCAAACGGAACAATATGTGACTCCTCAGGAGCAGCCATCTTTGCCAGTAGTACACGAGGTGAAAAGTGATAGTTCTCTATCCTTAGAAAAGGATGCTCGTATCTATGTACCTAAAAATATTGTCGCAAACGCTTATTCACGTCAGCAACATACTGGCTCGAAAATGGTGAAAACAGCTCCACCTTTAAAAGTGGAGGAGCAAAAAGAAGCTGAAAAATTACTGACAGTGGAACAACAAGCTCTAGAATTAGCAAAGCAGGGAAAATCACCAGAGGAAATAGCGAAACAACTGCAAAAGGGTAAAACAGAAATCGAGCTTTTACTGAAATTCCATCACTAAATTGTTGCGAATTATTCAAAGCTATGATATAGTTGCAAATGGTGTTATTACTACACACGCATTTTGATGCAGTAAGTGGTGCTCTAAGCTTAGGGTAGCTTGTTGTAGATGATAAATGCGGAGGATAAAAACCAAACATATTAGGAGGAAATTCACATGTCAGTAATTTCTATGAAACAATTACTTGAAGCTGGTGTACATTTCGGTCACCAAACTCGTCGTTGGAACCCAAAAATGAAGAAATATATCTTCGTTGAACGTAACGGGATCTACATCATCGACTTACAAAAAACTGTTAAAAAATTAGAGGAAGCTTATGACTTCATGCGTCAAGTTGGTCAAGACGGTGGTAAAGTTCTTTTCGTTGGTACGAAAAAACAAGCACAAGAAGCGATCAAAGATGAAGCTGAACGTTCAGGCAACTACTACATCAACCAACGTTGGTTAGGTGGTACTCTTACAAACTTCGGTACAATTCAAAAACGTGTTGCACGTATGAAACAAATCGAAAAAATGGAAGAAGAAGGAACTTTCGAAGTTCTTCCTAAAAAAGAAGTAATCCAACTTAAAAAAGAACACGAACGTCTAATCAAATTCTTAGGCGGTATCCGTGATATGCACGATCTTCCAGACGTAATGTTCGTGGTTGACCCACGTAAAGAACGTATTGCGGTTGCAGAAGCTCGTAAATTAAACATCCCTCTAGTAGGTATTGTTGATACTAACTGTGATCCAGATGAAATCGACTACGTAATCCCTGCTAATGATGATGCTATTCGCGCTGTTAAACTTTTAACTGCTAAAATGGCTGACGCTTTAATCGAGTCAAAACAAGGTGAAGAAGAAGCTCCAGCTGTAGAAGCTGCTGCTGAGTAATTCACGTTTACAAAAAGGTGATAAGTGGCTCAAAACCCTTATCACCTTTTTTAGAACCTATCATTAAATTATGTTCAACCAATTTGAGGAGGAAACACTAAATGGCAAACATTACTGCACAATTAGTAAAAGAATTACGCGAAAAAACTGGCGCTGGTATGATGGATTGTAAAAAAGCGTTAGTACAAACTGATGGCGACTTAGAAGCAGCTATCGACTTCCTACGTGAAAAAGGTCTTTCTTCAGCTGCTAAAAAAGCTGACCGTATCGCTGCAGAAGGTACAACTTATATTTTAGAACAAGGTAACGAAGCAATCATCCTTGAAGTAAATGCTGAAACTGACTTTGTTGCGAAAAACGACAAATTCCAAGTATTAGTTGCATCTTTAGCTGAGCAATTACTTGCTGCTAAACCTGCATCAGTTGAAGCTGCTTTAGAGCTTGCAAATGCTGAAGGCGTAAAAATTGTAGATCAAATTTCTTCTGCTATTGCAACAATTGGAGAAAAAATTACACTTCGTCGTTTCGAAATTAAAACAAAATCTGATGCAGATGCATTCGGTTCATACTTACACATGGGCGGCCGTATCGGTGTATTAGTAACTTTAGAAGGCTCTACTGATGCAGCAGCTGCTAAAGATGTTGCTATGCACATTGCAGCAATTAACCCAACTTATGTTTCTCGCGATGAAGTTTCTGCTGAAGAAGTTGAACGTGAGCGTAAAGTATTAACTGAACAAGCTCTTAACGAAGGTAAACCAGAAAACATCGTTGCAAAAATGGTTGAAGGCCGTCTTGGTAAATATTTCGAAGATGTTTGCTTACTTGACCAAACTTTCGTTAAAAACTCAGATCAAAAAGTACGTGATTTTGTAGCTTCAACTGGTGGTTCTGTAAACGGCTTTGTACGTTACGCTGTTGGTGAAGGTATCGAAAAACGTGAAGATAACTTTGCAGAAGAAGTAATGAGCCAAGTTAAAGGTAACTAATTTAGCTTGCATTTGATTCTAATCAAATAATATCTAGATTATCTAGACAAAAAAATGGGGAACACAACATAGCGTGTTCCCTATTTTTCCGAAATGAATGAAAAAATTGAAGATAATTTTCTATTCTGCCTTATTCACAACTAGCAATTATTGTTAGATATACTATAATGGAAAAGGGAATAGGGATGTTTTAAATAAAGTCTTACGGAGGTTTACAATGAGTGTACCGCAATATAAACGAGTAGTTATTAAACTAAGTGGTGAAGCGTTAGCTGGAGAAGCGGGCTTCGGTTTATCACCAAAAATAATCAAGTCTGTTGCAGAAGAAGTAAAAGAAGTAGTAGATCTTGATGTAGAAGTTGCTGTTGTTGTAGGTGGCGGTAATATATGGCGTGGAAAAATAGGTAGTGAAATGGGAATGGATCGTGCTGCTGCGGACTATATGGGCATGCTGGCAACCGTAATGAACTCCCTAGCTTTACAAGATGCACTTGAAAAATTAGGCATTGAAACACGTGTTCAATCTTCTATTGTGATGACTCAAGTAGCGGAGCCATACATTCGTCGTAAAGCAGTTAGACATCTTGAGAAAAAGCGTGTTGTTATCTTTGCAGCAGGGACAGGTAATCCGTTCTTCTCTACTGATACGACTGCCGCATTACGAGCAGCAGAAATTGATGCTGATGCAATTTTAATGGCTAAAAACAATGTCGATGGCGTTTATTCAGCGGATCCTAAAGTGGATGAGACAGCCATTAAATATGATACACTCACATACTTAGACGTTATCCAACAAGGCTTACAAGTAATGGATTCAACGGCTTCAACTTTATGTATGGATAACGATATCCCGCTAATTGTTTTCTCAATTACGGAGCCGGGTAACATAAAACGAGCTGTACAAGGCGAAAAAATCGGAACAGTTGTTAGGAGGAATGTATAATGGCTAAACAAGTATTAGAACAAGCTAAAGAAAAAATGAACAAAACAATCGCAGCTTTCTCACGCGAACTAGCATCTATTCGTGCAGGTCGTGCGAACGCATCTCTATTAGATCGTATTTCGGTTGATTACTATGGAGCAGCAACACCAATTAACCAACTTGCGGGTGTTTCTATACCTGAAGCTCGTTTATTAGTAATTACGCCTTACGATAAATCAATTTTAGGTGATATTGAAAAAGCAATTATGAAATCAGATATTGGTATTACACCAACAAATGATGGTTCTGTCATTCGTCTTATGATTCCTGCTTTAACAGAAGAGCGTCGTAAGGATCTAGTAAAACAAGTGAAAAAAGAAGCGGAAGATGCAAAAATTGCTGTACGTAATGTTCGTCGTGATGCAAATGATGATTTGAAAAAACTTGAAAAAGCTGGCGAAATCACAGAAGACGATCTACGTGGCTATGGGGAAGATATTCAAAAGTTAACAGATGAATTCATTGTGAAAGTAGATCAAGTAGCGAAAGATAAAGAAAAAGAAATTTTAGAGGTGTAAAGAAACCTTTTACACGTCTATGATGGAACTTTTTGATGAGATGAAGGCGTCCTATACTTAACAGGACGTCTTTTCTCTTTATTATTCATAGCCAAATTGCTTACTCAAATAGAGAGCATGTATGAATGTGAAAAGGTCATTAATGATACAATCATCATTATTTAACAAACTCATTCTTTAATATGTGTATAGTTCTAAAATAAGCTAGTACATACATAGTCAATTTAGAGGGAAAAAAAAGACAAAAGGCGCTTTTGTTTGTTATGATAGGTTAGTATACGTCCGATTAGTTGTAGTGGGGGAGTTAGCATGTTTAAAAAGCTATTAGGTAAACAAATAAATATGGATACACTATCATTGGAGGAGCGTGTGGCCCTAGCTAAAAGCGAGCCGATTCCTGCCCATGTAGCGATTATTATGGACGGAAATGGACGTTGGGCGAAGAAAAGAGCTATGCCACGTGTAGCTGGTCATCATGAAGGAATGAAGACGGTGCGTAAGGTGACAAGATTTGCGTCAGACTTGGGTATTAAAGTCTTAACTGTCTATGCATTTTCCACTGAAAATTGGAAGAGACCAAAACCTGAGGTAGATTTTCTTATGCGGTTACCTGTTGAGTTTTTAGGTTCCTTTTTACCAGAAATGATGGAGCGGAATGTACGTGTCGAAATGATTGGAGACCCATCTTTATTACCTGCCCATACACAAAAAGCGTTGTATGAGGCAATGGAAGAAACGAAGCATAATACAGGGCTTATTTTAAATTTTGCACTGAATTATGGTAGTCGTTCTGAAATGGTCAATGCCATGAAAATGATGCTTCAAAAAGTGCAGGACGGTCAATTAACGATGCAAGACATAACAGAAGATTGCTTAACATCTCATTTAATGACGGCACATTTACCTGAGCCAGATCTTTTAATTCGTACAAGTGGTGAAGTGCGATTAAGTAACTTTATGCTATGGCAGCTCGCCTATACAGAATTTTGGTTTACAGATACATTGTGGCCAGATTTTAGTGAGGAAAACTTACTCGAAGCGGTGGAAAACTATCAGAAACGTAATCGCCGTTACGGTGGGTTGAAGGGAGAAGAAACAACTTGAAACAACGAATTATTACCGCAATAATTGCAGCAGCACTTTTCATTCCATTCGTTATTTATGGAAAAGTACCATTTGCCATACTTGTGCTAGCAATGGCTATTGTCGGTTTTTATGAAATACTTAAGATGAAAGGTATTTCCATTTTTTCTGTACCTGGCTTCTTAGGACTGATCACTTTAATTTTACTGGTTATCCCGAAGGACTGGAGTGAAAGGGTTGTAGAATTAATAGGCTATTCGTCTAATCTAATGGTAGTCTATGGTCTAATGATGCTACTTCTTATTTACGTGGTTTTAGTAAAAAATAAAATAACTTTTGATGAAGTTGGCTTTATTTTATTAGGCGCTTTTTATGTGGGATTAGGATTCCATTATCTAATTGAAACTAGAAATATTGGATTAGAGTATGTTGTCTATTGCTTATTAGTTGTTTGGACAACGGATTCTGGTGCATATTTTGTAGGGAGAAAATTAGGGAAAAATAAGTTATGGCCAGAAATTTCACCTAAGAAAACGATCGAAGGCTTTATAGGTGGAATAGTCATTGCTGTTATTTTTGCAGTCGGTATGCAACTCCTTTACCCATTCGCAAATGGTTATATATCACTTGTTTTTGTAACGATTTTTGCCTCTATCATTGGTCAAATGGGCGATTTGGTAGAGTCTGCTATTAAACGTCACTTTGATGTAAAAGATTCAGGCAATATTTTACCAGGGCACGGAGGAATTTTAGATCGCTTTGATAGTCTATTATTTGTCGTGCCTCTACTTCATTTTTTACATTTATTTGGTAATTAATTGTATAGGAAAAGACATCTTGCTAAATCATTTGCTTAGATAGAAAAAGGGGACAATTTGTTGTGAAAAAAATTAGTTTATTAGGTGCAACGGGTTCAATTGGTTGGCAAACCTACGATATCTTAAAAGAACAACGTGATGCTTTTCAATTAGTAGCTTTTTCATCAGGAAAGAACCTAGAGAAAACGCGAGAAATGATTGAAACATTAAAGCCAGAATTAGTTTCTGTGCAATTAGAAGAAGACGCACTGACACTAGCTAAAGAGTTTCCAAATATCCAATTTACGTTTGGAGCAAAAGGACTTGTAGAGGTCGCAACACATCCAGATTCGACTGTACTTGTCAATGCTGTGCTTGGAAGTGTAGGCCTTGAATCAACATTAGCAGCCATTCGTATGGGCAAAACGATTGCTATTGCTAATAAAGAAACGCTTGTAACTGCTGGTCATTTAGTGATGGCAGAGGCCAAAAAATACAAAGTAGCCATCTTGCCTGTAGATAGTGAGCACTCTGCCATCTTCCAATCGATGAATGGTGAGAATCCGAAAAATATCGAACGTTTGATTATTACCGCTTCTGGTGGTAGCTTCCGTGATAAAACACGAGAACAATTAAAAGACGTGACGGTCGCAGATGCACTGAATCATCCAAACTGGTCTATGGGTGCAAAGATTACGATAGATTCCGCTACAATGATGAATAAGGGATTAGAAGTCATCGAAGCACATGTTTTATTTGATATGCCTTATGATAAAATAGATGTACTTTTGCATAGAGAAAGTATTATTCACTCTCTAGTTGAGTATCATGATACTAGTGTTATTGCTCAGCTAGGTACACCCGATATGCGTGTGCCAATCCAATATGCTTTAAGCTACCCAGACCGTATACCATTACAAAATGGTCAGCGACTAAATTTAGCGCAAATTGGTCAACTACATTTTCAAGAGATGGACTTTGAGCGATACCCTGCTTTGCGTTTAGCGTATGAGGCTGGTCGTATGGGTGGTACAATTCTGACAGCAATGAATGCAGCAAACGAAGCGGCAGTTGCAGCCTTTTTACAAGGGAAAATCACATTCCTTGAAATTGATGAGACGATTGAACGTGTGATGCAGGCACACCAAAACATTGCAGTACCAGATTTACAAACCATATTACATGTGGATAGTGAGACAAGAAAAATAGTGTTAGACATGGTAAAATAACGAAAGCACTGTATCGTTAAACTAATCGCTATTAAAGGTGGGGTATTATGCAAACAGCCATTGCATTTATATTAATATTTGGTATGCTCGTCTTCTTCCATGAACTTGGACATTTCTTATTCGCCAAACGTGCAGGTATCTTAGTACGTGAATTTGCGATCGGAATGGGTCCCAAAATTTATGGAAAAACGCATGGTGAAACAATGTATACTATTCGATTATTACCAATCGGGGGATACGTACGTATGGCCGGCGAGGATATGGATGGCACGGAATTACAGCCAGGCTACCGAATAGGGCTTATTGTGAATGAAGATAATGTTGTTAAAAAAATTATTTTCAATCAAAATAATAAGCAGTTACCAGATTTATTATTTTTAGAAGTTGAACGCGCCGATTTAGAGAAGGAGTTATTTGTAGAGGGTTATGATGAAGAAGAACGTCTAGTTCGTTATCAAGTAGCTAGAGACTGTGTGCTTGTGGAAAATGGTCGTGAACTTGTCATTGCGCCACACGATCGTCAATTTAATGCAAAGACAGTTGGTCAACGAGCAATGACTATCTTTGCAGGCCCTTTGTTTAACTTTATTCTCGCGTTTGTGATTTATTTAGTGATTGGATTGATCCATGGTGTACCAACATACGAGCCAATTATCACAGAGGTAGTAGAGAATGATCCAGCTGCACAAGCAGGGATGCTGGCAGGAGATAGAGTAACAGCTATTAACGGACAAGCAGTTGAAAAATGGCAAGATTTAGCTGCAATCGTTCAAGATCATCCAAACGAAGATATTGCTGTGACAGTTGAACGAAATGGACAATCAGTGAACTTAAATATGACTGTTAAGGAAATCCAGCAGGATGGCGAGAAATATGGTCAAATAGGTGTACGCTATGAAAGTCCCAGAGAATTTAACCCATTAAAGGCAGTTGTTTATGGAGCTCAAGAAACCTATAATATGACAGTGAAAATATTTGAACTATTAGGTATGCTAATAACTGGTAAGTTTACAATAGACGCACTTTCAGGTCCTGTAGGTATTTATAAAGCAACAGAGCAAGTTGCCCAATATGGTATTATGAACCTAATGAATTGGGCAGCAATGCTAAGTATTAACTTAGGAATTATGAACCTACTTCCATTACCAGCACTTGACGGAGGCCGTTTATTATTCTTTGGCTTTGAAGCTTTACGTGGTAAACCAATTGACCGTCAAAAAGAAGGTATTGTACATTTTGTAGGAATCGTCCTACTCATGATTCTAATGGTGGTTGTTACATGGAACGATATACAAAGATTTTTCTTTTAATTCATTGACAGTTAAATGAAATTTGATTTCCTAGCTTTGAGCGCAATTTCGATGAAACATTGCGCTCAAAGCTAAATTTGTTTATGCTATTGAGAGTATAAACTTATCTATTGAAAAAGGTGGAACACTGAATGAAGCAAAGTAAAACATTTATCCCAACGTTACGTGAAGTACCTGCTGATGCTGAGGTAAAGTCACATAAGCAATTACTACGTGCAGGGTTTATTCGTCAAAATACAAGTGGGGTATACTCGTATTTACCGCTTGCAAAACGTGTGCTAACAAAAATTGAAACAATTATCCGAGAAGAAATGGAAGCTATCAACTCCATTGAGCTACTAATGCCATCTCTACAATCTGCTGAGCTATGGCAGGAATCAGGTCGCTGGGAAAAATACGGACCTGAATTAATGCGCTTAAAAGACCGACATGACCGTGATTTTGCATTAGGGCCAACACATGAAGAAGTCATTACAACTTTAGTCCGTGATGAAATTAAATCATATAAAAAATTACCGCTAACATTGTATCAAATTCAAACCAAATTCCGTGATGAAAAACGTCCTCGCTTTGGCTTACTACGAGGAAGAGAATTTATCATGAAAGATGCTTATTCTTTCCATGCGTCACGTGAAAGTTTAGATGAAACATATGAAGATATGTATCGTGCTTATTCTAATATTTTCTCCCGTCTCGGCCTAAACTACCGTGCTGTTATTGCAGATGCAGGTTCGATTGGCGGTAAAGGAACACATGAATTTATGGTCCTTTCTGAAATTGGGGAAGATACAATTGCGTACTCAGATACTTCTGATTATGCAGCAAATATCGAAATGGCTGAAGTTATTGTTGACTATCAACCATCTGATGAAGCTTTAAAAGATGTAGAAAAAGTAGCAACTCCAGAGCAAAAAACAATTGAAGATGTTTCAGCATTCTTAAAAGTAGAACCTGCTAATGTCATCAAATCTCTAGTTTTTGATGTAGATGGAGAGCTTGTAGTAGTGCTTGCACGTGGGGATCATGAAATTAATGATATCAAATTGAAAAATGCACTTGATGCAGGATCTGTGGAACTTGCAAGTGAAGCAGCGATTCAAGAATTATTAGGTTGTGGTGTTGGCTCAATTGGTCCAGTGAAATTACCGGTAGACGTAAAAGTTGTAGCAGACCATGCTATTAAATCTATCCGAAATGGTATTGCAGGTGCCAACGAAGATGGATTCCATTTAGTCAATGTTAACCCTGAGCGTGATTTTGCAGTTAATGACTATTTAGATATTCGTTTTATTCAAGAGGGAGATCCTTCTCCTGATGGACAAGGTAACATTAAGTTTGCAGAAGGTATCGAGGTTGGTCATATTTTCAAATTAGGTACTACATATTCTGCTAAAATGAATGGTACTTTCTTAGATGAGCAAGGTAAGGCTCAACCATTTATCATGGGGTGCTATGGTATTGGTGTTTCTCGTATTCTAGCTGCTGTAGCGGAGCACTTCCAAGATGACAATGGCTTTACATGGCCAACACAATTAGCGCCATATGATATTCATGTTGTGCCAGTAAACACAAAAGATGAGGCACAAGTGACATTAGCGGAGGAGCTTTATGGCTTATTAAAATCATACCGTTATGATGTGTTACTTGATGATCGTCCTGAACGAGCGGGTGTAAAATTCGCTGATGCTGATTTAATTGGCTTACCTGTTCGAGTAACTGTTGGTAAAAAAGCAACAGAAGGTATTGTAGAAGTGAAATTCCGTCAAACGGGTGAAACATTTGAATGGAAAAAAGAAGAAGTAATTGATCGTCTGAATGAATTTTTCCGTAAAAATTAATGACGAGCTAAAAATTGGTGATAATTAGAATTTGATGCTTTTAATAGAGGCTTTCGTATAATTTTGATAAGATAGATATAAATAATTCGCGACACTTCTGCGGGACAGTGAGCCAAGCAAGCAACAACAGATGGTAAAATATCTGTTAAACTTGAAGAGCGCCCGCAGTGTGGGAGCGAATTTTTTTCTTGAATTCATCACGCGTTTGAGACGAATTAGAACATGAGGCTAAAGAAATTGCCTCTTTCTGAAAGTAGGTGTCATTAGATTGGAACAGCAACAAGAGGCAAGAATGAGACTTCGAATGCTCTTGCAACAACTAGAGTTAACAGATGATGTATATATGTCATTTTTTGAGGAAGGTGAACTATCACGCCTGACAGTTCATAAAAAGGATAGACTTTGGCATTTCACAATTAAGTTAAAGGATATATTACCGTTTCCGTTATATCAGCTTTTCCGTACGCATTTGACAGAGAAATTTTCAGCAATCGCGCAAGTTAATACAACATTCGAAACATTGGAAAAAAATGTAACGGAGGAACTGGTGCAAGCTTACTGGCTAAATGTTGTGGAACAAATTGATGAGATGGCTCCAACGCTTAAAAATTGTCTCATCACCCAAATACCAACGTGGAACGGCCAAAAGATGACTTTATCCTGTATGCAGGAAATGGAATTTATGATGCTCAAAACGAAGTATGCTGACAAACTAGCAGAAAGCTATGGTCAATTTGGTTTCCCTCGTATGGCAATCGACTTTGTGCTACAAGAAGAAACAGAAGAAATGATAGCAGCACAGGAAGCATTTATGGAGCAGAAACGTCTGGAAGAAGTGGCTCTGGCACAGCAAGCGATGCAAGATTTCCAAAAGCGTGAGCAAGAGAAGAAAGACAATCCGGCACTGGCCAACTTTGGTGACCGTCCATTCCAACTTGGGATGCATATTAAAGATGATGAAATCATGGAAATTAAGCGGATTGTTGAAGAAGAGCGCCGTGTTATTATTGAAGGATTTGTCTTTGATACGGAAATAAAAGAATTAAAAAGTGGCCGTTCCTTATTACAAATCAAAATTACCGACTATACAGATTCCATCATTGTTAAAATGTTTTCTCGTGACAATGATGATGCTGAATTAATGCAACATCTGAAAAAGGGCATGTGGGTGAAAGTTCGAGGCTCTGTGCAAACCGATACGTTTATTCGTGATTTAATCGTCATGGCGAATGATATTAATGAAATCAAAAAAGAAACACGACAGGATTTAGCACCAGAGGGTGAAAAGCGTGTTGAATTACATTTGCATACACCAATGAGCCAAATGGACGCTGTTACACCTGTTGATCGGCTTGTTGCTCAAGCTGCAAAGTGGGGGCATCCAGCGATAGCTATTACAGATCATGCGGTGGTGCAATCTTTCCCTGAAGCATATGCAGCGGGAAAAAAACATGGCATTAAGATTATATATGGTCTGGAAGCAAATTTAGTTGATGATGGTGTACCAATTGCCTATGCTCCAGAGCATCGTTTATTAGCAGACACAACGTATGTTGTTTTTGACGTAGAAACGACAGGGCTATCAACTGCCTATGATACGATTATTGAATTGGCTGCAGTTAAAATTAAAGATGGACAAGTGATTGATAAATATGAAAGCTTTGCAAATCCACATCATCCACTTTCGGCCACTACCATTGAATTAACAGGTATTACAGATGATATGGTGCGAAATGCACCAGAGGTAGAGCAGGTCATTAAAGAATTTCATGCCTTTATCGGCGATGCAATCGTTGTCGCTCATAACGCATCATTTGATATAGGCTTCCTATATACAGGCTATAAAAAATTTGGTCTTGAAGAGACAATCCATCCTGTCATTGATACATTAGAGCTAGCAAGATTGCTTTATCCTACAATGAAAAACCATCGCTTGAATACACTGTGTAAAAAATTCAATATTGAATTAACACAGCATCACCGAGCAATTTATGATACAGAAGCGACAGGATATCTATTGTTGCAGCTATTAAAGGATGCTGATGAGCTAGCTATTAAATACCATGATGACTTCAATAAGCATATTGGTGGTGGGGATGCCTATAAAAAAGGTAGACCTATGCATTGTACAATTTTAGCAGTTGATAATGCAGGCTTAAAAAACTTATTTAAAATCGTCTCACACTCTCATACAAAAACATTCTATCGTGTTCCTCGGGTGACACGTGCTGTGCTTGAACAATATCGTGAGGGTTTATTAGTTGGATCAGGTTGCAGTAATGGTGAAGTATTCGAAACAATGATGAATAAGTCTCCAGAGGAAGCAGAGAAAGTCGCTCGTTTTTATGATTATATTGAGGTGCAACCGAAGGCTGTATATGCACCATTAATCGAACGCAATGTTGTACGTGATGAATGGACATTAGAAGATATTATCCGTAAACTTGTTAAACTCGGGAAGAAGCTAGATAAACCTGTTGTTGCAACTGGAAATGTTCATTATTTAGATCCGACAGATGGGATGTTTAGGCAAATACTTATTGGTTCACAAGGTGGAGCAAATATTTTAAATCGTTCTAAGCTACCAGAGGTACATTTTAGAACAACTGATGAAATGCTGAAAGAATTTGATTTTTTAGGACCCGATCTTGCAAAAGAAGTGGTTGTGACGAATGCTCAAAAAGTAGCAGCAAGTATTGGAGACGTTAAACCGATTAAGGATGACCTATATACACCAAAAATTGAGGGCTCTGATGATGAAGTAACCAATTTAACTTATGAAATGGCCCATCGTATTTATGGTGAGGAATTACCGGAAATTGTGAAAGCTCGAATTGAGAAAGAGTTAAAATCGATTTTGGGACACGGTTTTGGTGTAATTTATTTAATTTCTGCCAAGCTAGTGAAAAAATCATTAGCTGATGGCTATTTAGTAGGGTCACGTGGTTCGGTAGGTTCCTCATTAGTAGCCACTTTTATGGAAATCACAGAGGTTAACCCATTACCTCCTCACTATATTTGTCCTAGTTGTAAACATTCCGAGTTTTTCGATGATGGATCTGTCAGCTCAGGCTTCGATTTACCAAATAAAGACTGTACGGAATGTGGAACACCTTATAAAAAAGATGGACAAGACATACCCTTTGAAACCTTCCTTGGATTCAAAGGTGATAAGGTACCAGATATCGATTTAAATTTTTCGGGTGAATATCAGCCTCAAGCGCACAACTATACAAAGGTGCTATTTGGTGAGGATTATGTATTCCGTGCGGGAACAATTGGTACAGTTGCGGAGAAAACAGCATATGGCTATGTGAAAGGCTATGCAAATGATCATAATTTACATTTTCGTGGAGCAGAAGTTGATCGTTTAGTTCAAGGCTGTACAGGAGTAAAACGTACAACTGGGCAACACCCTGGAGGAATTATTGTTGTTCCAGATTATATGGATATTTATGATTTCTCTCCAGTGCAATTCCCTGCAGATGCGCAGGATGCAGAATGGCGTACAACCCATTTTGATTTCCACTCTATTCATGACAATATTTTAAAGCTAGATATACTTGGACACGATGATCCAACGGTGATCAGGATGTTACAGGATTTATCAGGAATCGATCCTAAAACAATTCCGACCGATGATCCTGTCGTCATGAAAATTTTTAGTTCTCCTGAATCTTTAGGTGTTACAGAAAAGCAAATTGGCTGTAAGACAGGGACACTAGGTATACCAGAATTCGGTACGCGTTTTGTACGTCAAATGCTAGAAGATACAAAGCCTTCGACATTTTCGGAGCTTGTACAAATTTCTGGACTTTCCCATGGAACAGACGTATGGCTAGGGAATGCACAAGAATTAATTCAAAACGGTACATGTGTGCTAAAAGAAGTAATTGGTTGTCGTGATGACATTATGGTGTATTTAATTTATCAAGGTCTAGAGCCGTCACTAGCCTTCAAAATTATGGAATCTGTTCGTAAAGGGAAAGGTTTATCAGAAGAATTTGAAGCGGAGATGCTCGCTAATAAAGTACCAGGTTGGTATATTGAATCTTGTAAAAAGATAAAATACATGTTCCCGAAAGCCCATGCCGCAGCATACGTGCTAATGGCAGTACGAATTGCTTGGTTCAAGGTACATTTTCCAATCCTTTATTATGCAGCGTATTTCACAGTTCGAGCAGATGATTTTGATTTAATTGCAATGGTACAAGGATCGCAAATGATTCGAGCAAGGATTGATGAAATCAATATGAAAGGCTTAGATGCATCTACTAAAGAGAAAAACTTATTAACGGTGCTAGAGCTTGCACTGGAAATGTGTGAGCGAGGTATGAGTTTCCAAAAGGTTGACCTATATCGTTCCCAAGCTAGTGAGTTTGTCATTGATGGCAATTCACTAATTCCTCCGTTTGATGCAATTCCGGGTCTTGGAACCAACGTGGCGAAAACGATTGTAGCTGCTCGTGAAGAGGGAGAGTTTTTATCCAAGGAAGATTTACAGCAACGTGGTCGTGTTTCCAAAACACTTATTGAATACATGGACCAGCTTGGTTGTTTAGAAGGCATGCCTGATGCTAATCAGCTATCGCTATTCTAGTTTTGCAATTGTTTTGCATGGAAAGGTCATAATGTCAATTCAAATTCCTGACACAATATGGTTATCTATAATGAAGGAAATTTGCATTGTGTCGAGAACTGTGCTATTCTTATGGTAATAATTTGTTGATATTTTTCCAGCAAAAGAGTGGGGCATACCCGCTCTTTTCTGTTGTTTAACCGTAGCAAAACAAATTTTGACTAACAGCAGGTAAGACCGTAAAATTTCACCAAAGCAACTGGTGGAATTTCTGTTTTATTATGGTTCATTACTGCGTTAACTTGATAGTGATGAACAATTCATACGCTAGAATTTGATAAATACAGGAGGAAATAATGAGCAAAGTACCATCTTTAATTGAAGAGCTCGCTAAACCAATTGTGGATGAGTTAAATCTTGAGCTAGTGGATATTGAGTTCGTAAAAGAAGGACGTAACTGGTTTTTACGTGTCTATGTTGATACACCTGAAGGTGGAATTGACATCGATCAATGTGCTCAAGTGAGTGAACGACTAAGCTTGTTATTGGATGAAAAAGATCCAATTACACAAAACTATTATTTAGAAGTTTCTTCGCCTGGAGCGGAACGTCCATTAAAAAAAGATACAGATTTTGTCAAAGCAGTTGGCAAGTTTATTTATGTAAAAACCTATGAGCCCATCAAGGACATGAAGGAATTCCAAGGCTACTTAACGTCATACGATGAACATACATTAGTGATGGAAGTGCGTATTAAAACACGTAAAATAACAGTAACAATTGAACAAGAAAAAATCGCATTGGCACGACTTGCCATTGATTTTTCAGCATAAAGCATATTTAGGAGTGAAAACAAAATGAGTAGTGATTTGTTAGATGCGCTGAATGCGCTAGAAGAACAAAAAGGAATTTCAAGAGATGTGTTAATCGAAGCCATTGAAGCGGCATTAGTTACAGCTTACAAACGCAACTTTAACCAAGCACAAAATGTTCGAGTAGACTTAAATTTAGATAAGGGCTCAATTCGTGTATTTTCACGTAAAGATGTTGTGGAAGAGGTAGAAGATGATCGTTTGCAAATTTCTTTAGAAGATGCAAAAGTCATTAATCCAGCCTATCAGCTAGAGGATATCGTGGAGCAGGAAGTAACACCACGTAACTTTGGACGCATTGCTGCACAAACAGCAAAGCAGGTAGTTACACAACGCGTACGTGAAGCGGAACGAGGTTTAATTTATGAGCAATACGTAGATCGTGAAGATGATATCGTAACTGGCGTTGTTGAACGTTTAGATGCTCGTAATATCTATGTAGGTTTAGGCAAAGTAGAAGCGGCATTGCCTGTTAATGAACAAATCCAAGGTGAATCTTATCATCCGCATGATCGTATTAAAGTGTATATTACAAAAGTGGAACGTACAACACGTGGACCTCAAGTGATTGTGTCTCGTACACATCCTGGTTTATTACGTCGATTATTTGAGATGGAAGTACCTGAAATTTATGAGGGTATTGTAGAGATTAAATCAATTGCACGTGAAGCTGGAGATCGCTCTAAAATTTCTGTTTTCGCACATAATGAGGAAGTGGATCCAGTTGGTTCATGTGTTGGAGCAAAGGGAGCTCGTGTACAAACGATTGTCAATGAACTAAATGGCGAAAAAATTGATATCGTAGAATGGTCTGAAGACCCAGTTGTATTTGTAGCTAATGCATTAAGCCCATCAAAAGTATTAGATGTACAAGTGAATGAAGAAGAAAAGTCGACAACAGTCGTGGTACCAGACTATCAATTATCTCTAGCTATCGGTAAACGTGGGCAAAATGCTCGCCTAGCAGCGAAGCTTACTGGCTGGAAAATTGATATTAAGAGTGAGACTGATGCTCGTGAATTAGGTATTTATCCTTCGGCTACAAGCACTTTCATCCCTGCTGATGATGAAGAAAGTGATTTTGATGATGTAGCAGTTGACTTATATCAAGACGACGAAGAATAAGTAAGAAAGCCCGTGTGACAAGTTAGCTGACAGTATTCAGTGGGCCCCCTACGCCGACTGAATACTGTCAGAGCGTCAAGTAGAGCATGACTTGTCCACCTCTTACGACAAGCTTCAGAGAGGAATGGTGATTCTTATGGCTGTAAACAAAAAAGTACCTCTTCGTAAATGTGTAGCAACTGGAGAAATGCTACCAAAGAAAGAGATGATACGTGTTGTTCGTTCGAAAGAGGGCGAAGTAAGTGTAGATATCTCCGGGAAAAAGCCTGGGCGTGGTGCCTATGTCTCTAAATCAGAGCAGGCAGTTGACCTCGCGCGTAAGAAAAATGTATTAGGGCACCAACTTGATGTGAAAATTCCTGAAGAAATATACGAGGAACTTATTTTGCTGATTCGTAGGGAGTCAATTTTATGATAGATCAAGCAATATTTAATTTGCTTGGAATCGCAGCAAGAGCACGTAAGGTGATTTCAGGAGAAGAGTTAGTAGTAAAGGAAGTCCGCAATGGCAATGCTAAACTAGTACTGCTTGCAAACGATGCTTCTAAAAACTCTAGTAAAAAAATTCAAGATAAGTGCACGTACTACAACGTTGAGTATCATGTAATTGGAGATCGATATGATCTAGGACATGCTACAGGTAAGGAGGCCCGTGTGGCTTTAGCTATTACCGATAAAGGTTTTGCAAGTAAATTGTCTAGTCTACTCAACGAAAACTAATCGGGGGTGAGCAGATGACCAAAATCAGAGTTCATGAATATGCGAAGCAAGTGAATAAAACGAGTAAAGAGGTTATTGAAGCACTAAGTAAATTAAATGTGAGTGTAACAAACCATATGTCTATGTTGGAAAAAGACGCTGTGGCAAAGTTAAATCAAACATTTAAAGCAACACCTGAGAAAAATGTAGCAAAACAATCAACTCAAAACATGGCACAAAAATCTCAATCAAATGGCCAGCAAAAACCACAGCATTCGGTGAAAAAGCAAGAAGGACAAAGGCAGCAATCTGCTACTTCTAAGCCAAAAGCAAACAATCAGCAACATGCACAGCAAAACTCAAATTCGTCTAACGAAAAATCTAAGAATACAAAAGGTAATCAAAATAGAAATATGACACAAAATAATAATAATAACAATAATAATCGTAGAGGTGGCGGTGGTTACAACCAACGTCCAAAACCAGGGATTCATGGAGGCAAACGTCGCCATCCAAAAACGCATCAACCATCAATTCCAGTGAAACAAAAGGAACTTCCAGAAAAAATTACTTTTGTTGAATCATTATCAGTTGCAGAATTAGCAAAAAAATTACACCGTGAGCCATCTGAAATCATTAAAAAATTATTCATGCTTGGCGTAATGGCAACAATTAACCAAGAATTAGATAAGGATGCAATTGAATTAATTTGCGCAGACTACGGTGTAGAAGTGGAAGAAGAAATTCGTGTAGATATTACGGATTTAGAAACACACTTCGAGCAAACAGAAGAAGTAAACGAGGCAGATTTATCAGAACGTCCGCCAGTTGTAACAATTATGGGTCACGTTGACCATGGTAAAACAACTTTATTAGACTCTATTCGCCATACAAAAGTAACAGCAGGAGAAGCTGGTGGTATTACACAACATATTGGTGCATACCAAGTGACAGAAGGCGACAAGAAAATTACATTCCTTGATACACCAGGACATGCGGCTTTTACAACAATGCGTGCGCGTGGTGCAAAAGTAACGGATTTAACAATTTTAGTTGTAGCTGCTGATGATGGTGTTATGCCACAAACAGTAGAAGCGATCAATCATGCCAAGGCTGCTGAAGTACCAATAATTGTGGCTGTGAATAAAATGGATAAACCATCGGCAAATCCGGATCGTGTGATGCAAGAATTAACAGAACATGGTTTAGTTCCTGAAGCATGGGGTGGAGATACAATTTTCGTTCCAATTTCAGCGTTAAAAGGTGAAGGCATTGATACATTGTTAGAGATGATTTTACTTGTAGCTGAAGTAGGCGAGCTTAAAGCAAATCCAGAACGTTTAGCACTTGGAACAGTAATCGAAGCTCAGCTTGATAAAGGTCGTGGCTCTGTTGCTACGCTTTTAGTACAAGATGGAACATTAAAAGTAGGTGACCCAATCGTTGTAGGTCATACGTATGGTCGTGTACGTGCGATGGTAAATGACAAAGGTCGTCGAGTAAAAGAAGCTGGCCCATCAACTCCAGTTGAAATTACAGGTTTAAATGATGTACCTCAAGCAGGTGACCGTTTCGTTGTCTTTGAAGACGAGAAAACCGCACGTCAAGTTGGAGAAACAAGAGCAATGTCAGCGATTCAAGCACAACGTTCAGAAAAACAACGTGTAACGCTTGATAACTTATTTGAACAAATGAGCCAAGGCGAAATGAAAGAGCTCAACTTAATTGTGAAAGCTGACGTGCAAGGTACTGTTGAAGCTATGGCAGCCTCCCTAATGAAAATTGATGTGGAAGGCGTAAATGTGAAAATTATTCATACAGGTGCTGGAGCTATTACCGAATCTGATATTTCTCTTGCAGCAGCTTCTAATGCCATCGTTATTGGATTTAATGTACGTCCGGATGTTAACGCAAAACGTGCAGCAGAAGAAGAGGGTGTAGATATTCGCTTACACCGCATTATCTATAAAGTAATTGAAGAAATTGAACAAGCAATGAAAGGTATGCTTGATCCTGAATTTGAAGAAAAAATTATTGGTCAAGCAGAAGTTCGTCAAACAATTAAAGTATCAAAAGTTGGTACAATTGCTGGTTCATATGTAACAGAAGGAAAGGTAACACGTGATTCAGGTGTACGTGTGATCCGTGATAACGTCGTTATTTTTGAAGGTGAGCTAGATACGCTTAAACGCTTCAAAGATGAAGTAAAAGAAGTGGCAAAAGGATACGAATGTGGTATTACGATTACAAACTTCAACGATATTAAAGAAGGCGACATTATTGAAGCCTATATTATGGAAGAGGTTAAACGCGCCTAATGATCGTGTATGCAGAGGTTGAATTTATCATTCAAACTGCCCATTCGTTAAAGGAAAAGCGTGCTGTCTTACAGCGTATGATTACCCGCACAAAGCAGAAATTTAACGTTTCTATTGCGGAAATTGACCATCAAAATGTATGGCAGCGTACGAAATTAGCACTTGTTGCTGTTTCTTCGTCCAAAGAAGCAGCTGAACGAGAAATTAATCACGCGCTCCACTATTTAGAGTCAAATCCGTCATGGGAACAGCTTAATGTGTGGCGAGATTATTTATAAGTAACAGTAGATAGTTGAGCGTATGATTTAGCCATAAAATATCAACTATCTGTACATCGAAATAGAGGTGACAAATTATGTCTCTACGTTCAAACCGTGTTGCCGAGCAAATGAAAAAGGAGCTTGGTGATATTCTTGGCCGTAAAATAAAAGATCCGCGTGTTGGTTTTGTGACTGTTACAGGTGTTGAAGTAACGGGTGATTTACAGCAAGCGACAATTTATATTACATCTTTAGGCAACGAACGTGAACGAGAGGAAACGCTTAAAGCTTTAGTAAAAGCTTCGGGCTTTATTCGCTCTGAAATCGGATCACTCATTCGTTTACGACGTACACCAGAGTTAATCTTTGAATTTGATTCATCGATTGAATATGGGAACCGTATTGATTCATTGTTAAGAGATTTACACAAAGAATAAGCTGAAAAAGTCTGCCACATGCATGTTTATGCAGGCAGACTTTTTAGCTTCATGGAAAAAATTATATTGCCAATGAATAAATAAATGATAGAGTAAGCAATTTGGGAGGAGCTATATGAACGGTATTTTACCGCTTTGGAAAGAAAGAGGCATGACAAGCCATGATTGTGTCTTTAAATTACGCAAAATTTTGCGGACAAAAAAAGTTGGGCATACAGGTACACTGGATCCAGGTGTTGAGGGCGTACTACCAATTTGTATTGGCCAAGCAACTCGAATAGCAGAATATTTAACTGACGCAGGGAAAACCTATGAAGCAATCATTTCAATAGGTCGTACCACGACAACCGAGGATGCAGAAGGTGAAACCGTTGAAGAAGATCTTACGATAAAAAATTTTTCTCGGGAGCAGTTGTTAGAGGTTTTAGCTTCATTGACTGGAGTTATTGAACAAACACCACCCATGTTTTCAGCAGTAAAAGTAAATGGGAAGCGCCTCTATGAATATGCGCGAAAAGGCGAAAGTGTTGAAAGACCAACTCGTCAAGTAACAATTTATGATTTAGAGCTACTTGATGAGACAGCACAATATGAGGGGCAAGAAATTACATTTCCAGTACGTATCGCTTGTAGCAAAGGGACGTATATTCGAACACTAGCTGTGCAAATTGGTGAGGCGCTTGGCTATCCAGCGCATATGAAGGAGCTTGTACGTACTGCTTCTGGTACTTTTACACAGGATAACTGTTTTACGTTAGCACAGGTTGCAGAGCTAATGGAGGCTGAGCAAGTAGCTTCCTGCATTTTACCTGTCGAGTATGCGTTAGCAGACTATCCATATATTGAGATCACGAATGCCAATGAAAAAGAAATTTTCAATGGACAAGTGCTTCCAGCAGATGCATTATTAAATAGTCATGATAAAATTGTGTATGGAATCAATGGAAAGGCAGTTGCGGTTTATCAAGCTCACCCAACAAAGGACGGTTTGATGAAGCCACATAAGATGTTTCCGACGATAGAGTAGGAGGATTTTTCAATGGAGGTCATTCATTTAAAATACCCACATCAATTACAGCAACGAGAAAGCATGCAGCCGTATTCATTAGCTCTTGGCTTTTTCGATGGTGTACATAGAGGGCATCAAGCAGTTATCAAGGCAGCTAAGGAAGAGGGCAACAAGCGACAAATTCCAACTGCAGTGATGACATTCGATCCACATCCTTCATTAGTCCTTGGTGGACGTAACGAAAAGGTTTTTTATATTACACTCTTACAACAGAAATTACAGCTGTTTGAAGAACAGGGTGTGGATACGGTATTCGTTGTCCACTTCACTTCAGATTTTGCCAAACTTTCACCAGCGGCATTTATTGATACATTTATCCGTGGATTAAATATTCAGCATGTGACAGCTGGCTTCGATTATTCGTTTGGAGCATTTGGTAAGGGAACAATGGAAGATATGCGTTTATTAAGTAATGGTGATTATGGCGTTACAATTGTTGAGAAGAAAACAGATGATGTTGAGAAAATCAGCTCTACCCGTATACGCAAGCTATTACAAGAAGGCGATATGGAAGAAGCAACAGTTTTATTAGGGAGACCGTTTGAAATCAATGGGATTGTTGTCCATGGTGATAAACGTGGTCGTACTATTGGTTTCCCTACTGCAAATGTCCAAGCATTAGAAGGAACGTTTATTCCAGCTAGTGGTGTTTATGCTGTTCGTCTGCTTGTACAAAATAACTGGTATGATGGTGTTTGCAACGTGGGCTATAAGCCAACTTTCAAAGATCCAAATGATAAGCAATTATCGATTGAAGTCCATATTTTAAACTTTGATAAAAATATCTACGGTGAAGAAGTACATGTGGCATGGTATAAACGTATACGAAGTGAACGGAAATTCGATGGTATTGAGGCCTTGAAAACACAAATTGAAAAGGATAAACAAGAAGCAATCCGTTACTTTAACCAGCTATAAGAAGTACTTCATTACTGTCGTCACATTAGCCAAGTCGACGTTTTACTTGCTTGACTATGTGATTTATGGTAATATTCATAAGTGCATAAATGCTTAACCTTAGCTCGGTAGATCGATGACTCCAACGTTTACTGTGCTAATGGGGATTAATTATAATTTAGGAGGTCCATACAAATGGCTATTACAAAAGAACGTAAAAACGAAATTATCGCTGAGTACCGTACTCACGAAAGTGACACTGGTTCACCAGAAGTACAAGTTGCAGTATTAACAGAGGAAATTAATGCTCTAAATACTCACTTACGTACTCACAAAAAAGATTTCCACTCTGAGCGTGGTCTTCTTAAAATGGTAGGTCGTCGTCGTCACTTATTAAAATACCTTCGTGAAACAGACGTACAACGTTACCGTGAATTAATCAACCGTTTAGGCTTACGTCGCTAATTAATAGCAAAAGTAATCCTATATTAGACTGTAGACAAACTGATGTTTGTCTACAGTCTTTTTTTTGAGATAATCTTGTTAATTTTGTTCAACAATAAGCCATAACTTTTTTACACTACGATGAACGATAGATAAAAATGATTTGATACTTGATAAAAGGGTGATATATTCTAATCACATTTCACAGCCCATGTTATAGTCATTGCGATCATCATTTGCAAGTGTAATTGAAGTAGATAAATTGAAGGCTAGATTGCTATTATATGTCATGAAATACAATCCAGCAAATTATAGGATAGAGGCTCAAAATTGGTACATAAGCGTCAATCATACAATCTAAATGCTATCATTGAATACTAGTAAACGATGGCTATGGGTTAGAAAACTTTCTATTTTAATAGTTGGTGAAATGTAAACTAAATCATTTAGAAGGGTGAGTAGGATGTTTAACCAATTATTAAGAGAGAATAATATTGTTGCAGGTATTTTAACAGTTATTCGTGTTTATTTAGGCTGGCATTGGCTTACAGCAGGTTGGGGAAAACTGTTTAATGGCTTTGATGCATCTGGTTTTTTAGCCAATGCTATTGCAAATCCAGTGACAAGTGGCGAAGAGCTCGCATACCCACTGTATGTAAAGTTTATTGAATCATTTGCTTTGCCAAATGCTGAGCTAATTAATATTCTTGTGCCTTGGGGAGAATTCTTAGTAGGGCTAGGATTAATTCTGGGATGCTTAACGACATATGCTGCATTTTTCGGTATGGTCATGAATTTTGCCTTCCTAATGGCAGGTACTATATCTAGCAATCCTTGGGATATTTTACTTGCAATCTTTATAGCCGTTGCTGGTTACAATGCTGGGAAATTCGGGCTTGACCGCTTCATTATGCCAATCATAGGTGAAAAGATGGCGAGAAATAAGAAAAAAGAAGTTGTTCAACCTGTTAAAATTACATAATAAACTTTTTACATATCTTATATTAGGAGACTACTCATTAGTCTGAATATACCCCGCCCATTATATGGGTGGGGTATTTAAGTTGTTGAAAAAAGAAATGTCACTAGCAGAAAAGCAAGGTGAGGGGGTGATTTCCGTTCCATTGGGCGTCCGATGATCCAGCTTTACTCACTTACGCTACTTTCACAAAAATTCTATTGATGGTTTTACTTTTCAATACTATGTAAATCCCGACTATTATTTGCCTGACTTACTAACTTTCCTAGATGAGCCAACTTTCTTTTACCTTATAGGATGTTGTATGATAAGCTCCATGTTATAATAAGTCTATTGTTTAAACTTGTATTTGAAAAACTAATGTTAGCGAAGCAGTTATTTCCATTTACATACATTACTTTTCGTCAAGAAGGAATCAATATAAAAAAATCCATATACCAAAAATGCTTTTTCAATAAAATAATGAAATAAATCTTAAATAAATTGGCAATAACTGAATTTAAATGTATGATTATTTCATGAAATATTATTTAGCATAGAACAAGCATTTTTGGTACACTTACTATTAGTACATACAGACGAAGTAAGTGTTTTTATAATAGAGAGGGGTTCATTGAATGAACGAAAAGAAAGTCTATTCCTATGAATGGGCTGGCCGTCCACTTGTAATTGAAGTAGGACAGTTAGCAAAACAAGCAAACGGAGCCGCATTAGTACGCTATGGCGATACTTCTGTACTTGCTACAGCAACAATGTCAAAATCACCTAAACCACTTGATTTCTTCCCATTAACAGTAAACTATGAAGAGCGTCTATATGCTGCAGGTAAAATTCCTGGCGGCTTTATTAAGCGTGAAGGACGTCCATCTGAAAAGGCGATTTTAGCAAGCCGTTTAATCGACCGTCCGATTCGTCCGATGTTCCCGGATGGTTTCCGTAATGAAGTACAAGTTATTTCTATGGTTATGTCAAATGATCCTGACTGTACATCTGAAATGGCAGCAATGGTTGGTTCATCATTAGCATTAGCGATCTCTGATATTCCATTTGATGGGCCAATAGCAGGTGTACAAGTTGGTTATATTGATGGACAATTCATTGTAAACCCGACAGTAGAGCAATCGAATCGCTCAACAATTCATTTGTCTGTAGCGGGGAACAAAGATGCTATCAATATGGTTGAAGCGGGTGCACTTGAGGTACCAGAGGAAATCATGTTAGAAGCAATTATGTTCGGTCATGAAGAAATCAAAAAAATCATTGCTTTCCAAGAGCAAATTGTGGCAGAGGTTGGTAAAGAAAAGTTACCAGTGACACTATTTGAAATTGATGAAGCAATTCAAGCCGATATAAAAGCAGCTTGTGAGACTGATATGCATGATGCAATTCAAACGGCAGAGAAACATGCTCGTGATGAGGCAATTCAAGCTGTGAAAGAGCGAGTTATCGCTTCCTATGAAGAGCAAGAAGCAGACGACGAAACAATGAAACAAGTGTACACAATTCTTGACAAGATGGTAAAAGAAGAAGTACGCCGTCAAATCACGGAAGATAAGATTCGTCCAGATGGTCGTAAGCTCGACGAAATCCGACCACTTTCTTCTGAAACAGGCTTATTACAACGTACACATGGTTCAGGTCTGTTTACACGTGGACAAACACAAGCACTTTCTATTTGTACATTAGGTGCGCTTGGTGATGTACAAATTATTGATGGTTTGGGTGTGGAAGAGTCAAAACGCTTTATGCACCATTATAACTTCCCACAATTTTCTGTAGGGGAAACGGGTCCAATCCGTGGGCCAGGTCGTCGTGAAATTGGTCATGGTGCGTTAGGTGAGCGTGCACTTGAAGCAGTCATTCCTGATGAGTCGGTCTTCCCTTATACAATTCGTTGTGTATCAGAAGTACTTGAATCAAACGGATCAACTTCACAAGCTTCTATTTGTGCGTCTACATTAGCCATGATGGATGCAGGTGTTCCATTAAAAGCACCAGTTGCAGGTATTGCAATGGGCCTTATTAAAAAAGGTGAGCATTATTCTATTTTAACGGATATTCAAGGAATGGAAGACCATTTAGGCGATATGGACTTTAAAGTGGCTGGTACAGCTAAAGGTGTAACAGCTCTACAAATGGACATTAAAATTGATGGTTTATCTCGCAATATTTTAGAAGAAGCACTGACACAAGCAAAAGTTGGACGTATGCATATTCTAGAATCAATGCTTGCTACACTGCCAGAGCCACGTAAACAATTATCTGCGTTTGCACCAAAAATTGTTATTGTAAAAATTAATCCTGATAAAATTCGCGATGTAATTGGACCAGGTGGTAAACAAATTAATAAAATTATTGAAGAAACGGGCGTTAAGATTGATACAGAGCAAGATGGTACAATCTATATTTCTTCTGCCGATGAAGCAATGAATGCACGTGCAAAACAAATTATTGAAGATATCGTACGTGAAGCAAAAGTAGGGGAATACTACTTATCAACAGTGAAACGTATTGAAAAATTCGGCGCCTTTTGCGAAATCTTCCCAGGGAAAGATGGCTTGCTTCACATTTCTGAAATTCAAGAGGAACGTACAAAGCAAGTGGAGGATGTCTTAAAACTTGGTGATCAATTACTTGTGAAAGTGATTGAAATCGACAAGCAAGGTCGTGTGAATTTATCTCGCAAAGTAGTAATTCAAGAGGAAAAAGAGCGCGCTGAACAAGAAAAATAATATCGATTAAAAGGCTGCGTAGATTGCGCAGCCTTTTTCGATAGTAGCAAGAAGAAAAGTAGAGGATTTTTATAATTGGGGGAGATAGTTTGGTTCAAGTACATACATGTCAGAATGGTGTTCGTATTGTATCAGAGCAAATTGATCATGTAAGATCAGTGGCATTAGGTATCTTTGTGAATGCTGGCTCTCGCTATGAGCTACCTGAAGAGAATGGTATCACACATTTTATTGAGCATATGTTGTTTAAAGGCACAACAACTCGTTCAGCTCGTCAAATTGCTGAAGAATTTGATCGAATCGGAGGAGAGCTAAATGCCTTCACATCGAAAGAAAATACATGTTACTATGCTAAAGTTTTAGATCATCATGCGGAGCTTGCGGTCACAATACTAGCAGATATGTTTTTTAATTCTACATTTGCGGAAGAAGAATTAGAAAAAGAGCGACAAGTAGTATTAGAAGAAATTTTAATGAGCGAAGATGCTCCTGATGATGATGTTCATGAGAAGCTGTGGGGTGTCATGTATCCGAATGATGCACTCGGTCGTCCAATACTAGGCACAGCTGCTACATTAAAGACATTTACAGCAGATGCTATACGACAATACATGGATAAACATTATGGGCCAGAGTCCGTTGTTATTTCTATTGCAGGTAATATTTCATCTCAGCTTATGCAAACGATTGAAGATTTATTTGGTCACTATCAACCTTCACCTCATGCTATGGCACCTGTCCTGACAAACCCTTCATTTTATCCAGGAGAAATTACAAAAATACGCGATACAGAGCAGGCACATGTCGCGATTTCCTATCCAGCAATCGGTGTAAAAGATCCAGATATGTATAGCTTTATTGCGCTTAACAATATTATTGGAGGGAATATGAGTTCTCGATTGTTTCAGGAAGTACGAGAAGAACGTGGGCTAGCCTATTCTATTTTTTCCTATCAATCGTGTTATGCCGATGTAGGTGCTTTTACGATTTATGGTAGTACTAGTCGACAGCAATTAGCACAGCTTCAGCACACGATTGATGCCACTTTATTAGATATTGTAGCGGGTGGTGTTACAGAGGAGGAGCTTGATAATGCGAAAGAGCAGCTTAAAGGCAGCTTTGTCCTTGGGCTAGAAGGGACGGGGGCTCGTATGAATCGTAATGGAACAAGTGAACTTGTCCATCGCAAGCATCGAACAGTAGACGAGGTTCTTAAATCGATCGATGCCGTATCGATGGAATCGGTGGATCGACTGATTGCTAAAATTTTAAAAGCAGAGCCAGCTATCTCAATCATAGGTCCTAGCGAATAAAGATATTATAATTAGAAGCATATAAAAAGGAGAACTTTGATTAATTTCGAAGTTCTCCTTTACTATCTGGGAAAGTCTGTTATTTTCAATGTGGATAAGTGTCAACAACCCTCCATAAGATGAGTAGTGAACACCTTTGCTAAAAAGGTAGCACTTTATGAGCTGGTGTGGAAAACTTTACCCTCGAGGAATAGTGAGACTAGTCTGCCTTTAAACCAAGAAGGTAGCGGCCCTGCACATGCCCATAGGAAAGCAAGTAGCCTGCAATGGGAATCCATTTCCTATTTTTAATGAATGTTTAGCAAACTTCCTTTGCCATATATAAATAAAGACATTTGTGAAACACAAGAAAAGTGATGAGGATACTAACCAGTGTTGGTATGAATAAGATAATTAAATTTGCAGCTACTAGTGATAAATAATAATGAATAACAAAATTTAGCAGAATGATAAGCACAATAGCTGTAAGCATTCTAACCGTTCGCATTCTCTCTGTTTCATCAAGATGCTGAATATAAAATTGACTACAGATGAGGAAAGAAGCGCTACTTATATAGGCACAGTACATAGCAAGATGCTCTATAAAATTTTCAGATGCATCAGGTTGTGAGAAATACATAGGCGCAAGGACAATAAAGAGCAATGCAATAAGGCCATAGCAAAATAAAAAATCGGATTGCAATTGTGTTTTCTTTGATAGAGGTAGCGTATTGACATACATTGTCCACTTTACTTGACGGTCGCCTCTATATAAATTATCTACGATGTTGGCTGAAATTACGACAACAAATAATCCGATAGAAGGACTATCTACAAAAGGTAAATGAACAAAATGAAGAAGTAAACATATCGTCATTGTAAAAAGAATAGTCCATTTTTGTACGACGATTCTTTGTAACAACAGTGCTCGCATGGGATCCCTCCTAAAACTCTTTTCTTTTATAAATAGCAGTAGAAACAAGAGAGGAGAGGCAGAGCAGTATAAGTCCGCCCAAAGGTGCTAAATAGACATATTGCTTTAAATATAAAAAGGTTTGAGTCATATCAGGGATATATTCTTTAAACATCCCCGTTAAGAAGCCAGGGATAAAACAAAACGCAATGAGGACTATTCTTCCTTTAATAGAGCCAAATTTAATATAGATAGGTAGTAATACGGCTAATAAACAGAGCGCCGATGTTACGATCAAATTAAACGTTAGGAAAAATTCTGAAGTAATGTCGTTATTGGTAAAAAAATTGATGAAAAATAGGATAGGTAATGCCATAACAAGGCCGATAATCATTAACATCACACTAAGTATATATTTACTTAAAACGATATCCGTTTTAGGAATTGGTAAAGTATTAGCGTATTTATCCCACTTACTGTGTTCATCGTAGCTAAGCGCAGTTATCGCTTGTATCGTAACAATAAAAACAATAACAGCTAGAAGCATTGCGCTTTGCTGCATAAAAATCGCCATCACAAGAAGAAATACAAGAACAAATGCTTGTGCTTTCATTTGTCGTTGAATGGTCATTAAATCTTTTAGGATAAGTCCTACCATATTTAAACACTACCTTTCACGAAAAATAGCATAATATCTTCAATAGAAGGTCTTTCAAGTCTGAAAGCCTCATTTACTTCATTTTTCAGAACTAATGCTTCTATTCCAAATGCACCAGGACGGGTTCTCAGAATAGCATGCTCTGGCAAGTCGTTTACTTCCTCATTGTTACCTTTGAAAATACCATATTCATATAATAAAGCATCTTTACTCTCGCTCAATAAAATCTCACCATTATGAATTAATGTAATATAGTCAGCAATTTTTTCTAAATCGCTTGTAATGTGCGAAGAAAATAAAATGCTGTGGGTTTCATCCTGCATAAATGCTAAAAATAAATCCAGAATTTCATCCCGAATAATAGGGTCTAAACCACTTGTGGGCTCATCTAAAATCAATAATTTTGGATGATGTGCCAATGCTAAGGCAATTGATAGCTTCATCCTCATTCCTCGTGAAAGTTCCTTAATCTTCTTCCTCTTTGGTACCTTAAATTGGGCCAATCTTTCAAAATAATAGTCTGAATCCCATGTTTGAAATACTTTTCTCATGATTTTGTCGAGTTGCGTCGCATTTAGCGTTTCTGGTACATGTAAATCGTCAAATACAACGCCGATGTCGTTTTTTATCGATAGTTCGTGTTCGACATGATCTTTGCCAAATAGCAAAATTTCGCCATATTCCTTTTTTAGTAAATTCAGCATGCATTTTATCGTAGTTGATTTGCCAGCCCCGTTTTCTCCAACAAAACCCATTACAGTGCCTTGAGGGACGGAAAAACTTATATCTTTTAGAAAAAAGCCTTCAAAGCCCTTATGTAAATCATGAATTTCAATGGCATTCATATTACTTATCCTCCTCTAACATTAAAGATAGTAGTTCTTGTAATTCTTCACTAGAAAGTCCAGCGGTTTTCGCTATTTTTGCTGCCTTTTGCAAGTGCCCCTCTACCTGCCGTAATAGCTCCTCGCGTAGAAAGTCTTGATTTCGTTCTGTGACAAAGCTCCCTTTACCAGCGACTGTTTCAATGAAACCATCTCGCTCTAAATCAGCATAGGCACGTTTAGTGGTCATCACACTTATTTTTAAATCCTTTGCTAAAGCGCGGATAGAAGGTAGTGCATCACCTGCCTGTAATTTATTAGCTAAAATAGCCTCCTTGAGCTGTATGGTGATTTGCTCATAAATAGGTTTTTCACTCGCATTACTTAAATGGATATGCACAAATCATCACCTCTTATAACTGTATATATACACTATATACAGATAGCGGTGAAAATGCAACATATTCGTACTTTTGGTAGGGGTCACGATTTGCAAAAAGTCGGCATATATTGAGGTAACGGCTCAAGGAGGGAGATGAGGCATGTTACTATCTGAGATGGTGGATAAGGAGTTAATTCAAATTGAGGGTGGCGTACATTTTGGCATCCTGGCACATACAGAATGCCTATTAGATGTGCAAACAGGGAAAATACATGGTTTTGAAATTGTGAAAGATAAACTACCATTCCAAAAAAAGAAAATGAAAGTTAGTGAAATGATACCTTGGCATGAAATTATTTTAATTGGTGAAGATCGTATTTTATTTAATAAGACATCTACAGTACAGTCAGAATATTTACAGTGAGGTGAGCTTTTGGAAAACGAAAAATGGCTTGTTATCGGTGAGGACTCCCGATTAAAGGAACTAGCTACAATGCTAAGAAGTCCATCGAGAACAGTGTTTTATAAAAGAACGACCGTATGGAACGAAGAGTTAAATAAACTTGTTTTAGAATTCCAGCCTAATAAAATTGTATTACCTATTCTTCCATTAAAAATAGAAGTTGAGCAGCTCTATGGTATATCACAAGTGAAATTTTATACAGGTCGATTAACAATGCATTGGAAGCAATTACTAGAGAAAAATGAATCTATTTGCTATTTACAACAAGAATCATTTATTTGGCAAAATGCTCGATTAACAGCGGAGGGATTTATCGCCACATTTTACGGACTCGAGCAAAAATGTATTTACGGACAAAATTTCACAATCGCAGGTTTTGGTCGTATCGCAAAAATGCTCGCCTCTTTACTAGTTAAGATGGGTGCAAATGTTCATATTGTTGCACGTTCAGTTGTACAAGTGAGTGAAGCAAAAGCATATGGTTATAAAGCCACGAATTTAGATGATCGTCAATGGTCTATTACAGATGGCATTTTTATTAATACAATTCCTGCTAAATGGATCACAGAATCATTTATAGAGCATGTTCCAACTGTTTTATATGACTTGGCTTCAGAGCCAGGATGTTTAGATATAGATTCTGATCAATTACAAACATATGTACTATTGCCATCATTACCTGGGAAATACTTTGCACATGATGCAGCTACAATATTGTGCAAGGCAATAGAGGAGGAAGAAAATTGTTAACGGGGAAACGAATTGGCTTAGGTATTACTGCTTCTCATTGTACGTATGAAGATGTAGTACCTAAAATCCAAAATTTTATTGATGTCGGAGCAACAGTAATTCCAATCATTACCCATTCCGTTTTACATGCAGCTACACGCTTTGGTACAGGTGAAGAGTGGATTGCCAAAATAGAAGCTTTGACAGGAGAAAAAGTTATTTCTTCTATAAAAGAGGCAGAGCCATTTGGTCCATCCAATCCATTAGATGCAATGGTCATTGCCCCCATGACAGGCAATAGCATCAGTAAATTTGCTAATGCAGCAACAGATAGTCCTGTGTTAATGGCAGCAAAGGCAACTTTGCGTAATGGTTCACCTGTAGTTTTAGGTATTTCCACAAACGATGCACTAGGCTTAAATGGCATAAATATTATGAAGCTGTTAAATGCCAAAAATATATATTTTATTCCCTTTGGTCAGGATGCCCCTCACTCCAAACCAAATTCTTTAATTGCTGATTTTGAGCAAATGGTGGATACTGTTCATGCAGCAATTACGCAGAAAAAGCAATTACAACCGCTGTTGATACAATATTTCAAATAAATAAGAGATTACACACAATTTTCAGTATTTTTGTGATACAATAGCACACATTATGGAACATGTATTCAAGGAGAGATGACAGATGACAAAGCAGTTAACAGTTGCGGTTGTTGGGGCAACAGGTGCAGTAGGATCGAAAATGATGGAGCAGTTGATTAAACGTAAATTTCCGATTGGACATATTAAATTTCTAGCTTCTGCTCGTTCAGCAGGAAAATCAATCGAATTTAATGGGGAAACATATACAATTGAAGAAGCGACACCTGAGGCTTTCGAAGGCGTCAATGTCGCTTTATTCTCAGCTGGTGGTTCAGTATCAGCTGTGCTTGCACCAGAAGCAGCTAAGCGGGGTGCAGTAGTTATTGATAATACGAGCCATTTTCGTATGGATCCAGAGGTACCGCTTGTCGTGCCTGAAGTGAATCGAGGCGACTTAGCGAAGCATAAGGGAATTATTGCGAATCCAAACTGCTCGACAATTCAAATGGTAGCTGCGCTTGAACCAATTCGTCATGCATTTGGTTTAACAAAAGTAATTGTTTCAACTTATCAGGCAGTATCAGGTGCAGGGATTTCTGCGATCCAAGAATTAAAGGCACAAAGCGAAAACTGGGATGCAGGTAAAGATGTAGAAGCAAATATTTTACCGTCTGGTAGTGATAAACGTCATTACCCAATTGCTCGTAATGTCATTCCACAAATCGATAAATTCACAGATAATGGATTTACATACGAAGAAATGAAAATGATTAATGAGACGAAAAAAATCATGCATGCACCAGAGCTAAAAGTAGCTGCTACTTGTGTTCGTGTGCCAGTCGTTTCAGGTCACTCTGAATCTGTTTATATTGAGGTAGAGAAAGACGCGTCAATCCAAGAGATTTTCGAAGTATTACGCAACGCACCAGGTGTGGTATTACAAGATGATATTGCAACACAAACTTACCCAATGCCTATTTATGCAGAAGGGGAAGACGCTACTTTTGTAGGACGTATCCGTCAAGATTTAGACAACAGCAAAGGGTTCCATCTATGGATCGTTTCTGACAATTTATTAAAAGGCGCCGCATTAAACTCTATCCAAATTGCAGAAGCAATGCTTGAGGATAACTTACTATAAGAGGGGTGTAAGGATGAATTTAGGTCGAATTGGAACGGCAATGATTACGCCGTTCAAAAATGATGGCACGATTAATTATCCAGAACTAGAACGTATTATTAATCATTTAATAGACAATGGTACTGATTGTATTGTTGCTTGTGGTACGACTTCTGAAAACCCAACTATGTCTACAGAAGAGAAAATTGAAGTTGTACGCTTTACAGTTGAGAAAGTAGCAGGACGCGTACCAGTTATTGCAGGTACTGGGGATAATGAAACAGCTTACTCTATCGCAATGACACATAAGGCAGAAGAAAATGGAGCGGACGGCATTATGCTTGTAGCTCCCTACTATAATAAGCCAAATCAACGTGGGATTTATGCTCACTTTGAAACCATTGCTAAACAAACGAGTCTCCCTGTTATGCTTTATAATGTTCCAGGGCGTACTGGGGTCAATGTTGCCTATGAAACTTCTGTTGCATTAAGCAAGATTCCTAATATTGCTTGGATTAAGGAAGCGAGCGGTAACTTAGATCAGATGGGTGATGTTATTGAGAATGTTGATCCAGCTGATGATTTCTTAGTGTATAGTGGGGACGATGGTTTAACACTCCCACTAATGGCCATTGGCGGAGCAGGTGTTATTTCTGTAGCTGCCCATGTGGTAGGCAATGATATGCAATTAATGATTAAAGCGTTTGAAGAAGGAAATCATAAGCTAGCAGCCCAAATTCACCGAGCCTTATTACCTTTAGTACGTGCGCTGTTCGCTCAGCCCAACCCTTCACCGATTAAATATGCGATGACAAAATTAGGATTTGATACACTCAATGTTCGTTTGCCAATGATGGAAATGACAGATGAAGAGAAAGCTAATTTTGATCGAATTTGGGATACGTATCAAGAAAAAGCGAAAAGTTTTAGATAAATAGCAGCGAGGCTGATAGCATTTCAGCCTCGTTTTTTATATTTTATAAAATAAAAAGTATGTACCAAATTTGTAACTCCTCGTCCTTACAAATACTTATTTAGCTCTATTTATACAGGATAGCCAATATTTGTTTTCCATCTGCTAGTAATAAGCAAATAGCAGGAAAATCTATTTCCAACGTGAAACATGTATTTTTAATTTGTGCAAAAGCTTTGCAAACCGTATAATAAATGTTAAGTGGTTGCTGTTCGGGATATTTTTTAGGAGGAAATAAATTGACAAAAAAGAAAAATGAATTAATCCGCATCATCCCTCTTGGTGGTGTAGGCGAAATTGGGAAAGCCATGTACGTAGTAGAAATTGATGAAGAGCTATTTGTGGTGGATAGCGGCTTAATGTTCCCAGAAGATGAAATGCTAGGTATAGATATCGTGATTCCTGACATTACTTACTTAGAAGAAAATAAAGAACGTGTGAAAGGTATTTTCTTAACACATGGTCATGAAGATGCAATTGGCTCTATTGCCTATGTATTACAAAAAATAAAGGCACCTGTGTACGGATCGAAATTAACTATTGCATTAGCAAAGGAACATTTAAAAGAATTACCTGCACCACATCAAGTAAAGTTTTTTGAAGTAACAAACCGTAGTCGTATGAATTTTAACTCAACGTATGTAACATTCTTCCACACAACACATAGTATTCCCGATTCGTTAGGGGTAGTGTTCCATACATCTGAAGGCGCGATTGTTCATACAGGAGAGTTTAAATTCGATCAGTCAGCGACAGGTAAATTTAAACCTGATTTAGCAAAAATGGCACAGCTAGGTGAAGATGGCGTTTTCATTCTATTATCTGAGTCTTGCGAAGCTGAGCGACCAGGATATACGACATCAGAGATTGTCATTGAAGAACAATTATCAAAAACATTCCACTCAGCACCAGGTCGTATTTTAGTAGCTGTTTACGCATCGAATTTTATTCGAATTCAACAAGTATTTGCTCAAGCTCAGAAATCATTCCGTAAGGTTGTAATTGTAGGCAAACCATTGGAAAAGGCAGTTGATTTAGGCGTACAGCTTGGTTATTTAACAGTCGAAGAAGATACAATTATTCCGATCTCGGAAATGCAAAAATATCAAGATGATGAAATTATCATTATTGCAACAGGCAACAGAGGAGAGCCTCTCGATGCTTTAGAAAAAATTGTCCGTAAGCACCATCGTGATATTAAAATTAAACAAGGTGATACGGTACTAATTACGTTTACACCTTCTCCTGGCATGGAAGTTCAAATGGCGAATACAATGAACTCAATGTCAAAAGCAGGCGCTGAAATTTTGACTTCTAGCAAAAATGTCCATGTTTCAGGACATGGTAGCCAAGAAGATTTAAAGCTGATGCTAAACTTAATGCAGCCAAAGTATTTTATTCCTGTACAAGGAGAATACCGTATGCTAATTGCGCACTCTAAATTAGCACAACAGCTAGGTATGCAAAAATCCCAAATTTTTATCGCGGATAAAGGGGATATCGTAGAATATAAAAATAATAAAATGCGCATGAGTGGTCGTGTACAAGCTGGTAATGTCTTAATTGACGGTATTGGTGTAGGCGATGTAGGTAATATTGTCCTTCGTGACCGTAAATTATTATCGCAGGATGGTATTTTCATTGTGGTGGTAACATTAAATCGAGCACAAAAGAAAATTGCCTCTGGGCCAGAAATTTTATCACGAGGCTTTGTCTATGTACGAGAATCAGAGGAATTAATGATTGAGGCTTCTGACATTGCGAGGAATGTGATTGAAAAGTACGTTGGGAAAGAAACCTTTGAATGGACGAACATTAAACAAGAAATTAGAGATACGCTAAATACGTATTTATTCCAAAAAACAAAACGTCGCCCAATGATTATTCCTATAATTATGGAATATTAATTGAACAAACTCATCGTATATGCTTTGAGGAAAAAATAAATGAAAAAGGATTTTCTCCCAATTGCGGTGGAAAATCCTTTTTTTGAAATATTCAAGTTCTACATGTGATGATTCGCTACATATATAGAATGGATTGCAGAAGAAGGTGAATTAGATGGCAGTTAGTAAGAGAAAAAAAGTTACTAAAAGTAAAACGACAACTGAAAAAAAAGAAATGCATCCGCTTATGTACGAAATTTTAGGGTTGCTCTTAATTGCATTAGCAGTCATTATGATTTTTGAATACGGCATGATCGGGCGGATTCTACAAACAATCGCCATGTTCCTTTTTGGTAATTTACATTTTGCTGTTCCATTTATGCTTATATTTGTTGCATTGTTAATGATGATTGGTCGTAAAAAAGTTGGGATAAAGGATCGATTAATACTGGGCATGTTCCTCATTGTTTCGAGCTTAACGATTTTTAGCCATGGCATATTATTTGAACAACTATCCAAATCAGGTGGTCTGCTATCTGATTCTGTACTACGTGAATCATGGCGAATTTTGATTAATACAGATGGTATCATTCATCGTAGTAATGCTTTGGGGGGTGGCATGGTTGGTGCCCTACTCTTTAGCGGGCTTCATGTGTTGTTTGAAGCCTCAGGGGCAAAAGTTGTTGCTTGGGTTATTTTCTTTATCGGTTTAATTCTTGTCACTGGTAAAGCATTAGTGCCTTATTTAGCAGAAAAAACGCCAGATATATTTGGTAAATGGAAAAAAAAGCATCGTGATAAGAAAAAAAATACACCGAAAAAACCAAATAATCGTCGTTCAAGGGTAGAGAGTGGAGATGAAGTAGCAGCCGTTAATCAATCTATAGATATGCCTGAACAAGAAGAAGAAATACCACATGAACCGATTATTTCTGCGTTTACACAGAATGTTTCACAGGAAAGAGAAGTGTTGGATACAACTCACTTGGTGGAAAATGAACTAGAAGAAGCAACGGATGATGTCCAGATTCAGGGTACAGATGCAGTAGAAAATGCTGATTATCAGCTCCCATCATATAATTTATTACAATTACCACCACAACATGATCAAAGTGGTGAATATTCAGTGATTCAGGCAAATGCCAAAAAGCTTGAGCAGACATTACAAAGCTTTGGCGTAAAGGCAAAGGTGACACAGGTGCATTTAGGTCCTGCTGTTACGAAATACGAGATTTTACCAGATATCGGTGTGAAAGTAAGCAAAATTGTCAATTTGCAAGATGATCTTGCATTAGCATTGGCAGCTAAAGATATTCGTATGGAAGCACCAATTCCTGGGAAATCTGCGATTGGTATAGAAGTACCTAATAGTGAGGTCGCTATTGTAACACTTCGTGAGGTATTAGAATCGAAAGATGGTGCTAAGCCTGAGGCATTATTACAAGTAGCATTTGGTCGTGATATTACAGGACAAGCTGTATTAGCAGAGCTCAATAAAATGCCACATTTACTTGTAGCTGGTTCTACAGGTAGTGGGAAAAGTGTTTGTATAAATGGCATTGTTGTATCCATACTAATGCGTACAAAACCGCATGAAGTGAAGCTCATGATGATAGACCCAAAAATGGTTGAATTAAACGTTTATAATGGGATTCCACATTTATTAGCGCCTGTCGTAACGGATGCACGTAAAGCTTCGCAGGCACTGAAAAAAGTGGTATCTGAAATGGAACGTCGCTATGATTTGTTTTCTCATACAGGTACAAGAAACATTGAGGGCTATAATGCACATGTCCAAAAGGTTAATGATCAAACAGAGGAAAAGCATCCAAAGCTACCTTATATTGTGGTTATAGTAGATGAGTTAGCGGATTTGATGATGGTCGCATCAAGTGATGTAGAGGATTCGATTACACGTTTAGCGCAAATGGCAAGGGCAGCTGGCATTCATTTGATTATTGCCACACAACGACCAAGTGTAGATGTTTTAACAGGTGTCATTAAAGCAAATATTCCATCCAGAATTGCTTTTGCTGTTTCTTCCGCGATTGACTCAAGAACAATTTTAGACATGGGTGGAGCTGAACGATTATTAGGACGAGGTGATATGTTATTTTTACCTGCTGGAGCTTCTAAACCAAAAAGGGTGCAGGGTGCCTTTTTATCAGATCAAGAAGTGGAGGCAGTCGTTCATTTTGTTATAGAACAGCAAAAAGCTCAGTATCAGGAGGAGATGATTCCTACTGAAGAAGAAACCATTTTAGAGGAAACAGATGATTTATATGATGAAGCAGTCCAATTAGTTGTCAATATGCAAACAGCATCTGTCTCTATGCTTCAACGTCGCTTCCGTATTGGTTATTCAAGAGCTGCACGTATTGTTGATCAGATGGAGCAACGCGGTATTGTTGGGCCTCCAGAGGGTAGTAAACCTCGTCAAGTACTTGTTCACCAATACGATAACTAAGCAAAAAATGAAGACGAAAATGGTGAGAGCAATTGTATTTTTGTCCAAAAATTTGCAGATAAAATAAAGAAAGAATGAATTCTATAACAGATTTTACTCAAAACTGTTTATTTCATTCTGCAAAAATGTTATATTTATGAACGATTAGTAGGAATGTTGTACATCAGATGTCTGATCTCTAGTTTTGGTGGTGATATATGTGACTATTAAAGCAGATCATCGTCATCTCTATCTTCAAGTAATCGATCGTTTAAAATCTGACATTGAGGCTGGCATTTTTAAAGAAAATGAAAAGCTGCCTTCAGAATTTGAATTATCGAAATCACTAGGAGTCAGTCGAGCAACACTTAGAGAAGCACTTCGACTGTTGGAAGAGGAAAATGTGATTGTGCGCCGACATGGGGTTGGGACTTTTGTTAACCCGAAGCCGTTGTTTACATCAGGCATCGAGCATCTATCTAGTATTTCTTCTATGATCGAGACAGCAGGTATGGAGCCAGGTTCGCGATTTTTAAAAGCGACTGAGCACGTGCCTTCTGAGGAAGATTTAAAACGCTTCCAAAGTGATGGCGACGATAAAATACTCACGATTGAACGTGTCAGAACAGCGGATGGTGAGCCAGTAGTATACTGCATAGACAGGCTACCTGCAAGCTTCCTGCCTACTGACTTTGTCGAAAAAAAAGAAGTTTCACTGTTCTCTGCACTTGAGCAATCTGGCAAAATTCATGTAGCTTATGCTGTAACCTATATTGATCCAGTTGGGTATCATGAACAAGCCTCACCGATTTTAAATTGTGGACGTGAGACAGCTCTTTTAGTGTTAAAGCAATTGCATTATGATGATCATGATCAAGTAGTGCTCTATTCAAAAAATTATTTCCGAGCTGATAAATTCAGCTTCCATGTAGTTCGTAAACGGGTGTAGAACATTTCTAAATTTTTTCCTGCTAATTACAATACCTTTGGGGGGTTAATTAAATGAAAAAACGTAAATTTGGTTTAGTATTAACATCAGTATTAGCGGCAAGTGCTATTTTAGGTGCTTGTGGTACGAAAGACGACGAAAAGCCAGCGAAAGAAAATGACAATGCTTCAGGTGGCGAAAGCACAGAAGAAGCTTTCTCAGTAGCGATGGTTACTGACGTAGGTGGCGTTGATGACAAATCATTCAACCAATCTGCATGGGAAGGTGTACAAGCTTACGGTAAAGAGCACGATTTATCAAAAGGTGATGGTGGTTTTGACTACCTACAATCAGCTTCAGATGCTGACTATGAAACAAACTTAAACAACTTAGTTCGTCGTGACTTTAACTTAGTATTTGGTATCGGATTCATGATGGCTGATGCAATTGATGCAGTTGCTTCTGAAAATCCAGATAACCACTTTGCATTAATCGATGCTGAAGTAGAAGCAGACAACGTAGTAAACGTACTGTTCAAAGAGCAAGAAGGTGCTTTCTTAGCAGGTGTTGCTGCAGCGAAAACATCTAAAACAGGTAAAATCGGCTTCGTAGGCGGCGTTGATATTCCAGTTATTAACCGTTTCCACGCTGGTTTCGTTGAAGGGGCTAAAGCAGTAAACCCAGATATCGATATTCAAGTAAAATATACTGGTGCGTTTGATAAAGCGGATCTTGGTAAAATTACAGCGAACAGCATGTATTCTTCAGGTGTAGATGTAATCTTCCACGCTGCTGGTGCAACTGGTAACGGCGTATTCTCTGAAGCAAAAGAGCGTAAAGCGAAAGATCCAAATGCAGATGTATGGGTTATCGGTGTAGATGCTGACCAATACGAAGAGGGTAAAGTAGACGATAAAACAAACGTTACATTAACTTCTATGTTAAAAGGTGTTAATACAGCAGTAGTAGATATTTCAAATAGAGCGAAAAATGGTGATTTCCCAGGTGGAGAAACACTTGTTTACGGTTTAGCTGAAGATGGCGTTAAACTTGCAGATTCTCGCGGTGCGATTCCAGAAGATGTACAAAAAGTAATCGACGAATATAAAGAAAAAATTGCTAAGGGTGAAATCAAAGTTCCAGAAAAAGTGGAAAAATAATTCATCTTTTGATCATCATAAGGGACTCTTAGAAGGACCTTATGATGATTTTTCAATCTATCGTTATATTTAGATTATTCGCAATACTCTATTTAGCTAGATTTATAGAAACCTTATAGAGGTAGTAATTATGATTTGAATAATGATGGTAACAAGTTAATAGAAGAAAGGTTTCTAACGATGACCTTTCCTGTATTAATTTAGCAAAACATCTACCTCTATAGGTGGGATATTAAATCGGTAATAAAATATAGCCTCTAGTAGAAAATTTATTACTGGACGTATGGCTTATCTGTACCATCCATCATGTAGCAGCAGATACTATACGCTAAGATGAAAATACTTAATAATAGTGCCTATTAAGGGAGTGACAAATTTGGATTATGTGATTGAAATGCTAGGAATCCGTAAAGAATTCGGTAATTTCGTGGCGAATAATAATATCACCCTCCAACTGAAACAAGGCGAGATTCATGCATTGCTAGGTGAAAATGGTGCAGGTAAATCGACTTTGATGAACGTCCTTTTTGGTTTGTATCAACCAGAGGGTGGCGAAATTCGTGTACGTGGGAAGGCTGTAAAAATTACAAACCCGAATATTGCCAATGATTTAGGGATTGGCATGGTGCATCAACATTTTATGTTGGTAGAAAACTTTACGGTAACAGAAAATATCATTTTAGGCACTGAGCCTACTAAAATGGGAATTGTGAATATAAAAGATGCGGCTAAGAAAGTACAAGCACTTTCTGAAAAGTATGGTTTAGATGTTGATCCGAACGCCAAAATCGAGGATATCACGGTTGGTATGCAACAGCGTGTAGAAATATTAAAAACCTTATATCGTGGTGCCGAAATTTTAATTTTTGATGAACCAACTGCATCATTAACACCGCAAGAAATTACCGAATTAATTCAAATAATGCGCCGTCTTATCGCAGAGGGTAAATCCATTATTTTAATTACGCATAAGCTAAAAGAAATTATGGAAGTTTCAGACCGAGTGACGATTATCCGTAAGGGAGAAGGGATTGGCACTGTTGTAACCGCTGCCACAAATCCTGATCAGCTTGCTGAAATGATGGTTGGCCGTCAGGTTGAATTCAAAACGGAAAAAACGGATGCGACACCGACTGACGAAGTGCTTGCAATTGAGAACTTGGTTGTTACAGACTATCGAAATATTGATAAAGTTAAAGGTCTTAATTTAAATGTTCGTAAAGGTGAAATCGTAGGTATTGCTGGTATTGATGGTAATGGTCAATCCGAGTTAATAGAAGCCATTACAGGTCTACGCAAAATTAAAAGTGGTAAAGTCAAGCTGAATGGTAAAGATATTACTAACATGAAGCCTCGTAAAATTACAGAGGAAGGCGTAGGACATATTCCACAAGACCGTCATAAGCATGGATTAGTTTTAGATTTCCCAATTGGTCATAATATTGCATTGCAAACATATTACCAATCTCCAATAGCGAAGGGCTTTGTGATGGACTATAAAAAGGTGTCAGAGAAAGCTCGCCAAATCATTAAAGAGTATGATGTGCGTACTGGTAATGGAGAGATGACACCAGCTCGTGCATTATCTGGTGGTAACCAACAAAAAGCAATTATTGGTCGTGAAATTGACCGTAACCCTGATCTATTAATTGCTGCTCTACCAACACGTGGACTTGACGTAGGAGCTATTGAATTCATTCACTCTCGTCTAATTGAGCAACGTGATAAAGGGAAAGCCGTTTTATTAATCTCATTTGAATTAGATGAGGTAATGAATGTTTCGGATCGAATTGCTGTTATCTATGATGGACAAATTGTCGATGAGTTAAATCCGAAAGAAACGACTGAACAAGAGCTAGGCTTACTAATGGCAGGGCAAAGTAAAAAAAATATAAAGCGTGATGCGAAGGAGGGGAACGACTAATGTCAAATCGTGTCATTAATATCCTCGTTCCTATCATCTCTATCATTATCGGTTTAATTGTAGGGGCTATCGTTATGGTAGTCAGTGGCTATGACCCAGTGCAAGGTTATATCGCTCTTTGGACAGGTATTTTTGGAGATTCATATTCAATCGGGAACACAATTCGTCAAATTACACCATATATTTTAGCAGGTCTTGCGGTAGCATTTGCATTCCGTACAGGGCTCTTCAATATCGGTGTGGAAGGTCAGCTAATTTTAGGTTGGCTAGCCGCTGCTTGGGTAGGTTATGCGTTTGAACTTCCTAAAATCATTCACTTACCATTAGCATTGCTTGCAGCAGCTGCAGCTGGTGCATTTTGGGCCTTTATTGCAGGTTTCTTAAAAGCGAAATTTAAAGTTCACGAAGTTATTGCGACAATTATGCTGAACTACACTGCACTTTATATTGCAAATGCAGTGATTAAAAAATTGTCCGATGGCAGCTTTAAAACAGAACGTATCCATGAGTCAGCTTCTTTACGTTCTCCGTTTTTAAGAGAGCTTACAGACAATTCAAGTCTTCACTATGGGATCATTGTTGCACTGTTAATGGTAGCTGTGATGTGGTTCATTTTAGAAAAAACAACACGTGGCTACGAGCTAAAAGCAGTAGGTTTTAACAAAAATGCTGCTGACTATGCAGGTATGAGTGTTAATAAAAATATTATTTTAGCTATGACGATTTCAGGTATGTTTGCAGGTCTTGGTGGTGCGATGGAAGCTTTAGGGACATTCCAAAACGCATCCATTAAACCTGGCTTTACGGGAATTGGTTTTGACGGTATCGCCGTTGCGTTACTTGGTGCCAATACACCACTTGGGGTAGTGTTTGGAGCATCCCTTTTTGGTTCTTTAAAGTATGGTGCATTAAATATGCCAAATGCTGCGGGTATTCCAGAAGAAATCGTATCCATTATTATTGCATTGATTATCTTCTTCGTTGCATCAGGCTATATTATTCGAGTAGGCTTACAAAAGCTGAGCAAGAAAAAGGAGGGACAATAACATGAGCTTTTTAGAAATGTTATATTTCATCATCCCTTCAGCGATTCTTTATGCAACACCTTTGATTTTTACGGCCATCGGTGGGGTATTCTCTGAACGCTCTGGTGTTGTCAACATCGGGCTAGAAGGCTTAATGATTGTCGGTGCTTTTGTTGGTATTTTTGTCAATTTAGAATTCGCTTCATCATTAGGGGCAGCAACAGTTTGGGTAGCAATGCTAGCAGCTGTTGTGATTGGTGCTGTGTTCTCACTTTTCCATGCTGTAGCTTCTATTTCTTTCCGTGCCGATCAAACGGTATCAGGGGTAGCTATTAACCTACTAGGTTTAGCTGCAACCGTATTCTTAGTAAAAATGATTTATGATAAAGGTCAAACAGATATGATAGACCAACCGATTCGTCGTTTTGGTGTTCCTTACTTAGAGGATATTCCGTTCTTCGGTCGTTTACTGTTCCATGATGTTTATAGCACATCTATTTTAGCGTTTGCTGTAGCATTCGGGGCATGGTTTATCATTTATAAAACACCATTCGGCTTGCGTTTGCGTGCAGTGGGTGAACACCCAATGGCAGCAGATACAATGGGTATAAATGTAAATAAAATGCGCTATATTGCCGTGATGATTTCTGGGGCATTAGGTGGTCTTGGTGGTGCAGTGTATGCACAAACAATTACACATGACTTCTCACACGCAACAATTGCTGGTCAAGGTTTCATGGCTATTGCTGCAATGATTTTCGGGAAGTGGCATCCAATTGGAGCACTAGGTGCAGCCTTATTCTTCGGTTTAGCACAAACATTAAGTATTGCAGGGAATCAAATTCCGCTAATCGAAAATGTTCCAGCAGTTTATCTACAAATTTTACCGTATGTGTTAACAATTCTTGCTTTAGCAGGCTTTATTGGTAAAGCAAATGCTCCAAAAGCGAGTGGACAGCCTTATATTAAAGGTAAACGCTAAGAAAAGCATTTTAAGGGACTGGGCAAGCTATGCTCAGTCCTTTTTCTATATAATTGGCGAAATTTTTAATTTTTCCCATACATACTTTGGATTCCTTTTGCAATTATAGACAATAGACATGTATAGTATGTGTAGTACATCGTTATATTAAGAAGGATAGGAGGGTTTCATATGTTTAAAACAATACCTTTTGCAAAAGGTGTCAATTTGCATATCCGACAAACGACCCAATTTAAAACCGTAAATTTTTCAATTAAATGGAGAAGAGCATTAACGGCTAAAAGTGCATCAGAGCGTACAGTATTAACAAATGTACTGCAGCACAGTAATGCTAAATATAAGACAACTGCTGCTTTTCGAAGCTTTTTAGATGACTTGTATGGTACAGTTTTGTATTTTGATACATCGAAGCGTGGAAATGAGCATACAGTTCTTATGAATGTAGAGACTGTTAATGATCATTATCTAGCGAATACAAGTGTCTTAAACGAAGTCCTTGGTTTATTGCATACAGCTATTTTTGAGCCTAATCTAGAAAATGGTGTCTTTAAGGAATCCGTTGTAGAGCGTGAGAAAAAGACAGTTATTCAACGTATTGAATCTATTTTTGATGATAAATCTCGCTTTGCTCAATTCCGTCTACAACAAATCCTGAGACCAAATGAGCCAGCTTCAATTTCAGCGAATGGTAGTGTCGAAGAAATTCAAAAGATTACCACTGCCTCATTATTTGAGGCTTATCAATCGATGCTAGCTAACGACAAAATCGATATTTATGTAGCTGGAGACATTAATGAAGAGGAAATTGTTGCGAAATTAAAAAAAGCGCTACCATTTAAGGATCGTACTCCTAAGGAAGTTCCAGCAGTACTCCCACAACAACATCCAGACAATGATTATGTAAGAGAACAGCATGAAATGAAACAAGGTAAACTTCATATTGGCTTTAGCACACCTGTTAGATTTGGTGATGCAGATTTCTCTAAGATGCAAATTTTTAATGGCATTTTTGGTGGCTATCCACATGCCAAGTTGTTTATGAATGTTCGTGAAAAAGAGAGTCTTGCTTATTATGCTTCTAGTTCCTATGCTTCGCATTATGGACTTGTATTTGTTGTATCTGGGATTGAAGCTAAAAATGAAGAAAAAGCGCTATCTTTAATTAAAGAACAACTTGCCGTCATGCAGGCTGGAGACATTACAGATTTAGAGCTGGAGCAAACAAAGGCTATGCTGACAAATCAGCTAAAAGAATCCTTAGATTCGGCACGAGGTCAAATTGAAATTTTTGATCAATATAAGGATTTACCTGAGGAATTCTCAGTTCAGGCCTGGGCAAATAAGTGGAAAGCTGTGACAAAAGAAGATGTTGTTGCAATGGCAAAGCAAGTGCAGCTTGAAGCGGTCTATTTCTTATGTGGAAAGGAGCAAGCCGCACAATGAAAACAATAGAATTTAAACAATTAGATGAAACACTTTATTATGAAAAACTAGACAATGGCTTAGATGTTTATATATTGCCGAAAAAGGGCTTTTCTAAAACATTTGTTACATTTACAACAAAGTACGGCTCTGTCGATCGTACGTTCGTGCCAATTGGTGAAACAGAAAGTATTTCTGTACCAGATGGTATTGCACACTTTTTAGAGCATAAAATGTTCGAAAAAGAGGATGGAGACGTTTTCCAAAAATTTAGCGAATATGGTGCTTCTGCGAATGCATTTACATCGTTTACGCGTACAGCTTATTTATTTTCATCTACTGACAATATTTATAAAAGTACAGAAACTTTATTGAATTTTGTCCAAGAACCATACTTTACAGAAGCTACTGTCAATAAAGAAAAAGGAATTATTGGGCAAGAAATTACAATGTATGATGATCAACCAGACTGGCGTCTATACTTTGGCACAATCGAAAATATGTATCATCATCATCCTGTAAAAATTGATATCGCAGGTACAATAGAATCGATTGATGGCATTACAGCGGAGCACTTATATACGTGCTACAATACGTTTTATCATCCTTCAAATATGTTGTTATTTGTGATAGGTGCTGTTGAACCAGAAGAAATGATGACGTTTATTCGTGAGAATCAGGGTAAAAAAGAATTCCCAGAACCAACGCCAATTCAACGTTTCTTTGATAAAGAACCAACAGAGGTAGCCATTAAAGAACGTACATTAAATATGGATGTTCAAAAACCAAAAATTTATGTAGGTTTAAAAGCGAAAGACACTAATTTATCAGGCCAGGACATGTTAAAGCATGAGTTGTCGGTTCAAATTGCACTTGAACTTATTTTTGGACGTACCTCTGATTTTTATGAGCGTGTTTACGAGGAAGGTTTAATTGATGAGACATATGCTTTTGATTTTACTTTAGAAAATGGCTTTGGGTTTGCCATGATCGGATCAGATTCAGCAGAGCCAGATAAATTGGCAAAAACGATTATGGACGAATTAACAAAATATGAAGGAAATAGCCAATTTGATCGTGCTGGTTTGGAGCGTATAAAACGCAAAAAAATTGGATTCTTCCTACGTGCATTAAATTCGATCGAGTTTATCGCAAACCAATTCACACGATATTCCTTTAATGACATGAATTTATTTGATGTAGTACCAATACTTGAGACATTAACCGTGGAGGATTTACAAAAAGCATTTGCTTCTATCCAAGGTGAAACACAGCAAACAGTCTTTAAAATTCTGCCAAGTAAGCAGGATGCACAGTGAAAAAATTTGCCCTTGTTTTAGGTGCATCAGGTGATATCGGTCATGCCATTTGTCAAAGCTTAGCTGAGGATGGCTGGTCCATCTATGTACATTATTCAAACAATCAAAATGCGGCACAGAGGTTATGTGTAAAGCTTTCCGAAAATTTCCCTGCACAAGAATTTATGCTTGTACAGGGGGATTTTTCAATTGTTTATGGAGCAGAAATGGTAGCTGCACAAATTTTTAATGTACAGGCTATTGTTTTTGCCAATGGACAAGCCCATTATTCCTTGCTCGAAGATACGACAGTGGAGGATATGGATGCTTTATGGCGTGTTCATGTTCAAAATCCTATGAGACTGACAGCTTTACTTTCTGGAAAACTTCGCAAGCATAAAGTGAGCTATGTACTATTTATAGGTTCCATTTGGGGAGAGGCTGGCTCAGCGGGGGAGGCACTTTATGCAACTGTTAAGGGTGCGCAGCATGCTTTTGTTAAATCCTATGCAAAAGAAGCGGCATTATCTCGGATTAGAGTGAATGCTATTGCTCCTGGCTTTATAAATACCTCAATGAACAGCCATCTAAATCAAGAAGAGCTTCAATACATTTTGGACGATATCCCACTAGGCTCCATTGGACAAACAAAGGATGTGGCTGAAATGGTACGTTTTTATTTGTCTGGTAAAGCTGATTATGTGACAGGACAAATCGTACGATTAAATGGAGGTTGGTACATATAATAATCTCTTTTGCACATACTACTTGTGTAAAGGAGGAGGAAGAATATGACCATTTTAGAAAACTGGCAAAAATGGACATCGTTTTTAGGACAAAACGTTATGCAAGCTGAATCAAGCGGTATGCCTAAGAAAATGATTCAAACGGCTGCTGTCCAAATTGGGGAATATTTGGCGACTAATGTCGACCCTAAAAACGAACAAGAGCGAGTGCTGTCGGATTTATGGGGCGTTGCCTCTGAAGATGAAAAACATGCATTAGCGAATTGTGTCATTAAGCTCGTACAAAATAAGCATGTGCAGTAAATAAAAGAGGAGAGCCAATCTCCTCTTTTTGCTATACTATAAACTTTTTATCTGTGAAAACGGGAACGTATGTAAGCCTATTTAACAGTCATCAAAAAAAATTAGTAAATAACGCTGTAATTCCATGTATTCTAACTTTCCATTACATAAAAAATCAGCTATGATGGAACTTATAAAGGATTTTTTACGTTAACTAATAGGAAGGGAACGAGTGTGTTGAGCGATTGGTACTTTGAATATGAAATTCAGGTGAATCGCCCTGGATTATTAGGAGATATTGCTTCACTTTTAGGGATGCTTCGTGTCAATATTATATCAATAAATGGTGTAGATGAGGATCGACGTGGTATGTTAGTGCATACAGACAATGATGAGGCAATTGAGCGTTTTCGTACAATTGTTTCGACAATGGAACATATTAACGTAACCAAATTTCGACAACCAAAACTTCGTGACCGTTTAGCCATTAGGCATGGTCGTTATATTCCTCGAGATGCAGATGAAAAAAACACATTCCATTTCGTAAGAGATGAACTAGGTATTTTAGTCGACTTTATGGCAGAACTCTTTAAAAAAGAGGGACATAAGCTGATTGGTATTCGTGGCATGCCACGTGTTGGAAAAACTGAATCCATAGTAGCCGCCAGTGTCTGTGCCAATAAAAAATGGATCTTTTTATCATCTACAATGATTAAGCAAACAGTTCGTAATAAGCTTGTGGGAGATGAATTTAGTCGTAACAATATTTTTATTCTAGATGGTATTGTGACTCGACGTTCATCCGATGAGAAACATTTGCAATTAGTGCGTGAAATGATGAATATGCCTTGTATCAAAGTTGTAGAGCATCCAGATATGTTTGTTCAGCATTCAGAATATAAAATAGAGGATTTTGATTATATTATTGAACTGCGTCATCACACTGATGAAGAAATTACTTATGAAATAATGGAAAAAAATCATATGTCCGAATCCGATTCTTTTGGAGGATTTAATTTTTAATTTGATGTTAAAGTAGGTGTTATTAGTGGCAGAATTAGGGACTCGACTGAAAGAGGCGAGACTGTCTAAAGGCTACAGCTTAGACGATTTACAAGAAATAACGAAAATCCAAAAACGTTATTTAGTAGGAATTGAAGAGGGCAATTATTCCATTATGCCTGGTTCGTTTTATGTAAGAGCTTTTATTAAACAATATGCAGAAGCGGTTGGTTTGGACGCGGAAGAAATTTTAGAGACATATAAAAATGAACTACCGAGCACTCCAAACGATCAAGTAAATCAATCAATAACGAATAGTCCTAGCAGAAGAAAAGTAACGAAAGGCCCTTCGAATAAAATGATGGAGGCTATGCCCAAAATCATTGTTGCTTTATTTATTGTAGTGATTATTGTGGTTATCTGGGTGCTATGGCAATCAAAAAACAGTCCAGGGACAAGCGAGGAAAACACTTCTACTCCTGAAATTGAATATGACACAAATGTCAAGCCAATTGATAGTGAGAAGGATAAAAAAGAACAAGAAAATAAAGATGCACAGAAAAATGATAAAGAAGATAAAAGCTCTACAGAAGAAACACCAACTGATGAAGATGACACTGATCAAACTGAAGAGATGAAGCAAACAATTTCCGCAGGTACTGTTGAAGCAGATGGTGCGACAACTTCTTATACGTTAACAGGTACGGATACAATGAAACTAAAAATCGAAGTATCAGGCCCTACATTTGTTGGTATTCGCAATCAACAGCAACAAGAAATATTAACAGATACGCGTGTCTATAATGCCGGGGAAGTAGTTGAATTTGACGCCTCAACACAAAACTATGTTCGTATTCGTCTCGGTAATTCAACGCAAGCTAAAATCTATATTAATGACGAACTTCTAACGTATGCACAACAAATTGTAACGCAAAATATCGTCATCAATTTCAATAAAGAACAGTAGTCATCACATGATGACTACTTTCTTTCATCATGAAAGGTGTTAGAAAAATGAACATTCCAAATAAAATTACCATCTCTCGAATCTTACTTATTCCATTCTTTGTCATTGTTATGATGTTTGATTTTGGCTGGGGAACATTATCACTTTTTGGTGCAGAGATGCCAATCCATCATTTTATAGGCGCACTTATTTTTATCTTTGCTTCAACAACCGATTGGGTGGATGGTTATTACGCACGTAAGTATAATCTTGTAACGACATTTGGGAAATTTTTAGATCCCTTAGCTGACAAGTTACTTGTCTCAGCAGCCTTTATTTTAATGGTCGAGCTTAAGATGGCACCTGCTTGGGTAATTATCATTATTATTAGTCGTGAATTTGCTGTAACGGGTTTACGTTTGATTTTGGCAGGTGGAGGAGAAGTCGTAGCTGCCAATCAGCTTGGTAAAATTAAAACTTGGGCACAAATTGTAGCGATTGCTGCTGCTCTTTTACACAATACAATCTTTACATTGGTTGGTATTCCATTTGATACAATCATGCTCTATGTTGCATTGTTCTTTACACTTTGGTCAGGATGGGATTATTTCTATCTAAATCGACGTGTATTACTTGAGTCTAAATAAGAAAGGTCTTGGGGTTCATGAATGCTGAAATTCTTGCGGTTGGCTCAGAACTATTATTAGGTCAAATTACGAATACAAATGCGAGGTTTATCTCAAGCCAGCTATCCGAGCTTGGCATCAACGTTTTTTATCATACCGTAGTAGGCGATAATGCAAAGCGTTTAGAACAAGCTATCGAAGTGGCAGAGTCTCGTGCAGATCTCATTATTTTTTCGGGAGGACTTGGTCCGACAAAAGATGATTTAACGAAGGAAACGATTGCACGTCATCTTGGTGTTTCTCTTGAGTTTGATGAAGTAGCATTGACGTATATTGAGCAATTTTTTGCTAAACGAGGACGTCCAATGACGGAGAATAATCGTAAACAGGCATTAATTTTAGCTGGGAGTGAGGTATTAGCTAATCACCATGGAATGGCTCCAGGTATGATCTTCACAAAAAATGATCGCACTTATATTTTATTACCAGGACCTCCAAAAGAGTTAGAACCAATGTTTCAATTTGAGGCTAAACCTAAACTTGCTGCGATGCTTAATGATGGAGGGATCATTGCATCACATGTTATGCGATTTTATGGAATTGGTGAGGCCGAGCTTGAAGTACAAGTTCAAACTATTTTAGATGCACAAACCAATCCAACAGTTGCTCCACTTGCTTCTGATGGTGAGGTAACGTTACGCGTAACAGCTAAAGCCGCAACAGAGCAACAAGCTGACCAGCTTATTAAGGCAAAGGTTGCAGAAATACAAGCACTTGTTGGTGATTATCAATATGGTGTAGATGATGATTCCCTTGCCTCAAAAACGGTAGAAATGCTACTGGATAATGAGCTAACGATTGCGGCTGCTGAAAGTTTAACTGCTGGTTTATTTCAATCTGAACTTGCGGAAATTCCAGGGGTAGGCAATGCACTTATAGGAGGCGTTGTTACCTATGCAGCAGATGCGAAAGTAAAACAGCTAGGCATTTCACAAGATTTAATTGATACACATGGTGTTGTGAGTGCTGAGTGTGCAGCGGCAATGGCAAGTGCTGTTCGTGAGAAATTTGCTACAAATATTGGGATTGGCCTTACAGGAGAAGCAGGTCCCACTGCGCATGATCATCAGCCAGTAGGTACGGTTTGGATTGGTATTGCTATAAATGATGAGGAGCCGCTTACATATTTACTTCATTTATCAGGCATGCGAAATACGAATCGACTCCGTGCGGTGAAATTTACATGTCATTATTTAATGCAGCTTTTAGAAGAACGTGGCTACGCAAAACGTTATTAAAATAGAGTAAAACATAGGAATTTGGGTAGAGGAAAACTATCCAAATTTTTATTTTGAAGGAAAATCGAATAAATGTTCGCTTTTTTCTTGCGTGTTTTCTCAAAAACAAGTATAGTAGAGATAGATAAAAACAGTGAACAGTTTTCGAAGGAGGAAAATGAATGAGTGATCGTAAAGCAGCCTTAGAACAGGCTCTAAAGCAAATTGAAAAGAATTTTGGTAAAGGTTCCATTATGAAACTCGGTGAAAAAACCGATTTAGAAATTGCGACATCTTCAAGTGGTTCACTTGCACTTGATGCTGCATTAGGAGTGGGTGGATATCCACGTGGACGTATTATTGAAGTATACGGTCCAGAATCATCTGGTAAAACAACTGTTGCTCTACATGCCATTGCTGAAGTACAAGCAACAGGTGGACAAGCAGCATTTATCGACGCTGAGCATGCATTAGACCCGATCTATGCGCAAAAATTAGGTGTCAATATTGATGAGCTATTATTATCACAACCCGACACAGGTGAGCAAGCACTTGAAATCGCAGAAGCATTAGTGCGCAGTGGTGCTATTGATATTATCGTCATTGACTCTGTTGCTGCCTTAGTGCCAAAAGCTGAAATTGAAGGGGATATGGGTGACTCTCATGTCGGCTTACAAGCACGTCTAATGTCTCAAGCTTTACGTAAACTTTCTGGTGCGATTAATAAATCAAAAACGATTGCTATTTTCATTAACCAAGTTCGTGAAAAAATTGGTGTCATGTTTGGTAATCCAGAAACAACACCAGGTGGACGTGCGCTTAAATTCTACAGCTCTGTTCGTTTAGAAGTGCGTCGTGCAGAAGCTATTAAACAAGGTAATGATATTGTTGGTAACCGTACTAAAATTAAGATTGTTAAAAATAAAGTAGCACCACCTTTCCGTACAGCTGAAGTAGATATTATGTATGGAGAAGGAATTTCTAAAGAAGGCGAAACAGTCGATTTAGGCGTAGAATTAGACATTGTACAAAAAAGTGGTTCTTGGTATGCATATGGCGATGAGCGCTTAGGTCAAGGACGAGAAAATGCTAAACAGTATTTAAAAGAAAATACTGCTGTCCTAGAAGACATAGCAAATAAAATCCGAGCTTCTTATGGTATTGCGGCTTCTTCTTATACAATTGCTGCCCATGATGATGAAGAAGAGATGGATGAAGAATTAATGTTACTTCTGGAAGAAGAATAATTAATGATTGCATTGTTCCCACTTTATTGAGGGGGCAATGCATTTTTTTGTCTATATTCTTAAATTTTTACACATAATAAGAGAGAGGCTATGTGTTTATTTCTTATGTACTGTTTTTTTACTAATTGTTTTTAACATAAAAAATTTTCTAGTGAAATAGTAATAGGGGAAAAATTCACTGAATGGATAGGACTTACTTTTTTTGGCTAAGGTGGCGAACAGATGCCTGACTATCCTTGACAGAGCCTGAGGCTAGCTATACAATTAAATATGTATAATTTCTGAATTATGACTTTAAATAGGCAGTACATTTTATCCTCATTTAGCAAATGTTTTATAGTGAAATATCCTTTAAAATGGATGTCTAAACGCCTACTGGATGAAGATAATGCCTTTGGCCAATGAAACGGGTTTTGCATAAATTCTAACAAAATCTGGTGCATTTTAGCTAAGGCGACATAGATGTATGCGCCGACTGAAACTGTAATACCCAAATAGCAAGAGGAGGTGTTCATATGGATGGAATTACTATCATCTCCGCTTTGCTTGGACTCATCGTTGGTGCCGCTGTTAGCTATATCTACATGAAAAAAGTGAATGACTCAAAAATCACTGGTGCTAAACATGTCGCTGAAACAATCGTTGAAGAAGGAAAACGAGAAGCGGAGGCAATGAAGAAAGAAGCACTACTTGAAGCCAAAGATGAAACTCACAAATTTCGTACTGAAGCTGAAAATGACATTCGTGAACGTCGTTTAGAACTTCAAAAACAAGAGAACCGTTTATTGCAAAGAGAAGAGAATCTTGATCGCAAAGATGATGCTCTAAATAAGAGAGAAGCTGGCTTAGAGCGCAAAGAACAAGCTCTAGCTGAAAGACAACAGCATATTGAACAGATGGAGAGCAAAGTGGACGAGCTCATGGCATCACAAAAAACAGAGCTAGAACGAATTTCTGCTTTAACTAGGGATGAAGCTAAATCAATTATCCTCAATGAAGTAGAAAAAGAGTTATCAACTGATATTGCTGTGATGACGAAAGAAGCTGAAACACGTGCGAAAGAAGACTCAGATAAAAAAGCACGTGAAATTTTATCATTAGCACTACAACGCTTTGCTGCAGATCACGTAGCAGAAACAACTGTATCTGTTGTGAACTTGCCAAATGATGAAATGAAGGGACGTATTATTGGTCGCGAAGGCCGTAATATCCGTACATTGGAAACGTTAACAGGAATTGATTTAATTATTGATGATACGCCAGAAGCGGTTATATTATCAGGCTTTGATCCAATTCGCCGTGAAACAGCTCGACTTGCACTTGAAAAACTTGTACAGGATGGTCGTATTCACCCAGCTCGTATTGAGGAAATGGTGGAAAAAGCTCGACGTGAAGTGGATGAACAAATCCGCGAAACAGGTGAGCAAACTACATTTGAAATTGGTATTCATAACTTACATCCAGATTTAATGAAAATTTTAGGCCGCATGAAATATCGTACAAGCTATGGACAAAATGTCCTAAAACATTCAATTGAAGTCGCACATTTAGCAGGATTACTTGCTGCTGAACTTGGTGAAGATGTAGCATTGGCTCGTCGTGCGGGCTTATTACATGATATTGGAAAAGCAATCGATCATGAAGTTGAAGGAAGCCACGTTGAAATTGGTGTGGAATTAGCAACAAAGTATAAGGAACACCCAGTTGTTATTAATAGTATTGCTTCGCATCATGGTGATACTGAAGCAACATCTGTTATTGCGGTATTAGTCGCTGCAGCTGATGCATTATCAGCAGCTCGTCCAGGTGCACGTAGTGAAACACTTGAAAACTATATCCGCAGACTTGAAAAGTTAGAGGAAATTTCAGAAAGCTATGATGGCGTAGAAAAATCTTATGCGATTCAAGCTGGACGTGAAATTCGTATTATTGTACAACCTGAAAAAATTGATGATTTAGCATCTCATCGTCTTGCGCGTGATATTCGCAAACGTATTGAGGAAGAACTCGATTACCCAGGTCATATTAAAGTAACAGTCATTCGCGAAACACGTGCTGTGGAATACGCGAAATAAATAATAAAATAATAGGCATCCCTTGACCAAGGTCAGGGGATGCCTTTTTGTATGTGAATAAAATTCGATGTGATCTACCCAGTAAGAATAAATGGATGATTCCAACAATATAGTATGGAATAAAGCATAGTGAACTAGCCTCAACATGAATACCTTTTTAAAAATTAACCAGCCTAGGTTATACTCCATTTTTACAACTGTTTTATGTTTTGACAAGGAGTGAAGAGCATTGAAAGAAACAATCACATTACAAGATATATTGAAAATAGTCCGAGAAAACTTTCTTTTTATCATAAGTTTTACACTTTTTGCAGCGTTGGTTACGGGCTTTATTAGCATCTTTGTGTTAAAACCTACCTATGAGGCAGAAACGCAAATTTTAGTTAATCAAAAAAATATAGAACAACCACATTTAGGTGTACAACAGGTTGAAACAGATCTCCGACTTATTAATACGTATAATATTATCATAACAAGTTCTGCTATTTTATCTAAAGTTATAAATAGGCTAGATTTGGATGTCACACCTGAAGTTTTAATGGATCAAATTACTGTATCTAGTGCCAATAACTCACAAGTTGTCAATATTAATGTTGTAGACAAGCAAGCAGGGTTGGCTGTCGAAATTGCCAATACAATAGCAGATGTGTTTCAAGAGGAGATCCAAGTTTTAATGACGGTTGATAATGTTAATATTTTGTCAGTTGCACAATTAGATAAGGAACCTGTACCGATTGCGCCAAATAAAACCCTTTATATAGTAGCAGCCTCGTTTATTGGTTTTGTTTTAAGTGCTGCTCTCATAATCATAATAGAGAGCTTAGATACTACAATCAAGACTGAGCAAGATATTGAGGAGCTAATAGGACTACCGATTATTGGCTTGATTAGTCAAATAAGTGATGCTCACAATAAAAGCACTAGGATAAAATCTCGTAAAACGAGGAGAGGATCATAATGTTTTGGAAAAAAAAGAAAAAGAAGAAGTTAGTGAAAATGGCACGAAAACTTGTGACGATTGCAAATGACCATTCTTTTATTTCTGAACAATTTCGAACAATCCGAACAAATATTACTTTTTCAATGCCTGATAGAGAGATTAAAACAATATTAGTAACATCTGCAACACCAGGTGAAGGAAAGTCAACCAATGCAGCCAATATAGGTGTTGTTTTCGCACAAGAAGGAAAACGGGTCGTCATCGTAGATGCAGATTTACGAAAACCAACAATGCATTATACGTTTCTATTGCAAAATGCTAGAGGACTATCAAATTTACTAACAAGACATTTTACAATTTCCGAAGTCGTCAATAATACAGATATTGCTAATCTATATGTCTTGACAAGTGGGCCTATTCCCCCCAATCCAGCAGAGTTACTAGCTTCTACCTTAATGGGGAGTGTAATTGAGGAACTAAAGAAAGAGTTTGACATCATTATTTTTGATGCGCCACCCCTATTATCTGTAACAGATGCTCAAATTTTGTCCAATAAATGTGATGGTACATTATTAATTGTGAACAGTGGAGTTGCAGAATATGAAAGTGTGCTAAAAGCAAAGTCAAGCCTTGAAGCCTCAAAAGCAAATATTTTGGGCGTAGTATTAAATAACTATAAAATGCCACTCCATCAATATTATGAGCAATATTATCGTTAATTCAAGTACCTAGACAGGGAAGTGAAGTACAGTGATTGATATGCACAGTCATATATTATTTGATGTCGATGATGGTCCGAAAACGATTGAAGAGACACTTTGTTTATTTGAGCAGGCAGTTTTGGAGGGGATTTCAACGATTGTTTCCACTTCGCATGCTTTACATCCATTGTATAATGTCCCCTTTGATGTCGTGAATGAGCAAATTGCACAGTTACAAATGGCAATTGACCAACGTAATATGCCGTTAAAACTTTACACGGGACAAGAGGTACGCTTGGCAGGTAACATTCTAGAATTGTATGAAAAAAAACAATTACATACATTAGCAAATTCCAATTATTTGCTGTTGGAACTTCCCTCTAATCATATTCCCAAATATACAAAGGATATCATTTACTCGTTATTAACAGCAGGCATAACACCAATTATTGCACACCCAGAGCGAAATAGAGTCATTTCAGAAAATCCAAGTCATTTGGAACAAATTATACGTGTGGGGGCACATGCACAAATTACATCAGGAAGTTTAGCAGGATTGTTTGGCAAAACCGTCCAAAAACTTTCGCTAAATTTAGTGCGCTCGAATCTTGTCCATACATACGGTTCAGATGTGCATAACTTAAATACACGTCCTTTCTTATTTGAAAAGGGACTTAGATTTTTAGAAAAACAAAAAGATTTGGATGTGGTAGATTTTTTGCTTGAAAATAACGAACGAATCATTAATAATCAGCCATTAATTGTATATGAACCAGATGATACTTTCACAAAAAAATGGTGGAAGTTTTTTTAAAATGGGAAAGCATCTTTAAGTTGTAAGGACAAAAGGTAGCAAAAAGTAGCTGAAGCGCTAGAGACATTCAGTGTTTAAGGGGGTTATATGAGATGCGAGTTGTTTTTATGAGGAGTAACCCTGTTTCTCCAGATCCAAGGGTTGAAAAGGAAGCACATTGCCTTGCAAAAAATAATTGGAATGTTCACATTTTAGCTTGGGATAGAGATAAAAAATATAAAATAAAGGACCAACTGTTAGAAGGTGATCATGCAATTCGTATTACAAGGTTTGGTATTCCGGCAACATTTGGAGGAGGTTTGAAAAAGAACTTAGTCCCATTTATAAAATTTCAACTTAAACTTTTTCAATGGTTACTTCGCCATAAAAATACGTATGATATGATTCACGCTTGTGATTTTGATACAGCGCTAGTAGGTACAATATGTGGAAAATTACTTCGTAAAAAAGTAATCTACGACGTATTTGATTCGTATACATCACCATTTTATGGACCACAGCGTATTGGAAAGGTCATTGCTAGTATAGATATACGTCTTATGAATAGTGTGGATGCAGTCATTATATGTACAGAAAAGCGCAAAGAACAGATAGCGAAAGCTTCACCTAAAAAAATAGAGGTCATATATAATACTCCACGTTATATAGATTCAAATGATTGCTTAGATTTGAATCCGAAAAAAGTAAAAATAGTCTATGTAGGTATACTTACTGAAAATCGATTGATTAGTGAATTGGTTGAAGTAGTAAAGAATACGCCAAGTTATGAGCTGCATATTGGTGGATTTGGTAAGTTAGCTGATACATTGCTGCAAACTTCGAGAATGCATGACAATATACACTTTTATGGTAAGTTACCCTATGAAAAAACAATAGAGTTAGAGAATAGTTGTGACATTATGACGGCTATTTATGACCCTACCATTTCTAACCATTATTATGCCGCACCTAATAAATTCTATGAAGCATTAATGCTTGGAAAGCCTTTGATTATGGTGAAAAATACGGGAATGTCAGAAGTAGTTGCAACAAATAATTTTGGAGAACTTATTGATTACAATAGAGAGAGTTTACAAAACGGAATTAACAATTTGGTAAAGCGTAGAAAAGAATGGCCAGAAATTTCTCGTGAAATGAAGGCGCTGTACGAAGAAGATTATAGCTGGACGAAAATGGAGAAACGAATAACAGATTTATACAGTAATTTATAAAAACGATGCGGGGTATGAGCAGCAAAGGGAGTGGCATGTAGCGACTATCGAACCGTTTTTACAAACGTAAGAGCAATATGAAAATTTACGATAGTATTTTTAGGGGGACTAATATGAAAATATTATTTGTTGCACAAAATTTTCAAATGGGTGGTATCCAAAAGGCGCTAATTAATATGCTAAAAGAAATCAGCCTCTACGAGAAATACGAGATAGATGTTTTTACATTTAGCGGAGGGGAATTAATGAACGATATTCCCTCCAATGTGAAGGTAAATACAGGGAACTTACTGTTACAGCTAATTGCTACACCTTTTGTTGAAGTGAAAAAAAGAAATAACGTATGGCATATTATTTTACGTATTGTGTGTATGATAGTTGTTCGATTAATAGGTTCCCACACCTTCTATTCGATACTTTTAAAAAAACATCGCAATAATTGTCATTATGATATCGCCATTTCTTATTTTAATGATGTACCTAATCAATATTTCAATAAAGGGACCAATTTATTTGTAGATCAATTTGCGATAGCAGATCGTAAGTTCGCATGGATTCATACAGACCCCATTAAAGCGAATTTTAATTATAAGGCTTGTGTTAAAACTTATAAAAATTTTGATCGATTGTTGTGTGTTTCTGCAGCATGTAAGGAAAATTTGAAAAATTTTCTTCCAGAATATCAACATAAAATTTCAGTAGTATATAACTTTTTTCCAATTGAAGAGATTAAAGAACTGGCATGTCAATATACACCGTTTCTTAAAGGCGAGTTGGATTTAATATCTGTTGGGCGAATTGAAAATAGTACAAAAAGGTTCGACCTTATTCCACATCTGTGTAAGTTGTTAAAGGAAGCTTCTATAAATAATTTTCGCTGGCGCATTTTAGGGGATGGACCAGACCTACTTTCGAATCAGCAATTAGCTTTGCAACTTGGTGTAGAGGATGTAGTTGAATTTGTAGGGGAAATGAAAAATCCGTATCCATTTATAAAATGTAGTGATGTATTCATTTTAACATCAGCCTACGAAGGCTATCCAATGGTCATTGGGGAGGCATTAATTGTACAAACGCCTGTTATTACTACAGACTTTGCCGCAGCAGGTGAACAAATTTGTAATGGTCATAACGGATTGATAACAGGCTTTAACATTCAAGATATCTTTCAAGTCATGTCTAGTGTTATGAAAAATACAGAATTACTACACAATATGAAAAATTACATAGAGGAAAATCACTACACAAACAAAAAAGCTCAAGAGCAACTAGTATTGGAGTTTGATGTACATGATAGAATCTAAGAATTTTAGTGTGCTCATTTGTATAATTTCAAGTATCTTTGTCGTATTCAAAATATATACAGGTAGTAATCTATTTCTCTGGCTCTTCTTCCTTTTAACTAGTATGGCGATGCTGCTAGATAAGCAGCAGCATCGAATGGACTATTTATTGTTTTTTATATCGTGGGTGTATGTCATTAAATTCGATATAACAGGATATTCACTGCTTGTTGTACTTAGTTCTTTCTATATTTTGTTAAGTATTTTGACGCTCTTTTTACAAAAGCAAGGTATTTCAAAACGACTCTTATTGACCTATTTTTTATTTGCATTTTATACGGTAGCCGTAACGTTAGTTAGTGGTGGTAATCTTATTGCAGTTTTAGGCTTTGTGTTGAATTATAGTGTGCTCTTTTGTGCAATATTGACCCTCCATGATAAGGCATATTTCAGAAGGTATACGTATATCTATGCATCGGGTTTACTAGCTGCTTCGATCGTTCGATTGATCAGTTATTCTATTCCAGAAATTGATCATTTTATAGAGTCAATGACCATTGTAAATACAGTGAAGACAATGAACTCGATTAGTACAAGATTTACGGGTTTAGATTTAGATCCAAATTACTTTAGTTTGCAAGTATTAATAGCAATGGCTTGTTTATTAGTGCTTTTTAATCTGGATGGAAAAAAGGAGAAAAAGTCAATTGTATTACTCGTAATATTAGCATTTTTTGGCATACTGACCTACTCAAAAATGTTTATTATTACATTAGTCATTTTCATTATGATGACATTTATTGTCTTCATTAAAAATAATGTGAAGACAGCTATTAAATTTTCGTCTTTTATCGTGATTATTTGTGGTGTTGCCCTCTATTTTTTTTACGAGAAGTTATTCGCAATTTATTGGATTCGTTTTTTTGGTTCAGGAATATCGACAGATGCCATTACCACTGGTCGAGTGAGTAGTTGGGGCCTTTTTGTAAATGAAATCTTTCAAAACACGAAAGTATTTATTTTGGGAGCAGGATTTGGCACAAGCTTTGCGAAGGTGAAGATGGCACATACAATGTACTTATCAACTCCCTATTATATAGGTTTAATTGGAGTAGCCTTGTCAGTACTATACATTTCAAGCCTCTATAAAGTACTTAGAGAGAATGTCGGAATTATGAATACACCAGGCTTTCAAATCCTCTCAATTAACGCTATTCCTCTCTATATCGTGTTGATAGCGAATATAGGACTTGATTCATTTGTCATGGATTATTTTCCATATCATATTTTATTAATTATGTTTGCACTGACTATGAGTAAAAGTAAGGGAACTACTATGAATGAGAGGTGAGGTGAGTGCCATATTTAAGCATTATTGTCCCTGTTTATAATACGGAACCTTACTTAAAAATGTGTCTTGATAGTATTATGAGACAGGAGTTCGTAGATTTTGAGTTGATATTAGTAAATGATGGCTCGACTGATAACTGCTCAGTAATCTGCGATGAATATGCCCAATTTGATACAAGAATTACCGTCATTCATCAAGCAAATAGTGGTGCTGTCAGTGCTCGTAAAGCAGGGCTAAGGGTCGCCAAAGGACAGTATATTGGGTTTGTAGATAGTGATGATTGGATTGAAGTTGATATGTATAAATTATTATGTAATACTGCACGTGATTTTGATGTAGATATTGTTATTTGTGACATTGTAGAAAATTATCCACATCAAGAAGTGAAGAGCTCACAGCTTGTCGCGCCCGGTTTGTACAGGAAGGATAGGATGGAAAAAGAAGTATATCCAATTATGCTATATTCGGGCGAGTATTACCGTTTTGGCTTATATCCATCTTTATCTAATAAAATATTTAAAAGAGATCTATTAGAGAAAAATCTCTTTGATGTGGATGATCAAATTTGCATGGGGGACGATGCTGCTTGTACATATCCTAGTTTACTTGATGCACAAAGTATTTATATATTAGAAAATCAGTATCTCTACCATTATCGTCAGCATTCTTCTTCCATGACGGCTAGTTATGATCAGATGTTTTTTAAAAAAGTACTTGTGTTGTATGAACAATTGAAAGTTTTAAAGTACAGGAAAGCAGACCAGGTTCCTAATTTTGCTGAACAACTTCAGTATTATTTTACTTATTTAGTGATGGCAGCGGTGAATAATGAATGGAATAGATTCAACCATAAGCGTTTACATGAAAAGCGTACCTTTATTAAGAAAATGTTGATTCATGAAGCGTTTCATGGATCGTTGCATGCGATTCGTATGACAAATATGCCGCTCAAATCAAAGGTCTATACTTGGTTACTAAAGAAAAAACAAATTCTTTTACTTTTCATGTTGAATAGGCTTAATCGGCTGATCAGTGATTGCAAAAGTTTAATTCCTACTTTTATTAAAAGAAAAGGTGCTTACCAGCATGAGAACTAGGAGAGTAGTTTTAAATTTAATGGCTAATGTATTGCTACAAGTTATTACAGCGGTTATTAATTTTATTTTACCTCGACTATTTATGACAACATACGGCTCTGCTACAAACGGGCTAGTTTCGTCGATTAAGCAATTTTTAAGTTATTTAAAAATAGTAGAGGCTGGGGTTGGTAATGCATCTATAGTGGCACTTTATAAGCCACTAGCCAAGGGCGATAAAGACCAAATAAATGGAATTCTTTCAGCAACTAATCTTTTTTATAGACGTTCGGGTTATGTCTTTGTTGGATTAGTCGCCATTTTGGCTATTTGTTATCCGTTACTAGTAGGAGATGAAGTGAATCCACGAACGGCTCTTTACATGGTACTTATTTTGGGCATTAGTGGCATGTGGGAGTATTTTTTTATAGGGAAATATTTAGTTCTGCTGTCGGCAGATCAAAAAAGCTATGTTATTTTTCGCATTCAAACAATGTTGCTTTTTGCGAGTGCACTATTGTCAGTTACTTTGATAGCATTTGGTTTTTCCATCGTTATTGTTGTTGCTAGTTCAAGTGCCATATTATTACTGGATGTTCTTTTTTTAAGGTTGTATGTTAAAAAGAAATATCCATATTTCAATAGTAAAAATCAAGCAAATAGGTTAGCAATTAAAGATAAATGGGATGCTTTAATTCATCAAATTGCCTCGTTAGTAGTATTTAACACACCGTTTATTTTAATAACGATTTTTCTAGGCTTAACAGAAGTCAGTGTGTTTACTGTTTATAGTATGGTGTTTAATGCAGTCACATTGTTTATATCTACTTTTTCAGGGGCGATATTAGCAGCCTTTGGCGACATTCTTGTCAAAGAGGACAAGGACGTTCTTCGGAAATATTTTCATCATTTTGAATATATTTTTTATGGCATCATTGCTTTTAGTTACACATGTACAGCTATTTTAATATTACCATTTATAAAGATTTATACAGCAGGTATTGAAGATGCCAATTACATAAGGCCTTGGTTGGCAATATTGTTTGTCATTGTAGGAGTAGCGAACACAATTCGGATTCCTGCGAATACGTTAGTGAACGCTGCAGGACATTTTAGAGAGACGAAAAATCGTGCCATTATGGAAGCATTAATCAACCTAGTAGTTTCTCTTGTTTTTGTACAGTATTTTGGCGCAGAAGGAATATTACTGGGAGGAATTTGTTCATATGGCTATCGTACTTATGATTTAATCATTTATTCTTCAAAAAAGATTTTACAAAATTCACCTAAAGATACTGTCAAAAAAATTGTGCAAAATAGTATCTTTGCACTTACTGCAGCGACACCATTTATATTTTTTATCGAGCTCCATATTACATCTGCAGGTTCATGGCTTGTAGCCGCTATATGTATTTCCTTATGGACGATGTTTATTTTATTAGTAGGTAATTTTATTATTGAGCCTCAAACAATGCGAGATATTTTGGTGCAATTAAAGCGAACAATTACCGATAGTAAATAATTTTATCCCTGCATTTAGTAAGGTAAGTAGCATAATAGAAAGGCGATTTGATCCCTTGAAATGGCAGGTGATGGTGATGGTGATGGTGATGAAGCGAGAAGTCAAAGAAATATATTTACTACGATTCGTTGCTTGCTTAGGAATTGTGTTAATGCATAGTGTTACGTTGGCATTAAACATGTATGACATAGAAGAAGGTCCACTATTCGTAATCCTGACATCTATTCAGTTGATCTTTATGTTCGGGACACCTCTTTTTATATTTATCTCAGAGTTTGTCATTGCCTATTCCTATTCAGATCGTTTGCCGAAAAAGTTTTATGTAAAACGTTATAAATATATGTTAATGCCATTTCTTTTTACTGGACTACTTGATGCCGTTCTTAAATCAATCGAATCACCTTCTATTGAATTTGCCAAAAAACTAATACTAAATTATTTGGAAGGTGATTTCCATGGTTATTTTATCGTGATCATTTTTCAGTTTTATTTCATACATCCATTTTTTGTGAAATTTATTGCCTCAAGATACCCAGCCTCTCAAGTAATAATGACTGCATTTATCATTAATTTTAGTTACCTAGCCTTTTTTAATTTTTTGGATCCATTTAAGTATTTTCCTGATTTAGCGTATACTAGTTTACAATGGGATTTTTTTAATAAGATGCCATTTCCTGCGTGGATTGCTTATTTTGTAGTAGCTTATTACTGTGGAAAAAATTATGATAAGTTTCTATCGTGGTTACAGCGTTTTCGTTATCTGTTACTAGCAGTATTACTCATCACAGTAAGCCTTTTGCTAACCTCTCAATTATCAGGTATTATTACGGAAGTTCATTCAAAGAGAATAGACGTTATCCTTTATACATTCAGTGTAGCTTTTCTGTTATTTTTCATCGCGAGTAACAGAAGAAAAATGCCGAAATTTATCATTTTTATTAGTCGTTATTCCTTCGGTATATATTTATTACATCCCTTAGTGATTAGCCTACTTAAAATTTTTTTAACGGATTTTATCGAAACATTAAGTGTATTTTCTATCATTGCCATTTCATTTATTGTCAGTATCAGTTGCTCCATTTGTATAACATATATAATGAGTAAATGGAAATTCGGCTCGTTTTTTATAGGGCAACTCAATAACAATGGGGACTCTCATAAAAAAGATGCACCATTTCCCATCCAGAAATCCTAAATAAACTGGTATTTAAGTGTGTGAATGGCGTAAGGTTTGCGTTTTACTTTGCGATTGCCAAAGCAAAGATGGTAAACTAAAAGATGTTATTTAGAGAAAGTGTGGTCTTGCATAATGAAAGTTCTATTTATTGGTGATATTGTTGGTTCAATTGGTCGAGATGCGGTGGAAAAATATTTACCTCGCTTAAAAAAGAAGTATAATCCAGATGTTGTGATTGCAAATGGGGAAAATGCTGCGGCAGGACGAGGGATTACTCGTAATATTTATAATAGCTTGCTACAAATGGGTGTAGATGTTATTACGATGGGGAATCATACATGGGACAATAAAGATATTTTTGATTTTATTGATGACGCGGATTACTTAATCCGTCCGGCAAACTTTTCAAGTGAAGCACCTGGTAAAGGTATGGTTCAGATTTCTAAAAATGGCGTGACATTATCTGTCATTAATTTACATGGTCGCGTATTTTTACCGCCAAATGAGGATCCGTTTGCAATGGCAGATCAATTGATTGCAGAGGCTCGACAAATATCTCCACTTGTCTTCGTGGATTTTCATGCTGAAGCGACTAGTGAAAAAATCGCTCTTGGTTGGCATTTAGATGGAAAGGCTTCAGCGGTTGTTGGGACACATACACATGTGCAAACAGCAGATGCAAGAATCTACCCACAAGGTACGGCTTATATCACGGATGTTGGTATGACAGGGCCGTACGATGAAATTTTAGGTATGACGAAGGAAAGTGTCATCTATAAATTCCAAACAAACATGCCATCTCGTTTTGAAGTTCCGAAAAAAGGGCGAGAGGTTTTGAGTGGTTTCTTTGTAGAGATGGATGATCGAACAGGAAAAGCTATTGCCTGTGAACGCATTTATATAAATGAAGACTATCCATTTCAAGGGTAGATAAGTCGAAGAATGTTTTTTTACGTTTCTTTTACGGGGATATAGGTTTCTTTGTCAAACTAGTCTATTTCCGTTTTGCGGAGCATAAAATGTGCTACGGACAATAACTTGAGGTCCAAAAAGGGGGACATGAGTTGTTGAGCGTAAACACTATTCGCGAAACGGGGAGGAATAATTGTGGATTCATTAAAAGTATCATCACGCTCTAATCCAAATTCAGTTGCAGGTGCATTAGTCGCGGTAATCAGAGAAAAAGGGCAGGCAGAAATGCAAGCAGTTGGGGCAGGTGCACTTAACCAAGCCGTGAAAGCAGTGGCCATTGCACGCGGATTTGTAGCGCCAAGTGGCACAGATTTAATTTGCGCGCCGGCGTTTGCCGATATTTTGATTGCTGGAGAAGAACGAACAGCATTAAAGCTGCTAGTGGAAAAACGTATTCGATAAAAAAGTAATGAAGTAAAATGCTCTGTCACATAATATGGTGGCGGAGCATTTTTTCGTTTTCCTGTTTTACATATGATAGATGTCACTTGAAATAGGGGCGTGATTTTGCTTAGATTTGAAAATTACAACTTTATGAACAGGATTTTCAGTCAAAGGTCTGATTTTCGCCTAAATCGTGGAGAAACAATAGTCCAGACGGTTTCTTCGTGTTAAACTTATGAAGGAAAAATAATAGTACACATTGGATTTAAGGAGTTGTTGACATGTTACATCAGCTTTCATGGAAAGTCGGTGGGCAACAGGGTGAAGGGATTGAGAGTACAGGTGAGATTTTCTCAATGGCAATGAATCGTCTAGGTTATTTCCTATACGGTTATCGTCACTTCTCTTCTCGAATTAAAGGTGGCCATACGAATAATAAAATTACAGTTCGTCCAACAGAAGTACGTTCAATTGCGGATGATTTAGATATTTTAGTGGCATTCGATCAAGAAACAATTGATGTCAATTATAAAGAGCTTACAGAAAAGGGTATTATTTTAGCCGATGCAAAATTTGATCCTGTTAAACCAGAGGATTCAAAAGCACCATTATTTGCAGTACCGTTTACAGAAGTAGCAGCAGAGCTTGGTACTTCCTTAATGAAAAACATGGTGGCTATCGGCGCAACTGCATCATTGCTAAACCTAGAAGACGCAGTATTCCAAAATGTTGTCGATGATATTTTTGGTAAAAAGGGCGAAGAAGTCGTACAAAAAAATATGGAAGCCATTACACGTGGTCGTCAAATTATGAATGAGCTGTTAGTTGATCGTATAGGCGAATGGGAGCTTGCACCTGCAGATGGTAAACGTCGCATGTTTATGATTGGGAACGATGCGATAGCACTTGGTGCATTAGCTGCTGGGACACGCTTTATGGCAGCATACCCAATTACACCAGCGTCTGAAATTATGGAATACTTGATTAAAAAATTACCGAAATTCGGTGGAACGGTCATCCAAACGGAAGATGAGATTGCAGCAGCAACAATGGCTATTGGCGCTAACTTTGGCGGTGTACGTTCCTTTACCGCTTCTGCTGGTCCTGGTCTTTCATTAATGATGGAAGCAATTGGTCTTTCAGGTATGACAGAGCAACCTTTAGTAGTAGTTGATACACAACGTGGAGGCCCTTCAACTGGGTTACCAACTAAGCAAGAACAATCTGATTTGATGGCTATGCTTTACGGTACTCATGGAGAAATTCCTAAAGTAGTCATTGCACCTTCTACAATGGAGGAAGCTTTCTTTGATACGATCCAAGCATTTAACATTGCAGAGGAATTACAATTACCAGTAATCTTAATGACAGATCTACAATTATCTCTAGGTAAACAATCTGTTGAGCCATTTGATTATAATAAAATTGAAATTCGTCGCGGTAAAATTGTGATGGATGATCTTGAGGAAGCGGCAGATAAAGCCTACTTCAAGCGTTACGAAGATACAGAAGATGGCATTTCACCTCGTGTCTTACCAGGTACATTGCATGGTATTCATCACGTTACAGGTGTTGAACATGATGAAACAGGGAAGCCATCTGAGGCAACGGGTAATCGCCAAACTCAGATGAATAAACGCTTCCGCAAATTAGAGAGCTTGAAATTTGATAACCCAGTCTTTGTCAATGCACCACATGAGGAAGCCGATATTTTATTAGTAGGCTTTAACTCAACAAGAGGAGCTATTGAAGAAGTGCAAGAACGACTGAATGCACAAGGAATGAAAGTGAATCATGCCCATATTCGTTTAATTCACCCATTCCCATCTGCAGAAATAGCACCTCTTGTTGCACAAGCGAAAAAGGTGATCGTTGTAGAAAATAACTATACAGGTCAATTAGCTAATATTATGAAGATGAATGTTGGTGGTCACGATAAAATCGCGACAATCACTAAATATAATGGTACACCATTCTTGCCTGGTGAATTAGAAAATCGTGTGAAGGAGTTGACTCGCTAATGGCAACATTTAAGGATTTTCGTAATACAGTGAAACCAAACTGGTGCCCAGGCTGTGGAGACTTCTCAGTACAAGCAGCTATTCAACGTGCTGCTGCAAATGTCGGCATAGAACCAAATGAACTTGCTGTCATTTCAGGAATTGGATGTTCAGGTCGAATTTCAGGGTATATCAATTCTTATGGATTCCATGGTATTCATGGTCGTGCACTTCCGATTGCACAGGGTTTGAAAATGGCTAATCGTGATTTACATGTTATCGCTTCTGGTGGTGATGGTGATGGATTTGCTATTGGTATGGGGCATACCATTCATGCCATCCGCCGTAATATTGATATAACTTATATTGTAATGGATAACCAAATTTATGGTTTAACAAAAGGTCAAACATCTCCACGTTCAGCTGCTGGATTTATTACAAAATCTACACCAGGTGGAGCGATTGAGCCATCATTGAAACCATTAGAGGTAGCGTTAACAAGTGGTGCAACATTTGTGGCGCAGGGCTTCTCTACAGATATTAAAGAATTAACAGCACTAATTGAAGCTGGTATTAACCATAAAGGTTTCTCATTTATCAATGTCTTTTCACCTTGTGTAACGTATAACAAAGTGAACACATATGATTGGTTTAAAGAAAATTTAACAAAATTAGCAGATGTTGAAGGTTATGATCACTCAGATCGTGGTATGGCAATGCGTACAGTGATGGAACACGAGGGGTTAGTAACAGGCATTATTTATCATGATACGGAAACAACGTCGTATCAAGAAAAAGTACCTGGCTACTCTGAATTACCATTAACAGATATCGATATCAAAATGAGCGAAAATGATTTTAATGATTTAGTAAAAGAATTTATGTAAAATTGATGAGATCGAAGCATTTGGAATGAAGTCATTCCAAATGCTTTTTTTCATGCTTTAGAAAAGAATTACGAGCGATTGCGGGTAAACGCATGGTTAACCCTAGTAATTGTTATGAGATCCTTATAAAATCCTTATATTTATTTTTTACACTAAGGTCATCGAAAGGATGATGACTAATTATGAAAGACTTGATTTTGAAAACAAACAATTTGAATAAAGCGTTTAAAGGACAAAAAATCGTCGATAATTTATCGTTAGAAATTAAACGTAATTCAGTTTATGGCTTACTTGGACCTAACGGAGCGGGAAAATCTACAACCTTAAAGATGATAACGGGCATGCTACGACCTAATGCTGGAGATATCATTTTTAATGGACATCTATGGTCACGAAAAGATCTGCAGGATATCGGGGTTTTAATTGAAACACCCCCCTTGTATGATAATTTAACAGCTGAAGAAAATCTAAAAGTTCGAACGATCGCGTTAGGCATACCACAAAGTCGGATTGACGAAGTATTGGAGATTGTAGATTTAACGAACACGGGGAAAAAACGAGCAGGTCAGTTTTCTTTAGGAATGAAGCAACGTTTGGGCATAGCAATTGCACTGTTAAACAAACCGAAACTGTTAATTTTAGATGAGCCAACAAATGGTTTGGATCCAATTGGTATACAAGAGCTTCGTAAGCTCATTCGCTCATTTCCAGAACAAGGTATTACTGTTATATTGTCTAGTCATATTTTGCCTGAGGTAGAACAAGTCGTGGATGATATTGGCATTATTGCTGGTGGCAAGCTTGGCTATCAGGGACCAGCTCCACAAGGTCATGAATTAGAATCACTATTCATGCAGGTTGTCACTGCCAACAGAAAGGCAGGTCATTAGCATGTTAGCCATCATAAAAGCGGAACAATTAAAGTGGAAGCGAACTTTTATTCCCAAACTACTTTGGCTTACGCCATTTATAACCTTACTTATAAGCGCTGTACTTATGGGAGGTGAATATTTTCAAACAGGAGCTTATAACTGGTGGTATACGATGCTTCTGCCAGGTGCACTGACAATTTGCTGTGCCTTAGTGATTGAAAAGGATAAGAAGTTGAAATACCATAGTATACTTGCACTACCACTTGGCCTCAAAAGGGTTTGGTTAGGAAAAATACTTTCATCAGGTGTATGGCTTGTCCTTATCACTAGTATGTTCTTTGGAGGCATTACAGCAGGGGGCTGGCTATTTGGTCACAGCTTACCAATCACAAGCAGCCTATTAAGTTCTCTAGTTATTTTCGTAACGTTTTTGTGGCAAATTCCCTTATGTCTTTTTTTGGCAGCTAAATTAGGAACCTATTTGGCTATTTTGTTCAATATAGTGGCCAATATCATTGGAATTGTAGTATTTGCAGATGGAGAGCTATGGTATTGCTATCCCTTTGCAATTGGTGCACGTTTATTATGCTCAACTCTCGGCATATTACCAAATGGTCTACCAGTACCTGAGGGTAGTTCCTTACTCAATCATGATGTTATATTTCCTGGCTTATTGATAACGATCGCTTGGTTTATCATAATCGCTTCACTCACGACAAAGTGGTTTCAAAAAAGGGAGGCAAAATAGAAAATGGACATGTTACGATTATTGAGAGCGGAAATTCTTAAAACAAGACGAACTCCATTACTACTTACCCATCTACTTGTCCCCATTGTTATTTCTGGACTGTTTTTAGCTTATTATTCCTATTCACCATGGGATTTTCACGGAAAATTAACTGCCTATTTTCAAGGCCTAGCGTGTGGACTACCTATTATTATAGGATTAGTATGTGCAATGGCATCTGAGCAGGAAGCAAACGCTGGTCGTTTCCAAGGTATGCTAGCTACAACAAACATAAAAATAAAGACATATATGAGCAAGCTTATCTTATTATTATTGTTTAGCTTTGGATCCATCTTTCTATCTATAGCTATTTTTAGTTTTGGCTTTAGAGAACTATTACGTGAAGTTGATTTGGGCTATTCATTTTATAGTATGGCTGCTTGTATTCTATTCGGCAGTCATGTGATTTTCTATATGTTACATTTATTTGTAAGCTTCCAATTTAGTAAAGGCGCTTCGATTGGTTTAGGTATTGTAGAAGCCCTACTGGTCGCCCTATTGCTGACAGGCTTAGGGGATCGTATTTGGCCCTTTTTACCGTATGGATGGAGCGGTCATTTTGTTTCTTTATGGATTTTATCATCGACAGGAACAAATTTAACATTGCTCGAAGCAAGTATCCAGACTAGTATAATATGGTGCTTAGGTGGAAGCATACTAGCTTTTGCATTATCTTGCCTATGGTTTTGGAGATGGGAAGGTAGAGCAGCTGAAAATTAGAGGGTGAATTATGGCAAATATATTAGTAGTGGATGATGAAGTGGATATTTTAATGCTGATAAAAAATGCACTTTATAAAGATAATCACTTGGTAACCATTGTGTCTAAACCGACAGAAGTAGGCAAGATGGATTTAGGTTCCTTTGATTTAATTTTGCTTGATGTGATGATGCCTATTATGGATGGCTTTACATTGTGTGGGCAAATTAGGCATGCTGTAGATTGTCCTATTCTTTTTCTTACAGCTAAATCCTTAGAAGAAGATGTGATGTATGGTTTAGGCCTAGGCGCAGATGATTATTTGATTAAACCATTTGGCATTGGAGAGCTACGGGCAAGGGTGAATGCGCATATCCGACGGGAAAGCAGAGAGAAGCGGAACATCCTTTATAGCGATAAAGTTCACTTTAATCTTTCTGGTAAAGAATTGTTTGTTCAGAATGAGCGCGTTCTGCTAACTAAAAGTGAGTATGAAATATGTGAATTTTTAGCACGTCATCGCGGGCAAGTTTTTTCTAAAGAACAAATATACGAAACGATTTTTGGGTTTGATGGTAAAAGTGACAGTACAGCGATAACAGAGCATGTCAAAAATATTCGGTCAAAGCTACATGCGTTTGACATAGAAGTCATTGATACGGTTTGGGGGATCGGCTATAAATGGAGACGATAAAACCGAGGAAAGGAACACATCTTCATACATTTTTCCTGAGATATTTATTCTTTCTTTGCTTAGGTATCATTTTATTAGTGGCACTATTAATCGGTCTATTTATGTTTGCCTTTTCAGCTAATATTATTTTACCTGCAAATTATGCAGAGTCACAAATCACTTTAGCAAAAGATCGTATTGCTACAAGCAGTTCGGTAACGGACGAGATGATCCCTGATCTTGTAGAATATGCAGTGGTTTCAAATCAGGGAGAGTTTATTTCAGGCAATTTAACAAAAGAAGAGGCTTCCTATGCATGGCAGTTAAAACAAAAGGGAGAGAAGCAAGGAAGTTCTCAATTTTATGCATTTATTGAGCGCGAACAAGAAATATGTATTTTACGCTATAGTTTAGTCCCTGAGTATCGCTCTGCTATCATAAGAAATTATTTACCTAACCCGCAATTAACGGTTTTATTAGTTTTTATTATTGGAGTTGTTGTACAAGCAGCAGTACTAGCTGTTCATTTTGGCAGAAGACTAAAACAAAAAATGATGGGTTTACAAGAAGCTATTGAAAAAATCCAACATCAAAATTTAGATTTTCATTTAAAACCATCTGGGATTCGAGAAATTGATGATATTGCTCTTTCCTTTGAGCAAATGAAGGAAGCATTAAATACTTCATTGACACAACAATGGCAGGCAGAAAGATTGCGCAGAGAACAAATTTCAGCACTGGCACATGACCTGAAAACCCCATTGACGATTATTCGGGGAAATGCCGAACTTTTATTGGACACTGCCCAAGATGAAATGCAAAAAGAATTTAACCATTATATATTAAAAAATACGGTTGAAATTGAAAAGTTCACAAAGCAATTAATGGATCTTTCGAATGTGGAGCAAGGTGTTGTCACATCAAAATCGAATGTAGCCATGCATTTATTTATTCAAAAGGTCGAACAACAAATGAAAGCTCTTGCTTTAGAAAAAAATCTTAAAGTTAGTGTAGAAAAGATCAGGCTACCTACTTCCATTATGATAGAGGAAGAGCCTTTTTATCGGGCTCTATTAAATGTGATTGTCAATGCAGTTGAGCACACACCAAATAACAGCAAAGTCACTTTATCTGTTGAAGGAAAGGAGAATGTTATTCATTTTACTGTGAAAGATAGTGGTACTGGTTTTTCAGCAAAAGATTTAAAAGAGGCTACCAAACAATTTTATCGTGGAGACCCAAGTAGAAATACAACAAATCATCATGGTTTGGGCCTTTATATTGCAGAGTCAGTCATTAAAAAGCATGATGGGGTAATAACACTCGCTAATGATTCGATAACGGGTGGAGGAAAAGTGACTATCACTATTCCTGTTATGAGGATGTAGTAGCAGTTTATTTTTTCCAATTTACTTCAGGCAGAGATCAAAGTCATTGCCCTAATGAAGTTCTTCATGTTACCCTAGTAATAAATTTAGTCCTTTTTAATGGAAGTAAGGTTTTACAACTAACTATCCTTATAAAGGGCTTTTTTTATAGAAAAAAGTTTTAAGGGTACTTAAATGGAGGAGTTTTTTTATGGCAGAAAGAGGTAGACCTAAAGGCGCAAGTGGAGAAGAAAGTCGCGCATTATTACTTGAAATTGCAGCGAAAGAGTTTGCGCAGCATGGATATCATGAAACGAAGGTGAGTACTATAGTAAAAAGTGCATCATTAAGTCAGCCTACTTTTTATCTGTACTTTAAAAATAAAGAGGCCATTTTTGAAGAATTAGAAAATCTTTTTCGCTTACGAATGATGGATTTAGCCAAAAAAAGCCGCTTACAGCCTGCATTAGAGCAAGCAACAGTAAGAGAACGTATTATCCATAACGTTAAGGAATTATTAGCGTTTTTTGCTAAGAACCCAAATTTAACACGGATTGGATTATCTTTATCGTCAAAGGCTGATGAAATAAAGGCACAAATCGTCAAGCAAATAAAAGAGAATCTGGATTATGAAGTAGATGCTGGCTACTTTCGGAAAGATTTAGATACACATATCGTTGCAGAGTGCTTAATAGGTATTATTGAGCGCTTAACATTTGTTCAATTACTGCCAAAGCAAAAAAAGCCAGAAGAGATAGCCCAACATATTGTGAATTTATTGGTAGATGGTATGTTGCCTAAAGAATAATCTGCAAAATAATCATGCTATTGGCAAAGAAAGTAAACATCTTGTTTTTTAATTAAATATTATTTATGAGTTATTGTTTTACAATTGATTCAATTTACTAGTAGAAGCAACGTATCAGAAAAGAATGGTATGAATAGATGGTCTAATGGATAGAAGAATTTAAAAATAAATCATGCTATTATCTAAGAGTAAGAAAATACTGATTTTTCTATTTTTCTAGTTGTATATTACTTCAGAGTAATATAAAATCTAAAATAAGTAGTGATTATCATTAGCTTATCTGATGGTTGTTCACTCAATAAAAAATGAAAGTGAGGTGAAAAATAATGATGTTTCCACCACCAGTTAATTTTCCAAAAGGGGATACAAAGCCCTTCGGTAAATAATTATTACCTTAAGGTCTGACTTTTTAGTCAGACCTCCTCTTTTGAAATTTAACCAGGAAGGCTGTTTACCATGCTTGAACCAATATATGAATTAGAAAATGTAACTTTCTACTATAAAAAAGGTAAATTTAGAGCAAATAATGGCATTTCACTGACTATATATAAAGGTGAAATAATTGGGTTATTAGGACCGAATGGCGCAGGAAAAACGACACTGATAAAGCAAATGATAGGACAGTTAGCACCAACAGAGGGATCCGTGAAATTTCATCAACAAGAAGTATCTAAGAATCCGAAGTATGTATTGAAACAGATTGCCTATTATTCACAGGAGACTTTTGCTTTATCATTTTTAAAAACATGGGAAGCCATTTATTTTACGGGTAGATTAAAGGGGCTTTCCAAAAAAGAGTCGAAGCAACAGACAGATAATATTTTGCTGAGGTTAGACATGGAAGCTTATCGAGATAAGCTATTGTCAAAGCTTTCGGGTGGTCAAAGAAGACTCATTAGTTTAGGAGCAACTTTGATTGGTCAGGCATCCGTTATGATTTTGGATGAGCCTACAAATGAGCTGGATCCATTAAAACGGAAATTAGTATGGGACATCATTCGTGAGCTTAACCAAAAGGGTACAACAATTATTTTAGTCACTCACAATATTTTGGAAGCTGAAAAAGTTGTTCATCGTGTAGCTGTTATAGATAACGGAAAGCTGTTAGCCATTGACCATGTCGAAAAGCTAAAGAGAAGAGTAGACCAAAGAATGCGTTTAGAAATTTATGCACAGGAGGCCTCTATTCACAATATCCAAGACAGACTGAAAGCTTTTGGACAAGCAGAATTAGTAGAGGATACAAAACTCACGATGTTAATCGAGAAAAATATGGTTCGTACTATTGTTGAAATAATACAGGATGAGACGTTGAGCATTAGCCAATACTCTCTATTTCCACCGAGTCTAGAAGATGTCTATTCATTACTTCAAGAACAGCAAAGGAGTGAATAGTTAATGAATGCCTTTAGTCAATTCTTTGTTGAATTACTTATTTTATTTCGTATACAAATAGCTATTGTAAGGCATCAATTATTATGGATTATTGCAATGTCTTCCATTTTCCCAATAGTTACTTTAGTTTTTCTCGAATTTTTACTGGGTGAATCTAGCTCTGAACAATTAGCACGATTAATTATCGGTAATATGATTTTTAGTATTCTATTAATGGGGATGAATATTTTAGGGCAGGATATCTCGTATCAAAAATTTGGGGGCTACTTTACATATTACTCGTCTCTTCCCATTCGAAAGGTTAATTTTATACTATCTTTATTATTTTATGGAATTTTAACTTCCTTACCATCTTTTGTCATTGTATTTACATTTGGTCAGCAAATTTATGGGGTGAATCTTCATTTTGAGTGGCTTCTACTACCAGTTGCTTTATTGGCGATTTTTAGTGTAGTAGGCATTGGTGTATTAATGGGTTTTTTATCTCCAAATCCTCAATTTACAAATATTGTAGCGCAATTTTTGTTGATGTTTGTTACTTTCTTAACACCAGTTATGATTGAACTGAAAGACCTTCCCATCGTTCTGCAGTGGATTTCCTACGTGTTACCTACAACATATGTAGCGAATGTATTACACGGTATGTTAACTGTTGGATGGACCAATTCTACATACATAGATGTTCTTATCTTACTTATTTTTTCCTGTTTTTCTTATCTATTGATCAGTAAAAAAATACATTGGCGTGTTCAATAAATTATTTGAATAGGGAGTTAAATTTATAATGAAAACTTTTGAAACTAAGATAGAGCAGTATGCTGAATTGGTCATAAAAATAGGTATTAATATTCAACAAGGACAGACTTTAGTGATTTCTGCCTCGATAGCTGCTGCCGATTTTGTTCGGAGGGTTTGCCGACATGCCTATCTCAATGGTGCACATTATGTTTATATAAAGTGGATTGATGAAGAGCTTGCTCGAATTGAATTTGAATATATGACAGAGCAAGGCTTAGCCTATACACCAGATTGGCTTGTGAAGGGGTATGAAGAAATGGCGAGTAGTGGTGCTGCTTTTCTTTATATTATTTCACCCCACTTGCAAAATATGGAGGGAATAGACCCTGTAAAGGTAGAAAAAGCAGAGTATGCTTCTGCACTTGCTTTTCGTTCTTTTACCGAAAGATTGATTGGAATGGAAGTTAGTTGGACTGTTATTGTTTATCCGACGGAGCAATGGGCAGCATCTATTTTCCCTGATTTAGAGCCCAAAAATGCTCTTGAGGAATTATGGGAAAAGTTTTTTGAAATACTCAGATTAAATGAAGAGAGCCCACTACAAGCCTGGGAAAAGCATGTTGAAACATTAAATAAAACAGCCACGTTCTTGAATGAAAAGTATTTCCGTTATTTACACTTCATTAGCGAAGACACAAATTTAAAAATAGAACTACCACAAAATCATCGTTGGGTAAATGGCCTGGAAACGAATGACAAGGGAAGCTCATTTATTTGTAATATGCCAACTGAAGAAATTTATACAACACCACTCAAAAGAGGGGTAAATGGAATAGTCAAAAGTACAAAGCCATTAGTTTATGAAGGGCAGATCATTGATCAATTTACACTTACATTTAAAGATGGAGAAATTATAGATTTCTTTGCAGAAAAAGGGATGGATGCATTACAAAGTATTCTTCACAAGGACGAGGGTGCTAGATATATAGGTGAGGTTGCATTGGTTCCTCATGATTCTGCAATCTCTGCGAGCAATCTACTGTTTTATCATAATTTATTCGACGAGAATGCATCCAGTCATTTAGCCTTTGGGCAAGCCTATACTTCAGGCTTGAAAGAAGACGGTTTAAACTTAGAAAACATAAATAATAGTATGATCCATATTGATTTTATGATAGGCTCACAAAACTTGCAGGTTAATGGAATACGTGAGGACGGTACTGCCGAAGCGATTTTAGTAAATGGTAAGTGGGTAACGAAATAAGGGGGAAGATGAATGGAAATAGTGCAGTGTAAGACTGATAAGGATTATGAAAAATTCGCTGTTTTCTTTTTGCAAAATAGAAAAATATTTGATGATATGTATCCGATTTTAGATACACTTGGTAGTTTATATGTCATGATAGAGGAAACAAATCTGCTTCTCTTTCAAAATATACACGAGGAAGTATTTGCTGCAGCAAGCTATACATTGGGTGTAAGAGAAGATCAATTTAAAAATAAACATATCGTTTTTATTGATTGCGCACTTTTAAAGAAAGAATATCAAAATACTCGATCCTTTGTTAAGGGTTTTCTACAAATGCTAAAACATATTTTAGAAGAACACCCAGAAGTGAAGGAAGTCCAATTTTATGCTTATCGCCATCATGGCTATATTCACCGTCTTTATAAAAAGTTTGCCACTATTATAGATGAAAAAGAAGGATATTTTGGAATGCAAGATGTCTTCTCTGTGGAATTTCACAAATTGACTACTTTTTTAGAGGAATTTAATAAAAAACAAACCATTTAAACGGAATGGATAAAGGGCTATTTCAGGCAATGTTTCTATAAAAAATGCTACAATAAAAGAAAAAAAGAGGCGATGTACGTGAATAACGTCATTGATTTTATTGCAAAAAAAAAGGAACGTGAAGACCGAAAGCGTGCTCAGGATTTAGAACGTTATGTAGCTACACAATGTAATTTTCAACACCCTGAAAATATTGATGCACTTGTAGAGGACAAATTGATTGAGGTTAAAGATCATACGTTATTTCTTGGCTTTCTATCCATTTTAAAGGATGAGCAAATAGAACCGTTAGATATTTTTCAAGATGTCTTTTCATTAGAGCCCTCTCGTTTTGAAATGTCCTACAATATGAGATGGTGGTCAGTTGTGCAATTGGCATTTACATTTTTAACAATTCTCAAGGAAAATGAGCCGCATACATATGCTGATTTTTTAGGTCTCTCCAAATAATCTAAGTATGTGTACGTCTGTAAAGCAAACGTACACATACTTAGATTTTTCTTATCTTCCCCCGCTAGCTTTACAAGCCTACTTCATTTATTCATTAAATTCATAGATATTTATAATTCCTCAATAATTTTTACTAAATATTCTTAACACCTCCATACTTGCTTAATGTTTGTTTTATAACATAACGTTTGTAAGCAAATAAAAATAAAGCAAAACAAATGGAGGGTCCAACACATGGCAATTCAAAAACTGTGGAAAAAAGGTCTAATTGGTGCATTAGCTATTTCCATGTTGGCAGCTTGTTCTGACAGTTCATCTAGTGCAAATGAGGTAAACAAGGATTTATCGCTTGAGGACATTACAGAAAAAGCAAAGGAAGAGGGCACTGTTCATTCTGTCGGTATGCCAGATACATGGGCGAACTGGGTAGAAACCTGGGAGGAACTCGGGACCGAATATAGCATCAAACACAAGGATACGGACATGTCGAGTGCAGAGGAGTTAGCGAAGTTTGAAGCAGAGAAGGATGATGCTACGGCAGATATTGGAGATGTCGGGATTGCTTTTGGACCAATCGCTAAGGACAAGGGCTTAACATTATCATACAAAACGTCTTATTGGGATGAAATACCTGATTGGGCTAAAGATGATGAGGGACACTGGATTGTTGGCTATACAGGAACCATTTCTTTTTTGACAGATAAAAATAATGTGAAGAATGCTCCAACATCATGGGAAGACCTAAAAAATGGAGATTACACAGTAAGTATTGGGGATGCATTAACAGCTAACCAAGCACAGTTTGCCATCTTAGCAGCGGCTATGGCATTTGGTGGAGATGAGTCCAACATCCAGCCAGGTATAGATTTCTTTGCAGAATTAGCGAAGCAAGGACGTCTACAGGGAGATCCATCAGTAGCAAACCTAGAAAAAGGTGAAATAGATGTTGCGATCTTATGGGACTTTAATGCATTAGGTTATCGTCATCAAATTGATGAGGACCGCTTTGATGTAGTGATACCTAAGGAGGGATCTGTCACTTCTGGTTATGCAACGGTAATTAATAAATATGCCAAAAACCCACATGCTGCCATGCTAGCACGTGAATATATTTTATCTGATGCAGGTCAAGAAAATTTAGCAAAAGGCTATGCGCGTCCAATTCGGGACGGAGTGAAATTACCACAGGATGTAAAAGATTTACTATTACCTGCTGATATGTATACGAATGCACAACCTGTTAAAGACCAAAAGAAATGGGAAGATACAACAAAGCAAATCCCTCAACTCTATCAAGAGCAGGTGTTAATCCATGCAAAATAACAAAGTGGTTCTTATTGTTATCGATGCCTTGCGCTTTGACACAGCCTGCACACATATGGGGTTCTTGCACCATTTAGTCGAGCGTCAGGTAGCTGCTCGCTATAAGGTTTGCTCAGAGGTGCCTTCTTTATCAAGACCATTGTATGAGACGATTTTAACAGGTACACCCCCTATTGTACATGGCGTTACCAGCAATATGACAGTGCGTTTATCGAAAGGGCAAAGTGTCTTTCATATCGCAAAGGAGCATGGTTTAACTACAGCAGCCTCCGCCTATTATTGGGTGAGTGAGCTTTATAATAGAGCGCCATTTAATCATATGGAGGACAGGCTACAACTCGATACACATTTACCAATTGACAATGGTATGTTCTATTTTGAGGATCATTATCCAGATAGTCATGTATTTGCCGATGCAGCATGGTTAATGGCTCAAAAGCAGCCTGATTTTCTGTATATTCATCCAATGAATGTTGATGATGATGGTCACAAATTTACGGCAGATTCTGCTCAATATCGCAATCGAGTTTTAGCGATGGATGCTTTACTATCCTTGTTTATTCCAAAGTGTATGGCGCTGGGCTATGAGGTTATCGTTACGGCTGATCATGGCATGACAAGAGATGGTAATCATGGCGGTACAACACATGAGGATCGTCATGTCCCGCTATTTGTCATTTCAGATGCAGTAAAGGCTGGTATAAAAGAAGGCGTTATTTCCCAATTACAAGTTGCACCACTGTGCTGTCATTTATTAAATATTAAGCCTGCTGAAGATATGGTGCCACTCCTATTAGACGGTGTGTTTACAGCAAAAGAGGTTTAATTATATAGTAGTCGCTCTCATTATAAGGAGCGGCTATTATCCCCATGAGCCGCAAGTCATTTATAGAAAGAAGTGAGTGTGTTGATATCGAAGCGGCAATCCATTGCTTGGCTTTCACCTTTTCTTGTATTACTATTATTGTTTTTCTTAGTACCGCTCCTATATATGCTCATTACCAGCTTTCAAAATAGTGAGGGCTTTACTCTGAAGCAGTATGAATCAATTTTGACGAACGACTACATTCTTCAAGGTTTTAAAAATAGTATTACTTTATCTGTTATCTCAGCTATGATTGCGTTACTTATCACCTTGTTTGCAGTTTATGCCATGATGAAGTTTTCAGAGCCAGTACGGGAGAAGATTTTAATACTTACGAACTTAACCTCCAATTTTTCAGGTATTCCGCTAGCATTTGCTTTTATCGTTTTACTTGGCAATAGTGGTTTATTTACATTGTTATTTGACAAATGGGATATTGAAGCGTTGACATCCTTTTCATTATACAGTTGGAGCGGTTTGTTACTTATTTACATTTACTTTCAGCTGCCATTATCACTAATGCTGCTATATCCCATTTATGATGGAATTCAGCAACAGTGGAAGGAGGCGGCAGCCCTTCTTGGTGCATCTAGCTGGCAGTTTTGGATGAAAATTGGTCTCCCTGTTATGCTCCCAGGAATTGTGGGAACCTTTAGTGTATTGTTCGCCAATGCAATGGGCGCGTATGCCTCTGCTTATGCATTAACAAGTAGTAATTATAATTTAGTGGCGATTCGTATCGGCTCCTTAATAAAAGGTGATATTTTTGCTCAGCCAGAGCTAGCCAGTGCCATTGCAATTATATTAGCAGTGACAATGGTGACGGCCATGCTGATCAGTGAGTGGAGCATCTCTAAAACAAGGAGGAAAGTAAAATGAAAAAGCGTGGTTTGGCTGATTTCTTTTTCCTTCTGCTCGTGGGATATTTACTATTACCTGTGTTAGCAACAATGCTCTATGCGTTTGCAACAAAATGGAATAAAACGATATTGCCAGAAGGACTCACACTAAAATGGCTTTCCACATTGTTTCAGGATACCGATTTTATTCAGGCATTTGGTCGTTCAGTATTTTTAGCAGGGGGGGCAGTTAGCATTGCACTCCTTGTCATTGTGCCAGCCATTTTCGTCATCATCCTATACTTTCCAAGATATGAAAAATGGATACAGATGGCAGTGGTGATGGTGTATTCTTTTCCAGGAATCATTTTAGCTGTAGGGCTTATACGCGTTTATAGCCAAATAGGTATACCGATGATATTTGTTGTTTTAGGTGCCTATGTTGTGGGAATTCTTCCTTATATCTATCAAGGTACACGAAATAGTTTAAGAAATATAGATGCGAGGCAGCTACTTGATGCCGCTCAATTACTAGGCGCAACCAAAAGGCAGGCATTCACAAAAATTTTACTGCCTACCGTTTATCCAGGCTTATTTGCGGGGGCATTGTTATCCTTCTCTGTCTTATTTGGTGAGTTTGTCTTAATTAATCTTGTTGTAGGTTCTCGCTTTGAAACCGTTCAAATTTATTTAATGAAAAAGCTTAGCACAAGTGGACATATTGCTAGTGCTGTTGTTTTCATCTATCTCGTGCTAATGGGTCTTTTAACATTCATCATTGCTATCGTAACGAAACGATCGAAAGGTGCTACAAATCTATGAGTTATCTTGTTATTGAAGGGCTTCATAAAAAATATGGACAAGTATCTGTTTTAACCAATATTCATATGGAAATTCAAAAAGGAGAATTTATCACACTATTAGGTCCTAGTGGCTGTGGAAAGAGTACGATTTTGCGTATTGTTGCAGGCTTAACAGATGCATCGGCAGGTAAGATTTTGATTGAAGGAAAAAATATGAGTGGCGTACAACCGAAGGATCGTCAAGTGGGTATGGTCTTTCAGTCCTATGCACTTTTTCCTAATATGACTGTGCTCGAAAATGTTGCTTTTGGTTTGCGTATGCAAAAAGTTAATAAGGCAGATATAGAGCAGCGTGTTCATGAAATGCTAGCGCTTGTTCATCTAAGTGAGAAAGCTAATGCGTATCCGAAAGAATTATCGGGAGGTCAACAGCAGCGTGTTGCTCTAGCTCGTGCATTAATTGTCCGACCTAAAGTACTGCTATTAGATGAGCCGCTTAGTGCGCTCGATGCTCAAATTCGCAAAAAACTTCAAGCAGATTTACGAGCAATTCAGCGAAAATTAAATATGACAATGATTCTAGTTACACATGATCAGGAGGAGGCAATGGCTGTTTCGGATAGAATATTTGTCATGAATAATGGCAGCATTGCCCAAAATGGTACGCCAACGGAAATCTATACGAAACCAAATAATGAATTTATTGCTAATTTTATCGGTCATTATAATGTTTTTCCACGCCAAACTTTAGAAAAAATGCTTGGAGCATCTTTAATAGAGCAAGCCACGAAATTTGCTATACGACCTGAGGCGTTACATCTCGATCAACGAGATGGGGACTTATGTCTCTTTGGGGTTGCCAAACAATCATTAATGAGCGGCAATATTATTCGTACTACGTTTGAAGGAGAAATGGCGTTCACAATGGAACAACTGCATCAACAAGGGAATTCGATTGAAATGGGAAAATCCTATAAGTGTTATGTCGCACAAGAAGATGTGATTGCGCTATCATGACTTACGCTAAACTGGAAAGATTTGAATTTATTTTAAAACAATTAGATTCTGAAGGAAAAATTATTGTTGCCAATATTGCCGATGCCCTTCAGGTAGCACCAGAAACAATTCGCCGAGACTTTGATGAATTAGAACAACAGCATTTATTAACAAGAGTTCATGGCGGGGCTATTAAATATACGAATGTACGTAATGAACCGGTATTTTTACGCAAGCTACAAATGCACAAGGACGCAAAGAGACAAATTGCTCGTATTGCTGCAAAACGCATTTGCGACGGCGATACTATTGCAGTAGATACAGGTACTACAACAGTACATATAGCCGATTTTTTACTAGCTGTGGAAGATATAACGGTTGTAACGAATTCAATTGCAGCAGCTATTCAATTTAATTTAGCCATAGAAGAACGACGCATGACAGGCAAGGTCATATTACTAGGAGGCACGGCGAATCCAAAACAATCTTCTGTTGCAGGTGCTATGACGTTAGAAATGCTAGATAATATGAATTTTGATAAGGCTTTTTTATCGTGTGGTGGCATGAGTGAGGGCATTGTTTATGATTACGATTTGGATGAATCTCTTATTTCAAAGAAAATGCTCAAACATAGCAAAGTGAGTTATTTATTAGCCGATGCATCTAAAATTAATGGCAAATCATTTTTTCAAATCTGTCATCTTGATGAATGTACAGAAATTCTTTGCGAAAGCACTTGTCCATTAGAATGGCAGGCGTATGAGGAAAAATGGACGATATGTAATGGAGGGAAGAGTGGATGACAATTGATTATCACGTACATTTAGAAGAGGGACCTTATTCATTTCGCTGGCTAGAGCGTACATCGCAGGCACTGGAGTTTTTTCATTCGGATGATGAAACGGAAAAAGGCTCCAAACAACAAATAACTTGTCATTTACAGCGGCTAGCAAGGCGTGTGAAAAATGGCTGTTATAGTGAGGAATGGTTGGATTTATATCTCGAACAGGCAAAGCAGCTTGGCTTACGTGAGGTGGGGATTGTCGATCACTTATATCGATTTCAACAAACGCGTGACTATTTTGAGCGCTTTATGAGGCTGGATGATAGTGAAATTGGGCAAATTCAGCGCTATTGGCTGGATCGTGTGATGACAGAAAATATGGATACTTTTGTGACGACCATTCAGCAGGCGAAGGAAAAGTGGCGTCAACATGGCATTACACTGAGACTTGGTATAGAGGCAGATTATTTTATTGGTGGAGAGGAGGAATTAACGGCTTTACTAGCAGGCTATCCTTGGGATTATGTAATTGGTTCTGTTCATTTTGTTGATGGGTGGGGCTTTGATAATCCACAAACACAATATCTTTTTGAGCAAATGGATCAACCCTCTTTACAACAAAATTATGAGCGTTTTTTTAAAGCAGTAGAGAAAATGATTCAATCCAATATGTTTGATTTTGTTGCTCATTTAGATAATTTTAAAGTATTTAATTATCAGGTGGAGGATCGTACGTTTCTTGAAGTTTGGTATAAACGTATTGCAAAGGCACTAACGTCTACTGAAACCGCCACTGAAATCAATGCCGGGCTGTATTATCGTTACCCTGTACAGGAAATGTGCCCGGGTCCTCGTTTTTTACAAATCTTACTTGAGCATGGAGTTGCTTTTACTGTATCCTCTGATGCACATTTCCCAGATGATTTAGGTAAATATACATTTGCCAATACAGAGCTGCTAAAGGGTTATGGCGTTCAAGCTATTGCCTCCTTTGAACAGCGAGTGAAAAAAATGATGACGTTATAGGTTGAGTAAAGGGCACTAAAGCTTCAATGTAGTGCCTTTTATTCGTATTACATAAGTACAATTTTACTCGCATACAAATGATTAAATTCATTTTTATAATGTGAGGCGATTCAGATTGACATCTATTAAAGAACAACCCTTTTTACCTATTATTATACAATCGGGTCAGCATGCATACGGGGTAGCCCGCTCATTTTATGCAGCCTACCGCATGAAAAGTCTTGTCATTGAGCCAGCAAAAAAAGGGAGGACGATGCGCTCACTCCTTTTGAAAGGCTCACAGGGAATTGCCACGCAGAATAGCGGTATTCTGGATTTTCAATACGTTGAACATTTAGATGATCCTACCCGTTTTGTACAAGCGCTAGTGGGATTGGCCATGCAGTGCCAACAAAAGAAATTGATTTTATTAGTTTGTGACTGCTACTATGCAGAGCTTATCATTGAAAATAAAGAGCAGCTTGAAAAGTACTTTATTTTACCTTACATTGATCAGGCATTACTAAATAGGGTGCAAACAAAGGAGAAGTTCTACAGGCTTTGTGATAAATATCAGTTAAAATACCCCAAAACCATCATTATAACAAAGGAACATCATTCAAATAGAGAAATTCCAATCCAGTATCCCATTATTATTAAACCCTCCAATACCGTGGCCTATACGAACTGTTCCTTTCCTGAAAAGAAAAAAATATATCTAGTGCACGATGCACATGAGATGCAGCACATCATTCGCTGTATTTATCGTTCTAGCTATCAAGACACCTTAATCGTTCAAGAATTTATTCCAGGCGACGATTCATATATCCGTGTTCTAGATGTATATGTAGGAAGAGATCGAAAAGTAAAATTAATGTGTCTTAGCAACAAGCTACTCGAAGATCCATCTCCACAAAACAAAGGTATTTCTTTAGCTGTTATGACCGATTATGATGAACAGCTAATGGAATCCATTCGGCATTTTTTAGAGGACATCGGCTATACGGGCTTTGCTAATTTTGATATGAAATATGATGCAAGGGACGGGAAATACAAGCTCTTTGAAATGAATTTGCGAGCAGGGGCTTCAAGCTACTATGTGACCGCAAGCGGGTATAATTTAATGCAATATGTGGTGGATGATTATTTATACCAGGTTAATCATGAACGAACATATGTCCAGACGAAGCATGTATGGTCACTACTTCCTTCAAAAACACTATTTAAATACATGAAGAATGAAAAATTAAAAATAGAAGCAAAGCAATTAATGAAAGAAGGGCAATACACGGATGCATTACTATATAAAGAAGATATGAATATCAAGCGTTGGATAAAGCTGAAATTGTATCATTCATATTTACAGATAAAATACAGCAAGTATTTTAATAAGAGCAATAGTTAGCAAATGTGAACGCATGGATAGGACATTAAAACTTTCAGGATAGAACGCCAGAGCTGATGGATAATTACGCCTATCTTCATATAATTAAGTCGAAACCTCGACATTTGAGGCGCAAACCTTGTAGGAAGTATCAACTATTCAGTATAATAATAAAATGGGAATTCAAGTGCATGGATTTCGTTTGAAAGGAGTTACCTGATTGCGATGAATGAGGAACAACGCTTAGCTAATCAACAAGTCAATCAACCAAAAAAAGAAGACAAGCCTGAAAAGGATTATAGTAAATATTTTGAGAGGGTCTTTACAGCTCCATCCTTAAAAGATGCTAAAAAACGTGGGAAAGAAGATGTGAAGTATCATAAGGATTTTAGCATTGCAGAAGAGTTCGCAGGAATGGGCAAAGATCGCACCTTCTATATTCGTACTTATGGCTGCCAAATGAATGAGCATGACACAGAAGTAATGGCCGGGATTTTTATGCAGCTAGGCTACACACCAACAGAGGTGATTGAAGAGGCTGACGTTGTCTTGCTAAATACATGTGCTATTCGTGAAAATGCAGAAAACAAAGTATTTGGAGAACTTGGTTTCCTGCTGAAATATAAACGAAAAAACCCTGAGATGCTAATAGGGGTTTGTGGCTGTATGTCGCAAGAGGAATCTGTGGTTAATAAAATTTTAAGAAGCTACCCACATGTTGATATGGTGTTTGGTACACACAATATTCACCGTCTGCCAAACATTTTAAAAGAAGCCTACATGTCAAAAGAAATGGTCATAGAGGTTTGGTCTAAAGAAGGCGATGTCATTGAAAATCTGCCGAAGAAACGTCTTGGCTCCATTAAGGCTTGGGTTAATATTATGTATGGTTGCGATAAATTCTGTACGTATTGTATCGTTCCATATACACGTGGTAAAGAGCGCAGTCGCCGACCAGAGGAAATCATTGCTGAAGTTCGTGAGCTAGCGGCAGCGGGCTACAAAGAGATTATGTTATTGGGGCAAAATGTCAACGCTTACGGTAAAGATTTTGAGGATATTGATTATCGTCTTGGCGATTTAATGGATGAATTAAGAAAGATCGATATTCCGCGGATTCGATTTACAACGAGTCATCCACGTGACTTTGATGATCATTTAATCGAAGTTCTTGCAAAGCGTGGCAACTTAGTGGAGCATATCCATTTACCAGTACAATCTGGCTCGAATGACGTGCTAAAAATTATGGCGCGTAAATACACACGCGAGCATTTCCTTGGTTTAGTGGATAGAATTAAAGCGGCAATACCTGAAGTAACCTTAACAACAGATATTATCGTTGGCTATCCGAATGAAACAGAGGAACAGTTTGAGGAAACATTGTCCTTATACCGTGAAGTTGGCTTTGACGCAGCCTTTACGTATATTTATTCGCCGCGTGAAGGTACACCAGCTGCAAAAATGATTGACAATGTACCTGAAGAGGTGAAAAAAGAGCGTCTTCAACGTTTAAATGAAGTGGTGGGTGAATACTCTCGCAAAGCGTTAGAGCGTTTAAATGGTCAGGTTGTCGAAGTATTAGTTGAAGGCACAAGTAAACGACGCGACGATGTGTTAGCGGGCTATACGAGGAAAAATCGTTTAGTTAACTTCAAAGCACCAGCAGAAGTAATTGGTCAATTAGTGAAAGTAAAAATAACAGAGACTACATCCTATTCACTTACTGGTGAATTTGTGGAAGTCGTAAAAAATGAAAAGGTGGAAGCATAAATGACACAAGTCTTATATACAAAAGAAGATTTAATTAAAAAATCACATGAAATTGCACATATGATTGCAAATACGCCAGAGGTTGAATTTTTCAAAAAGGCAGAAGCGCAAATTAACGAAAATCAACAAGTACGTGAACGTATTGCAAGCTTAAAAAGCTTACAAAAACAAGCGGTTAATTTCCAACACCTAGGGAAAGAAAAAGCATTAAAAATGATTGAAGATAAAATTGCTAAAATCGAGGAAGAAATTAATGCCATCCCAGTTGTGCAACAATTTAAAGAATCACAAGGCGATGTGAATGATTTATTGCAACTTGTTTCAAATACGATCGCAAATAATGTTACAAATGAAATTATTCGCTCAACTGGTGGCGATGTTCTTCGTGGTGAAACGGGTTCATACGTAGAAAATAGTCAACCAGGTAGCTGCTCTTAACAGATTATAGAAATCAAAGCTCGAATGCTGTCATTCGAGCTTTTTTTACGTCTTCTTCTATTGAAGCATTCAGCTGCTATAATAGACCTCTCATCGAAAAGTTTTAAATGATCCATTTCATTCTCTAAAAATATATGTTCACCCAATGGGCGCTACCTGCATATGATGGAGTGAAAAGAGTCGAAGGAGGAATTGCGCTGAAACGTTTACGACAAATCGTGACGAAAGCAGTAGTTGCCAAAGGGAAGAAGAGAACGGAAGAACGTGTAACATTATCACCAACAAATAAACCGACAAGTATTTTAGGGTGCTGGGTAATCAATCACACTTGCTCTGCAAAAAGAGTCGGGAAATTTGTAGAAGTAACAGGGAAATTTGATGTCAATGTTTGGTATGCCTATAGTAATCATTCGAAAACAGCTGTGTTTTCTGAAACGATTCACTATAAAGACAAAGTGAAGCTTCACTATCGAGACGGTGAAATTAGCGTTGGTGATGATGTTCGTGTACGTGTGATACAAGAACCAAATTGTATTGAAGCGATTATCTCTCCATGTGGTACAAAGTTTGAAATTGTAGTGGAACGTGAAGTAGTTGTTGAGGTAATGGGTGAAACAACAATTTGTATTAGTGTCCATCCACTAGACTATGAAGAAGATTGGAGCCTTAATGATGAAAGTTCATCTTCATCCTCATCAAGCTCTAGTTCTAGCTCCTCTTCAAGTCCTGAAGGAGAAGGCAGGTATGTGTTAGAGTCTTCATCGTTTCCTGATGAACGACCAAGATAAGTCTAAAAAACATCATTTTTTGATACATGCGAAATGCTAGCATCTTAAAAAAGGTGAATAAAGCGTTTCGCATGTATCTTTTGTTATAATAAATATATCTATAAGGCAAGAGCGAGGTAAATAGTGATATGACAACATATACACCAATGATGCAACAGTATCTACAGGTAAAGGAAGATTACAAAGATGCCTTTTTATTTTTTAGATTAGGTGACTTTTATGAAATGTTTTTTGAGGACGCAATCAATGCCTCACAAATTTTAGAAATTACATTAACAAGCCGAGATGCAGGCGCAAAAGAGCGAATACCAATGTGCGGTGTGCCGCATCATTCGGCTAAAAATTATATTGAAACACTTGTGCAAAAAGGCTATAAAGTGGCTATTTGTGAACAAACAGAAGATCCAAAGCAAGCAAAAGGTGTGGTCAAACGTGAAGTTGTTCAGCTTATCACACCAGGAACAATTATGGAAGGGAAGGCTCTTGATGGTAAATCTAATCATTTTATTGGAGCGGCAGAGCAATTAGATGACACAACATTTGGCTATGCTTATTTAGATTTATCCACAGGTGAGGCAGTAGCATCTTCTATTGAAGGCGATGGAAAAGCCTTATTAATGCAAATGCAGGCTTACGGAATTCGAGAGCTGATTGTAACGGATAGTTTGCAGCTATTATTAGCAGAGCATGCCGTCAATGCCGGGATCGTACTTTCAATTGAAGTGAATGAAATGCCTATAGACAAAGCAGCAAGTTATCTAGAAGCTGTACCAAAACCGTTACAAATTGCGTGTCTTCGATTGTTAGCTTATATTGACCAAACGCAAATGAGGTCTTTATCACATATTCAGGCATTCACGTTTAATGAAATTAAAAATTATTTACGCATTGATTCAAGCTCAAAGCGCAATTTAGAGCTGATTCAATCGATTCGTGGTGGAGATCAAAAAGGTACACTCTTATGGCTATTAGATGACACCGTGACAGCGATGGGTGGGCGAAAATTAAAGCAATGGCTACACCAACCGCTTGCCACACGTTCAGCAATAGAGGCTAGACTAGCGATTGTTACGGATTTATTGGAAGAATATTTTGTACGAACAGAGCTTCAAGCATCCTTAAAACAAGTATATGATTTAGAGCGTTTGGCTGGTCGTGTTGCTTTTGGCAATGTGGGTGGACGAGATTTAGCCCAATTGCGTGATTCTTTACGCCAAGTGCCGACTATTCAACAGCAGTTGATGGGGTCAAATAAAGAAACATTACAGCAATTAGGTGCGGAACTTGATACATGCTCAGATGTCGAGGCATTATTAGCAAAAGCGATTACAGACAATCCCCCTATTACCATTAAAGAAGGGGATGTTATCCGTGACGGGTATAACGAACGCTTAGACGAACTTCGCTATGCCGCTCGTAATGGTAAGGATTGGATTGCCCAACTGGAACAAGAAGAACGTGTGAAAACGGGTATTAAAAATTTAAAAATAGGCTATAATCGCATTTTTGGTTACTATATAGAAATTACAAAATCAAATATTCATTTAGCAGATTTAACTCGCTATGAGCGAAAACAAACACTGGCGAATGCGGAACGCTATATTACACAGGAACTAAAAGAAAAAGAAGCATTGATTTTAAATGCTGAAGAAGAAAGCTTAACATTAGAGTACAACCTGTTTGTAGAAATTCGTGATGTATTAAAAGCTTATATTCCGCGTGTCCAAGCACTGGCTGCAAGCATTAGTGAATTGGATGTCTTACTAAGCTTTGCAAGCGTCTCAGAAAAATATCGATTTACGAAACCAGAATTTCATGGTGGACGTGCCCTTAAAATTATAGAAGGACGCCATCCTGTCGTTGAAAAAATGCTGAATAAGCAAATGTATGTACCAAACGATTGTGTGCTAGAAGAGCAGAATAATATGATGCTTATTACAGGGCCGAATATGTCTGGTAAAAGTACCTATATGCGTCAAGTAGCATTAATTGTTGTTATGGCACAAATGGGCTGTTATGTACCTGCTGAAAAAGCAAAGCTACCAATTACCGATCAAATTTTTACTCGGATTGGGGCGGCTGATGATTTAGCGGCAGGACAATCTACATTTATGGTGGAGATGCTTGAATCGCAACATGCTATTATGCATGCAACAAAAAATAGCTTAATGCTATTTGATGAAATTGGACGTGGAACATCGACCTATGATGGTATGAGCTTGGCACAATCAATGATGGAATATATTCATGACAAAATAGGAGCCAATACGTTATTTTCTACGCATTATCATGAATTGACAGCACTTGAAAAGGATTTGCCACGTTTACAAAATGTCCATGTTTCAGCCACTGAAAAAAATGGTACGGTCGTTTTCCTGCATAAGGTGAAAAAAGGAGCGGCTGATAAATCCTATGGTATACATGTGGCACAGCTTGCTCAATTACCTGAGGAAATTTTAGCTAGAGCACGTGTATTACTTGAGAACTTTGAGGCAGGGAAAGAAGTAGTTGCCGAAACACAGGTGATAGCTGAACAACCAATACAGATGTCTTTATTTACAGAAGACGAACCGATTTCCCCAGCCGAGACAAAGGTGCTAAAGAAATTAGAAAAGGTAAATATTCTAGGTACTTCACCGATGCAGGCAATGAATATTTTATATGAGCTACAGCAAGAGCTAGTGAACGCTAAAAAATAAAGGAGTGATACGTTAGTGGGAAACATACAAATTATGGACGAATGGCTATCCAATAAAATTGCAGCAGGAGAGGTAGTAGAGAGACCAGCTTCTGTTGTCAAAGAGCTAGTGGAAAATGCTATTGATGCTGGGAGTACGTCCATTGATGTTTTTTTACTAGAAGCAGGTCTCACTTCTATTCAAGTAATAGATAATGGTAGCGGTATGGATGAAGAGGATGCACTAATGTCATTCTCTCGTCATGCTACTAGTAAAATTCATCAGGAACATGATTTATTTCGTATTCGAACACTTGGCTTCCGTGGTGAGGCTTTAGCATCCATTGCCTCTGTTTCTAAAATGACATTGATTACATCAAATGGTGAATCTGGAACACATTTAGAACTTGAAGGTGGACATATCCTCACTCATAAACCTGGTCCGTTACGTAAAGGGACTGATTTAACAGTCTCCCAGCTATTCTTTAATACACCTGCCCGTTTAAAATATATGAAAACCATTCAAACCGAACTAGGACATACAATAGACCTGATGAATCGCCTCGCACTTGGTAACCCACAAATAGCATTCAGATTATTGCATAATGGTCAACAACTACTGCAAACAAATGGCCGAGGAGATGTACAACAAGTGCTAGCAGCTATTTATGGAATACATAATGCGAAGAAAATGGTGTCATTCCAAGGCGAGTCACATGATTATCGAATTTCTGGCTTTGTATCCTTACCAGAGGTAACACGTGCTTCTAAAAACTATATGTCTCTATTTGTTAATGGTCGTTGGGTCAAGCATTATTTAGTACAAAAGGCCATTGTGGATGCTTACCATACGTATTTACCTATCGAGCGCTTCCCAATAGTTGTTCTATATATAGAGGGTGATCCTTACTTAACAGACGTGAATGTGCATCCTGCAAAACATCAAATTCGTTTAAGTAAAGAGGCTGAGCTTTTAAAGTTAATAGAGGAAACCATTCGTGAAACAATACGCAACATTATTCGAGTCCCACAAATGGAAAAGAAAGAAAAAATAGTTAAACCAGCTACTGAGCAATTAAACATTTGGAAGCCTGCTCCGAAGATCGATGTGGAGAAAATGAATGCCATCGTAGAAAAATTATATGATGTCCAAACCATTCAAGAAAACAATCTTGAACAGACAGTTGAGCCTAAGCCTATTTCTACGGTTCGAGAGGAAAGTTGGCAGCCTACATCACAAATAGAGGCTGAAACAATTGATGAAGTAACAATAGCTGCACAGTCGGAAATATTGGAAGAGATGCCTACGAAGGAACCCTTTCCTGAACTCGAAGTAGTGGGACAAATCCATGGCACATACATTGTCGCACAAATGGAGGATGGTTTTTATTTAATTGATCAGCATGCTGCTCAGGAACGTATTAAATACGAATTCTTCCGTGAAAAAGTCGGTCAAGTTAATCCTCATGAACGTCAGGCATTATTGTTACCACTTACATTCCATTATGCAGCAGATGAAGCACTGATCTTACGAGAACACAGGCATGAATTAGAAGCTGTAGGCGTATTTTTAGAGGAATTTGGACAGTCATCTTTTGTTGTACGTGAGCATCCGAGTTGGTTCCCACAAGGGGAGGAACAGGAAATCATTGAGGATTTAATTGAACAGGTGTTGACAACTAAAAAGGCTGATATCAAAAAACTACGTGAGGCAGCCGCAATTATGATGAGCTGTAAAAAGTCAATCAAAGCCAATCATTATTTAACAAAAGAGCAAATGGAAACATTGCTACGAGATTTACGCAATGCAGATAATCCATTTACATGCCCACACGGACGTCCAGTGCTTATTCACTTTACATCATATGAAGTGGAAAAAATGTTTAAACGGGTTATGTAAGGGAGAGGGGGAAAATGGATGGGTGAATTTATTTTAGCGATTGATCAAGGAACGACAAGTTCAAGAGCCATTTTATTTGATAAAAAAGGTCAAATTGTTCATGTAGCACAAAAAGAATTTCAACAAATTTTTCCAAAGGCTGGCTGGGTAGAGCATAATGCCAATGAAATATGGGGTTCTATCTTGTCCGTTATTGCGGCAGTGTTAACCGAAAGTGGCCATGAAGCAAGTGAGGTTCATGCGATCGGCATTACCAATCAGCGCGAAACAACAGTGGTGTGGGATAAACACACAGGTCAGCCAATTTACAATGCGATTGTCTGGCAATCACGCCAAACACAGGACATTGTGAATACCTTAAAAGAACAAGGACAGGAAGAACATTTTCAGCAAAAGACAGGGCTACGCTTAGATGCTTATTTTTCAGCGACAAAAATTAAATGGATTTTAGATAATGTTGAAGGCGCTCGTGAAAAGGCAGAAGATGGAGATTTATTATTTGGGACGATTGATTCATGGATTGTTTGGCGATTATCAAAGGGAAAGGCTCATGTGACCGATTATTCAAATGCAGCTCGAACAATGCTCTACAATATTCATGAATTGAAGTGGGATGAGGAACTTTGCGAGCTTTTAGCTATCCCAATGTCCATGCTTCCAGAAGTGAGAAATTCATCAGAAATATATACAGAAACGGCTCCAAGTATATTTTTTGGAGAAAAAATTCCGATAGCTGGGATTGCGGGTGATCAGCAAGCCGCACTTTTTGGACAAACTTGTTTTACCAAAGGAATGGCTAAAAACACGTATGGCACTGGCTGCTTTATGCTATTAAATACAGGAAAGCTGGCTGTGACATCAAAAAATGGTTTATTAACAACCATTGCGTGGGGAATAGATGGGACAGTAACCTATGCATTGGAAGGTAGTGTATTCGTAGCAGGATCAGCTATTCAATGGCTACGCGATGGACTTAGGATGATTCGTACAGCAGAGGATTCTGAATCCTATGCTAGAAAAGTAGATCATACCGATGGGGTTTATGTTGTCCCTGCCTTTGTTGGACTCGGTACCCCTTACTGGGATACAGATGCACGTGGCGCCATATTTGGGTTAACACGTGGAACATCAAAAGAATATTTTATTCGAGCAACACTAGAATCATTAGCCTATCAAACGAAAGATGTACTAGATGCAATGGAAGAAGCAGCAGGTACTCCGATTGAAGTACTCCGTGTAGATGGTGGAGCTGTCAAAAATCAATTTTTAATGCAGTTCCAAAGTGATGTTTTACAGCTACAAGTAGAGCTAGCAAAACTGAATGAGTCAACAGCACTCGGTGCAGCCTATTTAGCGGGGCTGGCAACAAGCTTCTGGCCAAACCAAGAGGCTTTATCTGCATTATGGGTGAGTGGGGAAACCTATCAACCTCACATGAATGAAGAACAAGCCACAGCTCTGTACACAGGATGGCAGAAGGCTGTAGAGGCAACACGAATTTTTAAATCATAGCTATTGGGGGAGAAAGGTATGTTTTCATTTGAGCAGCGACCAAATATTTTATATTATCTAGAGCACTATAGCTTTGACGTATTAGTCATTGGTGGTGGTATTACAGGTGCAGGAATTGCATTAGATGCCGCATCAAGAGGCCTTTCTGTCGCATTAATTGATATGCAGGATTTTTCAGCTGGTACGTCGAGCCGTTCAACCAAATTAATTCACGGTGGTCTACGTTATTTAAAGCAATTTGATGTAGGCGTTGTAGCTGAAGTAGGGCGAGAGCGTGAAATTGTTTATGATAATGCTGTACATGTCACAACGCCTGAAAAAATGCTATTACCTTTATATAAAAAGGGATCACTCGGTCCCTTCACAACATCTATGGCATTAAAGGTCTATGACCGCTTGGCAGGCGTCAAAAAACATGAACGTAGAACGATGTTAAATGCTCAGGAAACCCTGGCATTAGAGCCTTTACTTAATCAAGATGGCTTAGTCGGTGGTGGCTACTATGTAGAATACCGTACAGATGATGCTCGTCTAACAATTGAAGTATTAAAAAAGGCTGTAGAATATGGAGCGCTTTGCCTCAATTATGCTGAAATGACGGAATTTATCTACGAAAAGAAAAAGCTTGTTGGCATTAAAGTGAGGGATCATGTGACGGGGAAAATGCTCAATGTCCATGCCGCACAAATTGTGAATGCAACGGGGCCATGGGTTGATGACGTACGACAAAAAGATAAAGTTGCAGATAACAAGCAATTACGTCTAACAAAGGGCGTACATATTGTCTTCAATCAAAAGGATTTTCCGCTAAAGCAAGCGGTTTATTTTGATATGGCTGATGGTCGTATGGCCTTTGCTATTCCACGAGATGGCAAAACCTATGTAGGGACTACGGATACTGTCTATGAAGGTAACCCTGTACATCCAGTGGCAACACAGCAAGATGTGGATTATCTAATTGAGGCTGCTAAAAAGGTCTTTCCAACTGCTACTATCACAAGGAACACAATTGAATCCTCTTGGGCAGGCGTCCGACCTCTGATTTATGAAAAAGGTAAGGATCCATCAGAAATTTCAAGGAAAGATGAAATTTGGACAGCGCCAAGTGGTTTAATGACGATTGCGGGTGGCAAGCTTACGGGCTATCGCCAAATGGCTGAAACGATTGTAGATAAAATTGTAAAGACTCGTCGCTACAAGCATGCAAGTGCCTGTTTAACACGCGAGCTTGCACTTTCTGGTGCAAAGGGAATCAACGCTATTAATTTCCATGACTATATTGCCTATAAAGCACGTGAAGGCGTACAATATGGCTTAAATTATGATGAAGCCAAGCATCTCGTACAAAAGTATGGTACGAATGTAGATGCCTTATTTGATCGGGTGAAATTTTTACATGAACATGGTAGTACAATGCCTCTTGCTTTACATGCGATGCTACTGTATGGCATTGAAGCCGAAATGGTCTATACACCAAGCGACTTCTTTATCCGTCGGACTGGTTTATTATACTTCGATATTGAAGCAGTAAAGCTTTATAAACAGCAAGTGATTCAGGTGATGCAACAACGCTTAAATTATACAGAGGAGCAAAAAAATAGATATATTGCTGAATTAGAGCAAGCCATTAACGATGCAACAAATTTTGCGAAAGAAGGGGAGTAAGGGATGGAGCGTTATATTCAAATGTCGGATGAACAATTTGTCTTCACGCGAACATTGGAGCCTTCAACGCCATGTATTGGACATATTCACATTTTGCATGGCATGGCAGAGCACAGCGGTCGCTATTTACCATTTGCGAAAACACTCAACGCAGCAGGCTATGTTGTGACGATGCACGATCACCGTGGGCATGGTGAAACGGCAGCCTATAATGGGACATTGGGCTTTTTTGCTGAAGAAAACGGCTTTGAGCGTGTTGTAAAAGATGCTCATGAAGTGATTACACAACTTCACGTACCATACGCGAATGTACCATTTATTCTCTTTGGCCATAGTATGGGTTCTTTCATTACTAGACGCTATATTCAATTATACGGAGAGCAAGTAGATAATGTTATTCTCTGTGGCACTGGAAATGTGACTGCCTTGCATGCTGTAGGAAACCTAATAGCCAAGGCTTTAGCTAAGGGACTAGGCAAAGAAACTGAAAGTAAGCTGTTAAATCAATTGAGCTTTGGTAGCTTTAATAAGCAATTTACCAATCCGAGGACTGCCTATGATTGGTTATGCTCAGTACAACAAGAGGTGCAAAAGTATATCGATGATCCCTATTGTGGCTTTATTCCAACAAACCAATTTTTCGTGGATTTGACAACTGGCTTTGCCACACTAAATCGTAAAAAAGAAATAGTAAAAGTAAGAAAAGACCTCCCTATTCTCTTGATTAGTGGCAGTAAAGATCCAGTAGGTGAGCAGGGTCTAGGTGTTTATAAAGTTGCTGAACAGTTAGCAGCGGTGGGTATAGAGGATGTAACAGTTTATTTATTCGAGGATAAACGGCATGAAATTTTAAATGAAGACAATCAAGAAGCGGTCTTTCAAGTTTTATTACGGTGGTTAGAAAAATATGATAGAAACTAAATTGCAGCAGGCAGAGGTCGTAGCAATAGTGGGGCCGACTGCCTCTGGTAAAACGGCATTAAGCATTGAACTAGCAAAAAAATATAATGGTGAAGTCATTAATGGTGACTCCATGCAAGTTTATAAAGGGCTCGATATTGGGACAGCTAAAATTACCGAAGAAGAGATGGAGGGTGTCCCTCATCATTTACTAAGCTTTTTAGAGCCTACAGAATCTTTTTCGGTAGCAGATTATCAAAGATTAGTACGTGCGAAGATCGCGGAAATTCAATCTCGTCAAAAATTACCTATAATAGTAGGAGGCTCTGGCTTATATGTACAAGCTGTCCTCTATGATTTCCAATTTACTGATGAAAAAGTAGATGAAGAAGCACGAAAAGCCTACTATGAGGAATTAGCAAAGCTTGGCCCAGAGGCAATGCATGACAAATTAAAACAACTAGACCCTCAAACAGCGGAGACAATCCATCCAAACAATACACGTCGTGTGATTCGTGCATTAGAAATGCTGGAATTAAGCGGTGTATCAAAAGCAGCGGAAGCGCAAAATCGAGGGGAAGTACCCCTTTACGACCATGTTATTTTAGGGCTAGGTCAAAACATGTCCCGTGACGTGCTATATGACCGTATTAATCGTCGTGTTGATTTAATGGTGGAAAATGGTCTTCTGCAAGAGGTGAAGGGATTATGGCAGCAGAATATCCGTGGAGTGCAGTCTATACAAGCCATCGGGTATAAAGAATTATATGATTATTTAGATGGCAAATGTACCCTAGAGGAAGCCCTTGATAGCTTAAAACAAAATTCCCGTCGCTATGCAAAAAGACAGCTTACTTATTTCCGTAATAAAATGGATGTCCATTTTATTACGCCGGATGATCGATTATAAGAATAAAGAAAAATTTCTAAAAATTACTAATTGATAAATTGGTAGAACGTGCTACTATAGGTATGAAGAGGTAGAAAGTTAGTAGGGAGGCTATTTGATGAAATCAATCAATTTGCAAGATACGTTCTTGAACCAACTACGTAAAAACAGTGTTTTTGTAACTGTATTTCTGTTAAACGGATTTCAGTTAAAAGGGACTGTGAAATCATATGATAATTTTACAGTATTACTACTTGATGCTGAAAATAAGCAGCACCTAATCTACAAGCATGCCATTTCTACATTCGTACCAGCAAAACAAATAGAGTTTTTAGAGACAGAAGTATAATAAGTTTGTTAAACAGTTAGTGTTCTCACACTGGCTGTTTTTTTTGCTACAAGCTATAATGATAGTGGAATTTGATATTTTGGAGGACAAAGTTTATGAAAACAATGGAAACAACACAATTATTAGATCTGTTAGATGCAAATGAGGACCTATATATTATCGATGTACGTGAAGAGGATGAAGTAGCACATGGCATGATCCCAGGTGCTCAACATATTGCACTCGGAACTATCCCTGAACGTTTAGAGGAATTAGATGTACAAAAGCCATATATTATTGTATGTAAGGCTGGAGCTCGTTCTGCCAATGCGTGTGCTTACTTAGAGGCACAAGGATTTGATGTAACAAACCTTGAAGGCGGCATGCTGGCTTATGATGGAGAATTAGAATTTAAATAAAATGTGAGTAAAAAGAAAGAGTTTCTTATCTTGGAATGACAACTTTCACCCCAATTAAAATTAATAGACCAGACATATTATTTGATATGCTCCCTATTAGGTAGACAGATTAAAAAATAAAATCTGTTTATCTAAGGGGAGTATTTTTTATGGGGCGAAGCAAACATCCACTCGAGTTGAAACTACATATCCTTCAATTGTTCGAAGAAGGTCACTATTCTATCAATGAATTGTGTGAAAGGTTTTCAATA